>NZ_FJUR01000001.1:747500-1421875 GCF_900067135.1 Rhizobium sp. 9140 | reverse complement strand
ATGGATCTACATCGGCAGCCAGGGCATCGTGCAGGGTACCTACGAGACCTTCGTGGAAGCCGGGCGTCAGCACTACGACGGGAACCTTACGGGCCGCTGGGTGCTGACCGGCGGGCTCGGCGGCATGGGCGGCGCGCAGCCGCTTGCCGCCGTCATGGCCGGTGCCTGCTGCCTGGCCGTCGAGTGCAACCCCGACAGCATCGATTTCCGCATCCGCACCCGCTATGTCGATGCGCGCGCCGAGACGCTGGACGAGGCGATGGAGATGATCGAACGCTGGACGGCTGCCGGCGAGGCGAAATCCGTCGGCCTGCTCGGCAATGCGGCCGATATCCTCCCCGAAATGGTCCGTCGCGGCATCCGCCCCGACATGGTCACCGATCAGACCTCCGCCCACGATCCCATCAACGGCTATCTGCCGAAGGGCTGGACGATGGCCGAATGGCGCCAGAAGCGCGAAAGCGATCCGAAGGCCGTGGAAAAGGCCGCCCGCGCCTCGATGCGGGACCATGTTGAGGCCATGCTCGCCTTCCAGCAGGCTGGCATTCCCACCTTCGACTACGGCAACAATATCCGTCAGGTGGCGAAGGACGAGGGGCTGGAGAACGCCTTCGACTTCCCGGGCTTCGTGCCGGCCTACATCCGCCCGCTGTTCTGCCGGGGCATCGGCCCGTTTCGCTGGGCGGCCCTTTCCGGCGATCCGGAGGACATCCGCAAGACGGATGCGAAGGTCAAGGAATTGCTGCCCGACAACAAGCACCTGCACAACTGGCTGGACATGGCCGGCGAGCGCATCGCCTTTCAGGGCTTGCCGGCGCGCATCTGCTGGGTGGGCCTCGGCGATCGCCACCGGCTCGGCCTCGCCTTCAACGAGATGGTGCGCACCGGCGAGCTTTCGGCACCGATCGTGATTGGCCGCGACCATCTCGACAGCGGCTCCGTCGCCTCGCCGAACCGCGAGACCGAAGCCATGAAGGACGGCTCCGACGCCGTCTCGGACTGGCCGCTGCTGAACGCGCTGCTCAACACCGCCTCGGGCGCGACCTGGGTCTCGCTGCATCATGGCGGCGGCGTCGGCATGGGCTTCTCCCAGCATTCGGGCGTCGTCATCTGCTGCGACGGCTCCGAGGACGCCGACCGGCGCATCGAGCGGGTGCTGTGGAACGACCCGGCCACCGGCGTCATGCGCCATGCGGATGCCGGCTACGACATCGCCCTCGATTGCGCCCGCGACAAGGGCCTGCGCCTGCCGGGCATTCTCGGCAACTGACACCAATGAGCGGCAGGCGCACGCGCCTGCCGCTGTTCTCGGCTCGGTCCCGGAGACACCTCATGACAGTCTTTCGCAACAGCGACCACCGCCGCATGCCGTGGAAGAATGGCAGCGGCGAGACGGTGGAGATTGCGGTCTTTCCACCAGACGCTTCCATGGAGAATTTCGGCTGGCGGATCAGCATGGCTTCGGTTGCGACAGATGGGCCGTTCTCGGTCTTTTCCGGCGTAGACCGAACGCTGTCGATCCTTGAAGGTCATGGGATGACACTGGAAATATCAGGTCGGGCGCCGGTGACGCTGACGGCGCAGGACGCGCCTTATGCGTTTCCTGCCGATGCCGCGACGGAAGCCCGGCTTGTCGATGGCGCGATCACCGATCTCAACGTGATGACACGCCGCAGGGTTTTCCTCCATGCCGTCGAGCGCCGGGTGATCCATGGTGTGACGGCGGTAAAGAAGCACGGGGGAACGCTGATGCTGCTCGCCCTCGGCGATGTCAAGGCGGGCTCGATGCGGCTCGGGCGTCTCGACGCGATGCTCATCGATGGCGACGTGACGCTGGAAGCGGGCGAGGACGTGACCGTCTATCTGATCCGGATCGATCCGGCATAAGCCGTGTCTACGACCTCAGCAACATTCCGGCTTTCGGCGCCAAGCTCACAGAATCGGATTTTCGAGATCCGCGCTCGGGCCTTTCGCCGCGATGAAGCGCTCCATGGCGGCAAACGAAAAAGCATCGATCGGCAGGCGCGTGCCGCCGTCGAGGGCGAGGTCCGCGAGGATTTCGCCGACGACGCTCGTGAACTTGAAGCCGTGGCCGGAACAGGGCGATGCCACGACGATGCGGGGGTCGGACGGCAGGAGGTCGATCAGGAAATCCTCGCTCGGCAACATGGTATAGCGGCAGGTCGTCGCGCGCACGCGCATACCCGCCGCCATCGGCAGGCGGTGGCGGACGAAGGCGTCGAGCAGATCCGTATCGCGCGCGTTGACCGGCGGATTGGGCGCATGCGGGTCGATCGGCTCCATGAAGTGCGCGTGACGCCCGACCTTGATGCCATCGACGCCGATGGCCGGAAAGCCGAAATACGAACCCTCATCGCCCTCGTCGCGGATGAAGGCCGGCATGCGCTGCGGCGTGGCGATGAAGCCATCCGTCGGCTGATACCACGCGACCACCTGCTTGATCGGCATGGCCTTGCCGGCAAGCTCCGGCACGAGGTCGGCGATCCAGGACCCGGTGGCGACGATCACCTTGCCGGCGCTATAGCGGCCCGTGGCGGTTTTGATCGAGATGCCATCGGCCTCGGGGCGGATCGCGGTGACCTTTTCTCCGAAATGCAGCACCGCGCCATCGGTCGCGGCGAGCTTCACATAGCCCATGACGGCAGCTTCCGGGCGCAGATATCCGCCCTGCGGATCGAGCACGGCGATCTCGTCGTCATCGATCGCGAACGCGGGATAGCGCAAGCGCAGGGCCTTGGCGTCGATCATCTCCGAGGCCAGCCCGTGCATCTCGCTGCTCTTGCGCGTGCCGCTGACGATCTTGCTGTCCGGCAGGCCGATCTGCAGAACACCTGTGATGGTGAGGATATCCTCGCGCAGACGGCTCTCCATCGCCCGCCAGTTGGCATAGGCGCGTTGCAGCAGCGGCACATAGGATGGATCCTCGAAATAGCCGAGGCGAATGAGGCGGCTGTCGCCATGGGAGGAGCCGAGGCCATGGGCGGAAAAATGCGCATCGAACCCGATGACCGACACGCCGCGCGCGGCAAGATGCGCTGCCGCCGCGCTGCCCATGGCACCGAGACCGAGAATGGCGACATCGAAGCGGGCGGTCATGGAGCATCCTTCTGGTGGTCGGGGCCGTCTCCACGGCACCCGGCAGACACGGGATAAACCATATCGGGCCGCGCCGCGCGAGAGGGAAATTGCCGACGTCTATCCGGCCTGCCCGCGAAACGCCGGGCCTTGGGAAACGGGATGGTCGATCACCGGGATCTGCGGCATTGCGGCTTGCGAGAACGAGGCGAAGTCGAAGGCCGGCAGGGGGCCTGCGGTCATGAGGGTGAAATCGAACGAGGATTTCCGGTCCGGACCCAGCACATATTGCCGGTGCACGCGCAGGAAATCGAGCTTGATGCGCTTGTAGCGCTCCGCGGAAAGAATGTGCTTCAGCCGGATCGTCACGATGCGGGCCGGCGGTGCATCCTCATGGCCGCACAGCGCCACCACGGGTGCCTTATAGAAATGGATGGAGTCCGTCAGGCACTGAACTTCCAGCCAGTTGATACCGGTCGCGCGCGCCAGAAGCCCGACGCGGGCGCGCAGACGGGTGGCGGGTCGCAGCAGAGCGCATTGCAGGATGGCCCCGCCCAGCGTGACGAACACGATGCGGCGGCCCTGCATCAAATCCGGCTCACGCTCCAAGAGAGCGCCGACGACATGGGCGGCGATGGTGGAGCCCATGCTGTGGGACGTCACGAGCACCTCGTCGCAGCCGGTGTCCCGGGCCGCGATGAGGACCTCTCGCGCGGCCTCGACGGCGGTCTCCAGCCAGAGATTGATCTCCGGCCGATCGAGCGCCGCCATGGCGACGGCAAGCTCCCAGTCGGCAAAGAGGTGCAGGGTATGCAAGCGTTCGGCCTGCGGTATCCACACAAACCGGAAGAGCGCAACGGCGGCCGGCGTGCTCCAGAGCAGGTTCCAGACAGGCAACCCGAGGAGAAGGGGCGCGAGCGCCGCGCCGAGGGCGGCGAGAAACGCGAGCGCGACCAGCAGGAATGGGAAGATGAAGAAGAGGCCGAAGCGCCAGGCATGGCGGAAATAGCCGATCAGCCCGCCGTGTCGGACCACCCGTCCGGCACTCGCATAACCGGCCATCAGACGGCGGTGGAGCGGCTTGCCCGCAAGAAGCGCGACCAGTCGATGATGGTCGAAGATATGGATGCGGCTTTCCGTCTGGTGGCCTTGGCCCGTAGCCGTGACGTCGAAGCTGGGAACGCCTGCACTGTCCTTGAGCGAACCGACATGGAAGTACAGGCCCCAGACCTGCGTGCTCTGCACGGCCGTTCGTGCAAAACGCACGAGGTGCGCGGGGGCATCCAGCGGCTCGAAGCCCGGAAAATGCAGGACGATCCGCTTGTGGACGGTAGATGCGTCGCCATCTGTCATGGACGTAGTTTCCTGTTCCCTGTCTGCTTTTCCGGCCTGCTTTTCCGGGCCTGCTTTTTCGGGCATGGCTTTTACGGATGCAGGGATACGCGACCGCCTTGATTGTTCCGGCGCGCGGCATGATCCCCCAGCCGATGCAGAGGCCGAGCAGCCGGGTTGCAGCGGAATGCGACGCATTCCGCCGAAACCGACGTTACGACATTTGCATCCCCTGTCCTTCAGACTTGTTCTTGACAAGGGCTGATGCATATCCGTGTCCGGACGCTCCATGCATCAGCCTGGAGGGTTTGGCAATCCTGCCGCGTCCGCAGAGGGCGATGTTCGGTTGCCGTTCATGTTCGAGAGCGCAGAGAGCATGACGACGTCTCTCTGGTGCTCTGGGCGGCGACGTGTATCGTGATTTTGGCGCTTGTCGTTTTGCAGATTGCCCCCTTGAAAGGTTGACCCCATGCGTGCCGTCCTATCGGTTCTTCTTCTCTCTTCCACCGCCCTCCTCGCCGGCTGCGTCGATGATGGTGCGCGCTACGATAGCGGGCCTCGCTATTCGGCAAGCGGCGTCTACATCCGGGAATCGAGATCCGACACCTACCGCGTGCCCGTTTACACAGAGCGCGACCGCCGATCCCGCTACGATCGCGACAACCGTTACGACCGCGACGACCGTGCGCGGGACGACCGGCGCGACCGCTATAGCGACGACCGCCGCGTGCGCCGCGAACAGGCCGACCGGGATGCCGGCGACAACGGCTGAGAGCGGCGGTGCAAAATTAGACCACGGTAGCGGCGGGATTGTCCCGCTTCGGGCGGCGTAAAAGTCGGCCACCTATTTCTCTTCTGCAATGAGCGCAGGAGGGCCTGGGGATCTATACCGTGGAATTATATCTGAAGGTTCGACTGGCTTGCTCGGAAGGCATGAGCCGGCGTCAGGCTGCAAAGCATTTCAACATATCGCGCGACAGCGTTTCCAAGATGCTGTCCTATTCGACGCCACCTGGCTATCAGCGACAATCACCGATCCGGCGGCCCAAGCTGGATGCGTTTGTCTCGACGATCGATCACTGGCTGGACGAAGACAGACAAGTGCCGCGCAAGCAGCGCCATACGGCCAAGCGGGTGTTTGACCGGCTTCGAGACGAATGCGGGTTCACTGGCGGCTATACGATCATCAAGGATTACATGCGCGAGCGGGATCAGCGCCGCCAGGAAGTGTTCGTGCCGCTGTCGCATCCGCCCGGCCATGCGCAGGCCGATTTCGGTGAGGCGATGGTGGTCATCGGCGGTGTCGAGCAGAAGGCGCATTTCTTCGTGCTCGACCTTCCGCACAGCGACGGCTGCTACGTGCGGGCCTATCCGGCGGCAGTGGCCGAGGCCTGGGTCGATGGCCATGTCCATGCGTTCGCTTTCTTCGGCGCCGTGCCGCAATCGATCGTCTACGACAACGACCGTTGCCTGGTGGCGAAGATTTTGCCTGACGGCACCCGCAAGCGCGCGACGTTGTTCAGCGGCTTCCTGTCCCACTACCTTATCCGGGATCGCTATGGCCGTCCCGGCAAGGGCAACGACAAGGGGAACGTCGAGGGTCTCGTCGGCTATGCCCGGCGCAACTTCATGGTACCGATCCCGCAGTTTGCGACATGGGAGGCGTTCAACACCTTTCTGGAGGAGCAGTGCCGGAAGCGCCAGCGCGACAGGCTGCGCGGCGAGAGCGAGACGATCGGCGAGCGCTTGCGGCGCGATCTGGCTGCCATGCGCGCCTTGCCAGCCTCGCCATTTGATGCCTGCGACCAGGCAAGTGCCAAGGTGACGGCGCAGTCGCTGGTGCGCTACAAGACCAACGACTATTCCGTCCCGGTCGCCTATGGCCATCAGGATGTGTGGGTGCGCGGCTATGTCAACGAAGTGGTCATTGGTGGCCGTGGCGAGATCATCGCCCGCCATCCTCGGTGCTGGGAACGGGAAGACGTCGTCTTCGATCCTGTCCATTACCTGCCGCTGATCGAGCAGAAGATCAATTCGCTGGATCAGGCAGCGCCCCTCCAGGGCTGGGACTTGCCGCAAGAGTTCGCTACGCTGCGCCGGTTGATGGAAGGCCGCATGGCCAAACACGGCCGGCGTGAGTACGTGCAGGTCCTCCGCCTGCTGGAGAGCTTCGAACTCGCCGATCTGCATGCGGCGGTGAAGCAGGCGATCCAGCTTGGCGCCATTGGCTTTGACGCCGTCAAGCATCTGATCCTGTGCCGGGTGGAACGCCGGCCGCCCAGACTGGACCTGTCCATCTACCCGTATTTGCCGAGGGCGACGGTCGAGACGACATCGGCGAAGGCGTATATGCGTCTCCTGTCGTCGGATGCGGGAGAAGTCGCATGAACACCCAAGCACCCGAGATCCTTCTCACCCATTATCTCAAAACCCTGAAGCTGCCGAGTTTCCAGCGCGAGTACCAGAAGCTGGCCCGGCTGTGCGCCACCGAAGGCGTCGATCATGTCGGATACCTCACCCGGCTTGCCGAGCGGGAGATGATCGAACGGGACCGTCGCAAGGTCGAGCGTCGCATCAAGGCGGCCAGGTTCCCGGTCGTCAAAAGCCTCGACAGTTTCGACTTCGCCGCCATCCCAAAGCTGAACAGGATGCAGGTGCTGGAACTGGCGCGCTGCGAATGGATCGAGCGCAGGGAGAACGTTATCGCTCTCGGCCCCAGCGGCACGGGCAAGACCCATGTGGCGCTCGGCCTCGGCCTGGCCGCCTGCCAGAAGGGCCTGTCCGTTGGGTTCACGACAGCGGCCGCACTGGTCAGCGAGATGATGGAGGCGCGCGACGAGCGGCGTCTCATCCGGTTCCAGAAGCAGATGGCCGCCTACCAGCTGTTGATCATCGATGAACTGGGCTTCGTGCCGCTGTCAAAGACCGGCGCGGAATTGCTGTTCGAGCTGATCTCGCAACGATACGAGCGAGGCGCGACCCTGATCACCAGCAACCTTCCTTTTGACGAATGGACGGAAACCTTGGGGTCCGAGCGCCTGACCGGCGCTTTGCTCGACCGCATCACCCATCACGTCAGCATCCTCGAGATGAACGGCGACAGCTATCGTCTCGCCCAAAGCCGCGCCCGAAAGGCCGGCTGACGCCCTTCGAAAATCGCAACGCGCGCATGAGACCCCCGCTCGGGCCTAAGCCCTCCCGGCGGTCTCATGCGCGCGCCACAAGTGGCCGACTTTTGCGCCGCCGCGTGGCAGGATTTTACTCCGCCGTTGACACTGCGCTCAATTCCATCGTGAAGACATTTATGAAGTCATGGATATCGACAACCGCTATGTCCCGCCCAAACGGAGAAAGGAACCGGATCATCTCAGCCGGTTCAGCAAGATCATCGTCACCATTCACGTTCGATGCGATGATGGTGTATTTACGCAAATGAGCGAGGTCCATTTTCTTCCGAAAATCACCAACACGATTCTTCCAGTCGGGTCTGACGGTGACTTCGTACGCCCGGATCAGGTCCCCGTTCAGCACTTCCTCGATATCGCCCGCAGTTGTATCGAAACGATCGGATGCATGAACATGGTGCGTTCTAATCTCGTACCCGTATCGTTGACGATGAACGAACAGCAAAGCCGCGATAAGGAATTGTTGAATGTTTCCTTCGGAAGGTATCCCAATCAGCGAATAGAACAGCTGGCGGGCACGCGCATACGTCAAAACATCGTCTGTAACGGGTGGCAACGGAGGAACCACTTTACGACTTTCCGCAAAACGTGCGGCCATGTAGTTGGCACAGGCAACACGATCCGTCGGGTCAAGTCCGGCAAGAACCCGCGCAAATGCGTCAAACCGACGGTCGTTCTGAAGCCTGGAATTAACGACGTTCCCTTTCCACCCCAGGTTTTCACCAAAGGCGGTTATCGCGTTATGCAGCGTAATATCCCTGAGACCCAACTGGGTTGCCAACCGCTTGTCACCGTACTGGCCACGGATGCCAGTCGGTATCGAATTGCAATCCCATTCGGGATCGATGGTCGAATAGAATACGAGAAAAAGCGATGCCAGCCGGACGCTGTTAGAACCATGTCCAAGCTGGCCGTCCATTGATGCACGAGCCGAAGGGGACGGCAAAGTCTGCAACTTCAAGCCTTCAATGAAGCCATCTATGCGAGCGAGAACCTCGTCTACGGCGCGTTCAACCAGCAAATTGCGAGGCATCACGATACCGCTAGCAATGGAAGGGAAAACTGGCGTTGGTGACTGTGGCTAGACACGCCTATTCTGCCCTCCAGTTGACCGCGAAGTGCAACCCCGAGGGCATGTCCCAACATCGGCGGCACCGCGTCGCCAACTTGCGTGTACTGAGACGACCGTGAACCCGCGAACCACATGTCTTGAGGAAAGGTCTGGATGAGCGCGGATTCCTCCAGCGTCATCCGCCGAGCCCCAGGAACGGCACCATCGCGCGGTGCTCCGCCAGCCATTAAGTGGGCGGAATAATCTGGCGCGATATCCATGGTATCCACCCAATGCGTCTTGTAACCTCCTGCCGATGCCAACAAAGTATGGCAAGGCTTGTCCAAGTCGATTGGGCGGCCACCTCCATTATAGACATGACCAGCGTATGGGCTGCGGCGTGGATCAGGATATTTCGCGTATATCACGGGGCAATCTGGTGGCTCTCCGAGCGGCGCAACCTTGCTGATAATTTCACCTGAAGCAACATGCGGCAGATGACCGTTAGGTCCATGTGTCGGCTCCGGAAAAGAATATGATCCATTTCGCATACCAACGATGATCAGGCGACGTCGACTTTGAGGAACCCCATAATCGGCGGCAGAAACAACTTGGCACGATACGTTGAAGCCGAGGTCCTCGAATCCGCCCAGCAATTCAGCAAGGTACTCCTGACGCCCTCTTGTAGCTAACCCCGGAACATTTTCAGCTAGAAATGCTGCTGGACGAACCTCTTTCAGCACGCGCATGAACTCTGGGAACATGTTCCGGGCATCAGCGGTGCCTTTGCGCAGCCCCCCAGTGGAGAATGGCTGGCAGGGAGGGCCACCGAAGACAATGTCAACCACTCCCCGGTAGCGCTCGAAAGAGATGCTCCTTATGTCCGAACGAAAATGTTCGGCAGAAGGCGTGTGTGCATCATACGTGGCAATGGCGTCTTTGTTTTTTTCCACGCATGCAATTGGTTCGATCCCTGCGCGTTTCATGCCGAGGGACAGACCGCCTGGACCAGAAAATAGATCAAGTGCTTTCATACGGAAGAGATGCAACGCTCTTCCGACATTGGCAAGATGACTCAATACCACACACACACGATTTCATCCGCGATAAATCAGCGAATGTTCCAGACGTGTTCCGCAAACTCTCGAATTCACAAGCTCGAGCAAAACCACACGATGGCCGCTCTGTAACTCATTAAAATCATTGTGGAAAAATGGTACGGTTGGGGGGTCTCGAACCTCCGACCTCAGGTGCCACAAACCTGCGCTCTAACCAACTGAGCTACAACCGCACGAACAAGCATGTCGCTTGGTCGCGTCATTACGGCCATGGGTTCGGTTTGGCAAGTCCGAACTTCGATTTTTGGCCAAAAAACCGGGCGGTTTCCCGTCCGGTTCCGGATTTACAGAGCTTTTCCGGCGGCAGGATCAGGCGCGCGGGATGCTGGACATGGCCTTTTCGGCGGCGTCCTTGGTCGGCTTGACCAGGTTTTCGGCGACCTTGCGGGTGGTCTCCTGCATGCCGCGAGCCTGTTCCATGGCCAGCTCGGCCTGCTTGCGGATGAAGGCCGTCTGAAGTTCGAAGACCTCGGACAGGGATTTGCAGGCAATCAGCGCTTCCATGTGGGACAGCGAGGTTTCGGCATTGGTGCGCAGTGCGTCGATTGCCTTCAGGCTCAGTTCGACCGTGCCGGACTGGGCGCTCTCGACCGTGGCTTCGATGGTCTTGCCGGCCTCTTCGGCGGCCGTCTTCATCTTCGCATAGGCTTCACGCGATTGCGTCGCGCCCTTCTCGGCAAAGTCGCGGAAGGTTTCGGTGACCTTGTTCGGGTCGAAATTCGAAATGGAAAAGATGTCCTGAGTCATCGGAGTGTCCTGGTTGGCATCGGCTCATAGCGGAGGATTTCGGGTTCTCACCATCTTTTACGATACTCCATGGTGCACTGCAACATATTTTTGCACTGCACCATGTGCCGTTTCGTTACATTAACCTTGCGTTAGGAAAGAGGGCGGTTTTCACTGCGAAAACGATGCTCAAGCTGGACCCTTTCGGGGGTCACGGATATTAATAGTCTATTAACGCATCCGGAGACCCGAGACCTCCGCCAGAGCCGGATAGAAGAATGCCCGTGAAATCCTACCCCTTCATCGACATTGCCGTTCATGAACGTGTGCGGGATCATTTCGCGCGCGGCGATGCGGCCATTCTGTTTGCGCCGGATCTGTCACGGGTGCTCTGGTCGAATGGCGAGGGTGCGGCTCTCTTCGGGCTGGGCTCGATCTATGATTTTCTGGATGGGGGGCCGAGCGCTGCAAGCGTCGCCTTTCGCCAGCTGCAATCGACAGCGCGCCAGTTGCGCGAGCCGGGGGAGACGCGCCGCTTTCTGATGCGCATGTCCGCCGGGTTTCAGAGCGTGACCGTGAATGCCGAGCTTGCACTGATCGACGTGCGTGCCGGCGAACGGGCGATCCTCTTCACCGCCCCGCGCCTTGCGCCGTCGCGTGCCGGCCGCCCCGTCCCGGTGGCGGACATGGCCGCGCGGATGATTTCAGGTTTCGACGATCCGGATACGCACATGGCGGTGCTCGATGGTGCGGGGGCCGTGCTCGCCTCGTCGCCGCAGTTTCAGGCGCTCGGCATGACGCAGCAGACGCTGCTGTCGCTGGTCGAAGCCGTCGGTCGCGATAGCGACTGGCTGCTGAAGCGGCCCGTACTGACAGGCAAGGGAACGCTGCCAGCGGCCATCGGCAAGGTTTCGGCCGATCCGGCGCTGCACCTGCTTTTCGCCGTCGAGACGATTCTCGGGCATATGGATGCGACGAGCGACGTCAGCGTGCCAGTGGAAGCTGCCATTGTCGCGGATCCGCCGGCGAGCGCTGAAGCCGCCAATCTGGACGTGCCGGACGCTGTTGTTATCGCTGATGTCGAGGCGCGCGACAGCCATGTAGAGGCTAAAGACGTCGCGACCGATGTTCTCGAGCCGAACGATGGCGTAGATGCGGCGGCTGACGATTCGTTGAGCGACATCGAGCACGATGATGAGGAGATCGTCACGGCGGCGGCGGACGACGAGGCGCTGGATCTGGTCGAGGACACCCCCGTGGCGGCCGAGCCTGTGGACGGGCTGCCCATCGCCGATGAGACCGCTGACATCGACATGACGGACGTGGACGCGAATGTCCCGGCTACGGACGTTCACAATGGCCTTACCGATGTCGTTGAGGAGGCTGCGCCAGTCGGCGCGGACGTCGAGGAAACCTTTTCCGAGTTTATCGACACCGCAGGCGACGACGTCGCCGTGTCCGATGACCTGACCGCGACGACCTATGCCGAGGGCGATTCTAGCGGCGGTGACGATGTCGCTGTTGCCGAGCCCGCGGCTTTCGCCTTCGACCCCGCCATGCGGTCCATCCGGTTCGTCTGGAAGATCGGGGCGGACGGGCGTTTCAGCGAGATTTCGCGCGAGTTCGCGCTGGCGGTCGGCCCGCAGGCCGCCGATGTTTTGGGGCAGAGCTTTGCCGATCTCGCCGCGCGCTTCGCGCTCGATCCCGATGGAACCATCGTGGAGCTGTTGAACCGGCGCGACACATGGTCGGGCAAGACGGTGCTGTGGCCGGTCGAAGGCGAAGCGCTGTGCGTTCCGGTCGATCTCGCCGCTTTGCCGACCTACTCGCGCAACCGGGAATTCGACGGCTTCCGCGGCTTCGGCATCGTACGGGTGTCCGACGCGGTTGCGGACCCGTCGGCGCGTGGGCTCCATCTTGCCGGTCTGCCGACCGCCGCGGATGATGTCGAGCCGGCGCAGGACGCGGAGGTTCTCGGCGAGCCTTTGGACGAGGCCCCTGCCCTGCCGGACGAGGACTTTGCCTCCGATGCGCAACGCGAGACGCTGGAGGATGACGGCTCGTTCTTCGTTGCAGCGGATGAGGACGTGTCCTTGTCGGATGAGGCGGGCACAACCGATACCATTCAAGATGACCTCACTCCCCTTGACGATGGCCTTGAGGATGGCCTTCCGCGCGATCCCTTCATGGGCGAGCGTCCGGCGCTGAAGCTGGTGGAGACGCCATCGCGGCGCCATTCTGACAAAATCGTTCCCATAGACGGTGCCCGCCCGACGAGCACCGAGACGCTGACGCGAAGCGAACAGGCGGCCTTTCGGGAGATTGCGCGTCAGTTGACGACGACCTTCGGCAAGCGCACGGGGCCGGCAGGATCACCGGTCGAAGGCGAGGCGGATGCCGGCGAAGAGGCTGCGGCGGACCCGGCGACAGATGTAGAGGTCGGTCAGAACGATGTGCAGGCCGAGGACGCGATAACAGAAGAAGCGATCGCCAGCGCGATTGACGAGGTTAAGGCATCTCAAGACAGCACCGGAGACGGAGACGAGATCGTGGCGGCGAATGCTGATGCCGCCGCTACGCCCGAACCCGGGCATGCTGATGAGGACGAGCCCGCTGACATCGTTGCTGCCGAGGACGTTGCGGATGCCGACGATCATCGGCCAGCCGCAGACGCTGAAGACGATGCTGCGTTAACTGTGGATGACGAGACGCCAGCGGCGGAAGCCACCGGCATACCCGCTGGCGAGGTTCTCGAACCTGTGGCCGCCGGCGAGCTTGGAGCCGACGAGGCTGGCGACAAGGATGTCGCGCTGAGCCCGGCGATGATCGATCGCCTGGAGAGCGCGGTGCTGATCCATAGCGGCGACGAACTCTATCATGCGAATGCTGCCTTTCTCGAGTTGACCGGCTACTACACGCTGCAGGATCTGCGTGTGGAGGGCGGCATCGACGCTCTGTTCGTCGGCGAAGACGAAGGTATTCTCGATGTGCCCCCGGGCGCGATGATGATGATCCGCAATGACGGCCGGCTGGTGCCGGTGACGGCGCGGCTGCAGGCCATTCCGTTTGACGACAAGGGCGTGGCACTGATGATGTCGCTGGTTCTGGTCGAGACACCGCCGGCCGATGCCCTACCCGTTGAGGACGAGGGGCTGCCCGAAGGCGAGCGCGTCGCGGATATCGCCGAAAGCCATGCGGACGCGCTGGAAACGGTGGAGGCAGGTTCGTCGTCGATTGCGGATCAGGCTGCAATCGCCGAAGCCGAGGCGCGGGTGGAAGCACTTCGGATCGAGACTGAAGAGCTTCGTGCGATTCTCGAAACGGCAACGGACGGCGTCGTGGTGATGGGTGCTGACGGCGATATCCGGTCGCTGAACCGCTCCGCCAATGCGCTGTTCAACTATAATGATGCCGATGTAATCGGTAAACCGTTTGCCACCCTGTTTGCGCATGAGAGCCAGCGCGCGGTCATGGATTATCTCGCAGGTCTTGCCGGCCACGGGGTTGCCAGCGTGCTCAACGACGGACGCGAGGTGATCGGCCGGGAAGCGTCCGGCGGCTTCATTCCGCTGTTCATGACCATGGGTCGCCTGTCCTCCTCCAGCGGCTATTGCGCCGTCATTCGCGATATCACGCAGTGGAAGCGCACGGAGGAAGAACTGCGCAGCGCCAAGCGGGCGGCGGAAACGGCGAACGCACACAAGACCGATTTTCTGGCGCGTGTCAGCCATGAGATCCGCACGCCGCTCAACGCCATCATCGGCTTTTCCGACATGATGGCGAGCGAGCATTTCGGGCCGATCGGCAGTGCGCGCTATATCGAATATGCCAGCGATATCGGCCGGTCCGGTCGCCATGTGCTGGATATCGTCAACGATCTCCTCGACATATCGAAGATCGAAGCCGGCGAAATGGAACTGGACTTTGCTGCCGTCGAGATCAACGAGGCGGTTTCGGAAGCCGTTTCGCTGGTGCAGCCGCAGGCCAATGCGCAACGCGTCATCATCCGCACGTCGCTATCGACCTCGGTTCCCAGCGTGGTTGCCGACAACCGGTCGATCAAGCAGATCGCGCTGAACATCCTTGCCAATGCCATTCGCTTCACCCCGGCCGGCGGGCAGATCGTGGTCTCCACCGCTTATGAAGCCAATGGCAGCGTCATGCTGCGCATCCGCGACACCGGCGTCGGCATGACGCGAACCGAGCTTGAACAGGCCATGAAACCTTTCCGGCAGGTGACGACCGGTACGCGCATGCGTGGCGAGGGTACCGGGCTGGGCTTGCCGCTGACGAAGGCGATGGCCGAAGCCAACCGCGCACTGTTCGCCATCAACTCGGCGCCGAACGAGGGCACGCTGGTGGAAATCACGTTCCCGTCGCAGCGGGTTCTGGCCAACTGATTGCTCTCGCAGAAACCGCGGTTCGAAAGGGAGGCAGCCACAGGGCTGCCTCAAGTTGAGTGTTTTCGAACACAATCAATCGACATCATGTCGGAGCTCCGGCTTTGCCGGCGCAAGGTCTGTCATGGACCTGCGAGAACCCAACCATGGCGGTGCGGACGATAAGGAAGACTTAACAATCGCTCCCTGCAATCTTGTCGTTGAAAGACACGATGCAACCTCTATGGCAGACTTTCCGGCGGAAAGCGCATGTTTCCGGCCGTCGTTATTTATTAGATAGCTTACATCACAACGGGACTTCGGAGCCTCGACGCTCGCGCCTGTCTCAGGCCCTGAGATCCTCAAGATCGGCATAGAGATCCAGCGCTTCCGGATTGGCCAGCGCTTCCTTGTTCTTCACCGGCCGGCCGTGCACCACGTCGCGAACGGCGAGCTCAACGATCTTGCCGGACTTGGTTCGCGGGATGTCAACGACGGCGATGATCTTGGCGGGGACGTGGCGGGGCGAGGCGCCGGTGCGGATGCGGGTGCGGATCGCCTTGACCAGATCGTCATCGAGCGAGACGCCATTGGCCAGGCGCACGAACAGCACGACGCGCACGTCGTCGTCCCAATCCTGCCCGATGCACAGCGCTTCAGTGACCTCCTCCATCTGCTCGACCTGATTGTAGATCTCCGCCGTGCCGATGCGGACGCCGCCGGGGTTGAGCGTGGCATCCGAACGGCCGTAGATGACGATGCCGCCATGCGCGGTCCACTCGGCGAAATCGCCATGGCACCAGATATTGTCGAAACGATCGAAGTAGGCGGCGTGGTATCGGGCGCCGTCCGGGTCGTTCCAGAACATGATCGGCATGCTCGGAAACGCCTTGGTGCAGACCAACTCCCCCTTCTCACCCCTGATCGGGCGTCCCTTGTCGTTCCAGACATCCATGGCGAGCGCCAGTCCCGGCCCCTGGATCTCGCCGCGCCAGACGGGCTTCAGCGGATTGCCGAGCACGAAGCAGGCGACGATATCCGTGCCACCGGAGATGGAGGCGAGCTGAATATCGGGCTTGATGCCCTCATAGACGAAGGTGAAGCCTTCCGGCGACAGAGGCGATCCCGTCGAGGTCATGACGCGGAGGGCCGAGAGATCGTGGGTCTCCTTTGGCGTCAGCCCGGACTTCCTGACGGCATCGATATATTTCGCCGATGTGCCGAAGACGGTGAAGCGCTCGGCCTCCGCAAAGTCGAACAGGACCGAGCCGTCGGGATAGAAGGGTGACCCGTCATAGAGGCACAAGGTGACACCGGCGGCGAGACCGGTGGCGAGCCAGTTCCACATCATCCAGCCGCAGGTGGTGAAGTAGAACAGCCGGTCGCCGTCCTTCAGTCCGCAATGCAGAACGTGCTCCTTCAGATGCTGGATCAGCGTGCCGCCCGCCGAATGCACGATGCATTTCGGCACGCCCGTGGTGCCGGAGGAAAAGAGGATATAGAGTGGATGGGAAAACGGTAGCCGGCGAAACGACAGAGCTTGCGCCTTGAAGGGCGCGATGAAATCCGGAAGCGTGCGGCCATGCCTAAGTGTGGAAACCAGCGCATCGGCCTCTCCGGCATAGGGAATAACGAGCACGGGGATCCCGAGCCGCGCGGACACGGCCTTGACCTTCTCCGACACGTCCTGGCGCTTGCCATTGTACCAGTAGCCGTCGCAGGCGATGAACAGTTTTGGCGAGATCTGGCCGAAGCGGTCCAGCACGCCCTGTTCGCCGAAATCGGGTGAGCAGGACGACCAGATGGCGCCGAGCGACGCCGTCGCCAGCATCAGGGCGACGGTCTCCGGCAGGTTCGGCATCATGGCGGCAACGCGATCGCCCTCGCCGATACCGAGCGCGACCAGCGCCTGCTGCAGGCGGGACACCAGCGCAGACAGCGCATCCCAAGAGAGGCGGGACGAGACCTTGTCTTCGCCGCGGAACACGATGGCGTCGTCGTCGCCGGTTTTCCGCAGGAGATTTTCGGCGAAGTTCAGGCTGGCATCGGGAAAGAAGCGGGCTTGCGTCATGTGGCCGTCATCGACCAGAGCACGGGCGCCCTTGTCTCCGACGATGCCGCAGAAATCCCAGAGATTGCTCCAGAAACTGGCGCGGTCGGCAACGGACCAAGCGTGAAACGCATCGACATCGGCAAAGTGCACGCGGTGCCGCTTGCTACAGAGCGCCATGAAGGCTGTGAGCGGCTGCGCTTCGATGGAGGTTTGCGACGGTGTCCAGAGCGGCTGGTCGGAATGCATCATGTTCCCCTCATACGCGGCACTCGATCTATAACACGTCGTCGCGCGGGGTAAACGGACCTTGCCGCGCGCTTGTTGATTTCACGCCGACCCGCTCGCGTCAAACCCCAACGTGAGAGGTGACTGGACCTCATGACGAAGGCCCGGCAGAGGTCTTGCCGGGCCTTCGATCACAGCCGGTAGCCGTATCAGCCACGGCTCTGGGTAACGATGACAGGGATCATCAGGTCACCCCAGTTGCCTTCGCCGGCGTGATGGCGGGCGGAGCGAACGAGCTCAACCGAAACGCCTGCCTCGACGGCCTTCATGATGGTGTGGTTCAGGCGATGCAGGTCGTTGGCGACCATGCGGATCGCGGCCTGCTGGTCGGTGGTCATGGTGGATGCCTGTTCGTCTGCGCGTTCCTTGACGCGGGTCTGGATCGTCATTGTCGTCGTCCTCTCTTTGGGAATAATCGTTCTGAAAGTTGTCGTTTTCGAAGGTATGAGATTGCCGGGATTGCGCCACCGATAGAGAGGCGGGCGCGAACCGCCTGCTTTGCCCGGCTGCCGGACAGGACAGACAGGGCCGTGGAGGAAGCCTCCTTGCGGAAGCGCATCCAGAGGCGGTTCGCGCCGTTCTTCACCGGTGCCGAGCGCTCGGCGACAGAGCCTCAAGGGCGCGCCACATCCCCCACCGGAATGGTCCGCACGATCCTGTCGAAGCCGCCTGCAACGGCGGAAAGCATCGTCGTGTCAAATTTCGTCATGAGATCCTCCTCTCGTATCGATCGCTTCGGAAACAGTGTCCGTGTCCTGCGTGATCCATGCAGAGAGATTTACAGAATCATCGATTCTTTTGCCAATGGTTTTAGGGGATTGCGACGGTGAAAGAGGTTATGCTGTCTTGTCTTTTACATCACGGGTCAGTAATATTGTAAAAATAGTCAAAGGGCGAAACATCCGGGGCGGTGTAAATTTTGTCATGAGCGAGAACAAGATCTTTGCAGGACCTCGGGTCCGCCGTATCCGCAACGGGCTGTCGCTGACGCAAACGGCGATGGCGGAGGCGCTCGGGATCTCGCCATCCTATCTCAACCTGATCGAGCGCAATCAGCGCCCGCTGACAGTGCAGCTGCTCCTGAAGCTAGCCGCCGTCTACCAGATCGACCTTGCGGAACTGCGCGGACAGGCCTCCGACAGCCTTGGGGAACTGCGCGCCGTGTTTGCCGATCCGTTGCTGTCAGGGGAGCTGCCGGGCGATCAGGAGCTGATCGAGATCGCGGAAGCGGCGCCGAATGCGGCGATGGGGCTGATCAAGCTTTACCGGGCCTACAAGGAGCAGGGCTCCCGGCTGAAGGATCTGACGAGCCTGTTGTCCGGTCAGGACCAGGCCGCGGCGCTCAGCGGCGCCCGCCTGCCGATGGACGAGGTGCGCGAGATCTTCGAGACCCGGCCCTATCATTTCGCGCGGCTCGATGCGGCGGCCGAGGCGTTCCATCAGCGGCTTGCGCCGGGGGAAGACCTGCAAGCCGCCCTGAAAGACTGGCTGCGGCGCGACCATGGCCTGGTCGTGCGCACGCTGCCGATCCACGTCATGCCGGATCTTCGCCGCCGGTTTGATCGGCATTCGCTGCGCCTGTTCCTGTCCGAACGCCTGTCGGCCGAGGACCAGCTTTGCGAGATCGCCATGGAGGCCGCGCATTTCGCCAT
The DNA here is from genome assembly GCF_900067135.1 of Rhizobium sp. 9140. Lineage (NCBI taxonomy): Bacteria > Pseudomonadati > Pseudomonadota > Alphaproteobacteria > Hyphomicrobiales > Rhizobiaceae > Rhizobium > Rhizobium sp. 9140. The sequence goes on along the minus strand of NZ_FJUR01000001.1, from coordinate 1,402,998 downwards.
GCCGGAGGCGCTTGCCGAAGAGCTGGCGGCCCTGCCGCTCACCTCCGGCGAGGCGCGGCGCATCGCCCGGTTCGAGCTTGCCCGCTATGCGGCGCTGGCGCTGATGATGCCTTATGGCACCTTCCTCGACATCTGTCGGCGCGTGCAGTTCGACATCGACCTCGTGCGGGTGCGCATGCGGGTGAGCTTCGAGCAGGCGGCGAGCCGCATGGTGACGTTGCAGCGAAGCGGTGCGCTCGGGCCGCCCTTCTTCCTTCTGGAAATCGACCATGCCGGCAACCGGCTGCGCGCGCGCGGCGCGACGGGCTTTCCGCACCGGGCCTTCGGCGGCGGATGCGTGAAGCTGAACGTGCATGCGACCTTCGCCCAGCCGGGACAGATCCTCGTGGAGCGCGCCGAAATGCCGGGTGGCGCCAGCTTCCTTCTCGTCGCCCGCACGACGGACGGACCACGCTCGGGCTTCAACGAGCGCGTGCGGCGCACTGCGCTTCTGCTCGGTTGCGATGGTGGACAGGCTGGCGAGACGGTCTATGCCGCCGTACCCGCGGCACCGCTTGCCGCCGGCACCGCCTGCCGCCTCTGCGAACGCCAGGGGTGCTTGGCGCGCGCCGAACCGCCGGTGACGCGCCCCCTCGGGCTCGATGAGATGGTGGCCGGGCTGAGCGTCTTCGACTTCCAGTAACGAAAGGCGAACGCTGTCGGCGGCGGTTCCCGTGGATGTCCTTCGCGGGTGTCGTTCGCGGGTGCGAAAGGTCTTGAGCTTCGATGGAAAGCTGCTTAACCTTTCGTTACGCGGCCGAGGCCGCGAACAATAAAGGGGAATAGCATGTCGTTGAAGATCGTCAGCCTGATCTCTGGCCTCGTCCTGGCCGGATCCGCAGGGTTTGCGAGCGCGCAGGAGCGCGTCGTCAATGTCTACAACTGGTCCGACTATATCGATGCCAGCATCCTTGAGGACTTCACCAAGGAAACGGGCATCAAGGTCGTCTACGACGTGTTCGATTCCAACGAGATCGTAGAGACAAAACTTCTGGCGGGCGGCACCGGCTATGACGTCGTGGTGCCCACGGCAGACTTCCTGCAGCGCCAGATCAAGGCCGGCGTGTTCCAGAAGCTCGACAAGTCGAAGCTGCCGAACATCGCCAATATGTGGGACATGGTGATGCAGCGCACCGCCCGTTACGACCCCGGCAACGAATATGCCATCGATTATATGTGGGGTACCAACGGCATCGGCTACAACGTCGCCAAGGCCAAGGAAATCCTCGGCTCCGACGCTCGTCCCGGCCTCGAGGTCCTGTTCGATCCGGCGATCGCCGCGAAGTTCAAGGATTGCGGCATCTACGTGCTCGACGCACCGAAGGACGTGCTTCCGGCGGCCCTCACCTATCTCGGGCTCAACCCCGACAGCCACGACCAGGCGGATCTCGACAAGGCCGGCGAGCTGATGCTGAAGGCGCGGCCCTTCATCCGCAAATTCCACTCGTCCGAATACATCAACGCGCTGGCCAACGGCGACATCTGCGTTGCGTTCGGCTACTCCGGCGATCTGCTGCAAGCGCGCTCGCGCGCAGAGGAGGCCAAGGCCGGCGTGGAGGTGAACTACTCCATCCCGTCGCAGGGCGCGCAGATGTGGTTCGACATGATGGCGATCCCGGCCGATGCGCCGCATGTGGAAGAGGCCCACGCCTTCATCAACTACATGATGAAGCCGGAGGTCATCGCGAAGGCGTCCGATTACGTCTTCTACGCCAACGGCAACAAGGCATCGCAGCAGTTCGTGTCCAAGGAGGTGCTCGAAGATCCCGCCGTCTACCCGGACGAGGCGACGATGGCCAAGCTCTACACCATCTCCCCATGGGACCCGAAAACGCAGCGCGTGGCGACACGCCTCTGGACCCGGGTCCTGACCGGCCAGTAAGTCCCAACCTCAATGCCCGGTTCTCGTCAGTTCCGGGCATTTTCCATCCTGCGGCGTCCTCTCTTCATCTCATCCGGCCCTGCGGCCTATCGGGAACCCTTTCATGAAGTCTCTTGGCAGCATTCGCCGCTCCTTTTCTCCCTGGACGGACCCCTCGTCCAAACCCTTCATCTCCTTTCGAAATGTCACAAAGCGCTTCGGCGATTTCGTCGCGGTCGACGATCTCTCGCTCGATATCTACACGCGCGAGTTCCATGCTCTTCTCGGCGCGTCCGGCTGCGGAAAATCGACGCTCCTGCGGATGCTTGCCGGTTTCGAACAGCCGACCTCGGGCGAGATCATCCTCGACGGGCAGAACCTTGCGGGCATTCCGCCCTATCGCCGTCCCGTCAACATGATGTTCCAGTCCTACGCTCTCTTTCCGCACATGACGGTGGAGACCAACATCGCCTTCGGGCTGAAGCAGGACGGCATGCCCAAACCTGCCATCGCCGAACGTGTGACGCAGATGCTGAAGCTCGTGAAGATGGAGCAGTTCGCAAAGCGCAAGCCGCACCAGCTCTCCGGCGGCCAGCGCCAGCGCGTGGCGCTCGCCCGGTCGCTCGCAAAGCAGCCGAAGGTGCTGCTGCTCGACGAACCGCTCGGCGCGCTCGACAAGAAACTGCGCGAGGAAACCCAGTTCGAGTTGATGGACCTGCAGCAGGATCTCGGCCTCACCTTCGTCGTCGTGACGCACGACCAGGAAGAGGCGATGACCATGGCCGACCGCATCGCCGTGATGGCGCATGGCAAGGTCATCCAGGTGGCGACGCCCGCCGAAATCTACGAGGCGCCGAACTCCCGCTTCGTGGCCGACTTCATCGGCGACGTCAACATTTTCGACGGCACGGTCTCTCGGGCGCAGGCCTCAGAGATCCGCATCGACGCGGATGCCGGTTTCGCCATCGAGGCGGCCAGCAGCGAGCATCCGGGCGAGGGTGCGAAAGCGGGCTTTGCCATCCGCCCGGAAAAGATCCGCGTCGGGCGGCAGGTGCCGGCCGGAAGCGCCGTCAACGCGGCGGAGGGCGAGCTTTGGGATATCGCCTATCTCGGCGACATGACGGTCTACCACGTCAAGCTGAACAGCGGCAAAGTCGTCAAGGCCTCGTCGCTCAACGCGGTGCGCGCCGTCGAGGACCCGCTCGGCTACGATCAGAAAGTCTGGATCTGGTTCGACCGGGATGCCGGCGTCGTGCTGAAGGATTGAGCCCGATGAACAGGCTGCTCCCCGCCATCGTCAACCGTCTCGTGATCATCATTCCCTATACGTGGCTGCTGGTCTTCTTCCTCATCCCCTTCGTCATCGTGCTGCGGATCTCGCTGTCGGAAGCCGCCATCGCCATGCCGCCCTACCTGCCCGTCTTCGCCTGGGCGGACGGTCTTTCCGGATTTATCGACAATGTCCGGCAATTCTCTTTCGACAACTATGTCTGGCTGACGGAGGATACGCTCTATACGAACGCCTACCTCTCCAGCCTCACCATCGCGCTGATCTCGACCGTGCTGACGCTGCTCATCGCCTATCCCATCGCCTACGGCATGGCGAAGGCACCCGCGACGCTGCGGCCGACGCTGCTGATGCTGGTGATCCTGCCGTTCTGGACGAGCTTCCTCATCCGCGTCTATGCCTGGATCGCCATTCTGAAGCCCGAAGGCCTGCTCAACCAGCTTCTGCTGTCGACCGGGATCATCAGCCAGCCCCTGATCATTCTCAACACCAATACCGCGATCTATATCGGCATCGTCTATTCCTACCTGCCCTTCATGGTGCTGCCGCTCTATTCTGCGCTTGAAAAGATGGACCACAGCCTGACGGAAGCGGCACAGGATCTCGGGTGCACGCCGATATCGGCTTTCTGGCGCATCACGTTCCCGCTGTCGCTTCCGGGCGTTGTCGCCGGCTGCCTGCTGGTCTTCATTCCCGCCGTCGGCGAGTTCGTTATCCCCGATCTTCTCGGCGGCTCGGAAACGCTGATGATCGGCAAGACTCTCTGGAACGAGTTTAACGCCAACCGGGACTGGCCCGTCTCCTCGGCCGTCGCCGCCATTCTGCTGATGATCCTCGTGGTGCCGATCATGTTCTTCCAGAATGCGCAGTCGCGCCTCGATCGCGAGGGCCGATAGAGATGAACCGCTGGTCCCGCTTCAACATCGCCTCCATCGTCATCGGCTTTGCCTTCCTCTATCTGCCGATCGTGCTTCTGGTGATCTTCTCGTTCAATGCCTCGAAGCTCGTCACCGTCTGGGCCGGATTTTCCACGCAGTGGTACGGGCAGCTTTTCCGCAATCAGGCGCTGATGGATGCCGCCTGGGTCACGGTGCGCGTCGGCCTGCTCTCGGCCACGGTCGCAACCGTTCTCGGCACGCTCGCGGCTCTCGCCATGACGCGCTACCAGCGCTTTCACGGGCGGGTGCTGTTTTCAGGCATGATCTATGCACCGCTGGTCATGCCCGAGGTGATCACGGGCCTGTCGATGCTGCTGCTTTTCGTCGCGATTGGCTTTGATCGGGGCTTCTGGACGCTGACGATCGCGCACATCACCTTCACCATGTGCTTCGTCGCCGTCGTCATCCAGTCGCGGCTGGCAAGCTTCGACCGGTCGATCGAGGAAGCCGCCCTCGACCTCGGCGCAACACCCTCCGCGACGTTCTTTCAGGTGACGCTGCCGGTCATCGCACCCGCCGTCTTCTCCGGCTGGGTGCTGGCCTTCACCCTGTCGCTCGACGATCTCGTGATCTCCAGCTTCACCTCCGGCCCCGGCGCGACCACCCTGCCGATGAAGATCTACAGCCAGGTGCGCCTCGGCGTGACGCCCGAGATCAACGCCGCCTGCACCATCCTCATCGGCATCGTCGCCACCGGCGTCCTCATCGCCTCCATCGTCTCCCGCCGCCAGCAGATCCAGCGGGAACGGGATGAGCGGGCGGCGTTTGCTGTGGGGTGAGCGGGGCATCGTGAGGATGTGCAGGATCCGGTAGCAAGGAAAGCCCTCTCTGCCCTGCCGGGCAGAGAGGGCTTTTTTCGTAAACTCTTCAAACGGCTATCGAAAACCAGATGCCCAAACGAAGAAGGCCGGGAAGGAGCCCGGCGTTCTTCCGATCGACCTCTGTTCCGTCAATCCCTCTCATGCCGCCCTCCCCATGCGGTGACCGGTCGCGGGCTCAAGTCGGAACTGTTCGACCAGTTGCATCAGGGTGTCCGCCTGTTCCGCGAGATTGCGGCTGGCTGTGGTGGCTTCCTCGACCATGGTGGCGTTCTGCTGGGTCATCTGGTCCATCTGGTTGACGGAACCGTTGACCTCGTGGAGGGCTGAGGCCTGATCACGGCTGGCGGTGGCGATCATGTCGACATGCTGGCTGACGGTGACGATCTGCTGGCTGATGGCGGCGAGCACTGCGCCGGTTTCCTTGACCGCCTGCGAACCCGCCGTCACTTCCAGCGTGGATTTGTTGATCAGCCCCTTGATCTCGCGCGCGGCACCGGCCGAGCGCTGGGCGAGTTCACGCACTTCCTGCGCAACGACCGCAAAGCCCTTGCCCGCTTCCCCTGCCCGCGCCGCCTCGATGCCGGCATTGAGCGCGAGCAAATTGGTCTGGAAGGCGATTTCATCGATGACCTCGATGATCTGCTCGATCTGACGCGAGGCATCCTCGATGCGGCTCATGGCCGAGATGGCGTTGGTGACGACGACGCCCGAGCCGTCGGCGCTCTTCTTGGTGTGCGACACCGCAACATTGGCTTCATGGGCGCGCTCGGCCGAGGAGCGCACGGTGACCGTGATCTGATCGACGGCAGCCGCGGTTTCCTCAAGAGAGGCGGCCTGCGCCTCGGTGCGACGCGACAGGCTGTCGGCGGAGGCGTGCATGTCGTTGCCGCTGCGCTGGATCAGGACCGCATTGTTGCGGATCTGCAGAAGCGTATCCTGCAAGCGAACGAGCGAGCCGTTGAAATCGACGCGCAGCTGTTCGAGGCGGCCGTTGAACGGCGTCTCGATCTGCTGCGACAGGTCCCCTTGCGCAAGGCGACCAAGGCCGGCGGCGAGCTGGCTGACCGCGAAATCGATCTGGCTGTCCATCGATCGCTTCTCGGCATCGTTGCGGCTGCGCTCGGCATCGGCCTGCAACCGCTGCTCCTCGCTTTCCGCCTCGATGCGCACCTTCGACAGAGCATTCTCCTTGAAGATGCCCAGTGCGCGGGCCATATCGCCGATCTCGTCCTGACGAGCGTCGCCGTCGATGCGCGTGTCGAGCGCACCTTCAGCCAGCCGACGCATGGCGGCGGTGATCTGGCCGATCGGACCTTTCAGCGTCAGCACCAGCGCGATGCCGGCGAGAAGGGCGATGACGACGCCGCCCGCGGTTGCGAAGACGGAGACCTGATTGGCCTTTTCGCGCTCGATCGCCGCATTGGTCTTCTGGTCTTCGGCAAAGCCGACGAGCTGCTGCCAGATCTGATCGATATCGGCTGCCGCGTCAGCGAATTCCTTATGGCGGCCCGCGCTTACGCCGATCAGAGACATGCTGTCCGACTTGATCTTGCCGGCGACCGGCTGGACGGTTGCCGCAAGGCCCGCGAAGAAGGGCATTTCGGGCGCTGTGTAGGCGATGTTGAGGACTTCCTGATTGAGCACGTTGACCTCGCGCGCAAGGCGCGCCTGATCCGTCTGCTGGGACGTTTCGAGGAAGCTGCTGGCGGCAAGCCGGATTCCGGAAACCGCGGTGACGATGGCGCGGGCGTTTTCAAGGATCTTGTTGGCCTTGATCAGCGGCGCATCGAGCTTGCCGAAAGTCGCCGTCGCATTGCGCATCGTCGCGGTGGCCGCAGTCTGGAACTGGATGCTGGCCTGGCGGAAGCGCGCGACCAGCCGGCCGATCGCCTTGGCGTTCTCGTCGCTGAGGTCGCCATTGTTGGTCAGCGTGCGGATTTCGCCGATGGTCGCCTTGAACGTGTCGGCCACAGCCTTCTGGTTGGCCGGCAGCGCCGTGCCGATCTGGGCGAGAACCTGTTCGAGCGCGGCTTGGCCATCACGCGCCACCTTGATCTTGGCTTCGGGTGTCGGCGCGCGGGTGAAATCGGAGGTGAGGCCGGTGAGGATGTCACTGGAGGCGGTCAGCCGCTCGGCTTCGCGCAGCAGCGATTTCGCCTTGGTCTCGTCGTCGCGCACGCGCTGCTCGACGGAGGTCGCCTCCTCGATCAGCTTGCCTTGCGTCGAGAGGAGAAGACGGATGCTCTTGGTGATGGAGGTGCGCAGCGCCACCTCGGCCTCATGCAGCTTCCAGAGCTCGCCGACGCGCTCGCGGATCTTCGCGGTGCCGGCGATGGCGCTGTCGAGCTGGCTGGCACCTTCGCTGTTTTCCATCTGGGCGCGCGTCGCATTGAGCACGGCCTCCTGGCTGGTGATCTTGAGGACGACGTCGTCGCGGGTCTGTTCGCTCGCATCGGTCAGGAACGCATTCATGCCGGCATAGACATCGCGAAAGCCGGACAGCGACTGAAGCACGCTGTTGGAGATTTCCATGCGCCCCTGCAGCAAGCCGGATGCGTAGAGCCCGGTCAGGCCCACGGCGCAGATACTGACGACGAAGGGCAGGATGAAGAAGAGAACCTTCGTCTGTATCTTGAAGCGGGCAAGGATCTTGTCGATGAACATGGGCGCGTCCTGGCTTGCAGGGCCTTGAATCCGCCTCCCCTCAAGTCGCCATCGGCTTTCGGTGCGCTTCATGTCAGGCCGTCATCATGGTCTCATTAGAGCGCCGCGCGTCCTTTTTGACGCGCAAAGGTCGCTCTAACAATTTATACCTGCTGCACAATTTCACTCTTAAATCGATTCCGGTTTAAGGAATTACGCAGTAGAATGCGGGGATACCGCCAGCCGCTTCGCAATCATTGCAGGACGCCGCATCCCTCCGGTCGCGTCGTCCAAGCCTGCTCCTCAATGGGTGCAGCTTGGACGAGATGCGTTAATTTCATGTAAGCAGCGCGAGACATTGTCACGCACCTGCCATGTCGGCATGGCAAACAAGAGGGACGCACCTCTACCGTCCTCACGGCCAGACGGACCTCAAAGAAATGGCCCCTGAGGGGCCGCCGGTTCTGGAGATGTACAGGTTCGCCGATTAGCGGGCCGCCTCACTTGGGAACGACCAAAGCGCGTCATTGTCCGCGCGGGATGTCGGGCTGCAACTCTCGATGCAGCCAGAAGCATATTTAACCGTTAGCGCTCGATTTCGAATGATCAGAGAATCGAGAGAGCGACGATGGCGGAAGCGGTCAACACAGCAGCGGCGGTGTAGGTCAGCGCCAGGATTTTCTGTGTACGGCTTTCATCGGCCTTGGTGATGGCGATGGCACGGGCATTGCGTCGGCTATGCTGGTTCATGATTTCATGTCCTTCCGTCCGAAGAGAATAGACCCGGTTGAGACGATCCACCAGCCACTTTCTGTCGCACCCGTTAAAAATACGAAAGCCGTGCCGCTGTGGGACAATCCGTTCCCATTCGTCAGGTAGGGTCGGACAGTTTCGTTAACAAGGGCTGAAGCACCTTCACGCTTTCGACATCGTGGGCGCGTACCGGATCAGACGGCCTGGCCGCAGGAGAAGCCGGAGGCCCAGGCCCACTGGAAATTATAACCGCCAAGCCAGCCGGTGACGTCGACGCATTCGCCGATGAAGAACAGGCCGGGGACGGTCTTTGCCATCATGGTGCGGGAATCCAGATGACGCGTATCGACGCCGCCGAGCGTCACCTCGGCCGTACGGTAGCCTTCCGATCCCGCGGGCTTCAGCGACCAACCGGATACGAGCGCCACCAGCCCGTCGATCGCCTTGTCGGAGAGGTCGGCCAGCGGGCGGTCGAGAAGACCCGCCTCCGTCGCCAGATGCTGCGCGAGGCGCTTCGGCAGATGTTCGCCGAGCACGGTCTGCACCGCCTGTCGGCCCTGTGTGCGGCGGGCCGCCTTCATCAGGGCGCCCAGATCGGTGCCGGGTTCGAAGGCCACGCGGATCTCTTCGCCTTCGCGCCAGTAGGACGAGATCTGCAGGATCGCCGGGCCGCTCAGACCCCGATGGGTGAAGAGCATGGCTTCGTTGAACGCCGTCTTGCCGCAGACCGCGCGCACATCCACCGCGAGACCCGCGAGCGCGCCGAGGCTCTCTTTCGCTGCATCGGCCACCGTCAGCGGCACGAGACCGGGGCGCGTTTCGACCAGCGCCAGGCCGAACTGCTCGGCGATGCGATAGGCAAAGCCGGTGGCGCCCATCTTCGGGATCGACTTGCCGCCGGTGGCGATGACCAGCGTACGGGCGTCGACGGTTTCTTCGGCAAGACCGACGCGAAAGCCTGTGGCGGATGCATCCACGCGTCCGACCTCCGTTTCCAGCCGAAGCACGACGCCAGCAGCCTTCATCTCTTCCATCAGCATGCGGACGATGTCGCGCGCGGTGTCGTCGCAGAACAGTTGCCCCAACGTCTTTTCGTGCCAGCCGATGCCGTGACGCTCGACGAGCGCGAGGAAATCGCGCGGCGTGTAGCGGGCGAGCGCCGACTTGCAGAAATGCGGGTTCTGCGAGAGGAAGTTGGCGGGCGCCGTATGGAGGTTGGTGAAGTTGCAGCGGCCACCGCCGGAGATGCGGATCTTTTCGCCCGGCGCTTTCGCGTGATCGAGCACGAGCACGCTGCGGCCCCGGCGGCCGGCTTCCGCCGCGCACATCATTCCCGCCGCACCCGCGCCGATGATCACCACGTCGAAGCTCTTTGCCACGTCGCGTCTCCTTTTCGATCAGAGATGCCGCGATAACGTCAACGGCATCCAATCTCCAGCATTTTCGCGCACGGCAAGCTGGCCAATCGTCAAACACCGTCTATGATAAGCAATATCCGAAGGAACCCCGGTGATTTATGCCTGCGAAGAAAACCATCGCCAACACGACGACAAAATCCGGCAAAAGCAACAAGATCCCGTCCGCCCTTCAGGCGCCGCGCGGGGTAAAAACCTGGAAGGAAGCCGCAGACTGGCTGAAGGTTCGGGGCATCGAAGACGTGGAGTGCATCACACCCGACATTGCCGGTGTTCCCCGCGGCAAGATGATGCCGTCCTCGAAGTTCACCTCCAATACCTCGCTCGCTTTGCCCTCCGCCATCTACCGGCATACGATTTCCGGCGAGTACCCCGAGGAAACGGGCGACTTCCGCTATGACAGCCGCGACAGCGACATCAAACTCGTGCCGGACCTCTCCACGCTCTCCATCGTCCCCTGGGAGACCGACCCGACCGCGCAGGTGATCTGCGACATCGCCGGCTCCAAGGGCGAGAACGTACCCTACACGCCGCGCAACGTGCTGAAGCACGTCTTGGAGCTCTACCGGCTGAAGGGCTGGAAGCCGGTTGTCGCGCCCGAAATCGAGTTCTATCTCGTGGCCAAGAACGACGATCCGGACTATCCGCTGCATCCGCCGAAGGGACGCTCCGGCCGGTCGATCCAGGGCGGACAGGCCTACTCGATCGCGGGCGTCAACGAATTTGATGAACTGATCGACGACATCTACCACTTCTCGGAGAAGCAGGGCCTGGAGATCGACACGCTGATCCACGAAGAGGGGCCGGCGCAGCTCGAGATCAACCTGCGGCATGGCGACCCGATCGAGCTGGCCGACCAGGTGTTTCTCTTCAAGCGCACGATCCGCGAAGCTGCGCTGAAGCACGGGATCTACGCGACCTTCATGGCAAAGCCGATGCAGAGCCAGGCGGGCTCGGCCATGCACATCCATCAGTCGATCGTTGAGGTGAATACAGGCCGCAACCTGTTCTCAAACGCGGACGGCACGCCCTCCAAGGAGTTCTTCCACTTCATCGGAGGTATGCAGACCTATATTCCGAAGGCGCTGTCGATGATGGCGCCCTACGTGAACTCCTATCGCCGGCTGACGCCGGACATGTCGGCACCGGTCAACAATGCCTGGGGCTACGATAATCGGACGACAGCGTTTCGTGTGCCGGATTCCGAACCGGCCGCGCGACGCGTGGAAAACCGGCTGCCGAGTTCGGACGCGAACCCCTATCTCGCGCTCGCAGCCTCGCTCGGCTGCGGCTATCTCGGTCTGACGCAGGCACTGGAGCCGACGGCACCGGCCGAGGACAGCGTCAACACCAAGGCAATCGAACTGCCGCGCGGACTGCTGGAAGCGGTTGCGGCGCTCGAGGCCGAGCCCGCGTTTCACGACGTGTTCTCGGCCGAATTCATCGCCATTTATGCCGGCGTGAAGCGCGGGGAGTTCGAGACGTTCATGCAGGTGATCAGCCCCTGGGAGCGGGAATATCTGCTTCTCAACGTGTGAGCCTTGCCATGACCTCCGAGGCAAAGTGGCAGAGCCCGATCTCGCCGGGCATCTCCTGGTACGAGGATGCCATCGGCGAGCGCCCGGCCTATCCGACGCTCGATGGCGACATGACGGCCGATGTCGCCGTCATTGGCGGCGGCTTCACCGGCCTTCAGGCGGCCTATAACCTCGCCGCCGGCGGGGTACGGGTCGTGCTGATCGACGCATGCCGGTTTGGCGACGGGGCGTCCGGGCGCAATGGCGGGCAGTTGGGCACCGGGCAGCGCGCCGAAGTGGACGAGCTTGAAAAGCAGTATGGCCGGGAGCGGGCAAAAGCGCTCTTCGACATGGCGGAGACCGCAAAGCGCGGCCTCCTCGACTTTGCCACGCACCATGACATCGACATGGAGTACCAGCCGGGTCATCTCTCGGTGACGCACAAGGCATCGCACGAGAGCGACTATCGTGCCTATGTCGACAGCATGGCCCGGGATTACGGCTATCCGCACCTGCAGATGATGGACGCTGCGGAGACCGCGAAACGGGTGGGATCGCGGCATTACGTTCTCGGCATCCGCGATACCGGCACCGGCCATATCCAGCCGATGAAGCTGCTGGTCGGGCTCGCCCGCGCCGCGCAGGCCGCAGGGGCGCAGCTGTTCGAGAACACCAACGCCACGGACATCCGGCTATCCCAGGGCAAGGTGCTCGTGGAAACCCCACGCGGCACCATTCGCGCGGATCGTGCCCTCATCGCCTGCAACGCCCATATCGGCACGCTGGAGCCGGTGACCGCTTCGCATGTCATGCCGATCCGCTCCTTCATCGGCGCGACGGCGCCGCTGGGAGACGCGTCGCCTGTTCTGCCGGGCGGCGAGTCCGTTGCCGACAGCCGATTCGTGGTGCGCTACTTCCGCCGCTCCCGCGACGGGCGGCTGCTTTTCGGCGGCCGCGAGGCCTATACGGCCGACAATCCGCGCGACATCTCCACGCATATTCGCCGGCAGATCGCAGAGATCTATCCGGACCTTGCCGACGTGCAGATGACGCATGCCTGGGGCGGCTCCGTCGGCATCACCATGCCGCGCCAACCCTTCGTGCGGGAGGTCATGCCCGGCGTCACCACGATCGGCGGTTTCTCCGGTCATGGCGTCATGCTGTCCAACCATTGCGGAAAGCTCTATGCCGATCTCGTGCTGGGGCGAGGCTCCGATCTCGACCTTTTGAAGGATCTGCGCATCCCCGCCTTCCCCGGCGGTCGCCGTTTCCGATCGCCGCTTTTGTTCCTGGCGCTCACTTGGTATGCTCTGCGCGACAAGCTGTGACCCTTCCCCGGCGCATTTTTTGCAACGCAGCACTAGCGCCTTTAAATCGATTAGATTATAAAACGCCCGACCTGAGAGAGATCGATATCCCATGAGCAGCCAGATCATTCCCGTCGAACCCTTTGACTATGTCGTCTTCGGCGGCACCGGCGATCTTGCCGAGCGGAAGCTCCTTCCTGCCCTCTACCACCGCCAGCTCGATGGCCAGCTGACCGACCCGACACGCATCATCGGCGCATCACGCACCGCGATGACGCACGAGGAATATCGCCAGTTCGGCCGCGCGGCGCTGAAGGAACACCTGAAGGCCGGCGAGTACGACGAGGCGCAGGTCAAGACGTTCACCGACCGCCTTTTCTACATTTCCGTCGATGCCAAGAGCGATCAGGGATGGGACAAGCTGAAGGCGCTGCTGGACGAGGCCAAGGATCGCGTCCGCGCCTTCTACCTCGCCGTCGCCCCCGGCATCTTCGGCGCTATTTCCGAGAAGATCCGCGACCACAAGCTGATCACCAAGACCACCCGCATCGTGGTGGAAAAGCCGATCGGCCGCGACCTCGCCTCCGCACTGGAACTGAACGACACGATCGGCAAGGTTTTCAAGGAAGAGCAGATCTTCCGCATCGACCATTATCTCGGCAAGGAAACCGTGCAGAACCTGATGGCGCTGCGCTTTGCCAACACGCTGTACGAGCCGCTGTGGAATTCGTCCTATATCGACCACATCCAGATCACCGTGGCCGAAGCCGTCGGCCTTGAAAGCCGCGCCGGCTACTACGACACCGCCGGTGCGCTGCGCGACATGGTGCAGAACCATATTCTCCAGCTGCTTTGCCTCGTCGCCATGGAGGTTCCGCCATCTATGAATGCGGAGGCTGTACGCGACGAGAAGCTGAAGGTTCTGCGCGCGCTAAAGCCGATCACCGCAGCCAATGTCGAGAAGATGACGGTGCGCGGCCAGTACAAGGCCGGTGCGTCCGCCGGCGGTCCGGTCAAGGGCTACCTCGAAGAGCTCGAAGGCGGCGTTTCCAACACCGAGACCTTCGTCGGCATCAAGGCCGAGATCAACAACTGGCGCTGGGCGGGCGTTCCCTTCTACATCCGTACCGGCAAGCGCATGGCGACCCGCATGTCGGAAATCGTCATTTCCTTCAAGCCGATCCCGCACTCGATCTTCGACGATGCGGCCGGCCGCGTGGAAGCCAACCAGCTGATCATCCGCCTGCAGCCCGACGAAGGCGTCAAGCAGTCGCTGATGATCAAGGACCCCGGCCCGGGCGGCATGCGCCTGCGCAACGTATCGCTCGACATGACGTTTGCCGAGTCGTTCAACGCGCGCAGCGCCGACGCCTATGAACGCCTGCTGCTCGATGTGATCCGCAACAACCAGACGCTGTTCATGCGCCGCGACGAAGTGGAAGCCGCGTGGCGCTGGGTCGATCCGATCCTCAAGGCCTGGGACGAAGTGGGCCAGAAGCCGCAATCCTACACCGCCGGCACCTGGGGTCCGAGCCAGGCGATCGCGCTCATTGAGCGTGACGGCCGCACCTGGCACGAGGTGGTCTGAGCCATGACCGCCACTCTCCACAGCTTCGGGACCCCGGCAGAGCTTGCCGAAAACCTGGCGAAGACTGTCGCCGCTACCCTTTCGGCCGGTATTTCCGACAACGGGGCGGCATCGATTGCCCTGTCCGGCGGCTCGACGCCCAAGGCCTTTTTCAGAGCGCTTTCGAATGCGCCGCTCGACTGGACCAAGGTCACCGTGACGCTGGTGGACGAGCGGTTCGTCGCGCCGGACAACGATCGCTCCAACGAGAGGCTGGTGCGCGGCAACCTGCTCACGGGCGCGGCTGCGACCGCCGTCTTCGAGCCACTCTACTACCCCACGGCCACGGCCGAGGAGGCAGCGGCGACCGCGACCAAGCAGACGGCCGGGATCGGCCGGCCCTTCGACGTGGTGGTGCTGGGCATGGGCGGCGACGGGCATACGGCCTCGTTCTTTCCCGGTGGATCGCGCCTTGCCGAGGCGCTGGACCCGCAGACCCCGCGCGGCGTGATGACCATGCAGGCGGATGGGGCCGGCGAGCCCCGGCTGACCTACACGTTTACGAGCCTGCAGGATGCGCGGCTTCTGGTGCTGCATATCGAGGGCGACGCCAAGAAGACGGCGCTGGAGACGGCGCAAGGCGACGGTCCGGAAACGGACATGCCGATCCGCGCCATCCTGCGCCGCGCCGCCTCGCCGGTCGCGATCTACTGGGCTCCGTAAAAGGAGCGCTGTAACGGAGGCTGGCGCCCAGAAAGGCGCCGTTCCGGTCACCGGTCTGTCGCGCAGACATGAAACAACCGGCGCGCATTCGCGCCGATACCGATGATCCACATCTGAGACAGGGGCCTAAGAGGCCCCGGAAGGATAGGCCATGACCGTCGATCCCCGCATCGCAGCCATCACCGCCCGCATCGTCGAGCGCTCCAAGCCATCACGGGAACTCTACCTGCACCGTGTGCGCAACGCCGCCGCCAAGGGCGTGCACCGCTCCGTGCTCGGCTGCGGCAATCTCGCGCACGGCTTCGCGGTCTGTTCCCCCTCGGAGAAGGTCGCGCTGTCGGGAGACACCGTGCCCAATCTCGGAATCATTACCTCCTACAACGACATGCTGTCGGCCCATCAGCCGTTCGAGACCTATCCGGCGATGATCCGGCAAGCCGCAGCGGACGCGGGCGGCATCGCGCAAGTGGCCGGAGGCGTACCCGCCATGTGCGATGGCGTGACGCAGGGGCAGCCGGGCATGGAGTTGTCGCTGTTTTCGCGCGACCTTATCGCCATGGCCGCCGGCATCGGCCTGTCGCACAACATGTTCGACAGCACCGTCTATCTCGGCGTCTGCGACAAGATCGTGCCCGGCCTGATGATCGCCGCCATGACCTTCGGCCACCTGCCCGCCGTCTTCATTCCCGCAGGCCCCATGACGACAGGTCTGCCGAACGACGAAAAGGCCCGCGTGCGCCAGCTCTACGCCGAAGGCAAGATCGGCCGCGACGAACTGCTCGATGCGGAATCCAAGTCCTATCACGGACCCGGCACCTGCACTTTCTACGGCACGGCCAACTCCAACCAGATGGTGATGGAGATCATGGGCTTCCACATGCCCGGCGCTTCCTTCATCAATCCCGGCACGCCGCTGCGCGACGCGCTGACGCGCGAGGCGACCAAGCGGGCGCTCGCCATCACCGCGCTCGGCAATGAATTCACGCCGGCGGGCGAGATGATCGACGAACGCTCCATCGTCAACGGCGTCATCGGCCTACATGCAACAGGCGGTTCGACCAACCACACGATGCACCTCGTCGCCATGGCCCGTGCTGCCGGCATCATGCTCACCTGGCAGGATATTTCCGAGCTTTCGGACATCATTCCGCTGCTCGCCCGCGTCTATCCGAACGGCTTGGCCGATGTGAACCATTTTCACGCCGCCGGCGGCATCGGCTACCTCATTGGCCAGCTGCTGAAGACCGGCATGATCCACGAGGACGTCCGCACCGTCTTCGGTCACGGGCTTCAGGCCTATGCGATCGACGTGAAGCTCGGCGAGAACGGCACCGTCGCCCGCGAGCGCGCGCCCGATGTCAGCCACGACCCGAAGGTGCTCGCCACCATCGACAAGCCGTTTCAGGCGACGGGCGGCCTCAAGATGCTCACCGGCAACCTTGGCAAGGCCGTCATCAAGATCTCGGCCGTCAAGCCGGAGCGCCACATCATCGAGGCGCCGGCGAAGATCTTCCACGACCAGGCTGGTCTCAACGACGCCTTCAAGGAGGGCAAGCTCGAGGGCAATTTCGTCGCCGTCGTGCGCTTCCAAGGCCCGAAGGCGAACGGCATGCCGGAGCTTCACAAGCTGACGACGGTGCTCGGCATCCTGCAGGATCGCGGCCAGATGGTCGCCCTCATCACCGACGGCCGCATGTCCGGCGCCTCCGGCAAGGTCCCCTCCGCCATCCACATGACCCCCGAAGCCAAGGACGGCGGCCCGATCTCCAAGATCCGCGAAGGCGACATCATCCGGCTGGATGCCACGACCGGCGAGATCAACGTTCTGGTATCGGATGCGGACCTCGCCGCGCGCGCACCGGCCGAAGCCGATCTGGACGGCAATGAGTTCGGAATGGGCAGGGAGTTGTTCGCGCCGTTCCGGGCGATGACGGGGGCAGCGGAACACGGGGCGAGCGTGTTTTTTCATTAAGCGGTAGCGCCCTTCAAGCAAAGAACCTTGAAGGGCGTTCTCCCTGATATCTCAGTATAGATTTAGGCATCGCGCCACCATAGGGGTAGGATCAGCCTCGACGTTTCTCCAGTCCACCCTACCGGGATGGGTCACAGTCAGAACGATCGGCCCCTCTCCGCCCTTATGTGCAGAACTTGCCCAGCCTCGTCGATTAGACTCTACGAACTGGTCAATTTTCCGATCGGCTCCGACCTTCTTCCGAACCCAAGATCCCGCCGTCCTACCTAGACACAAGATTGCCCGTGGCTGAAGTACTTTAATAACGGCTTCATGAACGGGCCAACATTCCTGTAGAAGCACACTTTTATTGGCTTTTAACAATGTCTCACTCTGAGTCCTGACAAAGATGACGTTGCTAGCCGGCGTCTCTCTCGGATCGAGATGAAGTTTCTTTAGCATATGACATATCCGAGGTTGCATACCCCATGATCCCGGCTCTGCGTCCTCCCAACGCTCATCGATATAGGCCGACCATGGTTCCTCTCGCAGCAAATAGTCCCTGATGTCGCGGCGAACTGTATTACTTCTCTGTCTACTTGCACTTCCACCCGGATTGAGGCCAAGAACGTAAAGCGGCTTGCACGTCGTAAAGGCTGTCATTCCTGTATAGAAAACAGCTCCAGAGGAGTTCAGCAGTTGATCCGAAAGCGCGTCGAGCGCTGTTTTTATTGCAGTATTCACTGATACCCCCTCACCGCCGATACGTCTTCCCCTCCCCGTCAAACAGATGCAGCTTCGCCCGGTCGGCCGTGAACCGCACCCGTTCTCCCCGCTTGATCGGCTGGATGCCGGCGAGTTTGGCGATGATGGGTTCGTCGGGGACGAGGCCTTCGATGTAGAGGAGGGTGACTTCGCCGAGCGCCTCGACGATGGAGACGGTGCCTTCGAAGAGAAAGCTGTCGCCGGTGGTGATCTGGAGATCTTCGGGGCGGACGCCGAAGCTCGCCTGGCGGCCGTTTTCGGTGTCGGGTGTGGGGATATCGAGGATGTCGCGCTTGCCGCCGACGAGTTCGACCGTCGTCTGGGCGCCGGTGGCGACGATCCGGGCGGGGATGATGTTCATGGCGGGCGAGCCGATGAACTGGGCGACGAAGAGGTTGGCGGGACGCTCGTAGAGTTCGAGCGGCGGGCCGACCTGCTCGATATGGCCGCCGGAAAGCACGACGATGCGGTCCGCGAGCGTCATCGCCTCCACCTGATCGTGCGTCACATAGATCATGGTCGTATCGGCCATCTGCTCGTTCAGCCGGGCGATCTCGATGCGGGTGGCGACGCGCAGCGCCGCGTCGAGGTTCGACAGGGGTTCATCGAACAGGAAGACCTTGGGGTCGCGGCAGATGGCGCGGCCGATGGCGACGCGCTGGCGCTGGCCGCCGGAAAGCGCCTTCGGCAGACGGTCGAGATATTGCGTGAGTTGCAGGATGTCGGCGGCGGCGCGGACGCGGCGGTCGATCTCCTCCTTGCTTTCCTTGGCGATGCGCATGCCGAAGGCCATGTTGTCGTAAACCGTCATATGCGGGTAGAGCGCATAGGACTGGAACACCATGGCGATGCCGCGCTTGGATGGCGGCGTGTCGTTGACCTTCTCGCCCTCGATGAACATCTCGCCGCCGGTGATCTCCTCGAGCCCGGCGATCATGCGCAGAAGCGTGGATTTTCCGCAGCCGGACGGACCGACGAAGACGATGAACTCACCTCTTTCGATCGTGAGATCGATGCCGTGGATGACATCCACGGCACCATAGGATTTGCGGATCTTGCGTAGTTCCAGTCCGGACATGTGTCCCTCCCCGTTCACTTCCATTGTGATCGTCAGACGATCCGCGCGAAAAATCCGCTCCAGGCGGGCAATGTAATGCTGTTATCGCCGAGTTCGGAGGCAAAGCCGTGGCCGGTCAGCACATCGAGCCGCTCGGCTGGCCGTTCGACAGATGCCGTCTCGCCGCTCATGTTGAACAAGCAAAGCAGCGTCTCATTGCCATGGCTCCGTTCGAAGCCGAGAATAGGCGCTGCATAGGGCTTGAAAGCGATCTCGCCCTTGGCCAGCGCCTTGTACTGGCGGCGGAAGGCAAGAAAACGGCGGTAGTGGTGGAGGACGGAGCGCATGTCCTGCTCCTGCACCGAGACGGCACGGGCCAGATGCTCCGGCGGCACCGGTAGCCAGGGGCGACCATCGCCGAAGCCGCCGTTCAGGGCATCGGCTTCCCAGACCATCGGCGTGCGGCAGCCGTCGCGACCCTTGAAGTCGGGCCAGAACTGGATGCCATAGGGGTCCTGAAGGTCCGCGAAGGCAAGTTCGGCCTCGGTCAGCGCCAGTTCCTCCCCCTGATAGATGCAGACGGAGCCGCGTAGCGACATCAGCATGCTGGCAAGGAATTTCGCATGCGCGTCATGATCCGCAATGCCCTGCCCCCAGCGGGAGACATGGCGCACGACGTCGTGGTTGGAAAACGCCCAGCAGGCCCAGCCTTCGGGTGCCGCGCGCTCGAAGGCATGCTGCACCTCGGCCACGCGCGCCGGCGTCAGCGGATCGGGCGCCAGGAATTCGAAGGCATAGCACATGTGCATCTTGTCGCCGCCGGAGGTGTACTGGCCGGCGATTTCAAGACCGATCTGGCTGTCGCCCACCTCGCCGACCGCAGCGATTGCCGGATACTCGTCCATGACGGCGCGGAAGCGCTGGAGGAAGGCGATGTTTTCCGGACGGTTCTTGTCGTAGATATGTTCCTGATAATTATAGGGATTCACAGCCGGTGCCGTGTTGGCATTGCGGCGCTCGGGCGCCAGCGCCGGGTTGTCGCGCAGTTCCAGATCGTGGAAGTAGAAGTTTATCGTGTCGAGCCGGAAGCCGTCGACGCCGCGCTCCAGCCAGAACCGCTCGACCGCGATCAGCGCATCCTGAACCTCGGTATTGTGCAGGTTCAGGTCCGGCTGCGAGGTCAGGAAGTTGTGCATGTAATATTGCAGGCGCGTCGGGTCCCACTGCCATGCGGACCCGCCGAAGATCGACATCCAGTTGTTGGGCGGCGTGCCGTCGGGCTTGGAGTCCGACCAGACGTACCAGTCCGCCTTCGGGTTGAAGCGGCTGGAGCGGCTTTCGGCGAACCACGGGTGCTGGTCGGAGGTGTGGGAGAGCACGAGGTCGATCATGACCCGGATTGCCAGGCGATGCGCCTCGGCGATCAGATCGTCGAAATCGGACAGCAGGCCGAAGATCGGATCGACGCCGTTATAGTTCGAGACGTCGTAGCCGAAATCCTTCATCGGCGAGGTAAAGAAGGGCGAGATCCAGATGGCATCGACATTCAGCGAGGCGATGTAGGGTAGCCGGCGCGTGATCCCCTTGAGATCGCCGATGCCGTCATCGTTGCTGTCCTGATAGGAGCGCGGATAGATCTGGTAGATGACGGCGCCGCGCCACCAGTCGCGGTCGGCGGGCAACAGGGCCGAGGTTTGTTCGTTCATGCTCTGGAGGGGGGACAGGCTCATGGGAATGGGTGGGTCCTTAGACGGGGTTCGGGAGACGATGGGTTCAGGTCGTCTGGTCTGGTATCAGCCGCCCTTGACCGATCCCGCCAGCAGGCCGCGCACGAGATAGCGCTGGAGGCTGAAGAAGACGATCAGCGGAATGATGATGGTGATGAAGGCTGAGGCCGTCAGGATTTCCCAGTTGCCACCGCGCGAGCCGAGCAGGTTGACGAGGCGGCCGGTGAGCACGAGTTCGTTATTGCCGGTGCCGAGAAAAACCATGGCAACGAGAAGATCGTTCCAGGTCCAGAGGAACTGGAAGATGGCGAAGGAAGCGAGTGCCGGGAAGGACAGCGGCAGGATGATCTTGACGAAGATGTCGAAATCGCTGGCGCCGTCGACCCGTGCGGATTCCATGATTTCGCGCGGCAGCCCGGCCATGTAGTTGCGCAGGAGATAGATGGCGAGCGGCAGGCCGAAGCCCATATGCGCCAGCCAGATGCCGACATAGGTCTTGGCAGGCACGCCAAGGAAGGCGCCGACGCCGTTATAGAGTTTCAGGAGCGGGATGAGCGACATCTGAAGCGGCACGACCAGCAGGCCGACGACGATGGCGATAAGCACGGTGCGGCCGGGAAACGGCATCCACGCGAGCGCATAGGCAGCAAAAGCCGCGACGAGAATGGGGATGATGGTGGAGGGAATGGAGACCGTCAGCGAATTGATGAACGACGCGCCGATGCCCTCCGCATTCAGGACCTCGCGGTAATTGTCGAAGGTGAAGCGCGAGGGAACGGCTGCCTGAACGAAGATGCGCTGGCCGCGCGAACCTTCCATGGCGACGTCCGAGACGATCTCATAAGTGCCGTCCTCCTGCACGGTCAGGCGCTCGCCGTCGTTGAGCGTCGCGGTCTGGCCGGGCTCGAAGGCGGCCGGTTCCTGCGTGCGGAAACCGAAGGCGGAGACCTTGGCGCTGCGATTGTCGAGCGCGTTGCCGGAGATGACGAATTTGCCGTCGCGCTGCTGCTGCGTTTCCGGTCCGGGCGCGCGCACCGTCAGGTTCTGGCTGGAGGTGGACAGCGCCGTCCACCAGCCGGAGACGGCCAGCTGGTCCTTGTCGCGCAGCGACGAGATGAGGAGGCCAGCTGTCGGGATCGTCCAGAGGATGACCAGCAGAAGCACGGAGAGATGGACGAAGAGAACGAGCGGGGAGCGTTTCGATGCGATCATCTCAGTGTCCCTTCATCTCTTTGGCGGCATTGCGAATGTTCCAGATCATGATCGGCACGACGAGGAGCATGATGACCACGGCGATCGCCGCGCCGCGGCCGAAATCGCCGCCGCCCCGGAACATCCAGTCGAACATGAGATTGGCCAGAACCTGCGTCTGCCATTGCCCGTTGGTCATCGCCAGCACGATGTCGAACACCTTGAGGACGAGGATGGTGATGGTGGTCCAGACCACGGCGATCGTGCCCCAGATCTGCGGGATCATGATCTTGAAGAAGATCTGGAATCCGTTCGCCCCGTCGATGACGGCGGCCTCGACCGTTTCCTCCGGAATGCCGCGCAGGGCTGCCGACAGGATGACCATGGCAAAGCCGGTCTGGATCCAGACGAGGATCGCCATCAGGAAGAAGTTGTTCCAGAGCGGGATTGTGACCCAGGCCTGCGGCTCGAAGCCAAGCGATGTGACGATGGCGTTGAGCAGGCCAATCTGTTCGGTGCCGGCAGCGCGATAATCGTAGATGAACTTCCAGATGACCGAGGCGCCGACGAAGGAGATCGCCATGGGCATGAAGATCAGCGTCTTGGCGATGTTGCCCCACCAGATGCGATCGGTGAGGGCCGCGATGATGAGGCCGAAGAAGGTGGCGAGTGCCGGGACGACGAGCAGCCAGAGGAAATTGTTGAAGATCGACTGGCGGAACTCGCCGTCATTGATCATCCAGGCATAATTGGCGCCGCCGACGAAATTCTGCCCAGCCTTGTCGTGGAAGGAGAGCCAGACCGAGGAGATCACCGGATAGATCAGGTAGATCGTCATGGCGAAGAGCGCGGGGAACAGGAAGAGCCAGGGGCGGATGGCGTTGCTGATGCGCAGATTGCGCGATGCCTTGGCGCCCGATCGACCCTTCGATGGGAAGATGAGGTCGAGGATCAGGTTCGTTCCGTAGAAATAGGCGGCGCAAGCGAGAACGCCGGCCACCATCGTTACCACAGCTATCAACAATTGCTGCATGTTCCCCCCTCTTCACAGCGCCAGGCGTCATACAGGACGCACTCAGGTTCGCTGTAACGCTCTCTACCTGCTGCATAATGTCACCTGAAATCGATTCCGATCTCAGGAATATGCAGGAGCCGCGGCGCGGCCGACCGTCGTCCACCCACAAGACTCAACCCGCGCGCCACTTGCCATGAAGGCTGGCGGCGCGCGACGTCTCGAAACGGTCGTTTACTTGATGCTATCCCAGGACTTCTGGATGTCGGTCGCCACATCGGCTGCCGGCTTGCCGCCGACATAGTCGATCATGCCGGTCCAGAAGGCACCGGCGCCGATCTTGCCGGGCATCAGGTCGGAGCCATCGAAGCGGAAGGTGGTCGCATTGAGGAGAATGTCTCCCTGCTTCTTCATCGGCGCATTGGCGTAGGTGTCGAGGTTCACGCCCTTGTAAGGGGTGAGGAAGCTCGACTGGGCCATCCAGACCTCATGTGCGATCGGCGTCTTCAGGAAGTCGAGGAAGGCACGCGACGCCGGCGTGTCCTTGGTGATCATGGCGAGCGTGCCGGCGCCGAGAACCGGGTTACCGAGATCCGGCTTGCTGGCGTAGGGCGGCATGTAGAAGAAGTCCGCATCCTCACCGACCTTTGTACCCTCCGGGAAGAAGGACGGGATAAAGGATGCCTGATGATGCAGGTAGCACTTCGGCGGCGAGGCGAAGAGGCCCTTCGGGCTGTCGCGGAAGTCGGTGGACGAGACCGCCTGCGTGCCGCCATCGACATATTTCGGGTTCTTGGCAAAGAAGCCGAACTCGTCGATCGCGCCGACGACGGCCGGATCGTTGAACGGAATGGCGTTCGAGACCCACTTGTCATAGGTGTCGGCCGGCTGCGTGCGCAGCATCATGTCCTCGACCCAGTCGGTCGCCGGCCAGCCGGTCGCGCCGCCCGAACCGAGACCGATGCACCACGGCGTGCCGCCGTCCGCGACGATCTTGTCGGTCAGGGCTTTCAGCTCTTCCATGGTCTTGGGCACGTCATAGCCCGCATCCTCGAAGTTCTCGGGCACGTACCAAACGAGCGACTTGACGTCGATCTTGTAAGGGAATGCGTAGAGCGCCTTCTGGCCGTCCTTGCCGGCATAGGTCGAGAGATCGACCCAGGACTGACCTGCCGCGTAATTGTCGAGCAGCCACTTGTCCGTACCTTCGCTAAGGGGCGTCAGGTAGCCCTTGGAGGCGAGGTCGGCGATGAGGCCTGGCTGGGGCAGGATGGCCACGTCCGGCGGCGAGCCCGCCTGCGTGTCGATGACGATCTGCTGCTCGTAATTTTCGGACGACGAATATTTGACGTCGGCGCCGGTGACGTCGCGGAAATAGTCGAGCACGGCTTCGAACAGGACCTGGTCTTCGCCGCGCCAGGGGCCGAAGATGGTCAGCGACTGACCCTTGAGGTCATGACCGGACTTGAAGTCCTCGTAGCTTTTCCAGTTGAACTTGGCGTCTTCGCCCGGCTTGAACTTTAGCTCCGCCGCCGAGGCGGTTCCGGCGATAAGAGCAAGCGCAGCTGCGCCCAGGATCAGTTTGGTCTTCACGTGTTTCCTCCCGAAAAACCGCTGCACCTTGCCGGCATCTTTTCTCGATGGCCGCTTTCAAAGCGCTTTGAGAAGCGTAAGAAATCATTGGTCGAGGCGGCAAGTCAAGAGGTTTTGCATGGCCATCCATCGTAAGTTGTTAATTTGCAATGCAGCGAAGGTTTGCGGTGCGGCAAGGCGAGAACCGTTTTGCGAAGCTACGCCTTTGATGGTAATGAGCAATCACACCGCTTTGAGGAGGATGTCAAAGCGCTTTGGCAGGAGTTCTGGAGGATGGTCGTCAATCTCAGACAGTTGGCCGAGATGCTCGGCCTGTCGCAGACGACAGTCAGCCGGGCGCTGAACGGCTATCCGGAGGTGAATGCGGAAACGCGCGAGCGCGTGCTACAGGCGGTGCGCGATACCGGATATCGGCCGAACCGCGCCGCGCAGCGGCTGGCGACCGGCCGTGCCGCCTCGATCGGCCTTGTGATGACGGTCGCTCCCGACATTGACACGGACGTGCATTTCAGCGCTTTCCTGACCGGCCTTGGGGAGGCTTCCGTTCGTCACGACTTTCATTTCGTCATCAATCCCAGTGCGCCGGAAGAGGAAGAGACGACCTTTCGTCGGCTCGCGGCCAGCGGCAATGTCGATGCGCTGTTTATCGCCTCCGTACGTCGTGACGATCCGCGGATCGAGATGCTGCGCTCGCTGCCGATTCCGTATCTGGTGCACGGCCGGGCGATCGGTCAGGGCGAGGACTATCCCTTCCTCGACATCGACAATGAGGGGGCCTTCTACGAGGCGACGCAACTGCTGATCTCGCTCGGGCACCGCCGCATCGCGCTGATCAACGGACAGGAACACCTGACCTTCGCCATGCGCCGGAAAGCGGGCATGCTGGCGGCTCTTCGGGAAGCGGGGCTGGAAACCCAGGATGTTCTGATCGCCCATGATTTCATGACGGACGAATACGGTTTTCGGGCGACGACGGCATTCCTGGCGGATACCCGGCCGCCGACCGCCATTCTCTGTTCCAGCACGGTCATGGCGCTGGGTGTGGTCCGGGCGCTGAACCGCGCCGGGCTGAAGGTCGGAGACGACGTGTCGCTGATCGCGCATGACGACGTGCTGCCGCTGCTGAAACCGGAACATTTCAACGTGCCGCTGACGACGACGCAGTCTTCGCTGCGGGCAGCGGGCGCCCGCGTGGCGGAACGGCTGATCACCCATGTCCTGAGTCCGGAAGATGCACTGGAGCACGAGGTTTGGCAGGCGGAACTGATCATCCGCGACTCGACCAAGCCGGCGCCGCAGGGCTGACATTCAAACTCTAGAAGCTGGGCGCTTCCACGCCGGCCGCGCGGTGGGCGGCGATGACGGTGTTGGCCATGAGCATGGCGATGGTCATCGGCCCGACGCCGCCGGGGACGGGCGTGATGGTTGCGGCGATATCCTTGCACTCGGCGAAGGCGACGTCGCCGACGAGGCGGGTCTTGCCCTCCCCGCGCTCGGGCGCCGCGATGCGGTTGATGCCGACATCGATGACGGTGGCACCCGGCTTGACCCAATCCGCCTTCACCATTTCCGGCCGGCCGACGGCGGCAACGAGAATATCCGCATTGCGGCAGACGGCGGGCAGATCCCGCGTGCGCGAATGGGCGACCGTCACGGTCGCGTTGGCGGCGAGCAGCAGGGCTGCCATCGGCTTGCCGAACAGGTTGGAGCGCCCAATGACGACCGCATTGAGGCCCGAGAGATCGGCGCCATGGGTCTGGCGAACGAAAACCATCGCGCCGGCCGGTGTGCAGGAGACAAGACCGCCCTTCAGATCGCCGGTCGCGAGCTTTCCGGCATTGACGACGTTCAGCCCGTCCACGTCCTTTTCCGGCCGGATCGACTGGATGATCGGGTCGGAATTGAAATGCGGCGGCAGGGGCAGTTGCACAAGAATGCCATGGATCGCAGGATCGGCATTGAGGCGATCAACAATGGCTGCGAGGTCTTCCTGGGTGGTTTCCTCCGGCAGTGTGTGCTGCACGGACACGAAACCGCATTCCTTGGCCATCCGGCTCTTGGAGGAGACATAGGTGTGGCTGGCCGGATCATTGCCGACGATGACGACGGCAAGCCCCGTCTTGACGCCGTGGCTTTCTTCCAGCGTGCTGGCCGCTGTCTTCACGCGGTCGAGAACGGAGGCGGCTACGGTCTTTCCATCGATAACGGTGCTCATCAGGCCCTCGCGGATGTGGTTCGTCCAGAGGGACATATAGGGCGCGAACGCCGGCAGATCGCCTCAATGCGTCCTAAGCTGTTCTTCGCGAGGATTTCAAGGCCGACAGGGGTCTGCACCGGAAGATCGCTTTCCGGTGCACCGTTTTTGCTCGAACCGGGATGATATGCCGGACTTTACAGCGACGCGACCCGTCGGGCCGGCAGGGTACGCGCCGTGCGCGGTCCAGTCAGCTTGCGCCAGAGAACGAAGCGCAGGAAGACCGGGATGCCGATGACATAGCGCTTCCACAGGCGCTGCGGCTCGATGGTCATGCGGTAGAGCCACTCCAGGCGCATGCGACGGATGGATTCGGGCGCACGCGGCACCTCGCCAGCGATGAAATCGAACAGGGCGCCCACGCCGAGCACGAGCCGGGCATGCCCCGGGCCAACATAGCGGTCGATCCACTTTTCCTGGCGCGGCGTTCCCATGGCGATCAAGAGAATGTCGGGTCTGGCCTCGCGCACCTTCGCCATGACGGCATCAGATTCGGACGGATCGAAGTAGCCGTCCGATACGGGAATGAACGTATGCCAGGGCGTATGCTTGGCGAAATTCTCGGCGGCCCGCTGCAGGACCTCGGGGCGCGCACCGACCATCGCGACGCGGCGGGGCGTGCGCATATAGGTGAGCATGGCCGGCACGAAATCGGTTCCGTTCAGATTGGCGGGGAACGGCTTGCCATGAAAGATCTTGGAGGCGATATCGACACCATGGCCATCCGGCAGCACGATATGCCGCTCGAGAATAGCGCGGTAGTCGGGGTCTTCCATCATGTAGTTGGCATTGTTGGCATTCAGGAAGGAAATGATCGTCTGCCCGATCGGCAACGAGGCGACCTCGTCTACGAAGGTGAATGCTTCCTCCCATTCGAAATCGCAGACCGCGAGGTCGAGGATGTCGCGGTGGGACGGCTGGATCGAGACGGGCGGAAAATATTTCATGCGGGCAATCCTCCATCAAGGAGCATCGTACCGCACGAGTACCGTTCTCATTCCCTGTCCCCGCTCTCGCTCGTCGTCGCGGTCAAGCGGAGACGAGCGGGCTGTGACGAGAACGGATATTCCCGGATGCCTGTGCGGTCACGATCCTCGGATCAATTGACGGCACAATAGCAAAGCGGTCTGAAATCGCGTTTAAACCATTCAATCAAAAGCCTTTTCGGGAATTCAGGATCCGTTTACGACGATCCTGCGAAAAGGCGAGCAAGAGCAAGGATGACGACCGGGGAAACCATGTTTCTCGCTCGGCTATAGCCCCACGATCGTCTCAAGGCGATACAGGCCGCCCGTGACGGAAGATGCCTCCCCTCCACCGAATCAGTGGCCGGCGGCCGCCTTTTCGGCTGCACCGGGGACGACGTCGTGCGCCGTGTTGCCGTTGCGATCGACGATCGCGACGGGCTGCGGCTGCTTGCGGCTTTCGCGATTGGCGACGCGCGCGACATCGGCCTTGGAAAGATATTCGAGCTGTTCCACCAGCACCTCGAAGATCACCTCATCCTTCATCTGCTCGTTCAGGCCCGCCTTCACGACGGACTTGAAGTTGGCGAGATCGAAGGATGTGCTGTCCTCGACATTGATCAGCTGCTTGCCGACGAGAATATCGAACAGCGCGTTGGTGACGGTCTCCTTCAAGGGAACCGGCAGCGTCTTCACCTTCGTCTTGTCCACGGCGAAGGAGAGCTTCGTCAGGAAGTAACCCTGCACGCCGCCATCGCGGAGCACGGGGACCGTGATCAGCTCGCCGGGAACGTATTCCTGCACGGCAAGCCGGGCCTGCTCCTCACTGGATTCCACCGGTGCGGAAGCATGACGCATCGAGACATAGACCGATCCGAGCGTGATGCCTGCGACCCAGACGCCGGTGAGAAGAAGCTTGATCATACCATCGCGCCGTAACGGAACTGTTCTTCGGAGTAGATGCCATCCGCATCGGCATCCTGCGCCGCGGTCTTCAGCAACTCGACCACCGAGCGGCAGGCCTCCAGATGGGCCTCGACCTTCTCGGAATTGGTCGCCAGCTTGTTGCGGATATGCTTGGCCTGCGACAAATAGGACGGGGACACGTCGGTCGGCGCGGCCTGCCGGCGGTTGAGCATGGTCAGTTCATAGAGGCACCGGCTCTTGCGCAGGTTGGACGCCTTGAGGTCGAAGGTGGGATCGACGCCGATCCGGGCGTTCTCATTGTCGAGGATCATCTCGAGCCGACCCAGAATGTTGCGGACCCGCACATCGCCCGAAGCCTGAATTTCCATAGAACGTCTCCCGTCTTGGCACGGCACCCAGGTGGATTTCGCCGCTCACCCTGCGCCTGCATTCCTGATTTTCCGCACGTAACGCCGTCGGGGCCAGCCCTGTGACGCCACCTGCGAAGCATGAACCTCTGCCGGCCGCCGGAGCATCTGGACGATGCCGGCAGCCGGTCCGCGTCGTTGCGCCGGCCCCTCGGGGCCGCGCGTCCTCTTATTCCGTTTCCGGCTGATCGCGTTCCGCGAACCGGAAACAAGAACCATCGAAAATCTCTGGCCGGGAGGCCAGATTTTCACTGGACGGAATACGGTTTCCGGTCTGATCAACCGGAAGCCGCATCACTCCGTACTGCCTGTCGAGGACAGCGCGTCGCTCGCCCGGAAGCCGTCCAGCGCCTTGCGCTGATATTCCTGCACCATGCTCTGGGCAATGTTGGCGCTGTTGCCATCGAGTTGCGCGCTGACGCGATTGGTCATGCTCGTTCCGCCAGCGCCATCGGCCACCATGCTCGCGGCAATGCCGACGCCGTCGCCCTTGGCCATAACGTTGCCGATCTGCTCGGCCATCATGCTCTTCCAGATGTCGCCGGCCGTGCCCTTGCCGTAGACGTCCTCGCTGTTGCTCGGCATCATCGATTTCACGAAGTTCTGAAGCACCATGGCCTCGAACTTGCGATAGGTTTCCGGCACCCTCTTCGGCTCGGCACGATTTTCGATATTCCCGAGGCCGGTACCGGCCTGGTTCTGATTGATGATCGCGACCGTGTTGGTAAAGCCGTTGCCGGTCTCCGCGAGGCTCGAAGCGCGGAAGGCCGCCCGGTTGGACTGCAGACGCGCCTGCGCTTCCTTGACCTGCGTCGGATCGGCCGCCCGCAGGACATCCATCACCAGATCGGTCGGAGGAGAAATGGCCATCCGGTTGCTTCCTTCGTCATGCAGCCTGCAGCCCGTTGACGAGAGCTGAAAATCCGCGATGAAAATCAGATATTTGGCAGTACGAAACACGTGCTTCGCATCCTGCCGACCGGGAGCACTATGAGTGGTCAAGCTTACCGGAAGCTGGCGCGCCATGCATGACGTGCTGGTCGATGAGATCGTAAATGGCATCGTCCGCTTCCGCCCGCTCCTCGAGCGCGCGGGCATCCTTCATATGCTCGGCCAGCCGGTCGCCCTTCGCCCGCTCCTTGAGCACGCGCGCCTCATGCACCTGCTGGATGCCTTCGAGCATCTGGTCCTTCTGGGCGAGACGGCCGAGCTGCGACGCGTAGTGGCCGGAAAACATGGCATGGAGGGGCTTCGCCGAGCCCATGGCATCCGCCACGACGTCGATCGTGGTCGCAAGCTCGCGGCGCTGGCGGGCGGTTTCGGAAAGCTCGTTTTCCGCCATCTGTTCGAGATGGCGCTGGACGGCGACGAGGCGCTTCAGCTTGTCCGATCGGTTTCCAGCCATGTCTATATTCCCTGCATGACGACGGCGAAGCCATCGGCGAAAAGCCGCAGCATGGCGGCGATGCCCAGATAGAGAAGGAACAACCCACCCATGATGAGGTAGGGCGCGGAGATGAAGTAGAGCGGCATCTGCGGCGCCAGCTTGTTGACCATGCCGAGCGCGACGTTGAAGAGCAGGCCATAGATGATGAACGGGCTCGACAGGCGCAGCATGATCATGAAGGTCATTTCCAGCGCATTGGTCATCGTGATCAGGATGCCCTGCGGATCGAATCCGACCCCGAGCGGCATCGCCCTATAGCTGTCGAAGATCGACTCGAAGATCACATGATGGAAATCGAGCATGAAGAGTACCATGAGCCCGGCAAAGGAGATCATGTTCGTCACCTGGTTTTCGGAAGTATCTTCCAGCACGTCGCTGGCCGGCGGCGCGGTGAAGCCGATCATCATGGTGAGCACGGTGCCGACGAACTGGAGGCCAAGCGCGTAAAAGCGGGCGATGAGGCCGATCACGCTGCCGATGACGATCTCGGTGGTAATGATGTAGATATAAGTGTGCCCCTTACCGGAGATCTGCGGATAGATGTCGTTCCACATCAGCGGCAGGATGGACATCGAGATCGCGACCGCCGCGAAAAGGCGGATCTGGACCGAGACACGCGCCGACGAGAAACCCGGCATGACCATGATGCAGGCGCCGATACGGCAGAACGCCGCAAACAGCGCCAGCACCGTGCCTTCCGGGTCTGTTATCATGAAATGGAGCCGATGATCTTGATCTCGAGCCCCTTTGCGAGCTCGACATGGCTGAGGACCGGCAGCGTAGCAAACAGGCGTTCGATGATCATGCGGACATAAGAGCGGGATTCGGGCGAAGATACCAGTACGAACGGCATGCCGCGATCCAGATGTTCGCGGATGACGCGGGTCGCCTCCTCGCTGAATTCCTCGAGGTGGCGCGGATCGATGTCGAACTCGACGATATCGCCCTTGGCGTCGCGCTTGAGCGCCTGGTGGAACACCATGTCCCACTTGTTGCCGAGGCGCAGCACGCGCAGCGTGCCGTTGTCGGAGAGGTCGCCGCAGAGCTGCTGCGACATGCGGACACGGACGTGCTCGACGATATGTTCGGTCTTGCGGACATGCGGAGCGAGTTCGGCCACGGCTTCGAGGATCAGGTGCAGGTTGCGGATGGAGACGCGCTCGGCGAGGAGCAGCTTCAGCACGGCCTGCAGGCCCGAATAGGACATATGCGAGGTGCAGATCTCGTCCGCGAGCTTGCGATATTCCGGATCGAGACGCTCGATGAGGATCTTGACGTCCTTGTAGGACAGCAGCTGCGGCAGGTTGTTGCGAATGACTTCCGACAGGTGCGTCAGCACCACGGAAACGTTGTCGATCGGGTGAAAGCCTTCGCGCTTCAGGTCTTCGGTGAAGGTTTCGAGGATCGAGACGGCAGGCATGCCGAAGGCGGGTTCGCGGATATCGTCGCCGGGAACCGTCGGGCGTCGTCCGCCGCCGGTGACGACGATGACCTCGCCGACGCGCACCGTGTTCGACGCGATCGTCGTGCCGTGGACGCGGATATGGTAGGCCTTGTCCGGCACGGCGATGTCGTCGGAAACCTTGATCTCGGGAACGATGAGACCGTACTGACTGGCGAATTTGCGGCGCATCTTGCCAACGCGGAAGGCGAGTTCCTGATGGGCGCCGAGCAGTCGGGTCGAGACCTGCTTGCCGAGCAACAGCTCGATTTCCGCGGTCTTGAGGACGGACTTGACGCTGTCCTTCTCACTGTCCTTGACCTGGGCTGCCGTCTGCAGATCCTGCTCGCGCTTCAGCTGGCTTGCGGCTGCGGCACGACGCGGTATGACGTAGGCCATGGCGGCCATGCCGATACCGAGCGTGGCGAAGGGAATGAAGGGCAGACCCGGGATGATGGAGAGCATGGCCAGAAGACTGGCCGCCACCATCAGTGCGCGGGGATAGTTGCTGAGCTGGCCGACGACCGCCTGGTCGGTGGAGCCGGAGGTGCCGCCGCGCGACACGAGAAGGCCGGCTGCAAGCGAGACGATCAGCGCCGGGATCTGCGAAACCAGACCGTCGCCGACCGAAAGCTTGACGAACACATCCGCCGCTTCGCCGATCGACATGCCGTGGCGGAAATAGCCGATGATGATGCCGCCGAACACGTTGATGCCGGTGATGAGAAGGCCGGCGACCGCATCGCCGCGCACGAACTTCGAGGCACCGTCCATGGAGCCGAAGAAGGAGCTTTCCTCCTCCAATTCGCGCCGCCGATGCTGCGCTTCCTTCTCGTTGATCAGGCCCGCCGACAGGTCGGCGTCGATCGACATCTGCTTGCCGGGAATGGCATCGAGGGTGAAGCGGGCGCCCACTTCCGCGATACGCGTGGCACCCTTGGTGATGACGATGAAGTTCACCGTGATGAGGATGAGAAAGACGATCAGACCGATGACGAAGTCGCCGGACATGACGAGGCTGGCAAAGCCCGCAATAACGCTGCCGGCCGCATCGTGCCCCTGGTGTCCGTGCGAGAGAATGACGCGCGTCGTCGCGATGTTCAGCGCGAGGCGGATCATCGTCGAGATCAGCAGAATGACCGGGAAGGACGAGAAATCGAGCGGTCGCTGGATCCAGAGCGACACCATCAGGATAAGGATGGAGAAGGCGATGGAGAAGGCCAGTCCCATGTCGATCAGGAAGGGCGGTATCGGCAGGAAGAGGATCGACAGGATCGCGACGATGCCGAGCGCGAAGCCGACATCGCGCCCGTTCGGGGCGATCTTGGGAATGACTATTGCAGGAGGTTGTGCCATCGGAATGTCCGTCTCGTCATGAGAGGCGGGCGACATTCATACCTGTCGCCCCATATGCCGACAGTTCTAGGTGTCCAAGCTTGCGCGGGGATGGCTGGCGAGGCGAAACGGACGGCGCCATCGATGGCTTGCCTGGTCCGGGAGACGGATCAAAAGCCGGTCTGGATGCGGGAGAAGACGATGTCGGTGAAGATCGAGACCTGCGAGCCGATGAACGGTGCAGCGATGGCTACGGTCACGAGGACCGCCAGGATCTTCGGAACGAAGGTCAGCGTCATTTCCTGAACCTGCGTCAGCGCCTGGATCAGCGCGACGACGAGGCCGACGATCATGGCGGCGAGAACGGGCGGGCCAGATGCCACGACCACCGTCCACATTGCCGTCTGAACCATGTCGAGAGCGTCGGCCTCGTTCATTGCAGTATCACTTCACCACGGAGGACCGGACCCAATCCTGGGCCGAGACCGCTACTTTACCGAAACCCCAGGACCGATGGGAAGCTTGGTGCCATTTTCGAGAAGCGCAACGATTCCGTCGGAGTATAGCGTGACCTCCTTGACCACGCCAGTCGTCTTGCCGTCCGCGCTCGTCACCGTCTTGCCGATGACGGCATTGGCTTCCGAGAGCGAGGTGCGCTGCAGCAGGCTTTCCAGATTGGTGTTCGTCTGGATGGTCTGCTCGACCTGGGAGAAGGTCGCGAGCTGGGCGATCTGCTGGGTCGAATCCATCGGCTGAGTCGGATCCTGATTCTTCATCTGGGCGACGAGCAGCTTGAGAAAGCTGTCATAATTGAGGTTGGCCTTGCTGGCCGCACTGGCCGCGTCCTTGGCTGTCGAGGTCGCTGCCTTCGTCGCTGCGGCTGCCGCAGCGCCGGTGACTGTGTCTACCGCCATGGTGCAATCTCCTTACGGATGTGTTCGATCATCGCCGGCGCCATTTCCTGGGCGTTGAGGATCTTGTCTTCGATCGGGTAGAGACCACGGATCGCCTTCAGGGCGTCGAAGGCACGACCCTGCATGACGAGACCGTCGACGCGCTTCAGTTCGGACAGGATCTCGTCGTTCTTGAAGCAATTCAGCAGCATGACGATCGACTTGCGGAACATGATGGTCGACTGCTCGGCACCTTCCGGGTTGATCAGGATCATCTGGGCGATGAAATAGAGCTGACGCAACGGGGTGGTCGCGTCCTCCGGCTGGAGGACGTGATTTTCGAGCAGGAAGGTGACATCGTTCAGGAACTCGACCGCCACCTTGCGATCGACCCGCAGAACGGCGCCATTCACAAAGATCCGTTCGCCCGACTTCAGCGAGATGCGCAGTGTGCTTTTCATTTCAGTCCATCCCTGATGATGGTTGTGATGTCGATGATGCCCTGGAAGTTCGAGGATTCGCGTTTGCGGATCTTCTCGGTTTCGTTCAGAATCCAGATGGCAATGGAGATGAGATTGGCACGCAGCTCTTCGTTCAGCTGATTGTCGGGCGCACGCAGATCCTCGATGAAACGGATCCAGAGGCGCCGCGTGTAGTAGACCGCTTCGATCGCTTCTCGGGAGTACCCCTTCTGCAGGCTGGCAGATGCGAGAAGTGCGATCGAACGGTCGAGGACTTGCCGCTCACGATCCTTGGAGTCGGCAACGCCGTCCTCCATGATCTCGGCATACGAAAACTGATACATTCAGACATCCCTCATGTTTGTCTAAGGCCTCTTCGCATCAGAGGAAATTGATCAAGCTCAACTGCTGCATTCGCGACGTGAGCGTGTAAGACGTCTCGATCTGCGTCATCAGGGCCTTCATTCGCGTGGTCGCCTCATAGGGATCGACACCTTCGAGGTCGCTGACGTGCGTGGTGAGCAGCTTCGTCTGGGAGTCCAGCAACGCATTGGCCTTGGCGACGCGCCCCTCGGACGTACCGAGATCGCTTCCCATGCTGATCAAGCCGGAAATTGCCTGCTGGGTATAGTTCTGCGCCGTCTGGTTGACGACCTGGCGCGCCTGGCTGGAGAGATCCTCGGCCAGCAGCTGGGAGGCGATCACGGAAGCCAGCACCATCTTACGGACACCCGCCTCGTTGGCGTTCGTCGTCGTCGATACGACTTCGGATCCGGAAATTCGGCTCTGGACATTCTTGTCCGACGCCTGCGACCAATCTGTCATCCACTGATCGGGAACCGCGTTTTCACCGGCGCTCGTATCGCCCACGTAGAGAGGCACGATCTTGCGATCGATGAAGTCCTTCATCTGATCCGCGGAGAGGTCGCGATACCCCGTGATCGTCGCGTTGGCAGGATTGCTGTTGTTCTCCAGCTTGAAGCTTTCGAACGCGTCGGCGAAGGTTTGCTTGGCGGCCGCGTTCTCGGCGTAAGGCGTCAGCGGCCTGGCGTCGGAATTCAGGCCGGAAAGAAGGTATTCTCCGTTCGACTGGGAGTTTGCCGCGACAAAGAACGCGTTAAACGTCGAGGTGAGAGCCGTCTTCGTGTTGGCAAGCCGCGAGGCGTCGTCGACGCCCATGCTCCCCACCAGCGTGGTGTTCATTTCCTCGCCCGCCTTGCGCATCGATTCGACGGCAAGCTGCGATGTCGAGAGACGCTGGGTTACGAGTGCATTCGTGTCCTTGATGTTGGCCAGACGCTGCAGCTCGTCCTTCAGGCTGACGAGCCGCGCCGCGCTGGAACCGAGAGCCGCGCCCGGATCGGCATGAATGCCGGTCGTGACTTCCTGCTGGAGCTTCACGACTTCGGACTGGCCGCGCTGGACGCTGAGCCGCATGGCGTTCTGAACCGCCAGGTTGGAAATGAATGACGTCTTCATCTTATCTCACCATGTCCAGCAGGGATTTGAGCATCTCGTCCACCGTGGTCATCAGCTTTGCCGACGCTTTGTAGGACTGCTCGAGATCGAGCATCAGCGACAATTCCTCGTCAAGACTGACACCGGTTTCGTTGCTCAGCGTCTGCTGCATCTGGGCCAGCATAGCGCCCTTGGTCTCGTCGGCAGAGGTTGCCGCCTTGCGCAGCTGCTCGATCCAGCCGATCGAGTTGGAGGCGTAGCCCATGAGGGTTGCGGTTCCGCCGATATCCGCCGTGGCATCGAACGCCTGCGGCGTTCCCATCTGTTCGATGAGGCCGTCGAGGCGACCGGTATAGGCCGCAACACCGTCTGTGTTGTACGTGTAGTTGGTGGAGGCGGGCGTGCTGTTAAAACCGCCGTCCCGCAACAGCATAGGATTGTCGTCGATCGTAGCGTTGATCGTAATGCGTCCGGCGAGACCTGAGGATATCGTGCCCGACGTCGGAATGGGCATGGGTTTTCCCGTGCTATCCGGTTCAATGAAGAGACCCGCCAATCCCGGCTCCCGATCTTCAACGGCAAGCGTCTGGTCCGTCTCACGGAAGGCGACGATGAGACCGCGGGCGATCTCGTCCAGCTGGTTCTGCATCATGGGTGCGATATCGTCGCGCAGCTGAAAGAGAGCTGCGAGGGTTCCCTGCGCCGAGGTGTTGCCACCGATGCCGGGCTTCAGCTCTTCATTGTCGATCTCCACATGAAACGGCGGAGACGAAGACCCGTCCTTGCCGACCAGTTCGACCTTGCGTGCCGACGTTTCGAAGAGCACGCTGCCATCGCTCGTATAGATGACGGTGTCCATGCTCTGGCGCACGGTGGTCGAGATTCCGACGATGCCGGCGATCGACTTCAGGAGCGAGTCCCGCTTGTCGAGCGCATCGCTCGCATCCTTGCCATTGGCCAGCATTCCGATGACGGTATAGTTCACCTTTTCGAAGGCCGAGAGATATTCGTTGAGCTGCACCACCTGCTCACCGATCTCCTTGTCCGTCGTCGCCTTGACCTGATCGATGACCGTGGAGGCGGAGTTCAAGGCGTTTGCAACGTCTCGCGCGTCCGCAACGGCGGATCTCGCGATCGTGATGCTGCTGGGCGATGCGGCGAACGTCTGAAGACTGCTGCGGAAGGCGGTCATGTAGGTCGACGGCGACGTCGGATAATCCGCGCCGCCGAAAGCCGACTGTATCTGCTGGAGACCGAACAACAACCGCGACTGCCCCGCATTGTCCGAGATGCTGGCAACGGTCTGCTTGAACAGCGCGTCGTTCTGGGCGCGCTGCACCTTGAGATAAGGCTGTCCGTCGTTGTCTACGCCCATCATGGCGAGACGACGCGAGTAGTCGGCGCTGCCGACATTCGCGATGTTCTGCGATACGACGGCCGTCTGCTTGCCGGTATTGCTGAAGATCGTCTGAGCCGTGGTAATGGCAGAAGCAAGAGACATGACGGAGCCCGTCCTTTTCTAGATCAGCGCTTGAGGTTGACCAGGACGTCCAGAAGGTCGGCGCCTGTCTGGAAGACCTTGGAATTTGCCGTGTAGCTGCGCTGGGATTCGATCATCGCTGTCAGTTCGTCAGCGATATCGACGTTGGAACCTTCGAGAGCGTTATCCTGAACGCCGCCGAACTGTCCGGTACCCGCATAACCAACGGAAACTTCGCCGGATGAGGATCCTGCCAGATAGACGTTGCCGGTCTGCGGCTCGAGGTTGTTGACGCTCTGAACCGTTGCGAGGGCCAGGCGATAACGGGGATCCAGATCGTTGTTTTCGTAGCGAACGTAGACGATACCTTCCTTGTCGATCTCGAAGCCGGCAACGGCGCTCGGCGCGTTTCCGTCCTTGTCTCCGGGTACGGGCGTGAAGGCAGAGCCCAGCTGGGTCGTCTTGGACAGATCGAGCGTGATCTCGTTGAGCTTGGCACCGGCATATGTCTGCTCGGTCGTCGTGACCGTGACAGGCGACGTCGTCAGGCTGCCGTCTGCTTCGAAGGACATCGTGGTCGCGCCGAGCGCGTCACCTGTGGCGCGATCCGTCACGGCGACGTTCCAGGCGTTGGTTCCGCTCTTCGTGTAGGAAATGTCGAGGACGCGCGCATTGCCCTGCGTGTCGTAGACGCTCAACGAGGTCGTGGATGCAGGATCACCTGCCGTCGTCCGCGAGTCCAAGTTGGCACCGAAGGCTGCAACTGTCGTTCCTGTTGCCGTCAGGCCACCGGACGAGAGATTGATGTTCGTCAGACCGTCGAAGCTGTTGGCCACAGCCGTCGGCGCTTGGCCATTGACATAGGCATAACCCTGAAGGGCGTAACCACCCGAATTGATCAGGTTGCCATCTTCGTTTTTGGTAAAGGCGCCGGCGCGGGTCATGTAGGGGCTGCCGGTCGCATCCGATACGACGAAGAAGCCCTCGCCGTTGATCCGCAGATCGGAGCCGGATGTCGTGGTGACCGTGGCGCCTTCGTTCTCGATGCTGCGGCGAACCTTCGTCTCGACGCCACCGGAATTGTAGCTTCCACCCGTGGCTGGCAGGATCAACGAGGAAAATTCCGTCGATGAGCGCTTGTAGCCAGTGGTGCTGACATTCGCGATGTTCTCCGCGACGGTGCTAAGGCGGTTGGCCTGTGCGTTCATGCCGGAACCGCCGGTCTGCATCATTCCAAAGAGACTCATGTCCAATCCTCGTTTCGTTCGTCTTGGCGACACTAGGAAGCAAGCCTTGCGTGAACCTGTTCAGGCTGCCTGCCGCAGCGTCGAAAGCAAAACATCGAATGCGAATTCTGCAAGAAAATCAGTATACTAAAACGAGAAAGAGCCATGGCGCCTCCCGATTGCGAACCCTCGTCGTTCGCTTTCGAAAGACCCCATGGCTCCCACAGAAACCGGGGTAGAAGATAGAGCCTCAGCTCCAGTCGATGCAGTAGCCCAGGAAGCGCTTGCTATCGATCGGGTCGAAGCCCAGCTTCTTGCGCAGCTTCTTGCGCAGCTTGCTGATGTGGCTCTCGACGACGTTCTCTTCGACGTCTTCGTCGAAGATGCCGTAGATCGCGTTGAAGATCTGCGACTTGGAAACGCGCCGGCCGCGGTTGGCGACCAGATATTCCAGGATGCGGCGCTCGCGGCGCGGCAGGGCGAAGGTATCGCCTTCGATCTCGGGATCGCGGCCGTCCGAAAAGACGCGGATCGCACCGATATCGGTGTAGTTGGACAGGGACTTGAGGCGGCGGCGAATGGCCGCCGCACGGGCGAGGATCTCGCGGGGATGGACCGGCTTGCGCACGACGTCATCGACTCCGCAGTCGAAGAAGGCGAGCGTGGCTTCCAGCGACGGCGTGTCGCTGATGGCGATGACCGGGGCCGTGGAACGATCGCGGATGGCGCGGGGCAGCGTCATGGCCCGTTCGCCCTGGCCGATCAGGAACACCTCGACGGCGTCGATATCGCTGTCGGCGGCGGTGGAGACCCAGTCGCCGAATTCCTTGGGATCAAACCCGGTGGAGGGTACGCCTTCCCGTCCGAAGAGAGAGGTGTATCCATCTTTTACAAGTTCACGTTCATCAACCACTACGATCATTCGTCCGCTCCGAATCAGTATGGTGTTTTCCAATACGTCATTGGTACGAATCGTGGCGCCTCGTCACAATTAGAGGCTTTTGGTGGGTAGAAATGGTACTAGCTCAGGGTCCCCGCACCGATTTGATCAATATATAGTGGTTCATTTCGATACACCGACTATTAATTCTGTGGAAAGGTTAACGCGTGTTAATGAGCGCCATTGCACGTGCCTTATTTCTGCGACTCAGACTATGCGTTTGCACTGCAACAAATCATCGATTTAAAATCGTATAGGTTGTGACCAACGAACGTTTAACGACAGAAGGACGCGGCGTTTGGCGTCCATTTTCCGTAACCTGTCGCGACCAGATTTGCGATCACGCGGCAGACATATCGCTTCTGGGCAGGATCATTGTTCGGACCGGCATGATACCGCGCGACCGCCATGGTCCAGGTCTCGTGGCGGGCATGGAGATTTGCAAGGAAGCGGGCGGCATATTCGACGTTTGCGCGCGGATCGAGCATCGCTTCAGGTGACGTGAAATTCTCTCCATGGTAGCGATAATTGATCTGCATGCAACCCAGATCAATGAGCTTGGCACCTTCCGCCCGAGCCGTTTCGAACCTCTGCAGCACCTCACCCGCACTCGACGCGAACACAGCCTTGCCATCGATGTTCATGGCATAGGGCTGCAACGAACCCTTGCGGCCCGTTTCCGTCAGTCCGACTGAATAGAGGATACCTTCGGGAATGCCGTATTTGGCGGCGGCTGCGACGATCTGGCTTTCGCACAGGCCGGCATCCGAGCCGGATGCGGCGTGTGCGACTATGGGAGCACTAGAAATAAAGCTCGTCAGACAGGCCAGGCTGAGGTGCCGCAGGTGTTTCACGACGCGTGTCTTGTCTGGTCCGCCCGTCATCTGCACTCCGCTGTCCCGCCGCGCCATTGCGGCCGTCGCCGCCATTACGGCCTTCTCCGCCATTGCCTGCCGCAAGGCCGCCCTGGCTGTCGCGTCCGTTCTGCGACGGCTGCTGCTGGTTGCTCTGTGGTTGCCCCGAGCCGTCATTTCCACCGGAACTGTCCGACGGGGTGAAGATCACATTGACCTGATCGACCTGGAAACCCTGCGCGCGAAGCGCCTTGATCATCGCATCCTGATCGTTGGTGAGCTGCCGGTAGGCGTCACCCGTCTGGACACGAAGATCGATCTGCAACTCGTCGTCGCGCAGGCGCAGCGTGGCCGTGACGAGACCGAGGTCGATCGGATGCATCTGGATCTTGAGCGTGTTGACCACCTTGCCGGTGGCGCCCTGCGGCCCTGCGATGCCGGTGTTCGCCTGGAGGCCCTGCGTTGGATCGCCATTGCCCGTGATCGCGGCAGCAACGGCTTGCGCGTTGGCCGTCATCGGCAGCTGGTTGCCGAGGGTCGGTGCGATGCCGAGATAGCGCCGGGCTTCCAGCACGGTGACGGTCTCGGCCTTGGTGTTTGCCTGGTCGTTCGATGCTGTGGAAACGGGCCGGTCGGCATCCGCTCGCAGAGAGATCGGGCTCGCTTTGCCATCCGCCCGCGCGAAACGGAAGACCTGATCCGTGGCGTCCGTCGACGTTGGCAATGTCGATGACTCGGCTGCGGCCATCGTAGCCATGGGGATTGTGATCCTGTCACCCGCCAGCTTCAGGCCCGGCATACCGGCATCCGCACCGGGCTTGGCCTCGATATTTTCCGTTCTGGCGGACGTATCCGCCACCGGCTGTGCCACGGCCGGACCGAGAATCGCCATGAGGCTGCGGATATCCACCTCTTCGTCCGGCACGGATGCTGCCGCAGGCTCCTCCGCAGCTTCAGGCGGCATCTCGGCCGTCAACTGCCTTGTCGGGCGCGCT
Organism: Rhizobium sp. 9140; assembly: GCF_900067135.1. Lineage (NCBI taxonomy): Bacteria > Pseudomonadati > Pseudomonadota > Alphaproteobacteria > Hyphomicrobiales > Rhizobiaceae > Rhizobium > Rhizobium sp. 9140. The sequence continues at coordinate 1,361,747 of NZ_FJUR01000001.1, read as the reverse complement.
AGAGGCGCCGAGGTTCCCGCGGGCTCTTCCGCAGCTTCAGGCGGCATCTCGGCCGTCAACCGCCTTGTCGGGCGCGCTAGAGGCGACACTGCGACCTGCACAGGCACTTTTTCGGCCGCGGCCTCGACAGAAATTGAGGGCGGGGTAGCACCTGTCTTTTCAGCAGCGAGCGCCTGCACGAGCGCAGGCATTGCCGGTTCCGAGCCAGCTTTGGAGTCCGCCGTTGCAGGAGTCTGGTTCGCGGCGTTCGCGAGGACAGCGGCCGAAGCCGGCTCCCGCGGAATTTCGAACGGGGCCGCAGCCGACACCTCTTGCATCGTTGCCGTCTCGACAGAAGCAGCCTTTGCAGTCCGTTCCGGCATAACGGCGCGAAGCCTTGCCACGGGCGCCTGCGTTTCGAGGTCGCGACTGACCAGTGGCGCGGCCATATTTTCCTTCGTCTTCCAGACTGCCTTCGAGGGTGTCTCGACCGTATCGAGGCTCTTGCCGACTCCAACCTTCGTCTCGTCGTCCGCAGGCGCTGTCGCGGCAGCCGCAACATTTTCGGCACGAGTTGCCTCGGGATCGGCCTTTATGGCTTTGAGAGCGAGGGTGGCGGAGAGCGTTGCGGCAGCAGATGGTCTGGTGGGCGCCGTTGTGGATGCCGTGGCCACCGGCGCCTTCTCCGGGTTGCCGGCAGGCACGGACTTGCCTTCAATGCGCTCGCCGACAACCGTCGCCTGCACCTTCGTTTCGGGGGCTGGACGGTTCCCGCTGGGTTCATCGGCCGATCGAGTTGGAATATCGACCGTTTCTCCGTCTGCGTCTCGCGGTTGGTCTGCCGTCGTGAGAGACAGAAGAGCGAGCGCATCGGTCTTCCCGGCAGGAGCCTTGGACGGCTCCCTGGAAGTCTCCGACGTCGCTGCGGGTGTGCCACGGGCGGTAGCCGCATGTAGCGTCTGTTCCGATTTGTGCTCTGCTTCCGAGGGAGTCGGAACATGGGTTCCGGACGCACGCGGCTGCGCAGCATTCGACGTGCCTGCTTGAGCGGTCGTTGCAGACGACGCGGATGGCGTCACGTTTGCCTGCTCATTCGACTGTGTCTTGGCGTGGCCGGCCGGCACGTGCGTCTTCGCGTTCGTATCCCGTGCGTGCCCGAGATCGGCGAACGCCTTGCGAAAGGCTGCGCCGCCTTCGGCCTCGCCCTGCCGGTTCTTCACCGCAGAAACACTCGCGCGGGCAGCTTTCGCTGCCGGCAGCATGTCATCAAGGGATCTCATGTCTACATATCCTCCCGCAGCAGGGCGTCGATCTCGCCCAGCTTGCTCTTCCCGCTCGTTAGAAACGTCGCCAGCGCCGGATCAAGATCCGCCGGGGTTGGTTTCTCGGGCTCGCTGGTGACAGCCTCGGATGCCGACGGCGTTGCCGGGGCTGCAAAGGGGCTGTCGCTGCTACCGGATCCCGACAGAGCTTCGGGAGACGGCGTTTGAGACGCCAGAATGTCAGCGCTGGCTTGTGCTGAACTGTCGGCACGGGGCTGCACATCTGCAACCGGAGCCCGCAGCACCTCCCGTGCAACGGCCTGGGCTGCCTCCCTCAAGCTGAGATCGCGCGAAGAAAGTTCGGCATCGGGAATGGCTTCGATATCCTTGACGGCTTCGAGGATGCCGGTCGACGGCACATTGACGAGACCGGAATAGAATGTCGCGAGCGCGTTCGGCTCCATATCGGCCGCAGCGGAAAGGGCCGCCGCGCGTTCGGAGGCCAGTTTCGTCAGAGGCTTCAGCCCCGCAATGGCGGCATTTCGCGCGATCCGCAGGAAGATCTCGCGCTGGCGCGGCTTGTCCATGAAGGACAGGATTTCCTCGACCTTCTGGCGCTTTGCGTCGCCGTAATTGGCGACAGCAAGCTCCACGAAGATATCCGCGAACTGGCCCGCATAGGGCGACGTCATGAAGCGGCGGGTATAGGAGAGCGAGTAAGCCAGCGCCTGATCGACATTGCCGGCACGGGTGGTGAGCATGAGGGAACGGCGCAGAGCCGCTTCCTCGATATTGGTGCCGGGCGCAACAAGCCTCGCCCAGTCATAGGCCTTCACGGCCTTGCCGGGATCCTGCTGGGCGACCGCATTGCCATAGACGAGATAGAGATACGGCCCGATTGGCGCATTCTTGTACTCGTCGATCATCTTCGACAGGGTCTCCACGATCAAGCCGCCCTTGCCGTTCAGGTAATGGCTCAGGGCATCGGTGACACGATTGTCGAAATTGCCATCGATGTCGCGGCTGGCAAGGTAGGCGAGCGTCTTCGGGTTGCCCCCGCTCATGGCGTAGATCAGCGCCGCGTCCACATTGCGGGGATCGGCGAAGACGCTCCGATCGGCCGTCATCAGACGTTTTTCGATGGCGCCGAGCATGAACTGCTGCATATCGGCCGAGGAGAAATCGCCATGCACCACGCTGTCTTGAACGTGCTGCAGCGAGCGGATCATCTTGTAGGGCGGCAGATTATCGTCTTCGCTGCCTGCAGCGTGAACGGCCGAAAGCGAGACGAGCGATGCGCATGCGCCGAGCAGAATGGAGCGGAGAGCCTTCATCATGGCCTAGCCCTGGTTCGTCTGGACAAGGATCTCGATGCGCCGATTTGCAGCCGCGTTCGGATCCGTTGGAACCTGCAGGCGCCGGTCGGCGAAGCCACTGATCTGGCTGACGCGGTTTTCGGCAAGGCCACCGTGCACCAGCATGTAATAGGCGCTCTGCGCGCGATCGGCGGACAGGCGCCAGTTGTCGTAACCACCCGACTTGAACGGCCGTCCGTCGGTATGGCCGCGGATGGCGATCGCGCCGGTCCGGGTCGAGAGCAGCTTGCCGATCTTCTCCATGGCGAGAACCGTCGCGCGCTCCGGAACGGCCGAACCCAGGCCGAACATCGGCGTATCGCTCTGCTCACTGATCGAGACCAGCAGCCCGCCTTCGGTCGGCGTCACGATGAGGCCTTCGGCAAGCTTGCCGGCAGCGCCGCCGATTTCCTTCTCGATGGCCTGTTTCAGATCCGTCGCAGCCTTGGCCTCGGCGACAGACGGCGCGGCTTTCGGGGTTGCGGGATCGTTCGCAGCTGCCATCGCATCGCTCTTGCCATCGCCGATATTTTCGGCAGCACCGTTGCCCGCCTTGTCGGCGGCACTCGAACCGGCGTCGGCGATCTTCTTCAATTCGACCTGCTTCGTCCAGAAATCCGGATCGAAGGGATCGCGATAGGCTTCTCCGCCATCGGCGCCGGTCGCCGGGCCGGAGGTCGAGGCTCCGCCATCGCCTTTCGAGCTGATATTGGCCTCGCGGCCGACCTCGTTGGCGATTTCGGACAAGACAGAATAGGGATTCTCGAAGAAATCGGCGTCGGAATATTTGGTTTCCTCGCCCGATGTCGCGGCTTCATCCTCTCCGGTCTTGGCCGATCCGCCGCTTTTCGGCTGATCGCCATCGACCTTGGATCGTGACTGCGTCTCTTCGCCTTTTGCGTCCTTCGCCGGCGCTTTGACGCCTTTCTCCGCCGGTTCCTGCTGGGTCAGCTGGACCGGATTGAAATAGGAGGCAATGGCAGCCTTGGTTTTCGGGTTGGAGGCGTTGACCAGCCACATGACCAGGAAGAAAGCCATCATGGCCGTCATGAAGTCGGCATAGGCGATTTTCCATGCACCGCCATGGCTGCCGCCATGGGCGGGGGCATGGCGCTTGATGATGATAATTTCATTCTTGCCGTGATGGCTGTTGCTCTCGCTCATGCTATCACTTTCCGCACGGTATCAGCCCAGGCCGATAGCCGGGTCATCAGAATCGAATCGCCGAATTCGGCAGAGAGGTCGATGTCGTCGGTTTCGACGTGGCGGAAGGTCGCCTCCGTGTCGGAGAGACGAGCCTCGAGCGCCTGGAACATCCGGGACGGGCCGCGCACCGTGATCTTCACGGCATCGCCATCGACGGAATGCCGGATCGCGACGGCGAGCGACTCGATGGCCTTTTCGGCCAGTTGCTCCTGCAGGATCGGCGCGAGAACCTGGGCGGTCTGCTCGGAGATCATGTCGGCGAGCAGCGAGCCGATCTCGCTGAAGCGCTGGTGGATCATCGCGGCAGCCTCGTTTTCCAGGCGCTCGCGAATCGTCTCGCACTCGGCTTCATGTTCGGCCCGCAAGGCGGCGATCTCGGCCTGGTGACGGACGCGCATCTCCATTTCGGCGTGCTCTCGGCCACGCCCATAGGCGCTCTGGCGTTCGGCCTCGATATCGATGACCGGCTCCGGCGGCTGCTTTGCGACCGGACGCGTATCGCGGGAGATCGGCTCTTCGAGTTCGTGGAAATACGTCTTGGGCACGCGCGTCAGGTCCACCTTGGGCGCGCTGAAATCCTTGAGATATCGGGAAAGCGGCGCCGTCATCGTTGCATCTCCGGCATCGGCCGCTGCGCATCGGTGCGCATGGGGGCGGTGCAGGCTGGGGACAACAGGCTTTCGGGGCCGAAACAACGGGTCATGGGCACGTCCGACCGTCTCCTTCTAGGCTCGTGCCGTGTCAGCAGAGCCCGGACATCTCGTTGAGCAGACAGGCGGAACGGGATCCGATCCGGAAGGCTGCAAGCGGCAGTGCAAGGACAGGATGCACCGGCGGCCCCTTCCCGCGACAAGCGGGATCTTCTGCCTCGACCGCGCTCCTGAGAAAGAGGCACGTGCCAGAGACGGGGCTGCGAGAGGAGACTAACGGGTCAAACTTGTGCGAGGGTTGAAGGGTGTTGGACCGCGCTCGGGCAATAGCGCGGTCCAACCGATCCACCGAAGCCGATGACCGCGGCTCCGGCGAATGACGGCCTCCCCGCGAAGGGAGGCCTTGTCCCGGCTTACTGCTGGAAGAGGCGCAGGATGTTTTCGGAATTGGTGTTGGCGATCGAGAGAGACTGGACGCCGAGCTGCTGCTGCGTCTGCAGGGCCTTCAGACGGGTCGATTCCTCGTTCATATCGGCATCGACCAGACGGCCGACGCCCTTGTCGATCACGTCGATCAGGTTGGCGACGAAGCCTTCCTGCAGGTCGATGCGCTTGGTGATGGCGCCGAGCGTCGAGGCCGCGTCCGTCAGGCCGGACAGGATCGAATTGACCGCAGAAAGCATCCCCGCAATTTCCTGGGGGGTCGTCGAGGTCTTCAGTTCGATCACTGTGCCAGGCGCGGCGACGCCGCCTTGAGCAGCGATCAGGTGGTAGGTGGCAGACGTCGTTCCGCCCAGACCGTCCGGCTGATCGACCGTGATGTCCTTGGTCAACTGACCGCGCGACGGATCTTTCAGGTCGATCATGATCGACGTGGAGGTATCGTAGTCGAGCGTCGTGACGGAAACCGAGCCATCCGACGAGCGGTTGAAGGAACCGACGATCGACTTGACGCCGACAGCGGCCGTGTTGGCGTTGTAGAGCCAGTTTTCGCCGGAGAACGAGGCGGACTGCGAGGCGGCGGCGAGCTGGTTCTTCAGCTCGGTTATTTCCTTGTTGATCTTGGACTTGTCGACGCCCGGCTCGCTGGCCGCGACGAGCTTCGACTGGATCTCGCTGATGACGTCGATCGAGGAGCTCATGGCCGAATAGGAGGTATCAACCTTTGCAGCGCCGAGACCCAGCGCGTCCTGTACGGTCGAAAGCGCCATGTTGTCCGAGCGCATGGTCGTTGCGATGGACCAATAGGCGGCATTGTCGGCGGCGGTTTCGACGCGGTAGCCCGAGGATACACGCGCCTGCGTTTCTTCCATAGAGGTGTTGATCGTCCGCAGGGTCTGCAGAGCCGCCATTGCGGCAGCGTTGGTCATGATGCTGGTCATTGGGGTTTGCCCTTTTGTCAAACGTCGGGAAACATGCGGCCGGAGGCCTGCTGCGACGGAACGGCGTCATGCACACTGCCCAATTTACCCGATCGGCAGTTCGTCGTCTTAAGGATGATTTAATCCCGTTATGGTTAACAAAGGTTTAAATGACGCGCCGGTGCGTCAATCTTCATGAACAGATTTTAAACGAAGATGACGAATTCGTTAAGCCATTGTTCGCCAACGAGAAAAGCCGCCCTCTTGCGAGAGCGGCTTTTGTCTGGTCGGATGGAACGACGCTGGAGCGCCCTTTCCTCGGTCTCTTAACGGAAGAGCGAGAGGATATTTTCCGAGTTGGAGTTGGCAATCGAGAGCGACTGAACGCCGAGCTGCTGCTGAGTCTGCAGGGCCTTCAGGCGGGTCGATTCTTCGTTCATGTCGGCGTCGACCAGACGGCCGATACCCTTTTCGAAGGACGAGCTGAGATCGTTGACGAAATCGGCCTGCATGTCGATACGCTTGTTGAGAGCACCGAGGTCGGCGCCGGCGTCCGTCATGTCCTGAAGAACGGAGTCAACACCGGAAATGGCAAGCTTCAGTTCCGCAGCGTCCAGCGTCGAGATATCGAGGGTCAGAACGCTCTTGGCTGTAGCAAGCCCGGTAATGTCGGTCGTCAACTTTCCTGCACTACCACCAACAGCGGGGACCCCGTTTGCGTCGACTTCGATCAGGATGCTCTTCGTCGTGTCAAAGTCCAGCGTCGTCAGGCTGACATTGTTGGCGCTGTCTCGGTTGAAGCCGCCAACAACGCTCTTCGTCGCGCCTGCTGTGCCCTGAACCCAGTTTTCGCCGGAGAATGCGGCCGACTTCGAGATCGACTTCAGCTGGTTCTGGAGCTCGGTGATTTCCTTCTGGACCTTGGCCTTGTCGACGCCCGGCTCGCTGGCCGCGACCAGCTTGGCCTTGATTTCATCGACGACCTTGATCGACGAGTCCATTGCGGTGTAGGCGACGTCGGTCTTTGCGGCGCCCAGGCCGAGCGCGTCCTGAACGGTTCCGAGTGCCTTGTTGTCGGACTTCATGGTCGTCGCGATCGACCAGTATGCGGCGTTATCGGCGGCTACGCCGACCTTGAGGCCGGAGGAAACGCGACCCTGCGTCGTCTCCATGTCTGCGCCAATCTGGCGCAGCGTGGAGAGTGCTGCCATTGCGGAAGAATTCGTCAGAATGCTCGTCATTGTAATCTGCCCCTCTTGAACAGGAAAATATGGAAGGGACATTCCGGCCTTTACCGGGAAACAGCAGCCAGCTTCATGCCTGCTAACGTGTTAAATCTTTTGGTTAACCCGCTGTTTCGATGACCACAGAAAACACCATCAGGGTTAAGGAACAGCTAAAGCGGAAAAAAAATCGAATCGCACAACAGAAAAGGCCGCGCCTCCTGCGAGACGCGGCCTTTTCGACATTGCGTTCTGTCAAGGCCCTAGCAGGACCCCACTCCGATTAACGGAAGAGCGACAGGATGTTCTGTGCGTCGGAGTTGGCGATCGAGAGCGACTGGATGCCGAGCTGCTGCTGCGTCTGCAGAGCCTTAAGGCGGGTCGATTCTTCGTTCATGTCGGCGTCGACAAGGCGGCCAACGCCCTTCGTGAAGGATGCCGTCAGGTCGCTGACGAAGTCCGTCTGCAGGGTGATACGCTTGTTGAGAGCGCCAAGGTCGGCGCCAGCATCGGTCATGTCCTGCAGAACCGAATCGACGCCGGAGATGGCTGCGGTCAGGTCGGCAGCACTGAAGCCGGAAGCCGAAATATCGAGCGTCAGCACGCTCTTGGCGGTCGTCAGTCCGGTAATATCGGTCGTCAACTTTCCTGCAGTACCACCAACAGCGGGGACTCCGCTTGCGTCGACTTCGATGAGGAGGCTATTCGTCGTATTGAAGTCCAGTGTCGTCAGGCTGACGGCGTTGCTCGAGTCACGGTTGAAGCCGCCGACAATGCTCTTCGTCGCGCCTGCGGTGCCCTGTACCCAGTTCTCGCCGGAGAAGGCGGCCGACTTCGAGATCGACTTCAGCTGGTTCTGGAGTTCCGTGATGTCCTTCTGAACCTTGGCCTTGTCGACACCCGGTTCGCTGGCAGCAACCAGCTTGGCCTTGATTTCATCGACGACCTTGATGGAAGCGTCCATGGCCGTGTAGGCGACGTCGGTCTTTGCAGCGCCAAGGCCGAGGGCGTCCTGTACGGTTGCAAGCGCCTTGTTGTCCGACTTGATGGTCGTGGAGATCGACCAGTAAGCGGCGTTGTCGGACGCCGAACCGACCTTGAGGCCGGAGGAGATGCGCGACTGCGTCGACTCCATGTCGTTGTTGATCGTGCGCAGCGTGGAGAGTGCTGCCATTGCGGAAACGTTGGTATTGATGCTCGTCATTAGACTGTCCCTCTAAGGTACAAAAAACAAAAAACTTAGGGACATACCGGACTAACTTACCGGTGATAACGGTTCGGCATCATGCCACTCGGTACCTGTTATTCCTCAGGAGAACCAAACCCGTCATGTAGGGTGAATATCGCAGTCAAAGCTTGCGATTTGCTTAAATCCACCTTTTGGGGGCACAGGCTCGAAGGGCCGCAAAACGACGCAACCTCGAAAAATTTATCAATAAAAACAGTTATTTGAAAAAGCTATTAAGACTAAATATACCGTGCCGCGCAATACTTGGTTAACCACGCCGCAAAGGTCAGTTAAACGAGCGCACCAAACTGCCCACGAGCAGGTTCCAGCCGTCGATCAGGACGAAGAAGAGAATCTTGAAGGGCAAGGAAATGGAGGTCGGCGGCAGCATCATCATGCCCATCGCCATCGTGATGGTCGCCACGATCAGATCGATGACGAGGAAGGGCAGCATGATCAGGAAGCCGATCTCGAAGCCACGCCGGATCTCGGAGATCATGAAGGCGGGGATGACGGCACGCAGATCGACGCGGCCGTCCACGACCACGGTCTGGTTCTTCTCCTGGGCGATATCGACGAAGAGCTGAAGGTCCCGGTCTCGGGTATTCGCCAGCATGAACTCGCGGAAGGGCTCGCTGATGCGGGTGAGCGCTTCCGTCTCGGTGATCTGGTTCTGGATCAGCGGATCGACACCCTCGCGCCAGGCGCGGTCGAAGGTGGGGGCCATGACGTAGAAGGTCATGAACAGCGCGAGGCTGACCATGATCATGTTCGACGGGGTGGTCGCAAGACCCATGCCGGTGCGCAGGATCGCAAAGGCGATGACGAAGCGCGGGAAGCTCGTGACCATGATAAGGATGCCGGGCGCGACCGACAGGATCGTCAGGAGCCCGAATGTGCGGATGATCCACGAGGCCGCGGAGCCGTCGATCGGCTGGTTGAAGATCTGGGAGGGAAACCCTTGAGCCCCTGCGATCCCCGTCATGGCAACCATGGCGGCTATGAATGCGACCAGACGAATCATTGGACCACGAATGTTCTGAAGATCACATTCGTTACGCGCCCTTCGGAGCGCAGGTCAACCCGTTCCTGAATATCGTCCTTCAGATACTGGAAGCCGCGAGGGCCTTCGATCTGTTGCAGGGAGACAGTGCGCAGGTAAGCGGCGACATCCTCGTGGATCTGCTGCGCCATGGCCACGTCAGGCGCGCCCTTGAAGAGGAGCGCCAGTTCCAGCCGGATCCAGTTTTCCGTGGGATAGGACAGGTTGGTGGTGATCGGGTCGAGCTGGAGAACGCCATTGGCCTCCGTCGAGGCCTTCGGGAGACCTTCCTCGTCCTCCTTCTTGGCTTTGCCATGCTCGCCGCCGGCCGGAGCTGCCTCGTTGGCCGCCTCCGCCGCTTCGCGGGCCTTGATGGTGGCCTTCGCCTCCTCCAGCACCCTCGCCTCGTCCGAACTCAGGGGCTCGGGCGCCAGCATGCCGCCGAGAAACCACCCACCGCCCGCGCCGAGCACCGAGACGATGGCGATCGCCGCGATGGTCATGACCATGCCGCTTTTCTTTTTCGGCGGAGCGCCGTCTTCGATCTCGTCCATCACAGCCTCGCTTATGCCTTCCAGATGCCCGTCCGATCCGCTTCACGCCCACCCTTGCGGGTCTGCGCAGCGGCGATCAGAGCGGCGATATGATGTCCATGACCTGCTGCCCCCAGGGCGGCTGCTGCACTTCCGTCAGGCGACCGCGTCCGCCGTAGGAGATGCGGGCCTCGGCGATCTTGTCGTAGGAGATCTGGTTCTTCGCATCGACGTCCTGTGGCCGCACGATACCGGCAACGTTGAGGATGCGGAGTTCGTGGTTGACGCGAACCTCCTGGGAGCCGCTGATCAGCAGGTTGCCGTTTTCGAGGACGCCTGTGACCACGGCCGCGACGAGCAGGACGAGCTTCTCGGACCTCTCCGTCGTCCCCTCCCCCTTGGTCGAGGTATTGGAGCCGTAGTCGAGATTGCCTTTCCAGCCAAAATCGCTGACCTCGGAATTGCCGGAGGCGCCGATATTGTAGCCACTGTCGTTGGTGCGCTTGCGGTCGGTCTTGTTGTCGAAGCTCGCCTTGTCGTCGATGCGGATATCGACGGTGATGATGTCGCCGATCTTCATGGCGCGAGCGTCCTTGAAGAGCGCTGATTGCTGGTCGCTCCAAAGGGAGTATCCGCTCGCCACCTGATGCGGCTCCTTGGGATACATCGCCAGCTGCGGCGTCTGGGTATATTGCAGGCCGCTGCCGATCGGGCTCATAGCCGGGGCGCGGCCGACATCGTGCAGCGACGACTGGCAACCGGTCAGAAGACTTGCGGCCAGGGCGGCCGAAAGGCGAATGTTCATGACGGTTCCTTCGATGTGTTCGGATCGGCGGCACTGGAAATGATGTTGGTCAGAATGGCCGCCTTTTCGTCGCTCATCTCGCTGAGGATGAGGCTCGACTGGCGAGGCGGCAGCTTCATGATGACGGCGGCGGCGATTTCAGAGCGGACCAGGGTCAGTTTGCTGGCCGCCGCGTCCGGCTTCATGGTCTTGTAGATATCGACGAGGTTAAGTTCCGCCTGCTTCAGGAATTCGTCGCGACGCTTGCGCCAGTCCTCGTACTCCGCACGCTTCTTTTCCAGAAGCGCGATGCTCTCATCGACACCGGCCTGTAGCTGTTCGATCTGCTGCTTCTGCAGGAGGTAGCGCTGGTCGCGGGCGGCATCCGCAATATTGGTGCAGAATTGCTGGATCTCGCCGCCCTGGGGAGCACCTGGTCCCGTAGGTGCGGCGACCTCCTGGGCGAAGGCGCCCGGGATCGTCAGGACGAGCGTGGCTGCGGCACCGATGAGAAGCTGGCGCAGGCGTGGGGAAAGCGTATGTGTTGCGGTCATTGCAGAACGAGCTCCGCCTGGAGGGCACCGGCCGATTTGATGCCCTGGAGAATGGAAATGATGCCGTCCGGCTTCACGCCGATCGAATTCAGGCCCGAGACGAGCGTCCGCAGATTGGAGCCGTTGAGGATGGCGACCCTGCCGCCGGCCTCGGTGGCGTCGATCCTCGTGTTCGGCTCGACGGCGGTTTCTCCGCGCGAGAAGGGTTCGGGCTGGATGACCGTCGGCGTTTCGGTGACCTGCACCGTCAGCGTGCCGAAACTCACCGCCACCGGAGAGATTTGCACGTCCTGTCCGATGACGATCGTGCCGGTCCGCTCATTGACGACGACCCGGGCGGGGACATCCGTCTCGATGACGAGGTTCTCGACATCCGCCATCAGGCGGGCGAGATCGGCCATCTTGGGCTTGTCGATGACCACGGTCTGGCTGTCGCGGGCTTCGGCAATCTGGCCGCCGAACTGCTCGCGCCCATAACGGTTGATGGCCGCGGCCATGCCGACGGCGGTGGAGAAGTCGGGGTTGCGGAGCTGGAGGACGAGATTGACCCCGTCCTTGAACTTTGCCGGCAGCTCGCGCTCGATGATGGCGCCGTTCGGCACGCGTCCGGCCGTGGTGATGCCCTGCTGCAAGGTCGCGGCATCGCCTTCGGCGCTGAAACCGGTGACGACGACGGACCCCTGGGCCACCGCGTAGATCTGTCCGTCGGCACCTGACAGAGACGTCATGACCAGCGTGCCGCCGCGCAGCGAGGTGCTGTCGCCGAGCGACCCGACCGTCACGTCGATACGGCTGCCGGGGCTGGCGAAGGGCGGAAGGTTGGCGGTGACGAGGACGGCCGCGATGTTCTTCGACCGGGATTCGCCGCCCTGCGTGGAGATGCCGAGGTTCTGCAGCATGGCGCGCAACGACTGCTCGGTGAAGGGCGAGGAGCGCAAGCTGTCGCCCGTGCCCTGCAGGCCGACCACGAGGCCGTAGCCGATCAGCTGGTTGTCGCGGCCCGACTGCAGCGAGGCCACATCCTTGATGCGCGCCGCGGCGGATGCGGTATCGACGCCGAGGGTGAGGTTGAGCGGCAGGCTGAGAGCCAGCGCCGCAACCACCGCGATGAGGCGCCGTGCCATGGAAACGATCATTTTGCCACCACGTGTACTGTGCCGTCTGCCATGACGGTGCCCGAGACGATCATGCCGGAATCGGTGTTGCGGATACGAATAAGGTCGCCGACCGAGGCATTGTCGAGCGGCGAGCCGCCGGCCGTGATGGTCAGCGAGCCGTTCGAATAGACGATCCGCACGGCCTTGCCGCGTTCCACGGCATAGGGCTCGCGCAGCCCGGCGACGAAGATGACGCGCCCGGCGAGAAGCGTGCGGTTGGTGACCTTGCCGACGACCTGGTCGAGACCTGAGGCATAGTCGCCCGACAGGTCCGGATTGGTGACGGCCACCACCTGCAGGTGCGTCTCCTCGATGGTCTGGCCGGGATAGATGGTTTCCGTGGGGATGACGGCGGTCTTGGAGGCCGTCCGGGCGCCGCTTTGGCTGCTGCTCTGGCTTCCGGCCTGACCGCTTGCGCCGGTCACCGTCATCGTCGAAAAGGCGGCAGCACACAGCATCGTGGCCAGCAGACGCCGGGTGGCGTGCTGCACGAAGCGCGCTGCCAACCTTTCCTTCCCCAGCCTGTTCATCGGGCGAAACATCATGTCTGCCGCTCCTTCCGCGTTCTTGCCGCTTATCTCAGGTTCTTGCTGACCGTGGAGGCCATCTCGTCGGCCGCCTGGATGATCTTCGAGTTCATCTCATAGGCGCGCTGCGCCGAGATGAGATCGGTGATTTCCTTGACCGGATCGACGTTCGACGCCTCGAGATACTTCTGCTTGATCTGGGCGTAGCCCGGATCGGCCGGCGAGCCGACGACGGCGGCACCCGATGCCGGCGTTTCCTTGAAGAGGTTGTCGCCCTGCGGCGCGAGACCGGCTTCGTTGATGAAGTTGGCGATCGTCAGCTGGCCCACCGTCTGGGGAATACTGCTGCCGTCGATCAGCGCCATGACCTGCCCGGACGTGCTGACCGTAACCTGCGATGCGCCCTGCGGAATGGTGATGCCGGGGACGACCGTGTAGCCGTCGATGGTGACGAGCTGACCCGTATCATTGGTGTTGAAGGCGCCGGCGCGGGTATAAGCCGTCTCGCCATCCGGCGTTTCGACCTGAAACCAGCCGCGGCCGACGAGCGCCATGTCGAGATCGTTGCCGGTGGAAACGAGGCTGCCCTGGATGTGCAGGTTGCGCACGGCCGAGGTCTGGACGCCGAGGCCGACATTGGCCCCTTCCGGAACGACCGCCTGATTTGCCCGGTTGGGTACACCGGCGGCACGCTCGGTCTGATAGAGAAGATCGGAGAACTCGGCACGCGCCCGCTTGTAGCCCGTCGTGTTGATATTCGCGATGTTGTTCGCGATCACTTCGAGGTTGAGCTGCTGGGCGTTCATGCCGGTGGCGGCAATGGAGAGAGCCTTCATGGTACTATTCCTTTAGATCCGCGCCTCAGATCGGTGTACGGGCGATTTCGAGATAGGCGGTGACGATCTTGTCGCGGATGGCGATGGCGGTCTGAAGCGACTGTTCGGCGCTCATGACGGCATCGATGACTTCGCGGGTGTTGGCCTTGCCGCTGATCCCCGCGATGGACGAGGTTTCGGCGGAGCGCAGCGAATTGGTCATTTCGGACGCCATGCCGCTGAAGACCTCCGAGAAACTCTGCCCGGCCGGCGCGGCGCTGCCGAGCGCCTGCGAGGCCATGGAGGCTGCGGAACTCGTGGCGTTTGTGGTGCTTTCGGTGGCGGAAGAGAGCGCGGCACCGATGGTCTTGATTGCGTCGATCATTATTGCGAAGCCCTCAGAAGGTCGATTGTCTGGGAAATGAGGTCGCGCGCCTGCTTGGTGGTCTGCAGGTTGGCCTCGTAGGAACGGTTGGCTTCGCGCATGTCGGCCATTTCGATCAGCACGTTGACGTTGGGCAGCTTGACCATGCCCTTGTCGTCGGCGGCCGGGTTGCCGGGGTCGAATTCGACGCTGAAGTCGGACTGGTCGACGCCGAGCTTCTGGACCTCGACGCTCGAAGCCCCGCTGGCCCGATCCACCTCGGCGGCAAAGCTGATCGTCTTGCGGCGGTAGGGATCGGCACCGGCGGTATCGCCGGTCGAGCGGGCGTTGGCGATGTTTTCGGACACGATGCGCAGGCGGGTAGACTCGGCTTCGAGACCGGAGGCTGCGACTTTGAGAGCGGAGACGAGAGGATCCATGGCCATTACTTCCTGACGACCATCAGCATCATGCGATGGAAGGACTTCACGAGACCCGTGTTGAGTTCATAATCCCGCTTCACTTCGCCGGACTTCATGAGCTCCTTCTCGATCTCGACGCTGTTGCCCGACTGCTGGACTTCGCCATCGTCGATCAGCGAGGTCTCGGTGATCTGGTTGCTCATGGGACCGCTGGAAAAATGCGCGGGATTGGTGGCCGCCAGCTGAAAGCCGGTTTCCTTCATGACGCTATCGAACGGCTTGATATCCTTCGATGCGTAGTGCGGCGTATTGGCGTTGGCGATGTTGCCTGCGACGACATTCTGGCGGACGGCGAGCCACTGCGCTTGCCTCGATGCCAGTTCGAACAGCTGAATAGGTTGCATCATGCGACTCCATGCTTGTTGCTGGAGACACTAGGCTTGTAAACTTGCGTGGGACTGGCGCGGATTTGCAGGCTTTCGGCGCGTGAGTGCGCACGAAAACGGCCTTCGACCAAACTGTGGAAAAGGCCGTCATGGCGGGGCTCCGGGCGAGTGCCAGGCGTTTCGGGAACGCAAATGGCGCTGCGGCCATCCTTCGAGATGGCGGAGCCTGCGCAAGCATCATGCAAGCGGAAGATGAGGAAGGGCGGAACGTGTCACTCCGCCTTGAAGACGTCTCCCCGGGACGTGATCATCACCCAGCTGCCATCGCGCTCCTCAAGCGTGGCAAGCCGGCTGTTGTCCGGCAAAGGCGACCCCACCCGGACGATATACATACCGCTGACATCCTCGATCAGGGCGCGACCGCCGGCGACGTGGACGAGCTTAAAGGTGATCGATCCGGGCAATGGCTGGTCGAGCATCGGCTCGGCGGGCTCTCCCGTTCTAGGCGCGGGCACCGTTGCGGTGACGAGCCGATCGACGGCGGCCTGCGTTTCCGCAGCCAGTGTCTGCGCCGGTTCGGACGGAGACGCCTCCGGAGCGGACGCCATGCCCGGCGTGCCGATTTTTTCGGGAAGGTCCCGGGTGGCACCGTTCCAGAGGGCGGGAAGCGCGAATTTCTCCTGATTGAGGAAGGCATACCACGGGAAGAACATGGCAAGGCCCGCAAGGGCGATGCCCGTGCCGACGAGCGCCTTATCGAAAATGGGCATGCGATCGCTCTGCTTGCGCTGCCTGACGATTTCGTCTGCGTCCATGTCGTTCATGCCGGCCTCCTTCCCGTCGTCAGCGCCGCGCCTGCTGTCCGCCCGCTCCGGCCTTCAGCGCATTGGCGAGGTCGGTAAAGGCGTCGAAAGCAGGGCGTTCGCCCGGTGTCTGCTTCAAGATGTCGTAGATGACCGGCACCTGTTTGATGGCCATGTCGAGATCGGGATCCGAGCCGGCGCGGTAGCCGCCGATGAGGCGGAGGTCGCGGGTTTCCTCGTAGCGGTGGATGAGCGACTTCAGCCGCGAGACCAGCATTTCCTGATCCGGCGTCCAGGCCTTGCGCGCGAGACGCGAGACGGAGGACAGCGGGTTGATCGGGGGATAGCGACCCTCTTCGGCGAGGCTCCGGTCCATGACGATGTGACCGTCGAGAATACCGCGCGTGGAGTCGGCGATCGGGTCGTTGTGGTTGTCGCCATCAACGAGAATCGAGATGATTGCCGTGATGGTGCCTGTGCCTTCGGGACCGGGGCCGGCACGCTCGAGAAGACGGGGCAGCTCCGTGAAGACGGAGGCGGGATAGCCGCGCGCGATCGGCGGCTCGCCGGATGCCGTCGCCACTTCGCGGATCGCGTGGGCGAAGCGGGTCACGCTGTCGATGATGAGAAGGACGTTGTCGCCCTGGTCGCGGAAATGCTCGGCGATGGTGATGGCCGTCAGCGGCGCCATCTTGCGCAGCATCGGGCTCTCGTCGCTGGTTGCGACCACGGCGACCGACTTCTTCAGATTGTCGCCGAGCGTGTCTTCGATGAATTCGCGCACTTCGCGGCCACGTTCGCCGACCAGGGCGATGACGACGCGATCGAAGGCATCCGCACGGGCGAGCATGGAGAGAAGCGTGGACTTGCCGACGCCGGAGCCGGCGAAGACGCCGAGGCGCTGGCCGAGGCAGAGCGGCGAGAAGATATCGACGGCGCGAACGCCCGTGCGGAAGCCGTGCTCGACGCGCTGGCGCGTCATGGACGGCGGCGCGGAGGTGGAAATGGCGCGACGGACATCGCCCTGCATCATCGGCCCGCGACCGTCGATCGGCTCGCCGAGCGAATTGATGGTGCGGCCGCACCAGCTGGCCGTGGGGGCGACGCGGAAGGCGCCCTTGCGGATGACCGTATCGTGTATGCCGATCGGCTCGCCCGGCTCGATCGGGCAGACGACGACGGTTTCCGGCTCGACCTTGACGACTTCGCCGAGATGGATGCCGGTCGCGCTCTTGTGGGCGACGAACTCGCCGAGGCGAACATGGCGCGACAGGCCGCTGACGGTGTAGTGACCGGGCGAGATGGTCTGGACATGGCCGCCGGGCGCAACGGCATGCTCGGCCTTGGCGTACCGATCGACGAGACCGGCAAGCGCCGACAATGCGGTCGATGGCTGCCGGACGTCCAGCGGCTGATCGCTGATGACGGTCACTTGCTGCCACCGAGCGTCTTGATCGCCTCATCCAGCGAGGTCTCGCTGTCGCGCAGCAGCGAGGCGATGCTCTCGAAGGCGCGCGAGACGGTGATCAGCTGCGACATCTCCTGAACGGGATTGACGTTGGATTCCTCGACATAGCCCTGCATCACGCCGACATCCATGCGATCGACCACCGGCTCCGGAGCGGTCGTCGGAATCACGGAGGAATTGTCGTAGCGACGGAAACCGTTGGCGAAGTTGGCCTCGGAGAGACCGAGGGCCGCCACCTGGGTGCCGTTCTGGCGGATGGAGCCGTCGTTGCCGATGACGACCTCGCCGGCATTGGCGTTCAGCTGGATGGGAGCACCGCCAGCGTCGAGGACCGGGTACCCCCGCATGGTGACGAGATCGCCGGTTTCGGTCAGGGTAAAACGTCCGTCGCGCGTCAGCGCCGGGCCGGCCGGTGTTTCGATGGACAGCCACGCATCGCCCTTGATGGCGACATCGAGCGTATTGCCCGTATGGGACAGACCACCGGACGAGGTGTTCAGGAACTCCGCGCCCTCGCCGACGAAGGCGACCTTCGTCGGCCGGGTATCGCCGAGCACGGTATTGAACTTCACTTCCGTGGCGCGAAAGCCGACGGTGGTGGCATTGGCGACATTGTCGGCCAAGGTGTTCATACGCTTTTCGAGCGCAATCTGCGAGGAAACGCCGACGTACAGACCGGTTTGCATGCTCATCGACCTCCGAGCTTCAAAGTGTTGATGGACAGGAGCAGATCGGACGAAATGCCGAAGCCGCTCTGCGTGCCGAAAAGCGCCAGTGGATCGTAGTTGCTCGTGGCATGGTCCAGCTCCCAGAGCGCCGTGAAGCGCTCCATCAGCTTCGACATCTTCTGCGGATCCTGAAGATCCTTGAGGTCGATCGCCTTGGAAACGGCGTCGGCCTGCTTATCGATATCGGCGGCAGCAAAGGCCTCCGGGACCTGCATGATCGTTCGCACGACCTGCGCCAGCGCCTCGTCGGCCAGGAGGCCGAAGGCATTGGTGACGCCGGGCGCCATGCGCTCGAAATAGAGTGCCAGGCGAACGCCGGCATTGTCCTCGCCCGCATCCTGCTCCAGCGTCTGGCGGGCATATTTCTCCGTCACGCCCTTGCGGGCCTTGTCGGAGGCGGTGGCAGTAGCGCCGTCCGCGGCGAAGTTGAGCGACTTCACGAGATCGGTGTAGCGGCTGTCGGAGAGCTTGTTGGCGAAGGCATCGTCGCTGGCAACGCCTTCGGTCAGCACCTTGCGCATGAAGGCTTTGGCATAGCCCATGTCTTCGAGGCCGTGGGCCTTCATGGCATAATCGTAAAGGCGGGGATCGGCGAAGAAGTCTTCGATCGATTTCACATTGCCGATATGCGCGAGATAATATTCGGTTTCCCGCGCCACGTCGGGCTTCTCCGTGACGCGCTTCAGCGACGTCGTCAGGTCGGCCGTTATCTGCCTGTAGCTGGTAAATGTGGTGGTCACGGCATATCCCCGAAGGCGAAGCGCACGGCTTGGGGCCGGCTTCTGTTCATCGCCAAGCTGGACCATGCTCCTTGCGCGAACCTGTCGGGGCTCCTTGCGCGAACCCGTCGGACTTTCCACAGGTTGCAACCAGCCTCACGCAAGCATCGGACCCTAGGGATGGACCCCACAATCCACCACTGCGGCAGGTAGAGACATGAACATCATCATCGGACTCGTCATGACAATGGGCTGTATTCTCGGCGGCTTCATTGCGATGGGCGGGCACATGGCCGTTCTCAACCAGCCGTTCGAGCTCGTCATCATTGGCGGTGCCGGCATCGGCGGCTTCATCATGGGCAATTCCATGAAGACGGTGAAGGACGCCGGCAAGGCGCTCGTGGAAGCCTTCAAGCACAAAGTGCCCAAGCAGCGCGAATATCTCGATACGCTGGGCGTGCTGTACAGCCTCATGCGCGATCTGCGCACCAAGTCGCGCAACGAGATCGAAAGCCACATCGACAACCCGGACGAATCCGCGATCTTCCAGTCGGCACCGACCGTTTTGAAGAACAAGGACCTGACGGCCTTCATCTGCGACTACGTCCGCCTCATCATCATCGGCAATGCGCGCAGCCACGAGATCGAGGCGCTGATGGATGAGGAAATCAACACCATCACCCATGACAAGATGCATTCGTACAATTCGCTGGCAACGATGGGCGACGCCTTCCCCGCCATCGGAATCGTCGCGGCCGTTCTCGGCGTCATCAAGGCCATGGGCGCCATCACCGAGAGCCCGGAAGTTCTCGGCGGCAAGATCGCGGCCGCCCTCGTCGGCACCATGCTCGGCATCTTTCTGTCCTACTGCATCGTCAGCCCGCTGATCGCCAACGTGAAGCATGTGCGCGAGAAGCAGAACCGCCTCTACATCATCGTGAAGCAGACGCTGCTCGCCTACATGAACGGCTCCGTGCCGCAGGTGGCGCTCGAATACGGCCGCAAGACGATTTCCTCCTACGAGCGCCCGTCGATCGACGCGGTCGAGCAGGAAATGATGAACCCCGGCGGTGGCGGCGAGAGCAAGGCGGCCTGATCCATGACCAGCGAGAACATCTACTCCTTCGATCGCAGACTGCTGGCGCGCATGACCGGCGCGCTCGGCGACGACAAGACCATCGGCAAGATCTGCGCCGATCTCGGCCAGGTCTTCGGCGAGTTCCTGCCGGACCTGCTGCAAAGCGAAACCGGGCTCGACCTGACCATCGGCTATGCCGGGTTCGACACGGGCCTGAAGAGCGCGCTGATCCGCAAGCTCGGCGACGGCGTAGCCCTTTCTGACTGTGAGTTGCGCAACTGGTGCAGCGACTTCACCATCAGCTGCGACAGCCCGGCGATCATTACCATGATGGAAATGCTGCTGGGCTCGCCGGCCGAGTCCATCGAGGAGCCGAAGCCGCGCAACCTGTCGGGCATCGAGCTCGACGTAGCGGCCATCGTCTTCGAAAAGGTCGCGGGCGTTCTGAAATCCGCGGTGAATGCGGCCGGCGGCTTCGAGCCGATCGTCGGCAAGGCGTATAATGCGGAGAGCCGGCCGGCGCCCGACAAGGATGTCGAGGACGTCTACGCGGCCTGCGTGAACATCACCCTTGGCGTCGGGCCGGTCCTGTCCACATTCTCGATCCTCGTACCGCAGCAGACGCTGCTGAAAACCACCATCGTGTTTCCCAAGGGCATCGGACAGGCGCGCCGCCAGAAGACCGCGTGGGCCGAACAGGTCGAGCAACAGGTTCGCCGCTCCATGGTCGAGCTGCAGGCGCATATCAAGCTCGAGGAGCTGACGCTCGCCGCGATCACGCAGCTGAAGCCCGGCGACGTCATCCCCTTCCACGACCCGAAGGATGTCCGCGTCGATGTGAAGGCGAACGGCCGCGATCTCTATGTCTGCGAATTCGGGCGCTCGGGTGCCCGCTATACCGTGCGGGTCAAGGACACGTACGGCACGGAAGACGAGCTTCTTCAGCATCTCACGCGCTAATCCACGGGTCCCCCACGCCACGACAGGCTTGGGGCAAGTTTCAACTGGAATACTCTCGACATGGCACCCAAGACAGCACCACTGACAGACGACCAGAGCGCGGTCACCGGCGATGCCGAGCTCGATCAGGCCATCGACGATCTGCGCGGCGTCCTGAAAACGGATGCCGAGGGCGGCATTGCGGAAACGGACTTCGACATGGACTTCGGCGCGGCCCCTGCGGCGGCTCCCGACTTCATGAGCAATTTCGGCGCGATCGGCGACGACGACGACCCTTTTGCCGGCAGCTTTGCCGAGCCTGCACCAAGTGCCGCGACGGCTTTTGGCGAGACGTCGTTCGACGACAGCTTTGCGACGCCTTCGGCAACGGCCGGCACCACGATGCACGGCAATCTCGATCTGATCATGGACATCCCGATCGATGTGCAGATCGTGCTCGGATCCAGCCGGATGCAGGTTTCCGGCCTGATGGGTCTGACGGAAGGCGCGACGATCGCTCTCGACAGGAAGATCGGCGAGCCGGTCGAGATCATGGTCAACGGCCGGGTTATCGGCCGCGGCGAGATCACTGTTCTCGAGGAAGACGATACCCGGTTCGGCGTCAGGCTGATCGAGGTCAACAGCGGAAAGAAGGCCTGAGGGCCGGATGAGACTGGAGAAAGGCGGTCATGATGGCCGGCTTTCACATCCCGCAAGGGAACTGCATTCCCTCCGGGCCATCAAGGCCTGGAGACAACCGCAGCAGATGAAAAAGCGTTTCGGCGGCGTGACCGAGAGCGACGCCGTCCAGGAAGGATCCATGATGGATTACGACGATTTCGAAGCATCGGCGCTGACGCGCCCCCTGACCCAGATGGACAAGGCTGCGGCCGTGCTGTTGAGCATGGGCAAGCCGATCGCCGGGAAATTGTTGAAATTCTTCACGCAGAGCGAGCTGCAGGGCATCATCGCCTCCGCGCAGACGCTGCGATCCATCGAGCCGCACGAGCTCGAAATCCTCGTCAACGAATTCGAAGACCTGTTTACCGAAGGTGCAGGCCTAATGGACAATGCCAAGGCGATCGAGGCCATCCTCGAAGAGGGCCTGACACCCGACGAGGTCGATGGCCTGCTCGGCCGCCGCACAGCATTCCAATCCTACGAGACCAGCATCTGGGACCGGCTGCAAGATGCCGATCCGGTCTTCGTCTCGCAGCATCTTTCCAAGGAACATCCCCAGACGATCGCCTACATTCTGTCGATGATGCCCTCCACCTTCGGCGCCAAGGTGCTGCTGCAGCTGCCGGAAGCCGGGCGTGCCGACATCATCAACCGAACCGTCAACATGAAGAACGTGGCGCCGAAGGCAGCTGCGATCATCGAGACGCGCGTCATCGAGCTGCTGCGCCAGATGGATTCCGAGCGCAACTCGGCCGGTTCGGTCAAGATCGCAGAAGTCATGAACGAGATGGAGAAGAGCGACGTCGATACGCTGCTCGCCTCGCTCGAGTCGATCAGCACGGATTCGGTCAAGAAGGTCCGCCCGAAGATCTTCCTGTTCGACGACATCCTGCTCATGCCGCAGAAGAGCCGCGTGGCTCTGTTCAACGATATCGCCGGCGACATCATCACCATGGCACTCCGCGGTTCGAGCATGGAGATGCGCGAAAGCGTGCTCGCCTCGATCGGCGCCCGCCAGCGCCGTATGATCGAGTCGGATCTGAGTTCGGGCGATGCCGGGATCAATCCGCGCGACATCGCGGTTGCACGCCGCTCGGTCACGCAGGAAGCCATTCGCCTCGCCGCCAGCGGCCAGATCGAACTGAAGCCGAAGGAAGCCGTCGCCGCTTAGGCCGGTCGATCCCGAGATCTCCAGAGCCCGCCTGCAACACGCGTTGCGGCGGGCTTTCGCATTTCTGACTGCACCTGCCTACCGAGAGGCCGGCTGGACCGACCTTTAAAATATGGGAAAAGACGAGGCTCTTGCCAGACGGCGCCCGTCAGCCCACAACATCGGCGACAATGCCAGCCGGCACGAGACGATCGGCCCCGGCACAGGCGCGATATCGTGAAGGGCCGTTTTGATGTCGGACGATCAGGATAAAGACAGCAAAACCGAGTTGCCGTCCGAGAAGAAGATCAGCGATGCCCTCGAGAAGGGAAACGTCCCGTTCTCCCGCGAGGTCACGATGTTCGCCTCGACGCTCGCCATCTACATCTATGTGGTCTTCTTTCTGCCGGACGGGTTCCGCAGCATGGCCGAAGCGCTGAAGGATGTGTTCGAGCAGCCGGACGCCTGGCGAATCACCACGTCGAACGACGCATCCGCCCTGATATCAAAGCTCCTCTGGGCATCCGGCGCGCTGGTCGTGCCGGTGTTCGTGCTGATGATTGCGTTCGGTGTGGGATCATCGATCCTGCAGAACCTGCCGAGCCCCGTCTTCGACCGAATCGCCCCGAAGCTGAACCGGATTTCGCCGATCGCCGGGGTGGGCCGGATCTACAGCCTGCCCGGTCTCGTGGAATTCGCGAAATCTTTCTTCAAGATCGCCGTCATCTCCGGCATCGTCGCGCTGACACTCTGGGACGATTTCTACGCGACGCTCGACGCGATGTTCTCGGACCCGATCACGATCTTCGAGATCATGGGTCGCGACTTCAACAAGATCATGAACGTCGTCCTCTTTTCGACCGCGGCCATCGCCATCGCCGACTTTTTCTGGACACGGCATCACTGGCACAGCGAGCTGCGCATGACGAAGCAGGAGG
Organism: Rhizobium sp. 9140; assembly: GCF_900067135.1. Classification (NCBI taxonomy): domain Bacteria; kingdom Pseudomonadati; phylum Pseudomonadota; class Alphaproteobacteria; order Hyphomicrobiales; family Rhizobiaceae; genus Rhizobium; species Rhizobium sp. 9140. The sequence continues at coordinate 1,338,395 of NZ_FJUR01000001.1, read as the reverse complement.
TGAAGGAGGAAATGAAGCAGACGCAGGGCGATCCAATCGTAAAGGCTCGCTTACGTTCCATCGCACGCGACCGTGCGCGGCGTCGAATGATTTCCTCCGTTCCCCGCGCAACGCTGGTCATTGCGAACCCGACCCACTTTGCCGTGGCGCTACGCTATGTCCGGGAAGAAGGCGACGCTCCGGTCGTGGTTGCCAAGGGGCAGGACCTCGTGGCGCTGCGCATTCGCGCCCTTGCGGAGGAAAACAACATCCCCGTCTTCGAGGACCCGCCCCTCGCACGCTCAATGTTTGCGCAAGTCTCGGTGGATAGTGTCATTCCACCGGTGTTTTACAAGGCGGTCGCCGAACTCATCCACCGGGTCTACGCAACGAAATCGAACCCGACACGGATGAACTGATTGCGATGAAAAAATGCGAATATTCCGAACAGCGCGAAAAGATCGTTGCGGATGCCATCCGTCCGGTCGCGACCGAACTTCGTCTCATCGATGCCGCCGACTTCATTGCGCTTCTGCGCTATGAATCGCACGGCAGCCTCGCCGACCTGGTGTCGTCGGCAGCCGAGCTTTATTTCGTTCCGGGTACCGTCAATTTCGGCATTGGCGGCAACTACATGCTCGATTGGAATCGCAATCCGGAAATCGTGCTCGATCTCGAACTGAAGCCCGATGGCGTCACCGTCTACGCGCAACTCGCGCTCCGCGACAACTCGGCTGCCATCGAGATCAACCATATCGCCTTCAAGAAGCCGTCCGTCGATCCGGAAGAGAACACGGCGTTCCTCGCCCGCAGCCTGGATGCGGCCAAGTTCATCAAATCCTATCCCACGGCGATGGCCAGCTGAACGGGCAGCTCAGCTAATATAGCCGAGGCGGATCGCCTTGGCGATCGCCTGGATGCGGTTGACGGAATCGAGCTTGGCGGTGGCCGCACCCAGATAGGCGTTCACGGTGTGCACCGACAGGCCCATCTTTTCCGCGATCTCTTCGCTGATGTACCCGTCCCCGGCCATCTGCAGGCAGCCGATCTCGCGTTCGCTCAGCGCCTCGGCCGGCTGCAGGCGGCGCTCGTCGGCGGCAAACAGATCGGTCATGACGTGACAGCTGCGGCCGTGGAGATCGAGAATGACCTCGCTGGTCAGATCGAGCGACGGCGCCATGAAGGCGACGTAGCCGTTGCCCTGCGCGCCGAGGCGCACGGGAAAGGCGATGCCGGCATAGGGAAGCGTGCGCGGCTTCATGCGAAGCACGAAGCGGTCGAAATCGATCGTTTCCGCCGTCTGCCGATTGTCTGCACCGTTCCACAGGAGGGGCAGAAGCGAGATATCGAGATGATGCTTCATCTCGTCGCCATAGGTCGAGACGACGTCATGCGTCATCTCTTCCGCCGCCGTTCCCCAGTTGTCGAGAACGCATGTCAGCTTGCGCGACGCCGGAAGGCCGTTTCCGTTCATTCGGAAGACGGCGAAGTTGCGGGCTTCGATATCCTTCTGCATCACCTGCAGGCGGGCGACCAGAGTGGCTGTGCGCGAGGCCCGGGTCTGGCGGCCGTTGCGGTTGTCATCGCCGCTTCGACCCCCTGGGATATAGATGACCATCGGCGTTCCTATACGAGGTTGTTTCGGACCGCGCAGGCAATCGCTTCCGAGCGCGTCTTGGTCGCCGTCTTACGCATGACACTGGTGATGTAGTTGTTGATGGTATTGCGCGAGATGCCGAGAATGAGGGCGATCTCCTCGCTGGTCTTGCCTTCCGCGATCCACGAGAGGCATTCAAGTTCGCGATCCGTCAGGTCGAAATCGCGTTCCGAGCGCAGTGACGTTTCGCGCGCGAGGCTGGCGAAATAGCCGGTGAGCAAGCCGATGTCGCGCAGACCCTCCCGCGACAGGATCAGGTCCTGCGGGAAGAGCAGCATCAGCGACAGCCGCAGCCGGCCGATGGAAAAGGTGATGGCGCAATATTCACGGCTGATGCCGCGACCAAGGACAGCCTCTTCGGGAAGGCGCATGAAGACGGGATGCAGCAGCGACAGGCACTTTTCCTGTTCGTTGGTCTTGGCGTGAAGCCCCTGCATCACCTGGCCCAGCCGCTTGACCACATCAAAGGGCCAATCCGAAACCATGACGAAGTCGAGGCCGCTATCCTGCGACAGGTCGTAACGCGCGAGAAGATAATGGCTGGCGCCGACATAATCCGTCAGGGCCGCAAGTGCCTTGTTGAGCTGGCCGCGCGCCGCATAATCGCCGAGCTTCTCCAGAAGCTGGCGCTTTGCAGCGGGATGGCCGGCCGTACCTAGGCACGTCGGGCTTGCCGGCGCCGGCTGGCCGGTGTGAACAGTCAGGCTCGATCCGCCCATTGCCGTTCGCATCGAGGCGACCGGCACAGGTCGACCCGCAATCTCTGTCTGAAGAGCTTCCATGATATTTTCCCCGTGTGGATCCGGTCATGCGATCTGCGCACGCGCTCTGCCGGAGGGCAGCGACACGGCCGGGGATCCGCATTCCCCGGCGAGCACACATCATCACGCGAATCACTGTTAAAACTATACAGGCCCGAACTCAAAAAACTACTGCCAGCTTATCGGGATTTACTTTTTGTTAATAACCTGAAGTGATTCGTAAATGCAGTATCACAGAACGGTCGCCCACCGTGAACAAACGAGAACAAACAAATTATCGCTTTGTTAATACTCGTTTTTCTCCGCGATATTTAAGGCTCTCAGAGCCGGAACCGAAGAGAAATCGCGTTTTTCAAAGCCGCCAGCATGCTGAAAATTGGCATCCAATGAATCAAGTGGCGAATCGGATTTGTATTTGAGGGTATCATGTTGCGCAATTGCACCAAAATGATTTGGAGCACAACAGCGAGCCTCTGCAAGCACACACTTAGGAACCTTTCTAACTATACCAGTTTCTGGAAGAATTTTTCTTGAACTGGCACAATCAATTTTCCCACGCCCGGAGTCGAAGAGCATCCGCAAGCAAGCAAAGTCGTCTTTCCACATAAAAAAATAACCAAATGGTTAAATAGAGGAATCCCTGGTGCGCCGCGGCGACTCTGGCGACGCAGACAGGACACTGCGGAAACGACATGAAGACTCCGGCCATCGTTGCCCGGACCTTTCCAGGCCCGTCGACCGGCAGACGAGCCACCGCCGTTTCTTTGTCATGCCACTGTCAGGTCCGAACGAAAAAAAATCCGCCGAAGGGGCGGATTTTTTCGTCTGCTTCTTTTTTTGGTCTCAGGCGGCTTTTTCTGCGACCCATTTGCGCAGGATCTTGGCAGCGCGTTCCTCGTTGATCTCGACCATGCGCGCCAGCCGCCGTTCGGGGCCTTCCTTGACGCGGCGGTTGAAGTCGCCGCCGTCTTCGCCGAGGCTCAGCAGATCGTCGGTGCTGTCGAAGCCGAAATCCGAACCGAAACCTTCCATGAGCGCACCACCTGCAGCACCCCCCGGGGCCGGCGAGAAGTCGGGGAGTTCAAGGCCGACGGCCTCGGTTTCCGTGAGGGTGCCCGGTCCGCCGAAGCCCATGGAGCGGGCCAGAGGACGCAGGCCCATCCAGACCACGAGGACGGCGACCGTGATGAAGGCGAGGGCGTTGATGATGCCGCCGAGATTGCGCGTCAGCGTTTCCATAATGCTCGGGCCTTCGACCGGCGTGTCGAGCAATTGGTTGTTGACGAAGTCCATGGCGGTCAGCGTCACCACATCGCCGCGGGCCGCGTCGATGCCGACGGCGGACGCCACGATCTTCTGCATATCGGCGAGATAGGTGTCGATCTTTGCCTGGTCCGCACCTTCGCCGACCATGGCGGCGACACGGCCGCGATTGACGACGACGGCGACGGAGAGCTTTTCGACCTTGTAGCTGTTCTTGGTGGTGGCGACCGTCTTCGAATTGATCTCGTAGTTGGTCTGCTCTTCCTTCTTCTCGGCCTGGTCGTTCGACTGCGGGCCGGCACCACCGCTCTTGGGGGCTGCCTGCGGCACGTTCTGCTGAACGGTCGCCGCATTGTCCGCCTGCTGCTGGCTCGACTTCTGCTCTTCCTTGGTGACCCGTGTCGAACGTTCGACGCGCGATTCCGGATCGAAGGTGGTTTCCTGAACCTGCTGCGTATCGGTGTTCAGCTGCGCGGTGACACTGGAGCGGAAGTTGTCGACGCCGAGGAAGGGTGAGAGGGCCTTGTCGATGTTCTTTTCGATTTCGCCCTGGACGGACTGGACGATGGAGAGCGACTGGCTCATCGCACCGTTCTGCGGATCGTCGCCGGAGGCGAGCAACTGACCGGCGCTGTCGAGAATGGTCACGTCGTCGATGGACAGGCCAGGGACGGACGAGCCGACAAGGTGTCGGATCGAGGCGGCCGCGTTGCGACCGATGGTCGAGCTGGCGCGGATCATGACGGATGCGGTGGGCTTCTGCTCGGTCTTGCGGAAGCTGCCGCGGTCGGCCATCACGATGTGAACGCGGGCCGAGGCGATACCAGAGATCTGCTGAATGGTGCGGGCGATTTCGCCTTCCAGTGCGCGGACCCGGGTGACTTCCTGCATGAACGACGTCAGGCCGAGCGAGCCGACATTGTCGAACAGTTCGTAACCGGCATTGGCGCTGTTGGGCAGGCCGCGCTCGGCGAGAAACAGGCGGGCCTTGCCCGTGGTGCCGACCGGAACCTGAACGCTCTTGCCATCCGTGCCGACGTCGAAGGGGATACCGCCCTCGGCCAGCGCCATGCTGACCTGGTTCAGGTCCCCTGATTCAAGGTTGACGTAGAGCGTCTCGTATGCCGGCTTGTTGACGTAGAGCCCGGCTGCCAGAACAAGCCCGACTGTGACCATGGCTGCTGCCGCCAGCGCGATCAGCTTGCCCTGCCCCAGGCTCTTCAAATTTCTCGTGACCGACGAAAGTTGTTCTAACAGATTCATTCTGTTTCGCACCCAGTAGCGCACTTCACCGTGCGAGATTGCACGGACGAAGCTTCATTGCGCAGTCCCAACATTTTGATCCGATCCGGCCGCATCTGGCGAAAACTCTCGCAAATGCTGGCATAGATCCATCTGACCCGTTTGGAGAATAGGATGCGAAGCTTGCGCGAACTTGTCGCTCGCCCCCGCAAAGTTCACTATTTCGAAAGACTCTAAAACGGCAAAACGCACCTTCGGATGAAACCGGAGGTGCGTTTTGCCGCTTTTTCCGCCTGGCGACAGCCGTTTCGGCTAGAAGGCTTCGAAATCGCCGGCGGCTTCCGTCAGCGGCTGCGAATGGCCGTGGCGCAGGCCGTTTGCGAGCGATTTTTGCATATCCGCCAGCTTCACCAGGTTCAGCGCCGTGGAGATATCCACCAGCCAGGACTCCGGCAGCGCCGCTGTTATGGTGTCGATGAACTCCGCAAGCCCGCGCGTCTTCTGAACCGCAAGGTCGATGCCCTGCAGCACCTGGATGCGGTGCGCGGCATTCGCCTGCGGATCGCCGGCTATCTCACCGAGCATCGGCTCGATCCGCTCGATGAGGTAGGCGACGTCGTGCAGTTCCGAGACGACACGCATCATCACGTCCGGCAGGGCCTCGTCCATGTCGCCGGGGTGCTCGTTTCGCTCGCTCTGCATATGATGTCCCCTGACCGCGCGCCGGACGGCGCGGTTGCTGTTTAAAAGAATTCGATCGAATTGTCTGCGGGCTTGGGAGCCGGGACCGGGCGCTGCTCCTGGGCCACAGTCTTCTGCGTCTCGATGCCGGTCAGGGCGTATTGACGTGCCCGGCCGGTGACCGGCCAGTATTCCAGCTTGCGTCCGTGCTCGCCGCCCGTGCTCTCGCCGACGATGGGAATACCTTCGTCCTGCAGGAAGCGGCGGGCGAACAGGGCGTTCTGCTCACCGACATTGGAAAAGCGTGCAATGGTTTTAGCACCGCCGAAGATCTTGGCCTCAAGACGGTCGCGCCGCGCGCCTTTCTTGAGAAGTCCGTTGATCAGCAATTCCATGAGATGGACGCCATATCGCGTAGCGTCTCCTCCCGATGACATCGCTTCGGCGGAACCGGGCAGCAGGAAATGGTTGATGCCGCCCACGCCTGCCACGGGATCACGCATGCAGGCAGCCACACAGGAGCCAAGAATCGTCGAAAGAACCACGTCCGGGTCCGTGACGACCTTGTACTCGCCCTGGATGACATGCACGCGCTTAACCGCAGCGTCTAAGGTCATTTGAGTGCTCCGAACACGGCTTCGATCGCCGCCCGCATCTTTTCGATGGTGAAGGGTTTGGCCAGGACGTTGTTGGCGCCCAATGCTGCCGCCTTGGTGACGAGGGCACGGTCGCCCTGAGCCGTCAACATGATGAAGGCGGCCTTCTTGGTTGCCGGATTGGTGCGAACGGCCTGAAGCAGGCCGAGACCATCCATCTTCGGCATGTTGAAGTCCGAGATCACGAGATGGTGCGGCTGTTGCGCCATGATCTTGGCCCCCTGCTCGCCATCGGCGGCAACGGTGATCTGCTTGAAGCCGAGCTGCTGGAGCGCTTCGCCCAACAGAAGCCGGCTGGTAACCTGATCGTCGACGATCAGCACTTTGATTTTTTCGGCGATAGACATTTATTCAGTTCCTTCCCTTCGGGTCGCGGCGCATTTCAGAACTTCCTCCCCGATGGAGTTGAGGGGCAGTTGCATTTCGACGGCGCCTATTTCGTAGGCCACCCTCGGCATTCCATAGACCACACAGGTCTTTTCGTTTTGGCCGAACGTCCGGGCTCCGGCTTGGCGCATCCGCAGAAGGCCGGAGGCGCCATCACGCCCCATGCCCGTCAGGATGATGCCAATGCCGTTGCGCCCGGCGAGATCCGCCACAGAATCGAACAGAACGTCCACGGACGGGCGATGTCCATTGACGGGCTCCCGGTCGATCAGCCGGCACGTCGGTGCGGACGGATTGACCACCTGGAGGTGACGATCGCCCCCGGGGGCGAGGTAGATCTTGCCGATCTCAAGCTTGGCACCGTCGAAGGCCTCTTCGACCGTCGGGGCACAAAGCCGGTTGAGACGTTCCGAAAAGCTCTTCGTGAAGGTGACCGGCATGTGCTGGGTAATCACCGTCGGCGGGCAGTTCTTCGGAAACTTCTGTAAGACGTTGATCAGAGCCTCCACCCCCCCGGTGGAGGACCCGATGGCGATGATCCGGCGGGCGGCCCGGTAGTCGACTGCCGTCGCATTGGTGTTCGCGGCACTCGGTGCTGCGACCTTGTTGCCAGATATGATGAACTTGCGCTGCGACCGCGCCGCCGCCTTCACCTTTTCGGCAAGGTCGGCGAAGGGGTGCGGATCGCCCGGCAAGGGCTTGCCGACGCAGTCGAAAGCGCCGATCTCAAGGGCCGCGACCGAGGCTTCCGCGCCCTTGTGGGTCAGCGTGGAGACCATGATGACGGGCATCGGGCGCAGCCGCATGATCTTCTCGAGAAATTCGAGACCGTTCATGTTGGGCATCTCGATGTCGAGCGTGACGACGTCGGGATCGAGATCCTTGATGGCCTGGCGCGCCTGCATGGCATCGGCCGCCTGACCGACGACGTTGACGGCGGGATCGGCATTCAGGATGGCCGTGATGAGACCGCGCATGGTGGCGCTGTCATCGACGACGAGGACGCGAGCGGGCGCGGTCATCAGCGGCCTCCCCCGTGCTTGCCGGTGTAGCGGTAGGCGGTGATGCCGATATTGTCGAACACGGCCTTTGCATCGCCGGAGACGCGTTCGGAGTGACCGATATAGAGGTGCCCTCCCCCATCCAGCATCGTCGAGAACCGGGACCAGATCTTCATCTGCGTCGGCTCGTCGAAGTAGATGACGACGTTGCGGCAGAAGATCACGTCGAACGGACCCTTGAACGGCCACTGCGCCATGAGGTTGAGTTCGTTGAAGGTGATAAGCCGCTTGACCTTGTCGTCGATCTGCCACTTCTCGCGGCCGTTGACCGAGGTCTGCGAAAAGAACTGCTTGCGCATCTGCGGTGTGACCGTTTCCAGCGCGTTGATATCGTAGGCACCGGCCCGGGCGATCGCGAGGATCTTCGGGTCGATATCGGTCGCCAGGACGCGGATGTCGTATTCTGCCGCGTTGGGCAGGACCGACAGGATGGTCAGCGCGATCGAATAGGGCTCCTGCCCGTCGGAACAGGCGGCAGACCAGATGCGCACGCGGCCGCCGGCCTTGGCACGCGCAATCAGTCCCGGCAGGACCGTGTCGCGCAGATGCTCGAAATGATGGTTCTCGCGGAAGAACCGCGTGAAATTGGTGGTGAGGTGCGAGAGCATGTCCCGGCGCTCGGCGGCACCGGCTGGGGACGCCACGAGGTTGCAGTACTCGCGGAAGCCACCGAGCCCAAGATTGCGGATGTGTTTCGACAGGCGCGAATAGACGAGCGAGGCCTTGGTCTCGTTCAGATAGATGCCGGCATCCGCATAGATCATCGCTGCGATCTCGGAAAGATCGCGGCGCGTCAGCGGGTATTCGCCGCTGGCCAGGCACTCGTCGGGCGACGCTTTCGTGTCGAAGGCGGCCATTCTGCTCATGCGGCTTCGCTTTCTTGGTGAGGAAATACGGCGTCCAGTTCGATCAGGCAGATCATGCGCTTCTCGATGGGAAGGACCCCGCGGGCAAAGGTTCGCTCGAAGTCGGAACTGACATCGGGCGTCGGCTGTATGTTGTCGTTCGTCACGCTCAGTATGTCGGAAACCGCCTCGACCAGCAGCCCGACGATCCTCTGTCCGGACTGAGCGACGATGATGACATGCCGAACGGTCGGTTCGGCCGGGTTCATTCCGAGGCGCGCTGCCAGATCGATGATCGGCAGGACTGCGCCCCGCAGGTTTATGACGCCGAGCATGTAGCCCGGCGTATGTGGCATCGGCGTCGCAGGCGTCCAGCCACGGATCTCGCGCACGGACATGATATCGACGCAGAATTCCTGGTCGCCGATCCTGAAGGCGATCAGTTCGCGGGCACCGCTGGTCATGGTGTTTGCGAGCGTCGTCATGGCTTTATCCTACAGCGGACAAGGCTGATTCCAGCCTCAGGGGCTGGCCGCGGGAGGCGGCGACCACAGCGTCCACATCCAGGATCAGCGCCACGCGGCCGTCACCGAGAATGGTCGCCGCGGCGATGCCGGGCACATGGGTGTAGTTCGCCTCCAGGCTCTTGATGACGACCTGGCGCTGGCCCTGGATCGCATCGACCATCAGCGCGCGCTGACCGCCGCCTTCCGATTCCACCAGCAGCGCCACGCCCTCGACGGGATTGGCCTGCGTGGCGCGGAAGTTGAGGATCCGGCCGACATCGACCAGCGGGCAGAAGGAGTTGCGGATCGAGATCAGACGCTGGGTCGCACCGAAGGAATGGATCGAGGCGGCATCCGGCTGAAGCGTTTCGACGATGGCCGTCAGCGGCACGACCAGCGTCTGGCTGGCGACCGTGACCACCATGCCGTCGAGAACGGCCAGCGTCAGCGGCAGGCTCATGGTGAAGACGGAGCCCTGGCCGGGCTTCGAAGAGATGTTGATACGTCCGCCGAGCGCCTGGATGGAGCGCTTGACCACGTCCATGCCAACGCCGCGGCCGGAAAGGTCGGAGACCTTCTCGGCGGTCGAGAAGCCGGCGTGGAAGATCAGGTTGTCGATTTCCTCGTCCGACAGGTTGGCGTCGGCCGCGATCAGGTCGTTGTCGATCGCCTTCTGGCGGACGCGTTCGCGGTTGATGCCGGCGCCATCGTCAGCGAGCTCGATGATGATGCGGCCCGAACGGTGCTTGGCGGTCAGACGAACGGTACCTTCCGGGTTCTTGCCGAGCGCGATGCGCTTCTCCGGCATTTCCAGGCCGTGATCGACCGCGTTGCGGATCATGTGCGTTAGCGGTTCGGCGAGCTTGTCGATGACGGTCTTGTCGACTTCGGTGTTCTCGCCCTCGGTGACAAGGCGCACCGACTTGCCGGTGATATCGGCGATTTCACGCACCGTACGGGCCATGCGCTGGAAGACGGGCTTCACCGGCTGGGCGCGGATGGCCATGACCGAGTCCTGGATCTCGCGGGTGAGCTGCTGCAGCTCTTCGAGGCCCATATTGATCGAAGACGTGCCGTTGGCGTCGTTCTCGATGACGCTCTGGGACAGCATAGCCTGGTTGATGACGAGCTCGCCTACGAGGTTGATCAGGCGGTCGACGCGATCGAGATCGACGCGGATCGTCTGGCCTGCGGCTGCGGCCTGCTGCGCACTGGCGGCGTTTGCAGCGGGCGCCTGCTTTGCGTCCGCTACCTTGGCGGCGGCGCTGGCAAGGTTGAGGACGTTGCTGACGGTTTCGAGAGCCGTGATCGTGGCTTCGCGCTCGCCGGCGGCGATCTGTTCTTCTTCTTCCACCACGCCGAGGGGATGTTCAGGCTCCTCGTCGAGGATCGACAGATCGAAGGGCACGGCCTGCATCGGGGCGTCGCCTTCGACCGCTACCGGCTGCTCGCCTTCGGCAAGCTCGGCCACGGAGAGTTCGCAGTCCCATTCGGCAAATTCGAACACCCCGCGGATCGCATCTTCGCCCTTGTCGGTGCGGAGCGAGATCTTCCACGAGAAGTAGGCGTCTTCCGGGTTCAGGCCATCGAGCGACGGCAGGCTGTCCATGTCGCAAAGAATGCTCATCTCGCCGAGACGGGAGAGATCGCGCAGGAGCAGCGTCGCCTCGTTGCCCTTGCGATAGAGATCGGCATTCGGCTTGAAGGAGATTTCGAAGGTCGGCACCTCGACCGGCACGGCGTCAGGATCGAAGTCATCGAACGAGAAAGCGACAGGCATGAAGCCTTCGTCATTGGGGGCGGCCGGAGCCGGAGCTGCTGTTGCAGGGGCGGGCTTGGCGGCTGCGGGTTTGGCGAAAGCCTTCACGGGAGCGTCTGCGGCCCCCGGGAGTGGCGTGCCGTGCGCCAAGGCCTCAAGTTCGCGGATCAGCTGCTTGGACCGCGCTTCATCGACACTGCCGCCGTCGCGGGCGCAGTTGGTCAGGTCGGCCAGAACGTCGGCCGACTTGAGCATAACTTTGAGAACCTCCTGCGTGGGTTCCAGCTTGTTGGAGCGAACGCAATCCAGCGTGGTTTCGAACACGTGAGCGAACGATACCAGATCGTCCAGCCCGAAGGCGCCTGCGCCACCCTTGATGGAGTGAACGGCCCGGAAGACCGCATTGACCGTCTCCGGATCGCGATCCCCGTCATTCAAACGAAGGAGACCGGATTCCAGTTCTGCGAGCTGTTCTTCACATTCCTGGAAGAAGATCTCTTTGATTTCATTCATATCCATAGCTGGAATCCTGGCGAGGGCTTTTTTAAGCGGTTACGCGCTCGATGGCGTCGATCAGCTTGGTCGGATCGAAGGGCTTGACGATCCAGCCTGTCGCTCCGGCCTGGCGGGCGCGGTTCTTCTTTTCCGCGTCGCTTTCCGTGGTCAGGACCAGGATCGGGATGGCGCGGTACTTCTCGTTGCGGCGCACGCCTTCGATGAAGCCGAAGCCGTCGAGGCGGGGCATGTTGATGTCGGTGACGATGACATCGGGATTACAGTCTTCGAGGACTTCGAGACCTTCGATGCCGTCTTCGGCCTGAATGGTTTCGAAACCGGCATTGTTGAGCGTCACGAGGAGCATATTCCGGATCGTCCGGCTATCGTCCACGGTAAGGACCTTCTTCTTCATTTTCAGATCTCCTTAGCCATCAGGTGGTCGACATTGACCCCGATGAGCTGCGTCGTTTTGGTGAAAGCGTCCGACACCTTGGAAAGGGTGAAGGCGTGTTTGTCCTCTTCCCAGCTTTTGGCTCCCGCCATCAGCACCTGCACGCAAAGCGCTCCGACCCGCTCTACGGCCGAGGCATCGATGACGATGTTGCTGCCGCGCATCTCCGTCAGCTTGCGATGAAGGACGCTGGCCTCGTTGAGGTCGAGGACCGGCGCGAGATTGAGCGTCTTCGATGCGGCTTTCTTTGGGGCCATCACGGCGCCTTTCCTTGTGTCACCTGGAGGAGATTGACCTGTCGAACGAAACCGTCCGCGTTTCGATGGCCGGCAGGACCGGTGTCACGCAGGCGGAACGGGCATGGACGCAGAGCCGGGAGCGTCGTCATGATCGCCCCCATGCCGACACGCGCCCGAAGGCCATGTCGTCCTCGTCTTCGAGAAAAGCCTCCGCCCTCGCCACCTGCGCAGGCAGAGCCTGTCGCGGCGGCGTAGCAGCGGCCATCGTCTTGTCTGCCGCGCGTGCGCCCGTGTTTGCGGGGCGCAGCGTGAAGCGGCGAATGGTTTCGCCAAGCTCGATCGTCACGATGCGCGCCGTCTGACCGGCAGCCGCCGTGCGTTCGGCATCGCTGGTGAGACCGGCAAGCGCGCGGCCGGAGCGGTCGATCTCGGTGCGCAGGTCTTCGAGGCTGGACAGGTCCTCACCCGACTGACGGGCAATACCGATGATGGCGGACTGAATGCCGTGGACCTGCTCGACGATGCTGCCGATGGCGGCCTGCGTGCGTCCGACGCGTTCGACACCGGCATCGACCTGGGCCTTGGTGCCCGTGACGAGCTGCTTGATTTCGCGGGCCGCATCGCCGGAACGCTGGGCGAGTGCCCGGACTTCCTGGGCGACAACCGCGAAGCCGCGACCGCTTTCGCCGGCGCGCGCAGCTTCGATACCGGCATTCAGTGCGAGGAGATTGGTCTGGAAGGCGATCTCGTCGATCACGCCGATGATCTGACCGATCTTCTCGGCGGAAGATTCGATATCAGCCATGGCCGCAATCGCAAGACCGGCGATCTCACCGCTGCGCTCGACGGAATGTCCCGTCGCCGCGACGGCCTTCTCGGCCGCGGAGCTCTCCCGTGCGCTGTCGCGAACCCTGATAACGAGGGCTTCCAGCCGTTCGGCAACCGAATCCAGCGCCGCCGCTTCCGATTGCGCGGCCGATCCCAGGCGCTCGGTTCCCGCGGTCATCGTCTCGCTGGCCGCGGCCGAGGAAGAGATCCCGGTGTCCAGATTGCGCAAGTTAGCCTCGATCGTGTCAAGGGCAGCATCCAGCGACCGGGCAAGCGGCACAGCCGCTTCCGGCACGTCGGTCGGGGTGCGCGCAGAGACGTCGCCCGCGGCCAGTGCCTCGGCGATGCCGGTGAAGGCTGCGAGCAATTCGGCTTCCGACGTCGCGCGCGTCTCGGCCAGCTGGCGCTGGTGGGTCTGGCGCTGTTCGTTGAAGCGAAGGGTGACGCCGATTTCCGTATCGACGAAGACAGTGCGGATGAGGGCGGAGATAAGGTCCGTCAGTTCCTGCTGCTTACCCTTGCCGGTCGACAGCATGGATTTAGGCCAGAACGCTTCGATGGCGGAGACGATCAACCGCTCGAGGATGACGCCATGGCCGGCGATCTGCCAGCGGGGGTCGAGGCCCATGCGGCTTTCCGCATCGGCGAGAACCTTGACGCGCTCGGCATAGAGACTGTCGAACCGCGCATCTGTCAACACGCCCCAATGAGAGGCGTGGAGGTCGTGCAGCCGGTCGATCTGACGGTCGCTGGAGAAATGGCGCGCGGCTTCGGGGAAGGTCTGAAGGCGCTGGAAAAGATCGCGCAGAGCGAGATCGACCTGCGGCTGGAGGGCCTGGCGGTGACGGCGCAGGATGTCGGTTTCGCTGGAATCCAGCCCGGCAAACCGCAGGCGCTCGACCAGGCTTCCTGCCTGCGCCCTCCGATTCTGGTCTGCCACGGCTTCCTGTCCCACGTTTGTCCCCGGCCCCGGTATGTCTCCCGTCAGGACCGGTGACCATCACCGCCTGCCGAATGAAATGAGAATGCGCGCCCGATGGCGCCAGATGATGCCTGCTTGTCCGAAAACGGAGCATAGGCCCCGTTAACATCACATACCGGGTTGGGACCGGCTCGTCGGATCGGCATCATGCCCGGGAGGGGACAAAAGGGTCCCCGCTTCGACGTGTAGGGACCATGTTTATGGTTAATTCCTTGCTTGAAAGTTAACGCCGACCCCCTATTCCACAGATCGCTGAAAGATAGCATCGAAAAGGGCGCAAACGCCTGTCGGCACAGGTTTTCATCCCCCATTCCTCGCAATTGTGGCTGTGGTCTCGCGCGCATAGAAAGAGGACACTTCCGGCGCGACACGCAGCTGCCCGGCGACCGCGTCTTGGACGGCGCGATGAGGTCGTCCCGGCATCGTGCGCGTCTTCCAGGGAAGGATCCAGCGGACATCATGATGATGACGCGAAAAGGAAACGGGCAATGATTGTTCTCGGACTGAGCGCCACCCTCATCGCATGCCTGACGCTCGTTGCCATCTCTGTCCTTCTCAACATCGACGACGGCCGCGTCGCGCTTCCCTCGCGGATCCTCTAAGCCGTTTTCGGGACAGTCTTCGACTTAACATTTCCTCTTGCTGAAGATCTAACCCGGCGCGCGCGCTGCCCTATCTCCTGGTTCATCCATTCGGAAAGGAACCATCCATGGGTATCGAAAGCATTCTCATCTTCCTCCTGATCGGCGCAGTGGCCGGTTGGCTTGCCGGCCTCATCGTGTCCGGCTTCGGCTTCGGTCTGTTCGGCAACATCATCGTCGGCATCATCGGCGCCTTCATCGCAGGCTGGCTGTTTCCGCGTCTCGGCTTCGTGATCGGCGGCGGCATTCTCGCCGCCATCATCCATGCGACGCTTGGTGCGATCATCCTGCTCGTGCTCATCCGCGTGATCAAGCGAGCCTGAGGAAGAGGCATCATGTCCAGCACGACAGACCCCAAGATCGAAGCCGCGCTCGCATCGTTCATTTCCGACCATCCGGAAATCGACAGCCGCGACGCGGCCATCGCCGCCATTCTCGAGAACTGGTTTACGAGCCATGGCTATCTGCCACATGGTCAGGAGGGCACGCGCCCAGAAGACCTTGACGCAACCAACGACGACTGAAAAAATCGGCGACAGCAATGCTGGAGGCGGGCTTAACGGCCCGCCTTTTCGTGTCAGGCGTGACACCGGCTGGCGACCGACGAATCTTTCAGAGAGCGGACAGCCTCATGAGCCTATCCTCCGTGACCGCCTTCCTAGCCGAGAAGGCGCCCGACCTCAAGGTCATCGTTCTCGACGAGAGCACGGCGACGGTCGCCATGGCGGCGGCGGCACATCGCGTCGTGCCGGCGCAGATCGCCAAGACCCTGGCGCTCCGGGTCGCAGACGCGGTGATCCTGATCGTTACGGGCGGTGAAGCGCGTATCGACAACAAGAAATTCAAGGCGCGGTTCGGCACCAAGGCCCGGATGCTCGACCTTGCTGACGTGGAGGCGGAGACGAGCCATCCGGTGGGCGGCGTCTGCCCTTTCGGTCTGCCAAAGCCGCTTGCGGTTTATTGCGACGTCTCGTTGCGCGCCTTCGACATCGTCGTTCCGGCGGCGGGCGCCACCAATGCTGCCGTGCGGATTTCGCCCGAGCGCATGGCCGACATCACCGGAGCAGAGTGGATCGACGTGACCGCCTCGACATAAATCGGGCAGCTTGCAGATGTTCGTGGAAAGGCCTTTCGAAACAACGGGTAACGCCATTGCGCGTGCGTCATTTCATACGCAAATTCGAGCCAGCCGGTGACGTCGCCTTGTTTCAGCCATCGAATGGCCAAGAAAATTGCCTTGAAGCGGCGGTTCCGACCGATAGTGAGAGAATCAACGCATGAACAGGATTGCCTTGTCGGCTCTGCTGGCGGCATGCACCGCCACCTCGGCTGCTGCCATGGATCAGACGCTCGTTCGCCAGTTCCAGAAGCTCGATCCCGCCACACGACTGGAGCAGCGCTGCGATACGGAAGCAATGGAGCGCATCAACAAGGACAAGACGCAATACCGGCCCGACAAGGTCATCGCCTACGCGTTCGGCGATCCGGTGACGGGTACCAACACCATCACCGCGCCCGGCGCGGTCTTCCGCAGTCAGGGAGAATGGTACCGGCTGAAGTTTCGCTGCACCACCGGTCCGGACCACATCGACGTGCGGTCGTTCAAATACGAGATCGGCAGCCAGATCCCGCATGATGCCTGGGAGAGGCACTATCTTTATCCCTGAGGTTCGCCGAGCTATAGGCTCACGGCTCTCAACGGGATCCTACAGGACGGCCCAGAGACCGAGAACCGTCAGGACGGCAAGGAACGCCATGGTGTTCAACAGCGTGCGCATCATATGTGTGGCCATGTTCAACTCCTCCCTCAGCGCGGCCAATGCCTCAGCATGCCGCGCCATTTCTCCCGATCGACGGTCACATTTTCGGAACGGCCTCCTCCAAGGCCTATCCATCCGCAGGCGCTTGGGCGCCTCTGATTTTGTGAGCATATCATCAACACGTTAATAAACCTCATGACAGAGGTGTGAACCGCTGTCCATTAGCGGATGCGAAGATTCCGTTTTAGAATTTCGCGCCTGCGAGAAATATTTCGCGAGGCGTGGAATAGAGTGTCGTCGCCATGCGTATATCTCACATGGACGACAGGAAAAGCCCCTTCGATGTCATCGGCCAGCTCGGCGCTCTCCGGCGCTATGCCCGTTCGCTCGTGCGCAATCCCGACGATGCCGAGGATCTGGTGCAGGACGCGCTGATGCGCGCTTATGAGCGCCGGCCAAGCTTTCGTCAGGGCGCGAACCTACGGACATGGCTGATGTCCGTCCTTCACAATACGCATATCGACAGCCTGCGCCGCAAACGCTCGCAAACGCAGCGCGTGGAGGAAGCGGCCCTGCTTTCGCAAGGCGTGCATCATAGCGGCGCGGAAGATGTCGTTCGTCTCGGGCAGTTGCGCGAAGCGTTCTTCAGCCTTCCCGAAGAGCAGCGCGCTGCACTTCATCTCGTCGCCATCGACGAGATGTCCTACCAGGACGCCGCGCGCGTTCTCGATATTCCCGTGGGGACGCTGATGTCGCGCCTTTCCCGCGCGCGGGCGCGCCTGCGCGCCTTTGAGGAAGACCGCACGCCGACTCACCTCAAGATCGTTGGAGGCACCGACAATGACCATGGCTGACCCGATCCTCGACAGCGACCTCGATGCCTATGTGGACAACCAGCTGACGCCACAGCGCCGGCTTCAGGTTGAGGCGCATCTGGCGCAGAACCCGGAGTCTGCTGCCCGCGTGATGGGCGATCTGCATCTGCGCGGTGAGCTGCGTCTGTCGCTTCAGGCAACCGTCGATCCCGGCGGCACACGGCACACCCGGGATGCGGCGCGTCGGCTGGAAAACGGCCTGCGCTTTCCCCGCGTCAGTCAGCAGTTGCAGAAGGTGGCGGCCGTCGGCCTTCTCGTCGGCGCCGGCTGGGTTGCCAGCACAAGCTTCGGGCCGTTCCAGGTGACCGAGGTCGTGGCATCCGAGCCGCCGCCCGCGCATGTGGAAGAGGCCGTTCGCGCTCACCGCACGGCAGAGATCCGCGAGACCATGACGTCGCAGCCGGAGGTGCAGACCTACGACCGCGAGGACATTCGCGCGGCGACGGCGATCATCATGCCGGCCCTGCCCGAAAGCTGGACCGTGGTGGACGTGCAGGTGTTCCCCTCGCGCTTCGGCCCGAGCGTCGAGCTTGCGATCCGCACGCCGGACAAGGAGCAGATGTCGCTCTTTGCCGTGCGCCCGGGTGCGTTCTCGGTACGGCCGGTCAAGACCTACGCCATCGACGGGATCGAGGCGGCGGACTGGCAGATCGGCGACGTGGCCTATGCACTGGTGGCCGCGCCCGGTGGCACCACGGGTAAGGCCAAGCTGGCGCAGACGGCGGAGCGCCTGTCCAAAACCCTTTACTGACCTCTGGCCGCCCGACGCCAGAGTCCTTCACACTTTCTCATCTACCAAGGAGAACCTCGATGAGCTTCAGCAATCCCGGCCCCCGTTACGGCGCTACGGCGCAAAGCGGCGCCTTCCTCGACCAGGCCCTGCGCCAGCATATGCTGCGGGTGTACAACTATATGGGCCTCGGCCTTGTGGTCACCGGCCTTGTCGCCTTCATCGTCGGTACGACGCCGGCGCTCTACGTGCCGATCTTCCAGACGCCCTTGAAGTGGGTCGTCATGCTGGCACCGCTCGGCTTCGTGCTGTTCCTGTCGTTCCGCCTGCAGACCATGTCGGCCGGCGCTGCACAGGCCATGTTCTGGGCATTCTGCGCCGTCATGGGCCTGTCGCTGGCTTCCGTGTTCCTCGTGTTCACGGGCACGAGCATCGCGCGCACCTTCTTCATCGCCGCGACCATGTTCGGTGCGACGAGCCTTTACGGCTATGTGACCAAGGCCGACCTGTCGAAGATGGGCTCGTTCCTGATGATGGGTCTGATCGGCGTCGTCATCGCCTCGGTCGTCAACATCTTCCTCGGCTCGTCGGCTCTGCAGTTCGCCATCTCGGTGATCGGCATCGTCGTCTTCGTAGGCCTCACCGCCTACGACACACAGAATATCAAGGAACAGTTCGCCGAGAACATGGACCAGGAATCGCAGCAGAAGCTCGCCGTCTTCGGCGCCCTGTCGCTGTACCTCAACTTCGTCAACATCTTTCAGCTCCTGCTGAACTTCACCGGCGAGCGCGAATAGCCGACGCCGGTCCGCAACAGGACAGACACCCCTTCCCTTCCGGCCCCGATGGCCGGGAGGGAGCCCATCCGACCCGACCCCTGCAACAATCTTGTTGCGCATGAGATCACGGAGACACATCACCATGGACAGCAATGACCGCCAGGCGATCGACGGGCTTTTCTCCCGCATTGCCGAGGTCGAGCGCCAATCCGGCCCGCTCGATCAGGAGGCCAATGCCTTCATCGGCCAGAAGATCGCGGCCCAGCCGACGGCCCCCTACCTGATGGCGCAGACCATCGTGGTGCAGGACCAGGCCCTTGCCGCAGCCGAGAGCCGCATCCAGGAACTGGAGCGCCAGTCCTCAAGCCGCTCCTCCGGCGGGCTGTTCTCCAGCCTGTTCGGCGGCGGAAGCCAGGCCGCGCCTGCCCGCCGCGCGGCCCCCGCCACCCCTTACGCACAGCAAGCGCCGCAGCAAGGCGCCTACGGCCAAACCGGCCCGGCCATGGGCCAGCCGCCGGCAGGCCAGCCCAACGGCCAACCGAATAGCCCCTGGGGCAACCAGGGTGCCGCCCAGCAGGGCCAGCGCAGCGGCGGCGGCTTCCTGCAGGGTGCCGCCCAAACCGCCATGGGCGTCGCCGGCGGCATGCTTCTCGGCAGCGCCATCGGCAGCATGTTCTCCGGCAACGAAGCCAACGCGGCGGAAACGCCCGCTGAAGCGGAAGCACCGGCGGAGGACGTCGGTGCGGATATGGGCGACGACATGGGCGATATGGATTTCTGATCGCCGGAACAGTTATGTCCGTGCATGAGAAAGAGCCGGTCAAAAGCCGGCTCTTTTTTGCGTGAACACCGCTGTCGGTCACGGCCCAAGCCTGTCCAGATGCCGTATCGACACGCGAAGCGGCGTTGTACTGTGCTGCACGAAGCTTCAGTGGTAAGCGCGAATTTCTCCGCACCTTCTGTAATTGAGTGAGCTTTGGCATGAGGTGTCCACTTAAAAAAGGTGGACACCAAGTATGGGTGAAGGTCAAAAACTTGCTGTGCGGCTGGTTGGTCGGAATGGAAGACGGCGCTTCGATCAAGGTTCGAAAGATCGCCTTGTTGCGGCCTGCCTTGAACCCGGCGCATCAGTATCGAAACTGGCGCGAGAACACGGGGTCAACGCGAACCTCGTTTGGAAATGGATCAGGAAACATACCCCGGCACATCCATTATCGCCGTCTTCGACATCTGCGTTTATTCCAGTTCAGATTGCCGCCCCGAGCAGCGAGTTCGACATTGAGATGCCTGCCACGGATCGCGAAGAGCGATTGCCGACGACGGAGAGGAGCGACCCGCTGACCTCTCCAGCGAAGGTGAGTGTATCATTGCCGAATGGTGTGAGATTGACGCTGGAGTGCCGCGATCTCAACGCATTGACGGCAATCATCGGAGCTCTGGGTCATGTTTAAGCTTGGCGCTGATCTTCAAGTCTATCTGCATCGCGAACCGATCGACTTCCGGGCCGGCATCAACAGCCTTGCGGTCCTGGTCCAGGAGACGATGGCGCTGGACCCGTTTGCTCCTGCAGTGTTTGCCTTCTGCAACCGCCGGCGTGACCGGGTGAAGCTGCTATTCTTCGATCGCTCGGGCTTCGTGCTCATCCTGAAGCGGTTGACCGAAGACAAGTTCCGATGGCCGCGCCGAGAGGTGACGGTGGTCACACTGACGACCGAGCAACTGCACTGGATCCTCGACGGGATCGATATCGATGCGATGATCCGCCATCCCGTGCGGCAGTATCAGATCGCCGGCTAAAGGTGGCGAATTGAGCTATTGACGCGGCAGCACGGCTCAGATTCAAAACTGGGATGACCCGAACCGGCGAACTGAGCGTTGCAGAGCTGATGGCGCATTTGGCGGCCAACGCCGCCGAAATTGCTGCGCTCAAAGCCGAGAAGGAGGCCCTCTCGCAGCGGGTCGTCAAGCTTGAAGAAGAACTGGCGCTTGCAAGGCTCCATCGTTTTGCCCCCCGCAGCGAAAAGCACATTGATCGCATCTTCAACGAGGCCGAAGAGGCCGCGGACGAGGATGATCCTGATTATGGCGACGCGGCCGCCGATCTCCCGGATACAGGCTTGCCGGTGGTCCAAAGCACAACGGGAAAGAAGCGTGGCAGAAGGCCTCTACCGGAAGATTTGCCACGCGAGCGTGTCGAATATGACCTTGCCGACGATCAGAAAGCTTGCCCTTGCTGCGACAGTCAAATGCATCGCATGGGCGAGGCCGTCACCGAGCAGCTCCATATCGAGGTCAAGGCAAAAGTCCTGCAGAACGTGCGGTTCAAGTATGCCTGCCGCCATTGCGACCGCACCGGGATCAATACGCCTGTCGTGATCGCTCCGATGCCGACGCAGCCCCTGCCGGGCAGCATCGCCACCGCCTCGACACTGGCTTTCGCGCTCGTCCACAAATACGTCGATGGCACGCCGCTCTACCGCGTGGCTCAGACATTCGAGCGTGCCGGCGTTCCGATCAGCCGAGGCGCTCTCGCTCACTGGGTGATCGGCTCGAGCGAGAAGCATCTTCACCGCATCTATGATGCGCTGAGATTGCGGCTCAGGTCGCAGCCTCTCATTCACGGTGATGAGACGACCGTTCAGGTCCTCAAGGAAAAGAATAAGGAAGCCACCAGCACATCGTATATGTGGGCTTATCGCAGCGGCGAGGACAGTGACGAGCCGATCGTGCTTCTCGACTACCAGCCCGGCCGCGGTCAGATTCACCCACAAACCTTCCTTGGCAAATACCGCGGCATACTCATGACGGATGGCTACACAGCCTGGCGCACCTTCGATGATGCCACCCATGTCGGATGCATGGCTCATTCCCGGCGGCGCTTTGTCGAGGCACTCAAAACCAGAAAGAATGGAGGCGGACCGCCGGAACAGGCACTCCGGTTCTTCGAGCAGCTCTACCGGATCGAAAAACAGGCGCGAGACAAAAAGCCCGACGCCGATGAAACGCAGGCCGATTGCATTCGCCGTTTCCGGCAACAGCACAGCTTGCCGGTCCTGAACGCTCTAAAGGCATGGCTTGACAACATCGCGCCGAAGATTATGCCTGATACAAAGCTCGGCGATGCAGTGTCCTACACCCTCAACCAATGGGATTATCTGACGCGCTATATCACCGACGGCAGGATGCCGATCGATAACAACATTCTGGAGCGTGACATCAGGGTCTTTGCGACAGGAAGAAAATCGTGGCTGTTCAGCGACACCGCTGACGGAGCCAAGGCCAGCGCAGTGGTCTACAGTTTGATGCTGACTTGCCGCGCATGTGGCGTCGACCCACTCACCTGGCTGCGCTATGTGCTCACTGAGTTGCCGCAGCGGGACGAAGCGGCCGAAATCGACGACCTGCTGCCGTTCAACTACGCCACGACCACTGCGGCGTAATAGAGCTGGATATCAAAATCGGTGTGACGGCGGTTCAGCGCTGCCGCAGCCGTCAAGGTGCATCGAAAATTGCGCTTACCTTCAGTGTGCTTGCACCGGGCTTTGATGTGTCCGACGGGAGGAAGATGGTGCTGCTAGAGAGATTTGAACTCTCGGCCTCTCCCTTACCAAGGGAGTGCTCTACCCCTGAGCTATAGCAGCACTGAAGACAGCGGCGGCGTGTTGGCGACCGTGTCGGAGCGAGGGCCTATTGCCATAGGTTTTCGGGGAGCGCAAGGCGGATGGTGCGGTTTTCTTATGTTTGGTCGGATTTGGATGATGGGACGCGGGTTTCGCGAGGCTTGGTGATTTCGTAGGAAGGGTGCCTGGTAAAGCGGTGATAGGTAGCCTTGGTGCCATCGATCGTTCGGTGCAGGCGATAGCGTGAGGAAAAGGGGAGCGACGGATGAGTGAGGCGGAGCGGCAGGCGCAGGCTCGGCGGGAACGGGCAGCGCGGACGTTGCGGGAGAACCTTCAGCGCCGCAAGCAGCAGGGGCGTGCCCGGCGGGCGGGCGATGCCGACGAGGCCGTGGGGCTGCCGGCGGCCGGTGGTGCGGCATCCCGTGATGCGGCTTCGGCGACCGAGGGCGGCCTTCCTATCGCAGGCACGGGTTCAGCCGATGACACGGCGGAAAAATAGAGGGATGCCATTTTCGACGGAAATCGAATCGGGTCACGTTGCCGATGTCGCCTGGGAGAGGGCGAGCGATACTGATCGCAATTGTCGAGCAAACCGGCACCCTGCCGTAAATCCGGACGAATCCTTGAGATAGTAGCGCGCGGCACCCTTCTTTTAGGGCTCCGGTGTTGGCGATACACCCGCTTGCGCCTCGGCGTGCTGCGGGTCGCTTCTCATTTGCCGTGGCTTGCTTTATGGAAGCCGTCTTTCCTGCCGACGAACGGCACATCTATCATTCAGGGGCTCCCTAGCCCTGACGAGGACCGATCATGGATCGCATCAGAATTACCGGTGGCAACGAGCTTCACGGGATCATCCCGATTTCCGGCGCCAAGAACGCCGCCTTGCCGTTGATGATCGCATCGCTCCTGACGGACGACACGCTGACACTGGAAAACGTGCCGCACCTGGCCGATGTCGAGCAGCTGATCCGCATCCTGGGCAATCACGGTGCTGACATTTCGGTCAACGGCCGGCGCGAGCGGCAGGGCGAAAGCTACGCCCGGACCATCCATTTCACCTGCCGCAACATCGTCGATACCACGGCGCCCTACGAGCTGGTCTCCAAGATGCGGGCGAGCTTCTGGGTCATCGGCCCGCTTCTGGCGCGCGAAGGCCGCGCCCGCGTATCGCTGCCGGGCGGCTGCGCCATCGGCACGCGGCCGGTCGATCTGTTCATCGAGGGCCTTGCGGCGCTCGGCGCGAACATCGAGATCGACAGCGGCTACATCAATGCGACGGCGCCGATCGGCGGGCTCATCGGCGCGCGCTACGTTTTTCCGAAAGTCTCCGTCGGCGCGACCCACGTCATGATGATGGCGGCGACGCTTGCCAATGGCACGACGACGATCGGCAACGCCGCGCGCGAGCCGGAAGTGGTCGATCTCGCGAACTGCCTCAACGCCATGGGCGCAAAGATTACGGGCGCCGGCACCTCGACCATCACCATCGACGGCGTCACGTCCCTTTCGGGCGCGCGCCACCGGGTCCTTCCCGACCGTATCGAAACCGGAACCTACGCCATGGCTGTGGCCATGACCGGCGGTGACGTCATTCTCGAAGGGACCGATGCGAGCCTGCTCGATACGGCGCTGGAGGCCATCCGCCGCGCGGGCGCGGAGATCACGCCGACGGAAACCGGCATCCGGGTCTATCGAAATGGCGGCGGCATCAAGCCGGTCGATGTGGTCACAGACCCCTTCCCCGGCTTCCCGACCGACCTGCAGGCGCAGTTCATGGGCCTCATGACCCGCTCCAGCGGCGTTTCGCACATCACCGAGACGATCTTCGAGAACCGCTTCATGCATGTGCAGGAACTCGCCCGCCTCGGCGCGCGCATCACCCTGTCGGGCCAGACGGCGAAGATCGAGGGCGTGCCGCGCCTCAAGGGTGCGCCGGTCATGGCGACCGACCTTCGCGCCTCCGTATCGCTCGTCATCGCGGGGCTCGTGGCCGAAGGCGATACGATGGTGTCGCGCGTCTACCATCTCGATCGCGGTTTCGAGCGGCTGGAAGAGAAGCTGACCCGCTGCGGCGCCATCGTCGAGCGTGTCACCGACTGATGCCGTCCGGGTCGTGGCCCGTTGCGTGATGACACGTTGCGCATGCGCGGGCCGCGACCTATCTCTGCTACAGACCACGGAACCCGACGGCCTGACGGGCAGGACCGCAGGCTGGATCACAGGCAGGATCGCATGGACACATTGAAGCTCATGGCGCTGGACGCTGAGGATCTCGAGATCATCTCCGCCCATGTGCAGGATGCGGTCTTCAAGGTCGAGGGCATCTCCTATGCGCCCCGCACCGGCAGCTTCGCGCTCGTCGTGAACCGCTTCGTCTGGGAAAAGACGGTCGGCGGGAAAACAGCGGCGTCCGCAAAGAAGACCAACGAGCGACGCCGCGCCGTCATCGGTTTTCACCGGGTCACATCCGTGCGCTCCATCGGCTTCTCGCGAGCAGACAGGGATGCCGTCCTGTCGCTGCTCGCCCTGCGGTTCGAACCCAAGGGCGAAGGTCCCGATGGCGTGCTGGAACTGGTGCTGGCGGGCGACGCGACCATTGCACTGAATGTGGAATGTATCGAGGTACAGCTTGCGGATACGGGCGGGGCGTGGGAAACCGCTTTCAGGCCCTATCATCCGGAAAGCTGAGAAGACGAGCTGAGACGGTGCGGGCCACGCCTGACGGGAGCGGCCAAGTCCGGCCGCCAGCCGAACGGCGCCGTTTCGCTTGACAGACCTGCATCTCATACGACATCCGCCGACACGAAGGATCCAGACCCAGTGGCCATTCGCCTCGATCATCGCGCTTCCGATTTCGAGGCCGCTTTTGCGGCCTTTCTCACCACCAAGCGGGAGGTGTCCGAGGATGTCGACCTCGTCGTGCGCCGGATCATCGCCGATGTGCGCGAGCGGGGCGATGTAGCGGTCGCCGAATACACCCTGAACTGGGACAAGCTCGACCTCTCCACCACGCCCATGACCGTGACAGCCGAAGAGATTGACGCCGCCATCGAGGCCGTGCCCTCCGAAGTGCTGGGCGCACTCAAGGTCGCCGCGGTACGCATCGAGGCGCATCATGCCCGCCAGCTGCCGAAGGACGACATCTATACCGATGCCATGGGCGTCGGTCTCGGCTCGCGCTGGACGCCGATAGATGCCGTCGGCCTCTATGTCCCCGGGGGAACAGCGAGCTATCCAAGTTCCGTGCTGATGAACGCGCTACCGGCCAAGGTCGCGGGCGTTCCGCGCGTGGTCATGGTGGTGCCAGCGCTGGCCGGCGCCATCAATCCCGCCGTGCTGGCCGCGGCCCGCATGGGCGGCGTGTCGGAGATCTACCGGATCGGCGGCGCGCAGGCCATTGCGGCGCTCACCTACGGCACGGCCACCATCGCGCCGGTCGCCAAGATCATGGGTCCGGGAAATGCCTATGTGGCAGCCGCCAAGCGGCAGGTGTTCGGCACCGTCGGCATCGACATGATCGCGGGGCCTTCCGAAGTGCTCGTGATCGCCGACAAGGACAACGACCCGGACTGGATTGCCGCCGATCTCCTGGCGCAGGCCGAGCATGATCCGAGCGCGCAATCGATCCTCATCACCGACGATATCGATCTCGCCGATGCCGTGGAGCGTGCCGTCGAGCGGCAACTCACCACCCTTCCCCGGGCCGAAACCGCCCGCAGCAGCTGGCGCGACTTCGGCGCGATCATTCTCATCGACGATCTTGCCAAGGCGCCGGATCTCGCCAACCGGATTGCCGCCGAGCATGTCGAGCTGGCGCTCGCCGATGCCGATGCGATGATCCCGCAGATCCGCAATGCCGGGGCGATCTTCGTCGGGCGTTATACGCCGGAGGTGATCGGCGATTATGTCGGCGGCTCCAACCATGTCTTGCCCACGGCCCGCTCCGCACGCTTTTCCTCCGGCCTCGGCGTGCTCGACTATATGAAGCGCACTTCGATCCTCCGGCTCGGCCCGGACGAGCTGCGCGATCTCGGTCCCGCCGCCATCGCGCTTGCCCGCGCGGAAGGGCTGGAGGCGCATGCGCGCTCCGTCGCGATCCGGCTCAACCTCGGAGAGGCGGGATGAGCCAGCTACCCGCTTATCGCCTGTGCGACGTGGTGCTGGACGAAACGATCGGCCGCTCGACGCCCGATGTGGAGCATGAGCGAGCGGTCGCGATCTTCGACCTGATCGAAGAGAACAGTTTCGAGCCGCTCGGTCACGAGGGCGGCCCCTACCGGCTGAAACTGTCGCTGATGGACAGCAAGCTCGTGCTCGTCGTGACCACGGAGGCCGGTGGCGACGTCATCACCCATATTCTGTCGCTGACGCCGTTCCGGCGGATCGTGCGCGATTACTTCATGATCTGCGAGAGCTATTACGAGGCGATCCGCAGCTCGACGCCGAGCCAGATCGAGGCGATCGACATGGGGCGGCGCGGCATTCACAACGAAGGCTCGCAAACGCTGATGGATCGCCTTTCGGGCAAGATCAAGCTCGACTTCGATACGGCACGCCGGCTTTTTACCCTCGTCTGCGTGCTCTACTGGCGGGGATAGGCGATGGCGCCGGGGCTTGAACCGCGAGACGACGGCGCCAGTCCACCCCGGTCGGTGCTGTTCATGTGCGGCATGAATGCCATCCGCTCGCCCATGGCCGAGGTCTTGGCGAAGGCGCTTTTGCCGCCTGGCACCTATATCGCGTCCGCCGGCGTAAAGACCGGCGAGCGGGACCCCTTCGTCGATGTCGTGCTGGACGAGCTGGGCCTGACCGCCGGTCGCCACGAGCCGCACACGCTGGACCAGCTCGAGGACGATTATTTCGACATGATCGTCACCCTTGCCCCGGAAGCGCATCACGCGGCACTGGAACTCACCCGTTCCATGGCGGTGGATGTGGAATACTGGCCGACAGCGGACCCGACGGCCACCCGCGGCACGCGCGACCAGATCGTCGCGGCCTATCGCGACGTCCGCGACCATCTGGAAAGTCTCATCCGGCATCGTTTGCTTGGACAATCGCCGCGCAAGATGCCATAGAGCGGGTCACGCGCAGCCGCGCATGCGAGGACAAACGTTCTCCGGCGGCCGCACGGACCCTCGTCGACGCCATCGTGCCCGGCCTGCAGCGTCGAAAGACGCCGTTTTGCCGTTGCCGAACCCCGGTTGCTGACGGAAAGATCGAAAACCGGAACGCCGCTGTTCACAAACGGACGGTGATTGTGTAGTTTCCGGCAAATTTTTTAAAGAGGCCCAGTGCCTTCATGAAACTCGGAAAGACAAATCGTCAATGGCGAAAGAAGAAGTCCTCGAATTCCCGGGCGTCGTAACCGAACTGCTCCCCAATGCGACGTTCCGCGTCAAGCTGGAGAACGAACACGAAATCATCGCTCACACGGCCGGCCGCATGCGCAAGAACCGTATTCGCGTTCTCGCTGGTGACAAGGTGCTCGTGGAAATGACTCCCTACGACCTGACCAAGGGCCGCATCACCTACCGCTTCAAATAAGGCGGGCGGCAGCCTCTGGCACCGATCGCGGTGGAACGGCTGCCGTCGACGGACGTTTGATGACGACCGTGCTTTCGCCCTGCCCTCCATGGTTCCGGCGAAGTGAGGCCTCGAAGACGCGCTGTTACCTTGCGCTGGCTGTTTTGACGCTATGTGGGCTCTCTCCACGCCGCTCCGCAACGAAACATGCCGCAGGGGGTTCGTTCCTGGAAACCGGTTCCGGTCGAGATCCTTGCGGAGAGATCCGGGAAACGACAGACGATGGCAAACGATCAGACGCTTATTCTGGCATCCGGCTCGCCGCGCCGGGTCGAACTTCTCGCTCAGGTCGGTATCGAACCCAAACGCCTGATGCCGATGGATCTCGACGAGTCCCCGCGGCGCACCGAGCACCCGCGTTCGCTTGCCTGGAGGCTTTCCGTCGAGAAGGCGCGAGCCGCCGCAGCCGTGCTCAAGGGTATGGACGAGGCACGCGGTGCTTATCTGCTCGCGGCCGATACCGTCGTCAGTGTCGGCCGGCGTATCCTGCAGAAACCCGAGAGCGTCGGCGAGGCCACGGCGGCATTGACGCTTCTCTCCGGCCGCAGCCACAGGGTCTATACCGGCATCTGCCTCATCACTCCGGATGGCTCCGTGCGGCAGAAGGTCGTGGACACGAAGGTCCGTTTTCGCCGCCTCACCTCGCACGATATCGAGAGCTACCTCGCCTCCGGCCAGTGGCGCGGCAAGGCGGGCGGCTATGCCATTCAGGGCATCGCGGGCAGCTTTGTCGTGAAACTCGTCGGCTCCTATACCAATGTCGTCGGCCTCCCCCTGACCGAAACCGTTGCCCTCCTCTCCGGCGAGGGCTTCAACGTGCATGACGCCTGGCTCGAAGGATGACACCATGAGCAATGATACCTCCAAGTCCCCACGCGGCTCCAAGCCTGCCAACGACGCCGGAGCTGCCGAGGCCAAACCTGCGTCCAACGTCGCCCCGCTGCGCAAGACCGTGCCCTGCCCCGAATGTGGCCGCCCATCCCACCGCGAGCACTACCCCTTCTGCTCCAACCGCTGCCGCGACCTCGACCTCAGCCGCTGGCTGACCGGCGCCTACGCCATCCCCGTCTCGCAGGACGAGGACAATCCCGACGACACGCTCCAGAGCGGTACGCGCGACGACGAATAGATCGTAGCGCCTGACGAAGAGTACGCCCGCGTTATAATCCGCCGTTCGGACTGCGATGACCGTCATCGCGTTCAGGATGCCCGGCTCTCGACCATCGCGCGCCACTCTCCCCCAATACGATCTTGCAATGTCGCCTCATTGGCCTTGCCGAACGGCCCCTCCGCACCCCGAAGCCTCTCCAGAACCTGAATTCTATCAACACGTTGATCCCGAAACGCATTTTCTGTCAGAAAAACGCCATCTGGTGCTGGACACCTCCGAACAAGATGTTATAACCCCGCTCGCTTCCCGGGGAAAACCAAAGCCCCATGGTCTGCAAAGATCCTCGAAGCCGGTATGCCCGGATAGCTCAGTTGGTAGAGCAGCGGATTGAAAATCCGCGTGTCGGTGGTTCAAATCCGCCTCCGGGCACCATTTTTCCCAACTTGTTCATCAGCCCTGCCTTTTGGGCGGGTCATCGTGTCGATCGTTCGGTCCCCCGGACTCAGCGGTCCTCAGCCCCAAGCCCCTCTGTGTACGTCGCCGGCCTCGTCCTCGAGACACGGGCCTGTGACCGCAATCGCTTTCTGTCCCGCGGCGAAGACGGTGCGGGAGGGGAGGTCCATGGTGGGGTTGTCGGGGTGGTCTCCGGTGAGGGTTTTCAGGGCGTGTTCGGAGAGGCCGTAGACGACGCGGCCGATGCCGGTCCAGTAGATGGCGCCGGCGCACATGGCACAGGGTTCGGCCGAGGAATACATGGTGCATGTGGCGAGGAAGGGTTCGCGGTAGCGTTTGGAAGCTTCGGTCGCAAGCAGGCGTTCGGCATGGGCGGTTGCGTCGAGGTCGGGGAAGTAGCCGTTTTCCATTTCGATCAGCACCTCACCTTCGGGGCCTGTCAGAAGCGCGCCGAAGGGCATGTTGCCGTGGGTCTGGGCACGGCGTGCGATGTCGAAGGTTTTTCGCAGGAGGCGGGCGTCGGCTTCGGTAAGAGGTTGGCTTGCAAAAGGCAGGTTGCCTGTGGCTTCGTCCGCCTGCGTGCTGGCCGCCTCACGTGGCCGCGCTGCAACGCAGTCGATCGCGGCCGGTTTCGTCGATGTTTGGTCGGCTGTCGTCTTGTCGCTCATGACGGACTCCTTCATCTCCCGTGGGACATGGATCTTTGGTGGGACGTTTGCGCTTTCAGGGCGTCAGGCTGTCGGGATAGGACGGAAGAGTTGGGGTAGCGGGCGCTCGAAGGTCTGTCGGCCGTTCTTCCAGGCGGCCGTGGCCGTTGCCGGACCGGCTATGGCCTGCGCGGCGGAGGGGGCAGACAGGAGGACGAGGGTGGCGGGATCGCCAATGGCCGGCGGCAGAGCGTTCAGGCCGAGCAGGCGTTCCGCGTTGACCGTGATCATATCGAAAACGCCTGCGAGAGCCTGCTCCGTGCCCAGTTGCGCAACATTTGCGTAGAGATTGGCCATTCGCAGCAGCGAGACGTCGCCGAACGGGGTGAACGGGTTCAGCACATTATTGGTGGAAATGGTGGTGAGCACGCCGAGGCTTGCAAGGCGATGGGCCGGCGTGACGCCACGGGGAACGAGATGCGTCGCGGCGCGGCCGGTGAGGAAGAGATCGGTCGCCGGAAGGACGGTGACGGCGATGCCGGCGTCCGCGATCTTCCGGGCGACCTCCGTAAATGCCTCCGGCGGCAGCGCGGACAGTTTGGTAACGTGACCGACGGAGACCCGGCCCTGGTAGCCGCGCCGCAGCGTCTCGGCGATGACCGTCGGCAGGTTGGAGCCTTCGGGGTCGAGATCGAAATCCAGGTGGAAATCGACGGGTACGCCGTGGCGTTCGGCAAGGTCGAAGATGGCGGCGACATGCGCCCGCGGATCGGGATCGGTATAGGGGCAGCCGCCAACGAGATCGGCGCCGGACCGCAGAGCCGCGTCCAGCATCTCCAGCGTGCCCGGATCGTTGGTCAGGCCTTCCTGCGCGAAGGCGCAGATCTCGATGTCGATAAGCGCGCGATAGTCGATCCGCACCTGCTTGATCGCCTCGAAGGAGCGGAAGCCGGCGCGTCCGTCGATCTCCACGAAGGTGCGGATACGGTTCGTTCCGTTGACAACCGCCTGCTCCACCACCGCAGCGGCCCGGGCGTACACGTCAGCCTGCGTGAAGGCAGCCTTGGCGCGCGAGGTCTCCGCAACCGCCTCCGCCAGCGTGCCTGTGCAAAGCGTGCATCGGCCGATGATGCCGGCCTTGTCGAGATGCAGGTGGGTTTCGACAAGGCCACGGCAAAGGAGGTTGCCTTTCGCATCGCGCTCCGGCGAATCGCAGACGAAGGCTCGTGCCGTGCCATCGGCGATGCCGGCGATCACGCCGTTTTCGAAGGCGATATCGGTGACAGCGTCTCTTCCCGGCAGGCGGGCATTGCGGATCACGAGATCGATGGTCATTGTTGCCTCGCCGTCGCCAAGGGGTCGGCGAAGTTGAAACGGGTTTTTGCGGGAACGCAAGGCCGGAGATGGCAATGAACCGATGAGCAGTCAGCAATCCACGGAAACGTCCGGAACGTCAGTCACGGGATACGCAGCCAAGGGTTGCGTGCGGGGGCGTGGCGGGATGGTCACCAGTCCTCATGCACGGGCGAGCGACGCGGGCGCACGCATGTTGCGCGAGGGCGGCAATGCGCTGGAGGCCTGTATCGCAACCGGCGCGGCCATCGCCGTGCTCTACCCGCATTTCTGCGGTCTCGGCGGCGATGCCGTCTGGATCGTCGCGGACCCCGACGGGCGTCGGACATGCTTTCTCGGGATCGGGCAGGCAGCGCGGCAGTTGCCCGCGCGAAGCGGAGACGAAGCCGGCATTCCCCTTCGCGGGGCGGGCTCGGCGCTGACCAGCGCCTGTTTGGTCGATAGCTGGGGGCATGCGCACGCCTACTCGGCGCAGCATTGGGGCGGAACGCGAACCTTTGCCAGCCTGCTGGACGATGCCATCGGTTTTGCGAAAGACGGATTTCCGGTAACGGCATCGCAGGCCTTCTGGCTCGACTTCCGAAAGGCGGAGGCGGCGGGTTGGCCGGGTTTTGCCGAGGTGTTCATGCCGGGCGGCGCGG
This sequence comes from Rhizobium sp. 9140, assembly GCF_900067135.1. NCBI lineage: Bacteria > Pseudomonadati > Pseudomonadota > Alphaproteobacteria > Hyphomicrobiales > Rhizobiaceae > Rhizobium > Rhizobium sp. 9140. Next base: position 1,306,404 of record NZ_FJUR01000001.1, on the reverse strand, counting down.
CGCCGGAGGTCGGCGCGATCTTTCGCCAGCCGCAGCTCGCGCGCACCCTCGAACGGCTGGCGGCGGATGGACCGCGCGCCTTTTACGAGGGGCCGCTGGCGCAGGCGATTGCAGACGGGCTGCATGCGGCCGGGTCGCCGCTGACGGCGGCGGATCTCGCGGCAACGCGAACGCGGGAAGAGGCACCGGCAAGCCTCGTCTATCGCGGGGTCGAGCTTCTGGCCCCGCCGCCGCCGACGCAAGGCGTGACGACGCTGGCCATCATGGGCATTCTCGCGCATTTCGACCTTGGCGCGCTCGACGTCGGCAGCGCCGATCATCTGCATCTCTGCGTCGAGGCGGTGAAGCAGGCTTTTCTCGACCGGCGCGGGCTTGCCGATCCCGATGCGAGCGCGCAGCGGGTCGATGCGCTTCTCGATCCCGGCCATCTCGCCGGGCGGGCGCAGGCCATCGACATCGCGCGGGCGCAGGCCTGGCCGCATGTGTTTCGCACCGGCGACACCGTGTTCTTCGGCGCGACGGACGCCTCGGGGCGTAGCGTCAGCGTGCTCCAGAGCACTTATTTCGACTGGGGAAGCGGCGTGGTCGTCGGCGATACCGGCATTCTCTGGCAAAACCGGGGTGCCGCCTTCTCGCTCGATCCCGGTCACCCCAATGTGCTCGCGCCGGGCAAGCGGCCCTTCTACACGCTCAACCCCGGCATGGGCCTGCGCAACGGGCGTCCGGAACTGATCTATGGTACGCAAGGCGCCGACGGGCAGCCGCAGACGCTGGCCATGCTTCTCACCCGGCTGATCGATTTCGGGGAAAATCCGGCAGAGGCGCTTGCCGGGCCGCGCTTCCTGCTCGGCAAGACCTTCTCCGACAGCCGCGACAGCCTGAAGCTCGAAGCGGATGCGGGTGAGGCCGTCTTCGAGACCCTCGCCGCTCGCGGCCATCTGTTGTCGCCCCTGCCCGCGCAGAGCCCGATCGCCGGACAGGCCGGCGTCATCCGCTTGAACGCGGATGGCACGCTCGACGGCGCGCATGATCCGCGTGGGGATGGCATCGCCATCGCTGTCAACGAGGATATGTCGCCGGCTAAATAGCGATCCGCTGCACGGGAAGCTCCATGTCTTCCGGGACCGCATGGCTCTCGCTGGCGGCCTTGGGAAAGACGCTGCCGACGCCGATCAGGACCGGATTGTCATAGCCGATTTCGCCGATGCCGATATGCATCGTCGATACGGTGCCGTGCCAGCGTCGCTCCTCTGCACGGCTGATGTTGGAGGCGATGACCACCGGCATGTCACCGGACATACCCTCGGCCATCAGGCGCTCGGCGATGGCAGGGGCCTTGCGTCCGCCCATGTAGAAGACCGTCGTGGTGCGCGGGTCGGCGCAGGCGCGCCAGTCGACATCGGTCGGCAGGCAGCCTTTGCGCGAGTGGCCGGTGATGAAGCGGACGGCGTGCGTGTGATCGCGGTGGGTCAGGGACACGCCGAGGCGGGAGGCAAGCGCGCTGGCGGCGGTGATGCCGGGTACGACCTCCACCGGAATGCCATGCGCCTCCAGACAGGCGATCTCTTCCCCTGCCCGGCCGAACACCATGGGATCGCCGCTCTTCAGGCGCACCACGGTCTTGCCGGCCTTGGCAAAGGTGACCATCATCGCGTTGATGTCCTCCTGCTTGCAACTGGTGCGGCCACCGCGCTTGCCGACCAGCATGCGCTTGGCCTCGCGACGGGCGAGCTCCAGAACATCCCCGGAAACGAGATCGTCAAACAGGATGACATCGGCGGCCTGAAGCGCGCGGACGGCCTTCAGCGTCAGCAGCTCCGCATCCCCCGGGCCGGCGCCGACCAGCGTCACCTTGCCGAGAGCCGGCCCCCCATGCGCGTCTTTGCGACCGGCAGCCAGTCGATCGGCCTCGGCGACGAGATCCGCAGCGCTCTGCGCCGTGGGAACGCTGGTGAAGGCCCGATCGACGAAGCGCTCCCAGAAGGCGCGCCGCTCCGGGCCGGGATGCAGACGCGCACCGACAGCATCGCGCAGCGACTGCGCCAGCATCGACCAGCCCTTGATGCTTTGCGGCAGCAGCGTCTCGATACGGCGGCGGATTGCCTGCGCCAGGATCGGCGCGGCGCCATCCGTGGAGATCGCCACGACGACCGGCGAGCGGTTGACGATGGAGCCGAACTGGAACTGGCAGAAAGCCGGCTTATCGATGACATTGACCGGCACGCCGGCAGCAATCGCGGCATCGTAGAAGGCACGCGCCTCGTCTTCTTCCTCACAATCGGCGATAGCGAGGGCGGCACCGGACATGATGTCTGCCGTCCACGCCTGCGGGTGGTGGACGAAGGCGCCGCGCGCATGTTCTGCAGCGTGGTCTTCTGCGTGACGCTGGAACATATCGGCAAAGGCGTCGCAGAGCGCATCGCCGGAGGCATATACATGGACCTCGGCGCCGCAGGCGGCGAGAAGTTCCGCCTTCCAGCATGCCCCCTCCGTGCCGCCGGCGAGGATGACCCGCTTGCCGTCCAGACCCCAGAAGACGGGGAGTTTTGCCAGCGCCTCGACGCGGGCACCAGACCTCGCTGTCGCACCTTCGCGGGGAAAGGTTGCGTCACTCCGCAGCAGCGATACGCGTTCCATTGAGGATCTCCCTGATCTCTGCGCGGCAGGAGCCGCAATTGGTGCCTGCATTGAGGGCTTTGCCGATGGCCTCGACCGTGCAGCATCCGCCGGTCGCCGCCGCGACGATCTGGTTGATGCCCACGTTGAAGCAGGAACAGACCGTTGCGCCGGGATCGACCGCTTCCGCGCCCGGCCGGCCCGCGACGACCGCAAAGCGGCGGCGCAGATCGGAATGGACGACGCCGAGCTGGGCGATGGCCCAGTTGCGTGCGACGGCTACAGGGCGCGGGCTGAGGAAGACGGCACCGAGCAGCTGCTCGCCATCGAAGAAGGCCAGCCGGATATGGCCGGTCACGGCATCGCGGTAGCCGAGAGGTTCAAGTCCGGGGGGAATGCCGAGCGTTTCGACACTCCACCCGGTCCAGTCGCGATCCTGCACCTCGCCCTCCTCCCCGAGGGTTAAGGGTGCAGCCGCAAACTCCATCCGCCAGCCACCGGTCGCCCGGGCGAGCGCGTGATAGGCGAGAGGATGAGAGGAAAACTTGGATATTTCGGGCTTCTCCACCGAGATGGCAAAGCCGTAGAGCCCGACATCGAGCTTGGCAGCGGCGACGGCCACATGCTTGGAGGCGGGCTGGCCTGACACAGGGTCAACCAGCCCCGGCACCAGCGCATCGATACGGGCGGCAGAGGCGAACTGGTCGTTCCAGTGCATGGGCGCAAAAAGATGACCCGGCTTCTGGCGCGGGGTCACGAGGGCGCGCAGCACCGCCCTTCCCTGCGGGCTCTCCAGCACCACGAGGTCTGCCGGTGTCAGATCCAGTGCCTCCGCATCGTCGGGATGAATCTCCACGAAGGGTTCTGCGAAATGGGCTGTCAAGCGCGCCGTCTTTCCGGTGCGCGTCATCGTGTGCCACTGGTCGCGGATGCGGCCGGTATTGAGCGCGAAGGGATACGCCGTGCTCGTGCGACGATCCCGCGCAGGGATGACGGGTACGAAGCGCGCCCGGCCATCCGGATGGTAGAAACGGCCCTCTGCGAAGAAGCGGCTGTCGGCACCGCTTGCCGCCATGCCGGCCGGCTGCGGCCACTGGAAGGGCAAAAGCGCGTCGTAGGCATCCGCCATGATATCGGCATGGGCGCCGATGTCGAAATCCCGGTTCCCTTCGTTCTCGAAGGTGGACAGCGCGGCGTGCTCCGCAAAGACGGCGGCCGGATCAGCGAAGTCGAATGCGGCGGCAAAGCCCATCCGCCGGGCGACCTGCGCCATCTGCCACCAGTCGGCTTTCGCCTCTCCCGGCGCACTCAGAAACGCCCTCTGGCGCGATATGCGGCGCTCGGAATTCGTCACCGTCCCGCCCTTTTCGCCCCAGCCGAGCGACGGCAGCAGGACGTGGGCATGGGCCGTGGTGTCGGTCTCGGCCATGACATCGGAGACAACGACGAAGGGACAGGCGGCGAGCGCCGCCCGCACGAGGTCGGCCTCCGGCATGGAGACGACGGGGTTGGTCGCCATGATCCAGATCGCCTTCACCCGGCCATCGGCAACGGCGTGGAAGAGATCGACGGCCTTGAGGCCGGGTCTTTCGGCGATGGCGGGCGACTGCCAGAAGCGCTGGACGGTGTCGCGATCCCCGGCGCTTTCGATGGCCATATGGGCCGCGAGCATGTTGGCAAGGCCGCCGACCTCGCGTCCGCCCATGGCGTTCGGCTGGCCGGTCAGGGAGAACGGCCCCATGCCGGGCCTGCCGATGCGGCCCGTGGCAAGGTGGCAATTGATGATGGCGTTGACCTTGTCGCTGCCGGAGGAGGACTGGTTGACCCCCTGGCTGTAGCAGGTGACGACGCGCTCGCTGGCGGCGAACAGGCGGTAGAACGCTTCGATATCTGCAACATCGAGCCCTGTGGTCGCGGCAACGCCGGCGGTGTCGAGATCTGCGACGCGGGACAATGCGGCGTCGAAGCCCTGCGTGTGATCCTCGATGAAGGTCCGGTCGAGCCTGTTTTTCGCTGTGAGATCGGCGAGCAGCCCGCCGAACAAGGCCGTGTCGCCATCGGGGAGGATCGAGAGGTGCAGGTCGGCGATATCGCTCGTCGCGGTGCGGCGCGGATCGATGACCACAACCTTCATCTGCGGCCGCGCGGCCTTGGCAGTGGCGAGGCGCTGGTAGATGACCGGGTGGCACCAGGCGAGATTGGAGCCGGTGAGCACGACGAGATCGGCAAGCTCGATATCCGCATAGGTCCCCGGCACCGTATCCGACCCGAAGGCGCGCCGGTGGCCGGCAACGGAGGAGGACATGCAGAGGCGGGAATTGGTATCGATGTTCGCCGAGCCGATGAACCCTTTCATCAGCTTGTTGGCGACATAATAATCCTCGGTGAGGAGCTGGCCGGAGACGTAGATGGCGACCGCATCCGGCCCATGCTGCCGGATGGTGTCGGCGAAAGTCGTGGCCACCAGATCGAGTGCCGCATCCCATGACGCCGGCGCGCCGGAGATGTGGGGGGTGAGCAGCCGACCGTCGAGATCGATGGTTTCGGCGAGTGCCGAGCCCTTGGAGCAGAGCCGACCGAAATTCGCGGGATGGTCCGGATCGCCCTTCACCGAAACGGCGCCGGTCGCCTCGACGCGAGCTATCACGCCGCAGCCGACACCGCAATAGGGACAGGTGGTCTTGGTCTCAACGGGCATCGATATTTCCCAAGGTTGACGTGAAGGGTCGCCCCTCATCCGGCTGCCGCCACTTTCTCCCCGCAGGCGGGGAGAAGGGATTTGTGGCAAGCGCTCGCTTCTATCTCGAAGGCTCATGATCGTGTCTGAGCCGGCGCCGTATGTCCCTTCTTCCCGCCTGCGGGGAGAGGTCCCGGCAGGGGGATGAGGAGCCGATACGAGCGCTGCCCCCCTACTCGGCCGCGACGAGCAGGCTCAGATTGTCCACCGCGATCGACAGGAGACCATCGCGGTTGCGGATCGGGATGGTGCGAACCTCGCCCTCGTCGGCACCCTGCGCCTGGCCGGTTTCGAGCGAGATCACCATGTTGTGCAGCGGGCAGGTGACGGAGGTGCCGTGGACGATGCCCTGCGACAGGGGGCCGGCCTTGTGGGGGCAGCGGTCCTCCATCGCAAAAACCTGATCGTCCGCCGTGCGGAATACGGCGATGCGACCCTGCGGCGTGCGCACGCAGCGGGCGCCGCGCAAGGGAATGTCGTGAATCGTGCCGATATCGACCCAGTTCACGCCAAAGCCGTTCTCGAAACCGCCTGCATCGCTTTCCCGGATGGTCTTCGTTTCCATGGTCATCACTCCGCCGCTTCCGCCATGCCGACGATGGCCATGGGCTTGAACTCGTGCTTGTCCTTGCCGGAGACGCGCTCCGACCAGGGATCGACCTGTGCGAATTTCTGAGAGAAGACGAAGCGGTCGAAGTAGCCCTTGCGCTTTTCGGCATCGCCCATGATCTGGCGGCGGATTTCGTCGAGCCCGACCCGCTTTGCCCATTTGTAGATGCGCTCGAGGTAACGGCCCTGCTCGCGGTACATCTGCGCCAGCGCGACGATGTGTTCTAGAGCCTCGTCTTCCGTCGCCACGAGACCGAGCACTTCGGTTCCCTTGATGTCGAGGCCGGCGGCACCGGCGAAATGGATCTCGTAGCCGCTGTCGACACAGATGACGCCGATGTCCTTGCAGGTGGCTTCCGCGCAGTTGCGCGGACAGCCGGACACGGCAAGCTTCAGCTTGGCCGGCGTCCAGGAGCCCCACATGAACTTCTCCAGCCGTATTCCGAACCCGGTCGAATCCTGCGTGCCGAAGCGGCACCAGTCCGTGCCGACGCACGTCTTCACGGTCCGAAGACCTTTGGCATAGGCCTGTCCCGAGACGAAGCCGGCCTTGCCGAGATCCGCCCAGACGGCCGGCAGATCTTCCTTGTGGATGCCCAGAAGGTCGATGCGCTGCCCACCGGTCACCTTGACCATAGGGATCTCGAACTTGTCGACCACGTCGGCGATGGCCCTGAGTTCGCCGGCATTCGTGACACCGCCCCACATGCGGGGAACGACGGAATAGGTGCCGTCCTTCTGGATGTTGGCGTGGACGCGCTCGTTGATGAAGCGCGACTGGTAATCGTCGGCATACTCGTCCGGCCAGTCGCAGACGAGGTAATAGTTGAGCGCCGGCCGGCACTTGGCGCAGCCGCAGGAGGTCTTCCACTCCAGTTCCTGCATGACGGCCGGAATGGTCTTGAGCCCCTTGGCGACGATCAGGCGGCGGACATCGTCATGGCCGAGCTCGGTGCATTTACACATGGGCTGCACGGCGGCCGGGTTGTAGCTGTCGCCGAGCGTCAGCACCATCAGCTGCTCGACGAGGCCGGTGCAGGAGCCGCAGGATGCGGAGGCCTTGGTATGGGCGCGCACATCGTCGAGCGACGTCAGGCCCTTGGCCGTGATCGTGCCGACGATCTTGCTCTTGCAGACGCCGTTGCAGCCGCAGATTTCCGCATCATCCGGCAAGGCTGCAACGGCCGCCGTAGGGTCCAGCGGGCTGCCCCCCTGATAGGCTTGGCCGAAAATAAGGGTATCGCGCATCTCGGAGATGTCGGTTCCCCGCTTGATCATGTCGAAGAACCAGGCGCCGTCGGCCGTCTCGCCGTAGAGCACGGCGCCGACGATGCGGTTGTCCTTCAGCACGAGGCGCTTGTAGACGCCGGCTGTCGCGTCGCGCAGCACGATCTCCTCGCGGTCCTCCCCTTCGGCGAAGTCGCCGGCGGAGAACAGGTTGATGCCCGTGACCTTGAGCTTGGTATTGACGACCGAGCCCCGGTACTCCGAAGCGCCGCCGATCAGGCAGTCGGCGAGCGTCTTAGCGCTTTCGTAGAGCGGCGCCACGAGGCCATAGCAGACGCCCCGGTGTTCGGCGCATTCGCCAAGCGCATAGATCGAGCCGTCCGACGTCATCATGCCGTCGTCCACCACGATGCCGCGATTGGTGACCACCCCGGCGTCCTTGGCAAGCTGGGCTGCCGGACGGATGCCGACGGCCATCACCACGATGGTTCCTTCGATCACCCGGCCGTCTTCAAGCTCGATGCCCTCGACCTTGTCCTCGCCGACGATGCGCTTGGTGTTCGCCTTGGTGATGATCTCGATGCCGCGATCATTCAGGGCCTTTTCGAGCAGGTAGGCGGCCGGCGGATCGAGCTGTCGCTCCATGATCGTCGGCATGATGTGGATAACGGTGACATCCATGCCCTGTCGCTTGAGGCCATAGGCGGCCTCCAGCCCGAGCAGGCCGGCACCGATGACGATGGCGCGGCCGCCGCGCCGGGTGGCGTCGAGCATCTTTTCGACATCGTCGAGATCGCGATAGGCGAGCACGCCGGGCAGCGTGTGTCCCGGCACGGGGATGATGAAGGGAAGCGAGCCCGTGGCGATGATCAGCTTGTCGTAAGCTTCGGTCACGCCGTTTGCCGAGGTCACGGTCTTGGCAAACCGATCGATGCCGGTGACCTTGGCGCCCTTGTGCAGCGTCACGCCGTGGCGGGCGTACCAGTCGTCGCCATGGATGACGATGTCCTCGTAGAGCTTCTCGCCGGAAAGGACCGGCGACAGCATGATGCGGTCGTAGTTGACGCGCGGCTCGGCGTTGAAGATCACGACGTCGTAGAGGCCGGGAGCCTGTTCGAAAAGCTCTTCCAGCATGCGGCCGGGCGCCATGCCGTTGCCGATGATGACCAGTTTCTGTTTCATGTCATCCTCTCCTTCAAGCGGCTTCCACGAGGCGGTGGCGCTCGTAGAGGAATTTCAGGACGGCTTCCCGGCACTTCAGGTAGCTGCGGTCGGTGGCCAGCTCGATGCGGTTGCGCGGACGGGCGATCGGCACGTCGAGGATCTCGCCGATGCGGGCCGCCGGCCCGTTGGTCATCATGACGATACGGTCCGACAGCAGCACGGCCTCGTCCACGTCGTGGGTGATCATCAGCACCGTGTTGCCGAGCTTTGCATGGATCTGCATCACCTGGTCCTGAAGGTGGGCGCGGGTGAGCGCGTCGAGCGCGCCGAAGGGCTCGTCGAGCAGCAGCACTTTCGGCTCCATGGCGAGCGCGCGGGCGATGCCGACGCGTTGCTTCATGCCGCCGGACACTTCGGACGGCTTCTTGTCCTTGGCATGCGTCATCTGCACGAGATCGAGATTGCGCATAACCCAGTCATGGCGTTCCGCCTTGGACTTCTTGCGGGAAAAGACCTTGTCGACGGCGAGCGACACGTTTTCGTAGACGGTGAGCCAGGGAAGGAGCGAGTGGTTCTGGAAGACCACGGCGCGCTCCGGGCCGGGCTCGGAAACTTCCTTGTCCTCAAGCAAAACCGCACCGCTGGTAACCTTGGTCAGGCCGGCGACGAGGTTGAGCAGCGTGGACTTGCCGCAGCCGGAATGGCCGATGATCGAGATGAACTCGCCCTTTTCGACGCCGAGCGAGACCTGCTTGAGCACTTCGGAAACCTGACCGTTGCGCTCGAACGACTTGTCGACCAGTTCGATGGAGAGATAGCTTTTTGCCATGAGAACGTCCTCCTTCAGGCCGTTGCGGTGCCGCGGGTGACCGCGCGGCCGATGAATGCGATGAAGCGATCGAGGAAAAAGCCGACGACGCCGACGTAGATGAGGGCGACGATGATGTCGCTGATGAGCGACGAATTCCACGCATCCCAGATGAAGAAGCCGATGCCGACGCCGCCGATGAGCATTTCGGCCGCGACGATGGCGAGCCAGGAAAGGCCGATGCCGATGCGCAGGCCGGTGAAGATGTAAGGGGCGGCGGCGGGCAGCATGATCTTGGAGAAATATTCGAGCTGGTTGAGGCGCAGCACCTTGGCGACGTTCTGATAATCCTGCGGGATGTTGCGGATGCCGACGGCGGTGTTGATGATGATCGGCCAGACGGCGGTGATGAAGATGACGAAGATCGCCGAGGGATTGCCATCCCGGAAGGCGGCGAGCGACAGCGGCAGCCAGGCGAGCGGCGGCACCGTGCGCAGGATCTGGAAGATCGGATCGAGACCCTTCATGGCCCACTGGCTCTGCCCGACGAGCACGCCCATGGCGATGCCGACGACGGCGGCGATGGCATAACCCACGGCCACGCGCTGGAGACTGGCCATGATGTGCCAGGCCATGCCCTGATCCGTGCCTTGGCCGATGTAGAAGGGATGGACGATCAGATCCCAGCTCTCGGCCATCACGCGCGTCGGAGACGGCAGGCTCGATGTCGGGGAGGAACAGATGAGCTCCCAGGCCGCGAGCAGCACGAGCAGCGTCACGAGCGGCGGCACGAGATCGCCTGCGATGGCCGACAGGCGGCGCATGAGGTGGGAGGGTGCCGGGCGCTTCGCCGGCGCGGAAAATGGAACGACCTGTGCGCTTGGCTTTGCCTTTGCGGGAGCCGCGTTGAGATTGGTGACGGACATGCCGGTCTCCTGAGAATGAGGGTTGCGGCCGACGCCAGGCGCCGGCCGATCGGGTCCGGTCAGGCGAAGCGCTTGATCGAGAGGCTCTGCAGGTAGGCTTCCGGGTTCGCCGGATCGAAGGTCTTGCCGTCGAAGAAGGTCTCGACGCCGCGCGACGTGGAGGCGGGAACATCGGTGATGCCGAGATCCTTGGCGGCGGCGCGCCAGATGTCCTCGCGGTTGACCTTGGAGATCAGCGCCTTGATGTCCGTGTCCGCTGCGTACTTGCCCCAGCGCATGTCCTCGGTCAGGAACCAGGCATCATGGCTCTGGTAGGGGTACGAAGCATGGTCCGCCCAGAACTTCATGAGGTGCGGGCTCTGGTCGACCACCTTGCCGTTACCGTAGTCGTACTGACCCTTCAGGCGCCCGACGATGTCCTTGGCCGGCACGTTGAACCATGCGCGTTTGCCGATGATGGCAGCCAGTTCTTCTTTGTTGGCCATGTCGTCGCACCATTGCTGGGCTTCCATGATGGCCATGGTCAGCGCCTTGGCGGCATTCGGGTTGGCTTCGACCCAGTCGCTGCGCATTGCGAAGGACTTTTCGGGATGCTTGTCCCAGATCTCGGCCGTATTGACGGCGGTGTAGCCGATGCCCTGATTGACCAGCTGCGCGTTCCAAGGTTCGCCGACGCAGAAACAGTCCATGGTGCCGACCTTCATATTGGCGACCATCTGCGGCGGGGGAACGACGATGGTTTCGACGTCCGTATCCGGATCGATGCCGCCGGCCGCAAGCCAGTAGCGGATCCACAGATCGTGCGTACCGCCGGGAAAGGTCATGGCGACCTTTGCCGCCGCGCCTTCGGCCTTTTTCTTCGCAAAGACCTCCTTCAGCACGCCGGAGTCGATGCCGACCTTCAGGTCCGCATAGGCCGAGCCGACCGAGATCGCCTGGGCATCGAGGTTGAGCCGGGCAAGGATCGACATGGGCAGCGGCTGGTTGTTCTGCGTCACCTTACCGGCCGAGATAAGGTAGGGCATGGGGGTGAGAATGTGCGCACCGTCAATGCCGTTGCCGGCCGAGCCGAGCACCAGATTGTCGCGGGTCGTACCCCAGGATGCCTGCTTGACGACGTTGACGTCGGTCATACCGTGCTTGTCGAAAAGGCCTTTCTCCTTGGCGACGATCAGCGGCGCGCTGTCCGTCAGCGCGATGAAGCCGAGCGTTGCCTTGGTGGTCTCTGGCCCTGCCCCTTGCGCAAAGGCGCCACCGGGGAAGGCAGCCTTCACGGCCGTAAGGAGCGCTGCGGTGGCAGTGGTCTTGAGGATCGAGCGGCGGCTCAGGGACGGGGTCGGAATACGGGTCATCTAAGGATATCCTCTGGTGAAACGGGCGGAAGCTGGGAAATTCGGCACAAAAAAACGCCGCTCGGAAAATGCCTCTCGAGGAGCCTGAAGCTCCGGAGCAAAAACCTTGCGACGTCGGTGTCATTGGGTGAGCGCGTCTTGCGCTCTTTCGCTTCAATCGCCGTTGACTGAGCAGCTTCTAACAAGCAAGCGGCGTGCCAGATGCCAGAAACTCGATCAACGGATTGTTTCTAATGGAAAATCACGACCGTGCTTGAAATATACCCAATGTTTTCTTTGCTTATCTTCTAGCCACATGCCTGCAACGCAGCGAAAAGCATGCATCGCAAAACGGCACCGTCCCATCAGGCATCGTCGCTGAGGGGTCCCGCAACCTGTTCGTAGCGGACGGGAAAGGCAGCGACATAATCCGGAATGGCTTGGGGATCGAAGGTGAAGCCATCCATAAAGCGGTCGCCATAGGAAGTGCCTTCCGCCCGGAGATCGGCATCGGCAGGGCCTGTACCCAGAGCGGCGCGATAGAGATCGGGCCGATAGGCCGAACGGGCCTTTTCCGCCAGCGCCGGCGACCATTCGGCCTGTCCCCAACGGAGCATCTGGCTATAGGTCCAGAGCGCGTGGCTCGGCCGGGGATAGTTCGCAAAGCCGCCATGGAAGGTGAAGTAATCCGGGATCACCCGACGCTCGCCGGTATCATCGAGGCTGAACTCGCCGGCGAGCACCCGGCGGATGATATCGACCGGAGCCGCGATGTAGTTCGGCTGCGCGAGAAGCGCCGCGAGTTCGTCATGGTTTTCGCCCCTGTCGCACCAGCGGGCGGCCTCATCCAGCGCGACCAGCAGGCGCGAGACGGTTTCGGAATGGCTTTCCGCCCAATCCGGCCGCATGCCGATGACCTTCTCGGGCGCGGACGGCCAGATATCCTGTTTCGCGGCAACGATTCGGCCGACGCCGCGTTCCGACGCCACCATATTCCAAGGCGCGCCGACGCAGAAGCCATCGATGGCGCCCGCGGCCAGCGCATCGGAGGTCAGGGGCGGGGGAACGACGACCAGCTTCACGTCCCGGTCGGGATCGATGCCCCCAGCGGCGAGCCAATAGCGGAACTCGTAATTGTGGGACGAGAACGGATAGGTCATGCCGAAGGTCGGCGGCGCCTCGCCGGCGTCCCGCATTCCGTCGAGAACGCGGCGAAGCACGCGGGCATGCGCCAGAGCATCAGCCCCCTCCGGCGCGCCGGCATCGCGCATCCGGGCAAAGAGCCGGGTCGAGAGCGTGATGGCATTGCCGCCGCGCCCCAGTGAAAACGGCGTGATCGTCGGCGACGGGTTGGAGCCGAGCCCCAGCATAGAGGCGACGGGCATCGGCGAGAGCATATGGGCGATGTCGAACTGGCGGAATGCCAGGCGGTCGCGCACATTGGCCCAGGACACATCACGCACGAGATCGAGCGCCAGTCCCTCGCGGGCCGCGAAACCAAATTCGGCCGCCGCGATCAGCACAGAGGCATCGACAAGCGGAATGAAGCCGGCCCTCAGGACGCGCGCACCCTCGCTCTTCGCACCGCGTGCCGGTGCCGCAAGGGCAGCGCCGGGCGCCGCAGACGCTGCGCCGGGGGCGATCAGCGTTGTCGTCATCGGCGTATCCTCCGGTCGATGGGTTGGTGGTGGAACGCGGCGATCATGTCAGAAGACCCGCCGCCGTCACGACGCTTTGCGCGATATCGGCGATCTTCTTCTTCTCGTTCATGGCGGTCTGCCGCAACAGGGCGAACGCCTCTTCCTCAGAGAGCCCGCGCATTTTCATCATGATGCCCTTGGCACGCTCCACCACCTTGCGCTCCTCCAGCGCGGATTTCGCTTCCGCCAGTTCCCGCTGCAGTCTGGAGAAGGCGTTGAAGCGGCTGACGGCCATGTCGAGGATCGGCTTCACACGCTCCTTGCGCAGGCCATCGACGATATAGGCGGAAACGCCGGCATCGACGGCAGCCTCGATCGAGGCCGTATCCGAGCGATCGACGAACATGGCGATCGGGCGGCTGACGGTTCGGGTCAACTGGAAGAGATGCTCCATCATGTCCCGGTTCGGGTTCTCGAGGTCGATGATGATGACGTCCGGCTTCAGTGTCTCGATGATCCGGGCAACGCCATTGACCTCGTGGATGACCGTCACCTTCAGATGCCCGGCCTCGCGCAGCCCCTCCTCGATGATCGAAGAGCGGATGGCATTTTCATCGATAACGAGGATCGTGAGATCGGCGTGGCGCATGCGTCTATTCTTGTGCAGCGCAACAGAATGCGCAAGCGGTACCGCTGCAACATTTGGGCACGCAAGACAGCGATGCGTCTTCGTGCTTGCTCGCGACCGGACAATAATTGTAACGGTGTGTTCGAAACGGCCGGGATACAATGTCCGTCTGGGCTCGCAGGCGCCGTGACCGACGGCGTTTCGCGTCTCGGACGAAGCATCTCGATCGAGCCGTTTGCGCACGCAACGTGTCTTGCCCGGTGCGAGACGTGAAGGAAAGTCTGACATTCCATGACCGCATCCGCCGGCCCTGCCCAGCAGGACACCGCAGGCACGAAGAAATTTCTCGTCCTGCTCATGGGATCCATCGGCGTCGTTTACGGCGACATCGGGACCAGCCCACTCTACGCTTTTCGCGAAGCGCTTCGCCCCTTTTCGCATGACGGCATCAGCCATAACGAGGTCATCGGCCTCATCTCGCTAATGGTCTGGACGCTGACGATCATCGTCACCTTCAAATACGTCCTGTTCCTTCTGCGCGCCGACAATGACGGCGAAGGCGGCACGCTGTCGCTTCTCGCTTTGCTGATGAAGAAGACCGGGCGCTACATGCCAGTTCTGTTCTTTGCCGGCATCATTGGCGCCGCCCTGTTCATCGGGGATGCCATGATCACGCCGGCGCTGTCGGTCATGTCCGCCGTTGAGGGGCTGAAGCTCGTGACGCCCGCGCTCGGTGACTATGTGCTGCCGATTTCGGCCGCCATGATGGTGGGCCTTTTCGCTGTCCAGTCTCGCGGTACCGCCGCCGTCTCCAATTTCTTTGGACCGATCACCATTCTCTGGTTTCTTGCCATGGCCTGGGGAGGCATCCTGCATATCGGTGACGACTATACGATCCTCGAAGCTCTCAACCCCGTCAACGCCGTGTGGTTCATCACGCATGCGGGCTTCGTCGGCCTCATCGTGCTCGGCGCCGTTTTCCTGACCGTCACCGGGGCCGAAGCGCTCTACGCCGATCTCGGTCACTTCGGCCGCAAGCCGATCCAGGTAGCGTGGTTCATCCTGGTCTTCCCGTCGCTGGCACTCAACTATCTGGGCCAGGGCGCCTTCGTCCTGGCGCATCCGGAGGCGGCGGAAAACCCGTTCTACCTGATGTATCCGGACTGGGCGCTGTTGCCGGTCGTGCTTCTGGCAACGGCCGCCACGATCATCGCCAGCCAGGCCGTCATCACCGGCGCCTTCTCGCTGGCGCGGCAGGCGGTCCATCTCGGGTTCCTCCCACGCCTGCAGATCACCTTCACCTCGGAGACGAATACGGGGCAGATCTACGTTCCCGCCGTGAACACCCTGCTCTTCGTCGGCGTTCTCGTGCTCATCTTCACCTTCGGGGACTCGGAGTCGCTTGCGACCGCCTATGGCATCTCCGTCACCGGCGCCATGGTGGTCACCACGCTGATGGCGTTCCAGTTTCTGCGCTCGGTGTGGAAATGGAGCGCCGTTGCCGCCGGTGCGATCCTCCTGCCACTGCTGCTTCTGGAAACCGTGTTCCTTGCCGCAAACCTCCTGAAGATCCACGATGGCGGTTGGGTGCCCGTGCTGCTGGCGGCCACCATCATGGTCATCATGTGGACATGGCGGAAGGGCTCGATGATCCTGCGCGAAAAGACCGCGCGCAACGACATCCCGCTCGAAACCTTCATCCGGTCGATAGAGAAGAAGTCGGATCATGCCCCCGTGGCCGTTCCCGGCACGGCCGTGTTCCTGACCAGCGTGCCCGACAAGACGCCGGCCGTGCTGCTGCACAATATCAAGCACAACCACGTCCTGCACGAGCAGAACGTCATCCTGACCGTTCGCACGGCCGATACGCCCTATGTGCCGCCCACATCGCGCATCGAACTCGTCCGGATTTCCGAACGCTTTCTCCGCATCCAGATCACATTCGGATTCATGGACGACCAGAACGTGTCCAAGGCGCTCGGCCTTTGCAAGAAAGCGGGCTTCAAGTTCGAGATCATGCAGACGTCGTTTTATGTCGGAAGACGCAACCTGATCAGCGACCCGAACTCGGGCCTGCCGAAGTGGCAGGATCGCCTCTACATCGCGCTCGCGGGTATCGGCATCGATCCGTCCGACTACTTCCGCCTGCCGGCAAACCGGGTGGTGGAACTGGGCGAACAGGTGACGATCTGATTGCCGGGAGAGCACGTTCTTTGCTGACCATGCGCTCGGTCCTGCATCGCGCATTGAAGCATCCGACCGTACGAAGACCGCCCTCCTATGGCATTGGGGGTAAAGTTCTGCTAACCACCGCATCGATACGCCTTGGCATCGGCGGTGATAATGAGGCACGCGCATGGTGGCCTCTTCGGGTAGCCGTGATCCAGCAGGCCTCAAAACCTGCACATTTTCGGGTCATCCATCGCCAATATTAAGAACATTCAGCCTCCGTTCATGCAGGGAAGGGCGTTGTTCTTCTGTGATCAGGAGAAAATGAAATGAGTCTCTCGACAAAAGGGCTCGCTTGTTGCTGTACTCATCCAGACGAGCGACATTGCGCCGTAAAGTTGAAGGCATACGCACTATATCGATAGATTATATTTTATATATATCTTATATGAAGTGAACGATGAGATTAAAGTCTCCGATCGGGGACCACCATCCAGGAGAAGTTCTGATTGATTTTTCGGGACCCAAGTGCAATCAGCAAGTCACACCGCAGACAGTTCAGAGCGTTCGATAAAAGATGACAGCAGAAATCATAGGGCGCGCCTGCGTCGCTCCGGGAGCTGATTCGCCTCAAGCTCTTTTTCGGCTTCTGCGGCAGGGCAAATGTGCGGTAACGCGGATTCCATCCGACCGGTGGGACCTTGCCCGCTTCTGGCACCCCGAAATGAACAACCCCGGCAAGACCTATTCGTTTGCCGCCGGCGTGATCGACGATATCTACGGCTTCGACCCTGCCGCCTTCGGCATGTCGCAGCGCGAAGCCATGTATATGGATCCGCAGCAGCGCGTTCTCCTGCAGCTGGCGTGGCGGGCGATCGAGGATGCCAACATTTCGCTGACCTCGCTTCAGGGCGAGAATGTCGGCGTCTATGTCGGCGCGTCGAGCCTCGACCATGCCAACCTGACGGTCGAGGATCCGGCGGCCGCCGGCCCCTACTTCATGACCGGCAATACGCTGTCCGTCATTTCCAACCGGATCTCGCACATCTTCGGGCTCAGCGGCCCGTCCATGACCATCGACACGGCCTGTTCGTCCTCCATCGTCGCGCTCGATCAGGCGATGCGGGCGCTGAATGCCGGAGAAATCGACACTGCCATCGTCGGCGGCATCAACATCCTTGCGCATCCCCTGCCCTTTGTCGGCTTTGCGCAGGCGCGCATGCTGTCGCCCGAAGGCCTGTGCCGCGCCTATGACAATGACGGCGCCGGCTATGTGCGCGCCGAAGGTGGCGTCGTGTTCGTCCTGCGCCGCTCCGACCGGGCGCGGCAGGAAAAGGACCGCAGTTACGCTCGCATCGTCGCGACCGGGACCAACTCGGCCGGCCGCACGAACGGCATCTCGCTGCCGTCGCGCGAATCGCAGGCCGCCCTGCTTCGGTCGATCTATGAGGGCAACAATATCGACGCCAATCAGGTCGCCTTCGTCGAGGGCCACGGGACCGGTACGAAGGTCGGCGACCCCGCGGAAGTCTGGTCGATCGGCACGGTCATCGGCACCAACCGACGTGCGCCGGTGCCGATCGGCTCCATCAAATCGAATATCGGCCATACCGAGCCTGCCTCCGGCCTCTTCGGCATGCTCAAGGCCGTCATGGCGCTGGAGAACAATTATCTCCCGGCATCGCTGCATTTCGATACGCCGAACGAAAACATCGACTTCGACGGATTGAACGTGCGCGTCACGGCGAACCCGATCGAGCTTCTGCGCGGCAAGCGCGCCCGTCTTGCCGGCATCAACTCCTTCGGCTTCGGCGGCGCCAATGCGCATGTCGTGATTTCCGATCCCGAGCCCGTATCCGAAGACCGCCAGCGTAACGCGGCTGCCGGCCACATGTTCATGGCGAGCGCCCATACGGCGAGCAGCCTCGAAGAGCTTCTGCGCGCCTACAAATCGTCCTTCGCCAAGGCGTCCCGCGAGGAAGCCCGCGCCATCATCGCCGCGTCCGGTGCCAACCGCACGGCCATGCGCCATCGCTTTGCAGCGCGCAGCGAGAACCCCGAAGATATTATCCGCGCGATTTCAAGCCATCTGGAAACGCCGGCGTCCGATCTCGGCGAGACCGGCGAAGCCGTGACGCGGGAGGCGAAGGTCGCCTTCGTGTTTTCCGGAAACGGCTCGCAATGGGCCGGCATGGGTGCGGACGCCTTCCGCGAGAACCTGCATTTCCGCCAGTGCTTCACCTCGATCAGCGCTCTGTTCAAGTTCCACGCGGACCTCGATCTCGCTGCGTTGTTGACCGATCCGGATCTTGCCCATAAGCTGGCCGACACCAAGATCGCCCAGCCGCTGCTGTTTGCGGTGCAGGCAGCCCTGTCAGATTCGCTTGTTGCCATGGGAATCAAGCCGTCGGCCGTCTTCGGTCATTCCGTCGGCGAAATCGCAGCAGCCTATGCGGCCGGCGCCCTGTCGCTGGTCGATGCGGTGGCGATCGTCGCCAAGCGCTCCCTTCACCAGGACCTGCTGGCCGGCAAGGGTACCATGGCCGCCGTCATGCTCGGCGACGAAGCCGCACAGGCATTTGCAGAAAAGCATGGCATCGCCAACGTCTGTGTCGCTGCCATCAATGCGCGCAACTCCGTCACCATTTCCGGCCCCGTGGCCGAGGTGACCGCGTTCAGGGATGCCGCCCGCAAGGCGAAGATTCCGGTCCAGGTCCTCGACATCAACTACCCGTTCCACCACCCGATCATCGACCAGGCCAAAAAGGCCTTCATGGGCGATATTCCGGACCTGGCGCCACGCACCACCGAGATCGCCTATCTCTCCACCGTCACTGGCGAGCGCCTCGACGGGTCGCAGCTGGATGTCGACTACTGGTGGAAGAACGTGCGCGAGCCGGTTCGCTTCCAGGCCGCGACGGAAGCAGCTATCGCGCTCGGCTGCACGATGTTCCTCGAGATCTCGCCACGCCCGATCCTGTCGTCCTACGTCAAGGAAACGATCAAGGCGGCGACCGCGCCGGGGATCGTGGTGCCAACATTGCTGAAGGAAGTTGCGCCGAAGGGGATCGACCCGGTTTCGCGCGCCATGGCCCGCGCCATCGCGCATGGTGCCGACTGCAACCCGGCGCGCCTCTTCGGCAAGCGGAATGCATCCGTGCGCCTGCCGCTTCTGCCTTTCGAGCCGACCGAACTTCGGCCGGCCGTCACCAGCGACAGCGCCGACCTCTTCGGCCGCGGCTCCCGCGTGCCCTATACGCTTGCCGGCTGGCGTGCCGATCTGAACAGCGGCAGCTGGAAGAACCATATCGACGGACATCTTTTTCCGGATCTCGCCGAACACGTCGTCGATGGAAAATCCATCTTGCCGGGCAGCGGCTTTATCGAGATCGCGATTTCCGCGGCGCAGCAGTTCTATGGCACCAGCGAGGTCGAGATCACCAATCTTGAAATCGTGCGGCCGCTGGAACTCGGCGACACCAAGATCATGGAGCTCTCGACGCTTCTGTCGCCGGAAACCGGCGATATCGAAATCCGCTCGCGCGAGCGCCTGACGGAAGACGACTGGGCGGTGCATGCGGTTGCCCGCTGCCGCAAGCCGATCGCGCGCAACGACCATATCCGGCCCGACTTCAAGGGGCTTGAGAAGACGGAAACCGTTCTTGCGGCAAAGGCCTACGAGACGGCGCGGCAGTTCGGTCTGGACTACGGTCCGCGATTCCAGCTGCTGTCGAAGGCCGTCGCTTTCGGCGAGCGCTTTATCGATGTCGAGCTGAAGACGCCGTCCGAGACCGGGCATCCCTTCGTGTCCTACAGCCTCAATCCGATCTCCGTCGATGCGACCTTCCACGGCATGGTGGCGCTGTTCGGCCGCTTTACCGGCGAAGCCGGCGGCGCACCCTATATCCCCGTTCGGTTCGGTTCGGTTCGGCTTGCAGCCTCGGGCCAGGTGATCAAGCGGGCGATTGCCGAAGTGGAGCGTGTCAGCGCGAACTCGATCAAGGCCAAGTTCCGTTTCTACGGGGAGGACGGCAAGCTCATTGCTGCGTTCGACGACTGCCGCTTCCGTCGGACCTACCTGCGCCAGCACAAGACGCTGGACATGCTGTCCTACCACTACGAAGCTGTACCCTCGGATACGCTGGCGGCCATGCGCCCAGCGCAGCCGAAGCCACTGCCGGCTATTCTTCTGCCGGTCGATGGCGGCGACGGGATCGACAACACGACGCTTCTCTTCAACGCGGCCATCTACCGGGCTTGCTACGAAATCGCGCTGAAGCTCGCGCGCGGCGGCAATCAGGTGGACATGCGGCTTCTGCCCGGTGATGTCGGCTTCCGCTGCTTCCTCAGCAACTGCCTCGTCGTTCTCGGAGATGCAGGCCTTGCCGAGCACACCGACAATCGCTGGACGGTGACGGCGGATTTCGCGCTGCCTCCGGTCAGCGAGATCCTGAAGGAACTCTACGCCGAAAATGCCGCACGCGCCGTCGAGGCCGTGCTGATCAACGATGCCTACACGGAAGCGCTCGATCGCCTGTCGGCGCTCCACGCTACGGAACTCTCCGGCCAGAGCGGCGATGACACCGTCGTGCAGACGACGGGCTTCATCAGCGAGGCCACGCTCGATCATCAGGCCGTCCACTCGCTGGCCACCCGCCAGCGGACCGACATGGTCTACATGGCACTGGAACAAGCCTTCTCGTCGGCCGAAAACGGCCTTCGCATCATCGAGCTTGGCACCGTGTCGGCCAGTTTCACGCGGCGCCTTGCGGCTCTTGCCGTGCGCCATGGCGCAAGCCTTGCCGTGATCGAGCCGCGCGACAATGCGCAACGCAACCTTGAAATCGCGTTCGAAGACGATGCGCGCGTGTCCGTCCTGAAGAAGGACGCGTTCACGTCGGTCAAGACGGTCGATATCGTCGTCAGTGCCTCCGAGATGCTGTTTGCCTTGGCGGACGAAGACCCGTCGCTTCGCGGTATTCTCGGTCATGCCCTGCGTCCGGGCGGCGCCTTCATCGCCGTGACGACAGCGCCGACCGTGTTCAGCGATTTCGCCTATGGTCTGACGGACGGATGGTTTGCCCGAAGCCAGTCGCCGGAGTTCCCGATCGGCCGCTTTGCGACCGCACCGCAGTGGGAAAAATGTCTTGCCGACCTGAGGCTCGCCGATATCGTCGTCGATGATCGCGAAGGGGCCTATGGCGCGCTGATCGCGCTCGAGGCGAGAGCCGGGCGATCGTCGCTCGACGCAGCCTCGCAGGACGTTGCGGCACCTGTCTCACATCACCCGATCCTTGTGCTCGGGTCAGCGGCGGCGACCTCCGCATTGCCGGCATCCATTTCCGACTGTGCGATCGTGCCCGTGACGCTCACGGGCGAAGAGACCGACAAGGTGCAACTCCTCGAAGCGTTCAAGGCGCTTCAGGGTCGCGCTATCCGGGCGGTCTACCTGTCGCCTGTGCCGTCGGCAGATACGCTCAAGGATTCCGAGCACCTGCAGACCATCGTCCTCTCGCTCAGTGCCTTCGGCGAGGCCGTCCGCGTGCATCATGCAGATCGTGAACCCACGGGCGACGAGCGTCCGCACCTGGCACTGGTTGCCCCGGGCGGATCGCCGGTCGCTGCGACGTCGGCGCTGAACAGCGGCGTCTGGACCTTCTGCCGTGTTCTCCAGAACGAGTACGACCTGATCGATCTCCACGCGGTCGACGCTCCCGCTGCCACCCCGTCCGAGGTCGAAACGGTGCTCGCTCTTGCTGCAACGCTTCTTCAGAGTGAACACGAGAACCGCGAATGGGCCGTCATCGACGGTCATGCGCAGGAGATCCGTACCGTTCCCGGCCCGGTCGAAGGCACCCTTCGCCAGACGCAGTCGTTCGAGGCGGCGACCATCCGCCAGCGGGTGGCCTCGCAGGTCGGCAGCATCGCATGGGAAGCCACCAGCCTGCCGGAACCCGGCCCGACGGATGTCGTCGTCGAAGTCGCGGCCACGGGCCTCAACTTCCGCGACGTGATGTGGGCCATGGGCCTTCTTCCGGAAGAGGCTCTCGAGGACGGATTTGCCGGTGCGACGATCGGCATGGAGCTTTCCGGCCACGTGGTCGCGCTCGGCAGCGAGATCACGGACCTTGCTATCGGCGATTCCGTCATGGCGATGGCTTCGGCCGCCTTCTCGACGCATGCCGTGGTCGCGCGCGCCGGCATCGCCCGACTGCCGGAGACCGTCAGCCCGGTTGCCGCTGCGACGGTTCCGGTTGCCTTCCTCACGGCCTATTATGCGATGATCGAACTCGGTCGCATTCGCGCCGGCGAGACCATTCTCATCCATGGCGCGGCCGGCGGTGTCGGTCTTGCGGCGCTGCAGGTGGCAAAGCATGCCGGTGCCAAGGTGATCGCCACCGCGGGCACCCGCGAGAAGCGTCATTTCCTGACGATGCTGGGTGCCGATCACGTCTTCGATTCGCGTTCTCTGTCGTTCGTGGAGGACATTCGCGCCGTGACCCATGGCGAGGGCGTCGATCTCGTTCTGAACTCGCTCTTTGCCGAGGCGATGGAGCAGAGCCTGTCGCTGGTCAAACCCTTCGGCCGGTTCCTCGAGCTCGGCAAGCGCGACTACTTTGCCGACAGCAAGATCGGGCTTCGCCCGTTCCGCCGGAACATCAGCTATTTCGGGATCGATGCCGACCAGCTCCTCGTTAACCAGCCGGACCTGACGAAGCGGATCTTCGCCGAGGTCGGACAGTTGTTCGAAGAGGGCAAGTTCGTGCCGCTGCCCTATCGTGCCTTTGCGCATGACGAGATCGGCAACGCCTTCCGCCTGATGCAGAATGCAGGGCATATCGGCAAGATCGTCGTGCTCCCGCCAGTATCGGGTCGGGATTCCGTTTCGGCAGCCGCGGGCGCGCGGATGACGGTATCGGCTGACGGTGTGCATCTCGTCGTCGGCGGCATCGGCGGCTTCGGCCTGGCCGCTGCCAATTGGCTCGTGGAAAAGGGCGCCCGCAGGATCGCGCTGACCACCCGGCGCGGCGTGGCCGGTGCGGATACGCTGGACGCCATCCAGCGTTGGGAAGCCAAGGGCGTCGTTGCCAGCGTTCACGCCTGCGATATCACCGATGTCGATGCGACCGCTGCGATGCTGGCCACGCTGCGGCGCGAAGGTCCGTTGAAGGGCATCATTCATGCCGCCATGGTGCTTGACGATGCGCTGATCTCCAATCTCGACAGGGCGCGCAACCGTCCCGTCATCGACACCAAGGCCAAGGGCGCCGCCGTGCTCGACAGTCTGACGCGGAAAGACGATCTGGATCTCTTCTTGCTGTTCTCGTCGGCGACGACCCTGGTCGGCAATCCCGGCCAAGGCAATTACGTCGCGGCCAACGGCTATCTCGAGGGACTGGCGCGGGCGCGGCGGGCAGCGGGGCTGAAGGGTCTCGCCATCGGCTTCGGCGCGATCGCCGATACCGGCTATCTGGCGCAGAATACCGAGGTCAACGACATCCTGTCGAAGCGTATCGGCAAGACGGCTCTGAAGGCGCAGGCGGCGCTCGACCAGGTCGAAGCTTACATCGTTGCCGACCCCGGCACGGTGAATGCGGCAACTGCCATGATCGCCGAGTTCGACTGGGCGGCCGCGCGCAATCTGTCGGTCGTTCGCCAGCCGCTTTTCGAGGTGGTGATGCGCACCGCGGACCAGCATACCGGCAGCAGCGACGGCAGCACGCTCGATCTCGTCGCCATGATCGAGGGCAAATCGCCGCAGGAGGGCGAAGATCTGCTTTATGAGCTCGTGGCCAACGAAATCGCCGCAATTCTGCGGGTTTCCAAGGATACGATCTCCCGGAACAAGGTCTTGAAGGAAATCGGACTGGACAGCCTGATGGCCGTGGAACTCGGCATCAGCTTCCAGCAGAATACGGGCTTCGACATGCCGCTCTCAGGCGTCGCCGACAACACGACCGTTGGGGATGTTGCGCACAAGCTGTACGAAAAGGTCAGCAAGCGCGATCAGGGAAGCGACGAGGACGAGCCGCCGACGGAAGACAAGATCCTGAGCGAACTGACCCAGCGCCACAAGGCGACGTCTCCGGAGAAAGTTGCAAGCCAATGAGCGACGACCGGCAACCTGCCGCATCGAAGATGAACAGCAGCCTGCGCGAGAACCTGCTCGACCGGATGCGCAACACGCATCAGTCATCCGAGCGCAACCGGATGGCGCGCTCCGAACGCGAGGTTCCGACGCCGGTGCGCCGGACGCAGATGCGGTTCGAGGATCTGCCGGAATTCAAGCAGGTGCAGACGCAGGAGGCGGCGAGCGCGCAACTCGGTATCGACAATCCCTTCTACCGTGCGCATGCGACGGCGGCCGGCGCGACGACCGTGATCAACGGTCGCGAGCTGATCAATTTCGCCTCCTACGACTATCTCGGTCTCAACCGCCACCCGCATGTGCTGGAGAAGGCGAACGACGCCATCGGCACCTACGGCATTTCGGCGTCCGCCAGCCGCCTCGTGGCCGGCGAGCGTCCGGTGCATGGCGAACTGGAAGAGCGGATCGCCCGCTTCTATGGCGTGGATGCCGCGGTTTGCTTCGTCAGCGGTTACCTGACCAATGTCGCGGCGATCAGTTGCCTGCTCGGCCCGAAGGATCTGGTCGTCCATGACGAGTTTATCCATAATAGCGCCCTTGCCGGCATAAAGCTTTCGGGTGCGACGCGTCGTCTGTTCAAGCACAACGACGCCCAGGACCTCGAAACGGTGCTGCGGACGGTATCCGGCGACTACCGTCGAATCCTTGTGGTCGTCGAAGGCATCTACTCGATGGATGGCGACGTGGCGAACCTGCCGGCCATCCTCAAGCTCAAGGCGGAATACGGCTTCTGGCTGATGGTGGACGAGGCGCACTCGCTCGGCATTCTCGGCCGCCGGGGTCGCGGCACGTTCGAGCATTACGGCATCGACGCGAAAGAGGTCGACATCTGGATGGGTACGCTGTCGAAAACGACGGCAAGCTGTGGCGGATACATCGCCGGCAATGCGGCGCTCGCTTCCGTTCTCAAGGCAACAGCGGGCGGTTTCGTCTACAGCGTTGGCCTTGCACCGGCTCTGACGGCGGCGGCCATCGGCAGCCTTGATATTCTGGAGAGCGAGCCGCATCGTGCCGCATCCCTCCGGCGCAACGGAACGCTGTTCCTGAAGCTCGCGCAGGAAGCTGGCCTCGACACCGGGCTCAGCGCCGGCTTTTCCGTCGTGCCGGTTCTCGTCGGCGACAGCCTGCGGGCCGTGCAGCTTTCGAACGATCTCCTGGCGGCCGGCGTCAACGCGCTGCCGATCATTCACCCTGCCGTGCCCGAAGGCCTGGCGCGCCTGCGCTTCTTCATCACCAGCGAGCACACCGAAGAGCAGATCCGCAAGACGGTGGCGCTGACGGCGGAGAAGCTCAAAGACCTCACCGACCGCAATTTCGGGCTGGCTTCCATCGATATCCAGCAGATGATGAAACTACTGGCGGCCCGGTGAAACAGGCGCGACGGTCTTCGGTGACGCACGCATCCAGACCGCTGGGCGCCGCATGACACATGTGGTCATCACCGGTGGATCGAGCGGTATCGGCCTAGCCGTGGCAGGGATCTACGTGCGTCGCGGTCATCGCGTCTCTCTCATCGCGCGCGGCGCAGCAGCGCTCGAAGCGGCGCAAATCGCACTGCGCGAGGGAAACGGACAGCGCGTTCACATTGCCTCAGCAGATGTCGCGGATGGGGACGCCGTGGACGCGGCGATCCGCGCCTGCGAGGCGGAAGCCGGTCCCTGCGACATCCTGATCTGCTCGGCTGGTATAGTGGAGCCCTCCCCTTTCGAAGACCAGACGGAGGCAGACTTCGATCGCCAGATCGCCGTCAACCTCACCGGCTCCGTCCATGCTGTCCGTGCCGTCTATGCGCAGATGTGCGCACGCGGACGGGGGCGTATCATGCTCGTCTCATCCGGTGCAGGGCTGATCGGCATTCCCGGATATGCCGCCTATTGTGCGTCAAAATTTGCGCTGCGGGGTTTTGCCGAAGCCTTGCGATCGGAAGCAAAGCCGAGGGGCGTCACGGTCTCCATCTGCTTCCCGCCCGACACCCAGACACCACAACTTGAGCGGGAACGCGCGGCACGTCCGGCGGAAGCCGAGGTGATCATGGGTCAGGTCAAGCCCTGGAGCGCGGCGCAGGTGGCGACCCGGATGGTGCTGGCACTCGATCGCGGACGCTTCGACGTCTATTTTGGGCTGACGCTTCTCGCGCTGGGGAGGCTCGCTCCGCTCGTACGTCCCCTCATCGACTGGCACTTCGACCGGCAGATTCGCCGCCGACAGAGAGTAACGGAACCGTGACAACGCTTGTCACCCATCGTGATTGCCTCTAGAACTCGGTCGCGACGTGATAGCGCTCACGCCGCGATATTGAAGGGTTTCGTTTGCCGTCGACATCGCTCCAGCTTCACGATCATCCTGTCTCGTTGATCCTCGTCTGCTTCACGCTCTCGTTCCTCGTTGCGTGGTTCACCGACAGGTTCGCTCTGCCTGCGCGCGAACGTCGCCGCAACATGCCCCCCAACAGGACTGTGTGGCACGCGCTGCGCGACGGTATCGCCCGCATGCCTGTCGTCGCGATCATCTATGCGTTCTTCTTCGCCATCTCCTGGCGCCCGCTCTATGGTGCCGCAGGTTGCATGAGCTTCTTCATCATCTTCACCGCGATCTCGCGCGCCAAGTTCCGGTTCATCCGCGAACCCCTGGTGTTTTCCGACATCGCATTGGTGGCGGATGTCTTCAAGTACAAGTCGATCTTCTACGCGAACTCCCTGAACATCGTCTTCTGGATCGTCGCCTTCGGCTACGTCTTCGGCGTGTCCGGCCTCTATATGTATTTCGAGCCGAACGTGCTCCCGAACCACGCCGAGCCCTTCTATGTCGTGATGATGGTCATCGCGGCCGCTCTGCCCTGGATCTCGCTCTTCTGGGGTCCCGTCAACACGCCGACGGCGGACCTCGTGCAGCGGCTCGTCGGTAAGCCCGACGCAAAGGTCAGCACCGTCCGCTTCGGCACGTTCTCTTCTGTCGTGTTCCACTTCATCATCTGGCTCGGCGTTCGCCGGGAGAAGATCGTCAACGAGCTTTCCGGCGCGTTCTTCGCGGCCGTCAACGACCTCATCGGCCATGATGCGGAAAACAAGGCGCCGCTGGTCGTCGTCTGGCAGTCGGAATCCTTCCTCGACATGCGCCATTACGGCGTCAATTCCATCCGCCTTCCGACCATCGACCGTTTGCAGAAGCTTTCCACCCAATGGGGCCGCATCGCGACGGTGTTCGAGGGGGGCTATACGCTGCGCACCGAGTTCGCCGTTCTGAGCGGCCTGCAACCTGACGACATCCATGTGGATGCCAGCTACCCCTATCTCCGGGCGCGGCACTATACCGATGTGGTCTGGCCGACCAAGCTCAAGAAGGCAGGATGGCGGACGCACTTCATCCACCCCTACGACCGCACGTTCTTCCTGCGCCACAAGGCGATGCCGCTGCTCGGCTTCGAGGAGATGACGATGCTGGACGCGTTCGACCACGATCCGGCGCGCGACGGCCCCTATGTTTCCGACGCGGCGCTGACCCGCAAGGTGATCGAGGCGGTGGACAAACAGAGGGACGACAAGGGCAGCTTCATCTTCGTCGCCTCCATGGCCAATCACGGCCCGTGGGAGCCCGGCCGCGTTCCTGGCTACAGCGACCCCGTCAGCATCTATCTGGAAATCCTGCAGCAGTCGGACAGGGCGCTCGGGCAATTGGTGGATCACCTGAACAAGCTCGACCGGCCCGTCTGGCTCATCTTCTACGGCGACCATGCGCCGCTGCTGAAATCCTTTGCCGATCCCTTTCCGGACCCGCGCACCGACTACTTCATCACGCCGCTGGCAGCGGCCCGCACTTTGCAGCAGGGTCCCGTATTCCCGCGCAACGAAGAGCCCTGGAACCTGCTGAAGGCCATGCTGAAGCATGCGAACCTTCACAAGGACGAGTTGGACTAGGCGGCGATGACCCTTGGCGGCACGCACGCATCCGGCTCGGCACAGCGGGTGTTCCTGTTTCTTGAGGGACCGTCTTCGCCGCTTTTCATGAAGATCGCCGACCGGCTGGAGCGCACGGGACACACCTGCCTCCGGGTCAACCTCAATATCGGCGACCGGATCTTCTGGCGCCGGCGCGGCGGATACGCGTTTCGCGGCTGCCCGGAGGCGTGGTCCGGCTGGATCGCCGATTTTCTGACGCGCCACCGCGTGACCGATCTCATCCTTCTCGGCGAGGAGCGCCCCTACCACCGCGTCGCGACGGAGGCTGCGAAGCGGCTCTCGATCGACATCTACGTGATAGAGATGGGATATCTTCGCCCGGACTGGCTGACGCTCGAACGCGACGGCATGTCGACCAACTCGCACTTTCCGGATGATCCCGATCACATCCTGCGGGCAGCCCGCGACGTACCCGAACCCGACTGGACGCGGCGATATACCCAGTCGTTTCTGACGGAAGCCGCCTACGATCTTCTCTACAATCTGCCCAACGCGTTTCTGTGGTTCCTCTACCCGCATTATCGCCGCCACGCGCTCTACCATCCGCTGGTGGAATATGGTGGGTGGATCCTCAGGCTCGTTCAGGAGAAGCGGCGCATGCGGGAAGCGCAGGCGACGATCTCGGCCCTTGAGGCGGGACACGGGCCATTGTTCGTCTTTCCCCTGCAGTTGCAGACAGACTTTCAGCTTCGGGCGCATTCGCCCTATCACGACCAGCAGCAGGCAATCGACGAGGTCCTCACCTCGTTTTCGCGTTTCGCGGCACCCGACGCACGGCTTGTGGTGAAGATTCATCCGCTCGACAACGGCCTTGTCAACTGGGCCGGAACGATCGCACGGAAGGCTGCGGCGCT
Organism: Rhizobium sp. 9140; assembly: GCF_900067135.1. Taxonomy (NCBI): domain Bacteria; kingdom Pseudomonadati; phylum Pseudomonadota; class Alphaproteobacteria; order Hyphomicrobiales; family Rhizobiaceae; genus Rhizobium; species Rhizobium sp. 9140. Next base: position 1,277,590 of record NZ_FJUR01000001.1, on the reverse strand, counting down.
CGGGCTCGGTTCCCGCGTATCGTTTCTCGATGGCGGAGATCTCGCCGCGCTGATCGGCCTCAGCGCCGGCATCGTGACCGTCAATTCCACCGTCGGGCTGCATGCCCTTCAGCAACGCAAGCCGGTGAAAGTGCTGGGCGTCGCGATGTTCGACATCGACAGGCTTACGGATCAACAGCCGCTCGATGCCTTCTGGCACACGCCGCACCTGCCGGATGCCGACGTCTGCACGGCCTTTTTCCGGCTCGTCGCGGCCGCCATCCAGGTTCGGGGAAATTTCTATTCGAAGGCCGGGACAGATGCCGGTGCGGAGGCCATCGCTGCACGTCTTCTCGCGCGCGATGTCAACGAGCCCGATGCCTTCGTAGATCCACCGCCGCGCAAGCGCCCGGTCAAACGACCGCGACCGTAACCGTCACGCGACGCCAGCGCGCAGCAGGTCATGAATGTGCAGGATGCCAACCGGCGTCTCGGTTTCATCGACCAGGAAAAGCACCGTGACCTTGCTCGACTGCATAACCTGCATGGCAGCACTGGCGAGAAGCTGCGGCGAGATCACACGCGGCTTGACCGACATGATCGCCTCGACCGTCTGTTGCAGAAGACCGTCCGACATATGCCTGCGCAAGTCGCCATCGGTGATGACGCCAGCCAGCTTGCCATCCGTATCGACCACGCCGACCACGCCGAAGCCCTTGGAGGACATCTCGATCAGCGCCTGCCCCATCTGCGCGCCGAGCGGCAGGATAGGCATGGCGTCACCGCGATGGGCGAGTTCGCCGACGAGGAGGAGTTGCGCGCCGAGCTTGCCGCCGGGATGGAAGGTCTTGAAATCCTCGGGCGAGAAGCCGCGGCGCTCCAGAAGTGCTATCGCCAGCGCATCGCCGACGGCCAGTTGCAGAAGCGCCGAGGTGGTCGGCGCCAGTCCGTGCGGGCAGGCTTCATTGACCTTCGGAATGACGATCGGCACGGTGGAATGGCGGGCGAGCAGGCTGTCCTGGTTCGACGTCAACGAGATTACCGGCACCTTGAAGCGCTGGGCATAGGCCAGCATATTGCCGAGCTCCACCGTTTCCCCCGACCAGGAAAGCAGGATGACCAGATCATCGGAGGTGATCATGCCCAGATCGCCGTGGCTGGCTTCCGTCGGATGCACGAAATAGGCAGATGTGCCCGTAGAAGCCATGGTTGCCGCGATCTTGCGGCCGATATGACCGCTCTTGCCGACACCCGACACAACGACGCGACCGTTGCGATCGGCAATCAGCTTCACGGCATCGGCGAGATTGCGCGCGAAGACGGCATCATTGGCAAAGCTGGTGGCGAGTGCATTGACGCCGTCAACCGTGGTGGCAAGCGAGCGTCCGATGGAGTCGAGAATCGCGCTGTCCTCGGTCAGGATGTCCTCGGTCAGGCTGGCATCGATCGATCTAAGGCTCATTGTGTCTCTCCCGGCAATCTCAACGCGGGTTACTCCCTGCGCGGGGAAAGATCAACGCGTAAACCTCAACGTACCAAGTCAGCCGCATAGCTGAGTCTCGGTAAAAGCGCCCCTGTACGGCGCCTTGCAAAAAGCTCAGCTGACGCGCTGGACCGCCGTTTCGTCCGGCAGCGCCACGCGGTGCTTTTCGGGATTGGCGATAAAATCCTCGAGCGTCATCGAATCCAGAATATCGGCCATCGCATCCCGCACGGTGGTCATCGAACGGCGGACTTCGCATGTATCGGGATCGTTGCAATCGTCGCAGACCTCGTAGGCCGTGCGGCTGGCACAGCGGATCGGCGCCAGCGGACCGTCCAGCGTGCGAACCACCTGCCCGATGCGGATCTGGGCTGCGGGACGCGACAGCGAATAGCCGCCACCCGGCCCCTTTTTCGACTTGAGGAAGCCGGCATTGCGCAGTTCGAGCAGGATCGCGTCGAGAAACTTCTTCGGAATATTGTTGCGGGTCGCAATTTCGGTGATGAACGCCGTTTCACCCGGATCCAGATGCGCCAGATCGACCAGCGCCTTCAATCCGTACTTGCCCTTTTTCGTCAACATTCCGCTTGCTCGTTCTGAGAGGCTACGCCCGACAATTCAGGCGTGCTGCTACGCCACACTATCACGTTTGGCGCATTCCAGACATAGGCGGCATGCCTCATAGCGAGGTTTTTACCGGGAAAGCCGAACAAGACCACCGTTGCGAGCAGCAGCTTCTATCAGGCTGCCAGTTCCGCCCATCGGCCGGGCCGTGCCCCGGCGCCCGCGAGATGGGCGACCACGGCGTGCCGTGCAGCATCCGCCGTGTCGAAGCGCTGCGCATCCAGCTCCCAGACATGATACTTCACGGCAACGAACTTCAGTGTGCCGGCGTCGGGGACGACGACGCCAACGGCTTCGCCGTTGATCTCGATAACCTGCCGGTCGGCATGCGCATTCGCGTTGACGGTGTTCTTTTCCATAGTGAACGCTCCTTCCGCGCCAAAGGCGGGAGTGTCTGTCAGTTTCGCAAGTCTCGATGGTTTACGCCGGGGTCACATTCGCGAAAGCGAACACATCCACCGGTCTGCCACTGCTTTACGACACAGGGAACGAGAGCCGCGGACGAAAGCGGTACGGTCAATGTCGAACATGCCTTCTCCTCTGGCTCGACCCGCAGAGCGGGCTTTCTGGAACAGTCCGCCGACCTTGGTCGCTGCGGATGGTCAGAAACTAGTGCAGTCTACATTCGAAGTCAATTACAAAATCTACCGAGGCGCAATCTCATTCCAAAAATACTCTTCTGCGCGCCATTATCGATAGTCTCATTCCGTATTTCGACATTATTCGAAAATTTATGCTGATTCGAGAAGCCGAGCGGCCCTTCCCTCCCGGCGATAGGAATCTAAGGTCTTTCTTTCACGAAAAAAGGGCGGCCCTATCAGCCGCCCTGTGAAATTTTCATGACATCTTAGTGCCGGAGAACCGGTATTCTCAGCCTTTGACCGGCTCGCCCGGGGCGCCGGCCGCGCGGGCCGTTTCCCGGTCCTTCCACCAGCGGCTGAGGAACAGCAGGATCGGGCCGCCGATATAGATCGACGACGTCGTCGCAACGATGACGCCGAAGATCATCGGCCAGGCGAAGCTCTTCACCGCGTCGCCACCCCAGATAGCCATGGGCACCAGCGAGAAGGCCGTCGCCATGGAGGTGAAGATGCATCGTGCGAGAACCTGATTGATCGACATGTCGATCAGATCGGCGAACGGCATCGACTTGTACTTGCGCAGGTTCTCTCGCATGCGGTCGTAGACCACGACCTTGTCGTTGACGGAGTAGCCGATCATCGTCAACACCGCGGCGATGGCCGTGAGGTTGAAGTCGATGCCCGTCAGCGCGAAGAAGCCGATGGTCTTGGTGATGTCGAGCAGCAGAACCGCAATGGCGCCCACGGCAAAGTGCCATTCGAACCGCCACCAGATGTAGATCAGGATGGCGAGCATGGCGAGCGACACGGCCAGGAAGCCGGACCGTGCAAGCTCGGCACTGATCGTCGGACCCACCACTTCGGTGCGCTCGAACGAGGCATCCGGGATGGTGCTGGCAACGGCGCCCTTGATGGCGTTCAGCGCCACCGTCTGTTCCTGCTCGCCGCCCGGCTGGCGCTGGACGCGGATGAGAACCGACGTGCCCTGCCCGAATTCCTGCAACGCGACTTCGCCAAGGTTCAGGCCTTCGAGGTTTTCTCGCAGCTTGGGCAGGTCGAGCGTCGTCTTCGACGTGGTTTCCACCTGGATACCGCCGACGAAATCGATGCCGTAATTGAGGCCCGGCGTGAAGAACAGAATGATGGAGCTGATGGAGAGGAAGGCCGACGTGGCGATGGCGATGTAGCGGCCGCGCATGAAGGAGAAAGACGGGAGATGCCGGACTTTGCCGAACAGCGAGGGGATGTCGAGCTTCTTCATCTTCCGGCGCACCACCACTTCCCGCATCATCAGGCGGACGACGGTGATGGAAGTGAACATGGAGATGACGATACCGAGCATCATGGTGACGGCGAAGCCGCGCACCGGGCCGGAGCCGAAGGCAAACAGCAGCACGGTGCCCGAGAGCGTCGTGACGTTGCTGTCGATGATGGTGGCATAGGCCTTGTTGAAGCCGATATCGAGCGCCTTCATGGCACCGGCACCGGCTGCGGTTTCTTCCCGGATACGGGCGTTGATGAGGATGTTGGCATCCACCGCCATGCCGATGCCGAGAATGATACCGGCGATCCCGGGTAGCGTCAGCGTGGAACCGAGCATGCCGAGCACGCCAATCGTGAGGATCGTGTGCAGCAGCAGGCCGATATTGGCGATCATGCCCCAGGACCCGTAGAGCACCACCATCAGCGCAACGACGAGGATGAAGCCGGCGACGCCTGTGTAGATGCCCATGCGGATGGAGTCGGAGCCGAGGTTCGGGCCGACGGAGCGTTCCTCGATGATGGTGAGCGGCGCCGGCAGCGCGCCGGAGCGCAGGAGCGCCGAAAGGACGGTCGCTTCCTGGGCGGTGAAATTGCCCGAGATCTGGCCCTGTCCGCCGAGGATCGGCTCGCGGATCACAGGCGCCGTCAGCACCTTGCCGTCGAGCACGATGGCGAAGGGTTTGCCAACATTGTCGCGCGTGATTTCGGCGAACTGGCGTGCGCCCTGCGCGTCGAAGGAGAAGGAGACGATCGGCTCGTTGGTCTGCTGGTTGAAGCCGGCCTTGGCGTCAGCAAGGCGCTCGCCGGAAATGGCGACGCGGGTTTCGACCGCATACTTCGCCGGGTCGTTGGCACCGACGAGAATATCGACGCCGCGCGGCGCGACACCGTTCGGATCGACCGTCTGATCGACCATGTGGAAGCTCATCTGGGCGGTGGAGCCGAGCAGCTGGCGCAGGCGCGTGGGGTCCTGGAGACCTGGCAGCTGGACCAGGATGCGATCCGAGCCGACGCGCTGGATGAGCGGTTCGGCGACGCCGACCTGGTCGACGCGGCGGCGGATGATCTCGAGGCTCTGATCGACGGCGGCCGTCATGCGCTCGTCGAGGCCGGCCTGGGTCAACCGCACGGTGATGGCAGCATCCGCGCTGGTGATGTCGATGTCGGATGCAGCCGTACCGAAGCCCAATGGGCTTGCCGGTGCAGCGAGCGCGTTGATTTTCGGCAGCACACGTTCCCGTGCGGCTGCATCGGCAATCGTCACGACGATAGCGTCACCGGCGATGCGGGCGGAGGAGACGGGCACGCGCTCCGTGCGCAGCACGCCGCGAATATCATCGAGAAGCGTGTTCAGCCGGGCCTGCCGCAGGCCGGCGGCATCGACTTCGAGCACAAGATGGGAACCGCCCTTAAGGTCGAGGCCGAGGGTCACCGGCTTGACCGGGAGGTAGGCGGCATAACGCTGCTGCGTTTCCACCGAGAGAACGTTGGGAAGCGCCGCGATGATCCCGAAGAGGGTGATCGCGACATAGGCCAGAATGGCCCATTTCGATGTGCGCATGAAGGGTTTCCAATATCGTCCGCCCTGAAGCCCTGATGGGTTCGGCGGGTCGTGAAGGCAAAGGGTATGACGCGCAAGGCGCCGGCGCGTCAGCGGCCGAACGGCATCGGAGCCGGTGGCGCCCGGGCCTCGGCGGCCTCCGAAATACCGCCGTCAAGAAGATGGCTGCGGCTTGAAGGGGCGTTGACGGTGACCGGATGGAGAAGCGCTAGTGCGCTGAAGATGGGGAGGAAGAACGGGTCGGAACCGCCGGGAACGGGCTTTGCGTCCACGCGTTCGGCGGTGAACCGGATGTCTGCCGGCTGGGCCGCCCGCAAAGCCTGACGGGAGAGCGCGGTATCGGCGGCGCGGTCATCCCTGTTCTCACGATCGGAGACATCGCCGGGTCGCAGGGATGCGCCGGTTCCCGACGCGACGATCTGGGCAGAGGCGACGAGCGGCATCGCCAGCACGGCGGCAAACAGCCACAACAGCGCCAGAAGCCTGGTCGAGGCTCCCCACACTGCCCGGCGCCAATCCGGGCGGCCCTGTCGCCATGGCTGGCGGCGGCTTGTTCTGCCGATCCCGTCGTTCACGGGCCTGTCCTTCCCTGCGGATCGCGTCCGGCGCTTGTTCAACGTGGTCGCGTCCGGCGCTCCGTTGATTTGGTCGCGGCCCGGCGCTTCGTTGATTTGGTCGCGTCCCGGCGCTCCGTCGATGCGGGCCTTACAACCATTCCCGGCAACCAAAGTCAAATCACGCTCTATCCTTAGAGATGGCCGGAAGGCCAAGGACGACGTTCGCAGCCTCAGCCGGCGCTGCGAAAGATTGGACAGACGAGCCCGGTCGGACCGACTTCGCATGGTACGCACAGCGCGTCACCCTCGAAGGTCTGCACCGTGCAGCCTGCCGCCTCAAGCGCGGCCTGCGTTTTCGGATAGCCTGACAGCATCACAAGTTCGCCCGGCTTCAGCGCGAGAACCTGGAGACTGGCACCGTTGCTGGCATGGAACTCGTCGGCCGGGGCCTCGATCAGGCTGATGCCCCATTCCTGAAGGATCTGATAGAGCGCGACGGGCAGAAGCAGCGCGAAAACCAGCGCCAGATCGCGCCGCAAGGGGCTGACGATCGAGGACAGGTGGAAACAGGCGTCGTCGCCGTTCCAGAGCGGCAGGTCGTAGCTGAGGGCATCGATGCCTTGTGCGGAAAGAATCGCCGCGAGCTGGGCAATGCCTTCGTCATTGGTGCGCAATCCGCGGCCGATGAGCAATGTTTCCGCATCCAGCCAGATGACATCACCGCCCTCGACCGTGCCAAAACCGTCGATGCGGCCGAGAATCGGAATGCCGGCCTTCTTGCAGGCGGCTTCATGCAGCGCGACTTCCTTACGTCGCTCGGCCTTGCCCGGCCGCAGGAGGACCGCGCCATGCGGCGTCATCAAGAGCGGATCCTGCGTGAACATCGCATCGGCGAGACGATCGCCTCTGTCCTCGATCCAGAGGATCTCGGCACCGGATTGCTCCACGAGGTTTGCAAAGTTGCCATATTGCCGGATGGCTTTTTCAGCGTCGAAAGCCGCACCATAATGCCATGTCGCGGCGTCGGCATCGATGAGGCTCTTTGCCGGGCGGCGCATCAGAACGCGCTTGAGGGGGGCCGACATATCCCGAACGCCGTATTCCGCCATGGTCTCTCCTGTCCGGGCACAGCACCCGACAGTGCAGCATGCATCATATGGCGCATCATAGGCAGGATATGGACGGCAGCAAGGCCGACGAAAAAGGGCCGCAGGACGGGACGATCCTGCGGCTTAAAATCGGGACAGTCTATCAGGCGACACCGCAAGCACGGTGTCGATGGATGACCATAGCCCGACGGCCATCAGCATCGGCTTAAGCGGTTCGGGACAATTTTACCAATCGCGGCATTTCCATCCCCTAGCCTTTCGCTTCTACAGCGTTGTTTTATCCTGAACGCGATTCCGAATTAAGGAATCATGCAGTAGGCTGCAGCTTCGCTCAAGATTGCGACGATATCTCTTGGCACATGCCGGCGGGCATGTGGCATCCAGCATGTCCGCACCCATGCGGATCCCCGATCCGCCCGTCGGCATTCCCCTCCCTCCTCATCGTCAAGAGCTGGCATGCATCGTCAGCCAGGGGATCATTTTCCCCTTGCCTCGGTTCAAGTGTCGGGCGACATGCGTTACGACCGTGCCGGTCGTTTCGGCGGATGGCGAGAAGGATGGTAGGGATGAAGACGGCGGCAGAATGCCAATCGATGGCGGATATCCGGACGGAGATCGACCGGCTCGACGAGACCCTCATGCAGCTTCTGGCAGAACGCTGGAGCTATATCGGCAGGGCGGGCGAGATCAAGACGAAGGCAGGCCTGCCCGCCGACATCCCAAGCCGCGTCGATGAGGTCCGCGCCAATGTCCGCCGCCACGCCGCAGATCTCGGCCTCGATCCTGCATTCTACGATGCGATCTGGGCGCAGCTGATCCGCCACAGCATCCTGCGGGAGGAAAAGATTCTCGCGCCGCAGGCCCCCCATTCAGGGACCTGACCCGAACTTGATCCCCTCCGGTGCATTCCGGGATCAGAGGGCAGCGATATAGCTCGCGAGCCTGTCGGCTGCGGTGCGGATGTGCAGCGGATCGCGCAGGAAACAGGCGCGCATGAAGCCCTCGCGCCCGGCACCGAACGCCGTGCCGGGGGCGAGGCCGACCAGCGTCCGATCAACGATATCGAGCGCTGCCGCGCGCACATCGGTGATGCCGTCGATCTTCAGGAAGGCATAGATCGCGCCATCCGGGCGCAGCGTCTCCACGCGGTTCGTCGCGATCAGGGCGTCGCAGAGGATATCCCGCGACATCGTTGCTTTGACAACGTTCTGGCGAGCGAATTCGTCGCCGTGATCGAGCGCCGCGCAGGCGCCGGCCTGGATGAAAGGTGCAACGCCGGAGGTGGAATACTGGATGAGGTTCTCGAGGGCCTGTCCGATCTCCGCCGGGGCGACGATCCATCCTGCCCGCCAGCCGGTCATCGACCAGTTCTTGGAAAAGGAATTGACGAAGATGATCCGGTCCTCATCCTCCATCACATCGAGGAAGGAGGGCGCGCGGGCATCGGCGTAGAAATAGAGCGCGTAGATTTCGTCGGCGATGATCCACAGCCCATGACGTCGGGCCAATTCGAGAAGGGCGACCAGATCGGACTGCGTCGCCGTCCAGCCGGTCGGGTTCGATGGCGTATTGACGAAGAGCGCCCGGGTCCGCGGGGTGATCGCCGCCTCGATGCGGCCAAGGTCCAGCTGCCACTTGCCATCTATGAACGACAGCGGCACGCCGATCGCGCGGGCGCCCGAAAGTTCGGCGGAAGCGGCAAAATTGGGCCAGGCCGGCGTGAGATAGAGAAGCTCGTCACCCGGCGAAGCAACGGCCTCGACCGAGAGCTTGATCGACTGCATGCCGGACCCAGTGACGAAGACATTGTCCATGCCGAGCGTCTTGTGAAAGTGCCGGTCGTAATAGCGGACGATCGCCTGGCGAAGCTGCGGAATGCCGCGCTGCCAGGTGTAGAAGGTCTCGCCCGCCGTCAGCGATTCCCGTGCGGCCTGCGAGATGAAATCCGGCGTCGGCAGATCGCCCTCCCCCACCCAGAGCGGAATGAGCCCTTCGCGACCGCGCGCATAGTTCACGACCTCGACGATGCCGCTTTGCGGCGCGGCGAGCGCCCGGGCGCTGAGGCCGGGTGCGGCAGGATCGGAAGGCTGGGTAAGCGACGAGGACGAATATGACGACATGGCTGGCTGCGGTCCGGTTGACGACGACCCCGACGTCCTAGACCCTTTCGACCGGACGATCACGCGATAATCGCTCGCCGTCCGATCGATTTTCGTGATGGATCGCGTCAGGCGCGCGGTGTGCGCAGCAGATCGCGGATTTCGGTGAGCAGCTGGACGTCGGCCGGTGGCGGTGCCGGATCTTCCTTGCCCTCACGCTTGTCGCGCTCGACGGAAGCCCGCAGCTTGTTCACGCCTTTGATCATCATGAAGATGATCCAGGCGAGGATGAGGAAGTTGATGAAGACGGTGATGAAATTGCCATAGGCGAAGATGGCGCCCTGCTCGCGCGCCTGCGCCAGCGTCGTCGCCGTCACATTGCCGCTCAAGACAAGGAAGTAGTTGGAGAAATCGAAGCCGCCGCCCGTCAGTGCGCCGACGATCGGCATGACGAGGTCGTTGACGACGCTGTCGACGATCTTGCTGAAGGCTGCGCCGATGATGACACCGACGGCCAGATCCATCACGTTGCCGCGGGCGATAAATTGCTTGAACTCGTTCAACATCCCAACTCTCCTTTGACGTGCACCGGACGCACCGGACCCCATATTCAACCTATCGTCCTGCGGGAGAAAGGAAAGCCGCAACGACACGCTTTCGTGATCCCCGCCTTTCCAAACTCGCGCGAAGCTTCGACTTAAGGCGAAAGCCAAGGCAATGTTCTTGGACGAACCTTTGGCCTATGCTCGCCATCGAGGAACGCAGCCGAGGGAGGAATCTGATGCTATCCGGCACGGTCATCTTCGCGGCCGCATTCATCTATCTGCTGCTGCTTTTTGCCGTTGCCACTTATGGCGACAGGAAGGCGGCATCCAGCGGCCTTGCCGCCCGTGGCCGCCCCCTGGTCTACGCCTTCAGCCTGGCGATCTACTGCACGAGCTGGACCTATTTCGGCGGCATCGGCCTTGCGGCAGAGCGGGGATTGGAATTCACCGGCATCTATATCGGCCCGATCCTGATGTTCACGGTGGGGCTGCCGATCATCCGTCGCATCACCACGCTTGCCAAATCGCAGAAGCTGACATCCGTCGCCGATTTCATGGCGGCGCGCTACGGCAAGAACCCGACGGTTGCCGGCATCGTAGCGCTGATTTCGCTGGTCGGCGCCATTCCCTATATCGCCTTGCAGCTGAAGGCCGTGTCCAGCTCCATGGCCGCGCTGGTCGACACGCGGTCCTACGGGCTCGACGGCGGAACGGCGTTCATCGACCTGCCGTTGCTCGTCACGCTGTTTCTCGCCTGCTTTGCCATCGTCTTCGGCACCCGCCACACGGATGCGACGGAGCATCAGGACGGGCTGATCCTCGCCATCGCCATGGAATCCTTCGTCAAGCTCGTGGCGCTGGTCACCGTCGGGCTCTACGTCGTCTTCTTCCTGTTCGATGGCCCGGCCGACATGCTGGCCCGCGCCCGGGAAAACAGCGCCGTCATGGAGGCCCTGACCTACAGGACGCCGATGGCGCGCTGGATCGTGTTGACCGTTCTCTCGGCCATCGCCATCATCATGCTGCCGCGGCAGTTTCATGTGACGGTGGTGGAGAACCGGACGCCGGGCGAGTTGCGGATGGCGGGCATTCTCTTCCCGCTCTATCTCGTCGGCATCAATCTCTTCGTCCTGCCGGTCGCCATCGCCGGCATGCTGACGTTTCAGGGGAACGGCGTTGCCGATCTTTACCTCCTGACGCTGCCGCTGTCGCACGATCTGCCGGTTCTCACGCTCGTTGCCTTCATCGGCGGCTTTTCGGCGGCCACCGCCATGGTCATCGTCGCCTCCGTCGCGCTGTCCATCATGCTGTCGAACGACATCGTCATGCCGATCTTCCTGCGGCGAAACCTGACCGGGCGCGGACGCTCGAAGGATGTCGGCGCCACGCTGCTGAACGTTCGCCGGACGGCCATCTTCGCGGTGCTGCTGCTCGGCTACGGCTATTATCGCGCAGCCGATATGACGGCCGGCCTCGCCTCGCTCGGCCTCCTGTCCTTCGCCGCCATCGCGCAGATGGCGCCGGCCATGTTCGGCGGACTCGTATGGCGACAGGCGAATGCGCGCGGCGCCATTGCCGGCATGACCATCGGCTTCTTCGTCTGGGCCTACCTGCTCTTCCTGCCGAGCCTCGGCGGCCCCGACAATTCGCAGGTCTCAGCCACCATTCTCGGCTTCCTGTTTCCCTTTGCCGACATGTTCACCGCGCAGACCGCCGATCCGCTGGTCAACGCCACGGCGCTCAGCCTGCTTTTCAACACCACGGCCTATGTGCTCTTCTCGCTGTCGCGGTCGCCGAAACCGCTGGAACGGCTGCAAGCCGGGCTCTTCATCCACCGGGCGTCGCGCACGGAGCGCGCCTTTCGCGGCCGCAAGACCAAGATCACCGTGCTCGATCTGAAGAGCACCATCGCGCGCTATCTGGGCGAGGAGCGCATGCAGCGGTCGTTCGAGACCTATGCGAAGAAGAGCGGGCGGCATCTCGAAGACACGCAGCCGGCCGACATGGCACTGATCCATTTCTCCGAGCAGATCCTCGGCAGCGCCATCGGCTCGTCTTCGGCCCGTCTCGTGCTGTCGCTGGTCCTGCAACGGCTGGACGATACCTCGCCGGATACCGCAATCCTGCTCGATCAGGCCAGCGAGGCGCTGCAATACAATCAGGATATGTTGCAGACGGCGCTCTCGCAGATGGATCAGGGCATCGCGGTCTTCGACAGCTCCAACCATCTGATCATCTGGAACCGCCGGTTCCGGCAGCTTCTCGACCTGCCGGAGGCTTCGGGACAGGTGGGCTTTCCGCTGTCGGAGATCGTCGCGATCCTGACGCAACGGGGCGACCGGGTGCGCGATGGCGAGCCGGCTTTGCTGACGAGCTTCCTCGTGCTCGACAAGCCGTTTCAGCTGGTGCTGTCGGGCGGCGAGCGGATCATCGAGGTGCGCAGCAATGCAATGCCGGACAAGGGGCTGGTGACGACCTATACCGACATTACCCAGCGCGTGGCAGCCGACATGGCGCTGCTGCAAGCCAACGAAACGCTGGAGGCGCGCGTCGCCGAGCGGACGGCGGAGCTGACGCGGGTGAACCGCGAGGTGGCGGAAGCGCGGGCTGCCGCCGAGGAGGCCAACAACGGCAAGACGCGTTTCTTTGCCGCGGCAGGCCACGACATCCTCCAGCCGCTGAATGCCGCCCGGCTCTATTCCTCCTCGCTGGTCGAACGGCTGGGCACGTCCGAGAACCGGCTTCTGGTTGAGAACATCGATTCCTCGCTCGAGTCCGTCGAAGCCATCCTCGGCGCCGTGCTCGATATTTCCCGGCTCGATACGGGGGCGATGAAGGCGCGGCTACAGACCGTGCCGCTCGACGATTTCCTGCGGCGCATCGAGACGGATTTCGCGCCCGTGGCAAAGGCGAACGGGCTGACGCTCACCGTCATGCCGACCTCGCTCAGCGTTCGCACCGACCCGAACCTGCTGCGACGGCTGGTGCAGAACCTCGTGTCGAACGCCGTGAAATACACGCCGAGCGGGCGGGTGCTGGTGGGGGTGCGACGTCGTGGCGATGAGGCCGTCATCGAGGTGATCGATTCCGGCATCGGCATTCCCGCCTCCAAATTCCGCACCGTCTTCAAGGAGTTCGCACGACTGGAGGAAGGTGCGCGGACGGCCTCCGGCCTCGGACTGGGCCTGTCGATCGTGGACCGCATCTCGCGCGTCCTGCATCACGCCGTCGATCTCCAGTCGATTCCCGGCAGGGGTACCCGTTTCCGGGTCACGCTGCCGATCGAGAAAGGCGCGGTACGGCCGGCAGGGGTGGCGGCGGACATTGCACAGCCGGGCCATACCGCATCGATGAACGGCCTAGCCGTGCTCTGCATCGACAACGAGCCGCGCATTCTCGAAGGCATGCGCAGCCTTCTGGAAAACTGGGGGTGCCGCGTGATGACCGCGGCATCGGGCGTCGGGTGGCTCTCAGAGGGTATGCACGACATGCCGGATGCGGTCATCGCCGATTATCATCTCGATGACGGCACGGGAATCGATGCGATCCGCGACCTCAGGGCCGCGTTCGGCCGCGAGATACCGGCACTCCTGATCACGGCGGACCGGTCGGTCGAGGCGCGCGCTGCGGCCGAGCGCGACGGGATCGCACTTCAGAACAAGCCCGTGCGGCCGGCCGCGCTACGGGCCTGGCTGACGCGTTCGGCGACGATGCCGAAGGCCGCTGCCGAATGATCACGCGCGGCGGCGTAACGAATACGCCGCGACAGTGCAGGAACTACGCCGCGACGGCGGTAACCTTGCCGAGTTGAATGACCGCCTGCGTGCGGCTATCGACGTTGAGCTTCAGAAGAATAGCCGAGACATGCGCCTTGATGGTCGCCTCGGATACGCCGAGTTCATAGGCGATCTGCTTGTTGAGCAGTCCTTCCGCCAGCATGGCCAGCACACGTGATTGCTGCGGCGTCAGCGTGTTCAGCCGCTGGATAAGGTCCGCCACGTCGGGCTCATGGCTCATGCCGCGCCGGAAACCGTCCGGCGTGTAGAGATTGCCGGCGATCACCGTATCGATCGCGCGCCGGATATCCTCGATGCCGGCCGACTTCGACAAGAAGCCGCAAGCGCCGAGATCGATCGACCGGGTGATGGTAGCCGGCTCGTCGTGGGCGGAGACGATGAGGATCGGCAAGGAGGGAAATTCCGTGCGCAGGACCATCAGGCCGGAAAAACCGCTGATGCCGGGCATGGTGAGGTCGAGCATCAGGAGATCGGCATCCGGGTGGCGCGCGGCGGCCTCGCGAACGGCACCGAAGTCACCAGCCTCGACGATATCCGGCGCACCCGGCATGGCGGCAAGCGCCTGACGCATCGCCCCGCGAAACAGCGGATGGTCGTCTGCAACGATGATGGTCATTCCCATTGCCATGATGCTCCCTCCTCGAGCGACCGTCCGTCAGGTCCTCCAACCCGTCAGCCGGCTTCATGCCTTATCGTCGGACATCGTCCGGAATCACGTCTTGCGGAGATCGCTCTCGGGCTCCGTTGCCGGCGGGGTTTTCTCCTCCCCCTGCCACTCGCGCCCGAAATCCCTAGCGATCCCCATGAAGCTGCGCAGCATTCTATCCATAATGCCCATGGTCTGGTCAATCTCTTCCTGCGTCGGCAGCCGAGGCGAGAAACCCGAAGGCGCGTCCTTCACGGCTTTTTCCAGTGTTTCCACGCGTTTTTCGAGAAGATCGAGTTCCAGGTCATAGGCCGTACGCTCATCGGCGGCCATGCGGCAGACAAGATCGCCAGCCTTTTCCTGGCAGAGCGTCACCTCGCCCGTCTGCGTATCCAGCCGGGCGATACCAGTCTCGGTCTTCTGCATGCTGTAGCGGCCGGGCACGGGCTCCTGCGCGAGGGCCGGAACAGCGCCCGCCAGCAGCGCGACGATGGCAAGGAGAGAGCTTTGCGACGAGAGGCGAGGGTTCGGCATAGCGACAAGTCTCCGTTCAGTGTCTGGTCGGGCGCGTCATGTGACACGCATGTTACACGAGTGGTGGACTTTTACGGCGCTTTGCGGCAAGTCCACGGCATCAAGGCCTATCCGGTCTGTCCGGCTCAGTCCCGCGCCTGTCACCGCCGTCTCGCCGACGGCGTCATGAAGGAAAAGGACGGCCAGAGGGCAAGCCCCGGAGCGTCCTGTCGCGCATGGCGGATCATCGAACCCCGCGCGCTCAGAAACGGATCAGAGCGACGAGGAGCAAGGATCATGTCCGGCATCATCTACAAAATCGTCCCATCGTCCCTGTGGCGAAACGCGCAGGAAGCCGGAACGTTCGACGGCGCGCCGGTCGATCTTGCCGACGGCTTCATTCACTTCTCCACGGCGGATCAGGTCGAGGAAACCGCGCGGCGGCACTTTGCCGGGCAGGACGACCTGCTGCTGGTCGCCATCGATGGCGAAGCGCTGGGTGAGGCGCTCGTTTACGAGACCTCGCGCGGCGGCGCACTGTTTCCCCACCTCTACGGCCCGCTTCCCCTGACCGCCGTGATCTCGGAACAGCCCCTGCCACTGTCGCCGGAAGGGGCGCATGTTTTTCCGGAGCTTGCCGCATGAGGATCAATCTGGAAGCGCTGGCGAGACGCGCGCTGTTTCTCGTGGATCCGGAAACGGCGCATGGGCTCTCCATCAACGCCCTGCGGTCCGGCCTCGTGCCGTCCCATGCGGCACCGGCCGATCCGCGGCTGCGCCAGTCGGTGGCTGGCATCAGCTTTCCCAACCCGGTCGGCATGGCTGCCGGCTACGACAAGAATGCCGAGGTGCCGGAAGCGCTGCTGCGCCTCGGCTTCGGTTTTACCGAAATCGGCACCGTGACGCCGCGCCCGCAGGCCGGCAACGACCGGCCGCGCATCTTCCGGCTCGTGCAAGACGAGGCCGTCATCAACCGGCTGGGCTTCAACAATGAGGGCCATGCCGCAGCGCTGGAGCGGCTGAAGGCCTGCCGGGCCGACCCGCTGATCGGCGTCAATATCGGCGCGAACAAGGATAGCACCGACCGGGTGAACGACTATGTGCTCGGCATTCGCTGCTTCGCATCGGTCGCGCGCTATTTCACCGCCAATATCTCCTCTCCCAACACGCCCGGCCTGCGTGATCTTCAGGCACGCGGCAGCCTGTCGGCCTTGCTGACGGCAGTGCTGGAGGCGCGAAATATCGAGGCCGCCAAGCTGAAGCGCAAGCTGCCGGTGTTCCTGAAGATCGCGCCGGACCTGAGCGACGAGGGTCTGGACGACATCGCTGCGGAAGCGCTCGCACACCCGCTCGACGGGCTGATCGTGTCCAACACGACGCTCTCGCGTAGCGGCCTGAGCGACGCGGCCCAGGCGGCGGAGGCGGGTGGTCTGTCCGGCAAGCCGCTTTTTGACCCCTCGACCGTCGTGCTTGCGAAAATGCGCCAGCGCGTCGGCCCCGACCTGCCAATCATCGGCGTCGGCGGCATTCATTCGGCCGAGACGGCCGCTGAGAAGATCCGGGCGGGCGCCGATCTCGTCCAGCTCTATTCCGGCATGATCTACGAAGGCCCCGCCCTGCCCGGCCGTATCGTGCGCGGCCTGTCGCGCATCTGCGACCGGGAGGGACTGGCGTCAATCCGCGATCTCAGGGATTCGCGAACGAACTACTGGGCCGCAAAGGTCTGAGCCGCTCGCCGGGGCACGCGCGACAAAAGCAGCAGGCCCCGGCAGAGCAGGAACAGGTTCAGCGCCGCCCAGAGGCCGTGATTGCCAAAGACCGGTACGAAGGCGCAGAGCGCCGCGATGTAGATCGCGAAGGCCACCAGCATCATGTTGCGCATGTCGCGTGACCACGTCGCGCCGATGAAGACACCGTCCATGAGGAATGCCAGCGCGCCCGTCATCGCGGTCAGCGCCGCCCAAGGCGTGTCGTTATACGCGACGGCGCGCACATCCGGCGCCGTGGTCAGGAGATCCACAAGGTCGTTTCCAAAGCGGAAGAAGCCGAGCGTGGTCAGCGCTGCAAGCCCGAAGGACCAGAGCGCCGTCATCTTCAGCGCGCGCTCGAAGGCCGGGCGATACGCCGCGCCGATGGCGCGGCCGATCAGCTGCTCGGCCGCATTGGCAAGGCCGTCGAGGTAATAGCCGGCGACGAGAAAGATGGTCATCAGCACGGCATTGGCCGCGAGCGTGACCGGGCCGAAAGCCGTGCCGACCCGCGTCATCACCAGAAAGACCGCGAGGAGCACGAAGGACCGGATCATGATGTCGCGGTTGAGCGCGAAGAGGCGCGTCAATCCTGCCCGCTCCACGATCTCGTGCCATGTCGGTCGCGCCGTGGCGTCGAAGCGGGAGACGACGAGCGCGAAGCCAACGAGGGCGCCCACAAGCTCGCCGGTCAGCGTGGCGATGGCGACGCCGGCCACGCCCCAGCCGATGTAAAGGCCAAGCGTGATCGACAGGACGATGTTGACGCCGTTGATCAGCGTCTGCAGGAGGAGGCCGAGCGTCGCCTGCCCGCGCCCGAGCACGTAGCCGAGAATGGCATAATTGGCGAGGGATGCGGGGGCGGCCAGAATGCGCCAGAGGAAGTAGGTGCGCGTGACCTCGGCCACGGCATCGCCGGGATCGAGCAGTTTGAGCCCAGCCCAGAGAAGGAACGGCGACAGAGCGATGGTCGCGACGCCGGCCGTCAGTGCGATGATCATCGACCGCCAGAACACCGTCTGCTCCTCGCGCCGGTCGCCGCGGCCATAGGCCTGCGCCACGAGCCCGGTCGTTGCCGAGCGGAGGAAGTTGAAGGTGACGAAGATGAGGTCGAAGACGACGGCCCCGACGGCAAGGCCCGCGAGCAGCGTGGCATCGCCGAGCCGCCCGACCACAGCGGTATCGACAAGGCCGAGAAGCGGCGTCGTGAGAAAGCCGAGCGTCATGGGGACGGCGATGGAGAGAATAAGCCTGTTGGTGACGTGGAAGGCGCCCGCCCCTTGCCGGTCAAGGCCGCTCGGGTCGCGATCAATACTGCCTGCCTGCATATGCTCGTCTCCCGACGTCATGCAGCGGCGTTTCCTCGGCCTCTCAAGTGCCGGAGGAGAGCACCATCGCCCAATAGGGCCGGTTGCCGGAGGCGGGGTTGCGCATGACGGCAACGCCCAGACCTGAATAGCCGGGTCCGAGCATGTTTTCGAGATGTTTCGGCGAGTTCAGCCAGGCAAGATAGGCCTTTTGCGCATCGGCCTGACCGACCGCGATGTTCTCGGCCGCCGGCAGGGAGACCGACTGGCTTTTCATGCGGCCGCCGAAGCTGTCCGTGATGCCGATCAGATGCGCCATCTTGCCCGCCTTCGCCATACGGCCGGCCTGGGAAAGGGCGGCGCTGGCCGCGGCCGGATCGCGCGACAGGGGGCTTAGGCCACGCTCCTTGCGCAGACCGTTGATCAGGCCGAGCGTCGCCTCGGTCTGATCGCTGCCGTCTCCGGACGGCGCCAGCACCGAGGTGGTGCTGCAGCCGGCAAGACCGGCCAGCGTGACAAGGGCCGCCGTCTTCAGGAGCGTGCGGCGGTTCTGCGTGGAGGAAACGGGCATATTATCGGCGGAAACTCAGGAGCCTGAGGACGATGAAGATCGGAATGACCACGGCGGCGCCGATCAGCAGATATTCGCCGACATCGCCCAGCGCATCGAAGCCGGTGTACCAGAGCTCGACGAAGAAATCGCGGATGCTGCGGAAGATGCCATAGGGCGTCCAGCCGAAAACGGTCATGAGGAAGCCGACGATCAGCGACAGGACCAGAAGCTTTACGATCACCCGGCCGGGCGTATCGCCAAGAAACCTGTTCACACCATCCGCCATGTCTATCCGTCTCCCTGGCTGTCTCACGCATCTGCGCCGGACTCAACCGTCCCTGCCCAGCATGTAGCGGTCACGGCCTTCTGTCGCAAGGATTGTGGGCGGAATCGCGGCGCAGCCAAGCAACCCTGCGAATTCCCTTTTCACGCATCCAGCGACAGCCTATGTCATCGCTCGCCGTCCGGCATCGGGCGCAGGAGCTCCGTCATGACCCCGCATCAACTGTCCTCCGGCGACCTTATCGCCGATCGGCGCGCCGAATATGCCCAGATGCTGGCGGCAGGCGGCGATCATGCGGAAGCGGCGGATCTGATGCGGCAGGCGTTGGAGCTCGTGCCCGACTGGGCGGCCGGCTGGTTTCGCCTTGCCGAGCACGAGGAGAAGGCCGGAGAGCGAGAAGCGGCCGTGGCATCGCTTGCCCGCGTGCTCGACCTCAATCCAGAGGACGTTTTCGGCGCCCGCCTGAAGCGTGCCGTCCTCGGTGCCGGCGAGGTGCCCGGACAGGCGTCCAGCGCCTATGTCGCGCGGCTGTTCGACGACTATGCGGACCGGTTCGATGCAGCTTTGGTGGAGCGGTTGGCATACACGGTGCCCAGGCGGCTGGCGGAGATGGTGGAACGCTTTACCGGCGGCGCAAAGCTTGGACGCGCCATCGACCTCGGCTGCGGCACCGGCCTGTTCGGCGCGGAAATCCGTCATCGGGTGGGCACGCTGGAGGGCTATGACCTCTCATCCAACATGCTGGCGAAAGCGGCCGAGAAGCATCTCTACGATCATCTCGGGGAAGCCGATCTTTCCAAGTCGCTTGCCGCCTCCGGTCTGATCGCTCCAGATCGCTGCGAATATCGCGCGGATCTTGCGGCAGCGGCGGACGTCCTGATGTATCTTGGCAATCTCGTGGCGGTCTTTGCCATCGTCCCGCATCTGTTGCAGACGAGAGGGCTTTTCGCCTTCTCCGTCGAGGACGCGGAGGACGGCGCGGGGAACAGCGCCGTCGAGGACGCGGAGGACGGCGCGGGGAACAGCGCCGTCGAGGGGTTCATCCTGCGCCCGTCGCTACGCTATGCGCATACGGAGACCTATGTCCGCAGACTCTGCGAGATGGCCGGACTTGAGGTGCTTGAGGTAACGCGCGCGACCATTCGCAAAGATGGCGCGCAGGACATCGCCGGCATTCTGTTTCTTTCGCGCAAGAGCCTCTGAACGGCGCTTTATTGCGAAGATGAGATAGGTCAGTATTCCTTACGTATTTACCTTGCAAAGCGCTTGGAAACGCCGATGATATCGGTGTTTCCAAGGCATGCGGCCGCGTGCGCTCGCGTCTTGGACAATCGCATCTTCTGACCCTCTCGGGCGCTACGCCTGTCGATACCGACCTCAACGCTTTTTCGGAGCGAATGCCATGTCCTTGATTTCGGCCCTGGGCTTCTGGAATACCAATGCGGCGCGCCATACGCCGATCGAGGATGTGCAAGGTGTCTTCACCGGCAGTGTCGTCTCGGCGCTTGGACTGTATATTCTTGCCAGTGCAGGGCTTCTCACGGGTAGCACTGCAGGGGTCGCCTTCCTCTTGCATTATGCGCTGAATGTGAACTTCGGCCTCGCTTTCTTCCTGCTCAACCTGCCGTTCTTCTATCTCTCGCTCAAGCAGCTGGGATGGGCCTTCACCATCAAGACCTTTATCGCCATCGGCCTGACATCCATCATTGCCGACATGCAGTCGCGCTTTTTCGTGATTTCGAGCATCCATCCGGCCTGGGCTGCCCTTCTCGGCGGGCTCCTGCTCGGCTATGGCCTGCTGGCGCTCTATCGCCACCGCGCCAGCCTTGGCGGCGTCGGCATTCTCGGGATCTATCTGCAAGAGCGTTTCGGCATCCGCGCTGGTCTCGTGCAGCTTGCCATTGATCTCTGCGTGCTCACCGCGGCCTTCTTCGTCACCCTTCCCTCGGTCGTCTTCTACTCCGTCCTCGGCGCTGTCGCTCTCAATCTCTTCGTAACGATCAACCATCGGTCCGATCGCTACATTGCCCTCTAAGCCGACGCCCCCTAGGCCGGCACTGCCGAACCGGCATCCTGTCAGCGTCACTTCATCGTATTGAAGCCTTCGATCCAGGCCTCGCGCTTTGCGCGGCTCGACCCTGCATAGGGGCAGGACCTGAGTGCCCTACCCTCGAAGGCGGCATTCCGTCCCTCGCATCGCATGCGTACCACGTCTTCCGGCGTCAGTGCCGGCTCAACGTCGTTGAGGTCGTCGGACGCCGGCGGCCTCTCCCTCTTTAGCCTCGCTTCGATGCTGCGTAACGCGGCAAGGACCGGTGCCGTCGCATCGGCGGTCCTTTCTCCTCTTTGTCCTGGCATGATGAAGGTCATCTGCGGTCTCCTCCTCCTGTTGATCCTCTTCCATCAGCGAAACATGAAATAAATTTTCCGCATCATGGGCCGGGCCGGACGCCGGTCTGGGGTGCCGCCTCGTCCATCGCCTTGCGGACAGTCTCGTGGATGTCGCCATCCTTGTCATTCTCATGGAGCGCCGCATTACCGCCGTCCATGCGTTCCAATTCGCGGTCGATCGTTGCGCGGTCGCCTTCTGCAGGATCCTGAAGGATCTTGTTGTCGGTCGGTGCCGTGTCTTTCTCGCCCATGATGCCATCCTTTCGTCGTCGCGAACATCGCTTTCTGTCAACGAGAAGAAACGAGCAGCCACATCGATGGTTCCTCGAACGGCTCCACACCTTTCCGTTTCCGCTGCAAAGCCGTATGCCTGTCTTTTACGGAGCGAGAGGCGGGACATGACGGCGGTTAGGGGAGCATTTACGGCACTGATCCAGTCGCGAGCGGAGCGGCATTCGCTGCTGGAGGATGCGCAGGGTATCGTGGCCGGCAGCATGCTGGCCGTCCTCGGCGTTGCGCTGCTGCAGGGCGCCGGTCTGTTCACCGGCGGCACGGCTGGCGCGGCGTTTCTGCTGCACTATGCGACAGGACTGTCCTTCGGGGCCTGCTTCTTCGCTATCAACCTGCCGTTTGCCTATCTCGCCTATCGCCGGCTGGGGGTTGCCTTCACGCTCAAGACCTTTGCGGCGATCGCGCTGACTGCCCTCCTCTCCGAGGTCGTGCCGGCGCAGCTCGGTCTTGCGCGCGTCGATCCGGTGGTGGGCGGCCTTTTCGGCGGGCTGGCCATCGGGGCGGGCATGCTGGCGCTGTTCCGGCACAGGGCCAGCCTTGGCGGCATCGGCATCCTCGCAGTCTATATCCAGGATCGCTTCGGTTTTCGGGCGGGCCTCGTGCAGCTCGGTTTCGATGCCGTGGTCCTCGCCTTCGCCGTCTTTCTGGCCAGCCCCTTCATCATTCTCTGCTCGGTTCTCGGCGCGCTGGTGCTCAACCTCACCATTGCCGTGAACCATCGCAAGGACCGCTATATCGCCTTCTGATCGCGAATGCCGCTGGCGCCTGGAAACAGCAGGCCTCGCGTTCTACATTCGTACCCGTGAAACAGATCCCGTCCGCCCAGCCCGCATCGCCGGCCTTCGCTCTGCCCGAACCATTTCTGCGCTGGTTCTCGCGCAAGGGCTGGCAGCCGCGTGCGCATCAGCTCGACCTGCTTGCGCGCATTCGCGGTGGCGAGAGCATGCTGCTGATCGCGCCGACCGGCGCCGGCAAGACGCTCGCAGGCTTCCTGCCCTCGCTCGTGTCCCTTACCGAGCGCGGCCGGATTCCGCCCGGCTCGGGCTTTCACGGCATCCACACGCTCTACATCTCGCCCCTGAAGGCGCTGGCTGTCGATATCGAGCGCAATCTGATGACGCCCGTTGGCGAAATGGCGCTGCCGATCCGGGTGGAGAACCGCACGGGCGATACGCCGCAATCCAAGCGCCAGCGCCAGAAACTCGATCCGCCGGATATTCTCCTGACGACGCCGGAGCAAGTCGCGCTGCTGATCGCCAACGGCGAGGCCGAGCGCTTCTTCAAGAATCTGGAATATGTGATCTTCGACGAACTGCACTCGCTGGTCACATCCAAGCGCGGCCACCTGCTCGCCCTCGGCCTCGCGCGGCTCAGGCGGCTTGCGCCCGGGCTGAAGACCATCGGCCTCTCCGCGACGGTGGCCGACCCCATGGACCTTCAGCGCTGGCTTGTGGCGCAAGTGCCGGATCGTGAGGAGGCTGCCGGCCTGATCACGGTTTCGGGCGGGGCGAAGCCCGATATCTCCATTCTCGCAAGCGAGGTTCGCGTGCCCTGGTCCGGGCATACGGCAAGTTATGCCATGCCGGAGGTTTACGAGGCGATCAAGCGGCACCGCACCGCCCTGCTCTTCGTCAACACCCGCAATCAGGCGGAGCGGCTGTTCCAGGCGCTGTGGACCATCAACGACGACAACCTGCCGATTGCCCTGCATCACGGCTCGCTCGATGTCGGGCAGCGGCGCAAGGTCGAGGCAGCCATGGCGGACAATCGCCTGCGCGCGGTCGTCGCGACATCGACGCTCGATCTCGGCATCGACTGGGGCGACGTCGATCTCGTCATCCATGTCGGCGCGCCGAAGGGGGCGAGCCGACTGGCCCAGCGCATCGGCCGCTCCAATCACCGGATGGACGAGCCGAGCCAGGCGATCCTCGTGCCGGCGAACCGCTTCGAGGTGATGGAATGCCAGGCGGCGCTCGATGCCAATTATTTGGGTGCGCAGGACACGCCGCCGGTCGGACGCGGCGCGCTCGATGTGCTTGCCCAGCACGTGCTCGGCATGGCCTGCGCCGCGCCGTTCGATCCGCTGGCGCTTTACGACGAGATCACCAGTGCCTCGCCCTATGCCGAGCTGACATGGGAGACCTTCGAGCGCATCGTCGATTTCGTCGCGACGGGCGGCTATGCGCTGCGCACCTATGAGCGATATGCCCGCATCCGCAAGACGGATGATGGGCTCTGGCGTGTCTCGAACGGCAAGGTCGCGCAGCAGTACCGGCTGAACATCGGCACCATCATCGAATCGCCGATGCTGAATGTGCGGCTGGTCGGCAAGATGGCCAGCAAGGCGCGCATGGGGCGCGGCGGCCTGTCGCTCGGCAAGGTGGAGGAGTTCTTCCTTGAGATGCTGTCGCCCGGCGATACGTTCCTGTTCGGCGGCCGGGTCATCCGCTTCGAAGGCATCCATGAGAACGAGTGCCTGGTGACGCAGGGTTACAAGCTCGATCCGAAGATCCCTTCCTATGCCGGCGGCAAGTTCCCGCTCTCGACCTACCTCGCGGCACAGGTTCGCCGCATGCTCGCCGACCCCGAGGCCCATGCCGACCTGCCGGAGCAGGTGCGTGACTGGCTGGCCATCCAGCGCGATCTCTCCATGCTGCCGCAGGAAGACGAGTTGCTGATCGAGACGTTTCCCTATGGCAACCGCTACTTCATGGTGGCCTATGCCTTCGAGGGCCGGCTCGCACACCAGACGCTCGGCATGCTGCTGACCCGCCGGCTCGACCGGGCCGGACTGAACCCGATGGGCTTCGTCGCGACCGATTATTCGCTGGCCATCTGGGGCATGGAGGATATGACGCAGGCGTTTCAGGCGGGTCACCCGTCGCTCGCGGACCTGTTCGACGAGGACATGCTGGGCGACGATCTCGAAGCTTGGCTGGACGAGAGCTATCTCCTCAAGCGCACCTTCCGCAATTGCGCCATCATCGCCGGGCTCATCGAGCCCCGGCATCCCGGCAAGGAGAAGACCGGGCGGCAGGTCACGGTTTCCAGCGACCTGATCTACGACGTGCTGCGCAGCCACGAGCCGGATCATATCCTGCTGGAGGCGACCCGCAACGACGCGGCAACAGGGCTTTTGGATATCGGACGTCTTGGCGATATGCTGGTGCGAATCAAGAGCCACATCGTTCACCGGCCGCTCGAAAAGGTTTCGCCGCTCGCCGTTCCGATCATGCTGGAAATCGGCCGGGAATCCGTGCCGGGACAGGCACCGGATGCGCTGCTGGCGGAAGCCGCCGACGAGCTGATCTTGGAGGCGATGGGCGAGCATGCGGACATGCCGGCCCTCTTGGAAAACGCTGACAAGCCGGTGGACGGACCGGCAGGAATGACGCCCTGATGCACCGCCTCTACCATGCCAGCCGCAGCGCGGCCGATGCCTATCCGGCCCTCTCCGAGCGCATTGCCATCAACGGCGTGGGCGCCGTCTGCGATCCGCTCGGCGGTCTGCACCTGCCGGACCACGACGTGCTCGTCGTCTCCGACCTGCACCTCGAAAAAGGCGCAGCCTTTGCCCGGCGCGGCATGATGCTGCCACCCTACGACACGCTGTCGACGCTGAAGATCCTCCAGGCCATCATCGCCCGCCACAACCCGAAGACCGTGATCAGCCTCGGCGACAATTTCCACGATCGCATCGGCTCCGCTTTGATGCCGGAGATGTTTCGCCAGATGATCGTCGATATGGCGCGCGGCCGCGAATGGATCTGGATCAATGGCAATCACGACCCGGATGGTGCCGCGACCCTGCCGGGCGCCTCTCTCGACGAGCTGCGGCTCGGCGGCCTCACCTTTCGGCACGAGCCGAGCGTCGATGCGATCCCCGGCGAGATCGCCGGCCACCTTCACCCCGCCGCCATTGTCCGCCGCCGGGAAAAATCGGTGCGCCGCGCCTGTTTCGCGACCGACGGCACCCGCCTCGTCATGCCCGCCTTCGGCGTCACCACCGGCGGCATGGACCTCGCCCATCCCAACATCTGCCGTCTGTTCGACCAGACGAGACTGACCGCGCACATGCTTGGTCGTGACCGGATCTATTCTGTGCGGTTTGCGAATTTGCGGGGGTGAGTGGGCTGGCTGCGCGGCGCGCTTAGCGGGTGTGGCTGCCCCTCATCCGGCTACCGCCACCTTCTCCCCGTTTTGACGGGGAGAAGGGACATTTGGCACCCATTGCGCTTACCAATAAGAGTCAGATCGAGGGCCGCCACAAATCTCTTCTCCCCGTCAAAACGGGGAGAAGATGCCGGCAGGCAGATGAGGGGCTGGCTCCTCGGTACAATCTAAAACGCGTTGAACGTCAACGTCGTCAGCGAGCGGGTGATGCCGGGGACAGTGGCGATGTGGTCGTTGATGAACTTGCCGATGTCCTGGCCTTCTTCGATATAGACCTTGATGATCAGGTCGTAGTCGCCGGATGTGGAGTACATTTCCGAGACGATTTCCTTGCGGTAGATCGCGTCGGCGACCTCGTAGGTCTTGCCGGGGGCGCATTGGAGCTGGACGAAGATCGGCTTCATGACAGTTGGTCCTTGAGATGTTTCCGCACGACATAGGGCAGAATCGCGGTCTGTGGAACCATACCGTGTTGGCGACGGCTTTTTCCATTCGTCGCGTCGGAAGACGACGACTTTCCTTCTAGTCGCGTCGGAAGACGACGCTGGCGGCCCAGCCGGTGATGACGGCAAGCAGGACGGCGAAGAGGCCGTAGAAGAAGGGGTGCTTGTGGGCGGCTTCGGTGATGGCGGCTTCGAGGCCGGTCTTGATCACCCGAAGCGGCAGGGCCTTGGCGGCGACGAACACGCCGTCGCGGAAGAGATAGGCACGTACGACATGGACACCGTTGGGTACATCCGCCGGCAGGCGCACGGAGGCCTTGAAGAGGCTTGCGGAGATGAACTGCACGCCGCCGGGGTCGCGCTGATAGACGCCGCTCGTTTCACGCAGGCGTCGGAAGGCACTGCGAAACTCGGTGACGCTGCTGCCATCGCCGATATAGCCGATCGGGCTGAGCGTCATGTGCGCGACGCCGATGCCCATATTGTTCATCTCGTTGGCAGGGGCGATGGCATCGATGTCGCGTGTGCTCGAGAGCGAGTAGGATTCCGGCACGAGCTCGAACGTCATCGACTGGGTGTTGACCCAGATGCCGAAGACACGGCGCTTCTTGCGCACGGTGGCACTTTCCTTCGGGCCTTCCAGCGAGACGACGATATTGTATTTGCCCTGCGCCAGAAGGTCGGGCGCGAAACCGTCGATCGCGCCGAAAATCGTGAGGTCGGCGCCGCGGAAGTCGGAGGTGATGGCGATCTCGTCGGTGGAGATGCCGATGTCGAGCTTTTCGGTGAACTCGTCGTTGCCGTTCTGCGCCGTGGCGGGAGCCGCGAAAGCCAGAGCGACGAGGAGGCTTGCGAGAAGGCTGCGTACGAGACGGGGCATCAGAAGCCGGACCCCGACGAGATGACCGAATAGATATCGGCGGGCGGCAGCACGAGTTCGACCGCAAGCCGGATGCCGACCGCGAGCACCAGCAGGGCCAGCAGCGCCCGCAATTGCTCGCCGCGCAGCTTCTGTCCGACACGCACGCCATATTGCGCTCCGATGACGCCGGCGATCATCAGCACGAAGGCAAGGACGATATCGACGGTGTAATTCGCCGTCGCCTGGACGATGACGGTGTAGGCGGAGACGAAGATGATCTGGAACAGCGATGTTCCCACGACGACATTGGTGGGGATGCGCAGGAGGTAGATCATGGCGGGCACCATGATGAAGCCGCCGCCGACCCCCATGACGGAGGTGAGAATGCCGATGCAGAAGCCGAGGCCTGCAACCGGGATGATGCTGAGATAGATCTTCGACTTCTTGAACCGCACCTTGAGCGGCAGCCGGTGGATCCAGCCATGATGGCCGGGCCGGCGCAGCGGCATGGTCTCATTGCGCTTGGCACGCCGCAGCGCGCTGATGCTTTCGGCCAGCATCAATGAGCCGACGGAGCCGAGCAGCAGGACATAGGCAAGCGAGATCACCAGATCGAGCTGGCCGATGCGGCGCAGGGCGGCAAAGATCCAGATACCGAGCGTCGCGCCTGCAAGACCCCCGAGCAGCAAAACCGTGCCGAGCTTGATATCGATGGTGCCGCGGCGGAAATGGGTGATGGCGCCGGAGATGGAGGAGGCGACGACCTGGTTTGCGCCGGTGGCGACGGCGACGACCGGCGGGATATTGTAGAAGATCAGGAGCGGCGTGATGAGGAACCCGCCACCGACACCGAACATGCCGGAGAGAAAGCCGACGGCCGCCCCCATGCCGAGGATGATCAGCACGTTCACCGACAGTTCCGCAATGGGCAGGTAGATCGTCACGGCCGGACCTCAAACGTCGAACAGAGCGGCGCATCTGACGGACGCTCTCATACGAAGGCAGCGCGAACCGCGTGCGACCGCGCCCTTCGCCTCAGTATGCACCGGGCTGCTGCATAATGTCTAAACGACGCCCGGCTTTTTCGAACTTTGGCCTCGGACGCGGCGGAACGCGCGTCCGATTGCGTCACGCTGAAATCAGCTGTTGCGCTTCAGCAGCTCCTTGACGAGGGCGTCGGTGATGCGGCCGTTCGGCTCCTGTCCGATCGAGGTCTGGAAGGCCTTGATGGCGTTGACGGTCTTGGCGCCGAGCGCGCCATCCGGCGTACCCGCATCGAAGCCGTTATTGTTGAGGATGGCCTGAATGTTGCGGACGGCCTTCTTCATATCGACGGAGGACGTCTTGGTGCCCTTGCCGACCCAGGTGTCCGGAACCGTCGTGTCGTTACCCTTCGGATCGAGCGTTGCCGGCTTCCAAGAGGCGACCTTGGCCTTGGCGGCCGTCAGCTGGTCCGGAGACAGTTCCTTTTCGACCTGATCGCGCTTCTGCGCCGCATCCGTATCGCCATCGGCTGCCGCAACCGAGAACCACTTGTAGGATTCCAGGAGATCCTTCGCGACGCCGTTGCCGCGGGCATAGAGGATGGCGAGGTTGAACTGGCTGTCGCGCAGGCCGAGGTCTGCAGCTTTCGCAAACCACATGCTGGCGAGCGTGAAGTCCGGATTGGCGCCGCTGCCGCTGGCCAGCATGACCGCAAGGTTGTGCATGGCATTGGCATTGCCGCTCTCGGCCGCCTGCTGGTAGAGCGCACGTGCCCGGGCGGGATCGCGCGGAACGCCGGTGCCTTTTTCGTAGAGGCTGCCGAGGCGGTATTGCGCGGGAACCACGCCGGCATCCGCCGCGCGCTGGTACCATTCTGCGGCCTTGGCGAAGTCGGCCTTCACGCCGCGACCCTCGGTGTAAACGGCGCCGATTTCGAAGTAGGCCTTGGGATCGCCGGCACGGGCTGCATCGGCAAGCGCTGCGGGCACGATTTCGGCGGGCACGTCCACCGGAGCTGCAGACGCAGGTGCATCTGTCGCAGAAGCCTGGGCAACGGGTGCTTCGGCCTGAGCATTTTCGGCGGCCGTTGTCGTCACCTGTGTCTCGGCCTGCGATGCCGCAGCGCTTTCGCCGGCGGCCGCGTCGCTTTGCGGCTGGAGCGAACTCAGTGGCGCGACACCATCGTCCGCCGCCTGCGGCGCAGGTTCGCCCGAGGGCGCTGCGAGCGTCGGCACCGACCCGGAGGACGTTTCCGGTGCGACGTCGGCCGGCGCCGTTTCCATCGTGCCTGGCGTCTCGATGGACGTTACCGGCGCAGTTGCCTGCTCGTGCTTCATCAGCGTGCTGACGAGCGGATAGGAGAGGATGGCAAGCAGCACCGCGCCGACGGCCATGAGGATCGGGCGGCGATGACGGGCAAGGGCGCCCGGGGCTGCACCGGGACGCGCGGCCGACCGGTTGCCGGTGTCCACTTCCTGGGCTGCCTGCTGGGCCGCACGGCGCGCCGCGGCGATGAAATCCGACTTGTCGCCGTCTCCGGAAGCAACGGGCCGCGCCGACTGCCCGGCGCGCACGCGCTCCAGGATCTTCTTGACATCCGGCGTACCGGAGCCCGGCTCCAGCAGCTGATTGGCAGCATCGGGATTGATGGTTTCCAGCGCATCGATGGAGGGCGTCGGCTCGACGAACTGGCGCTCGACGGGAGCCGCCGGCTTGCCGCGCCTTGGCGAAAAGCGGCTGGCGAGGCCGGAGAGAAGGCCGGTGCGGACGGCGGGTGCATCGACTTGGGCTGCGGCGGTGGCGGGCTCGCGGATCTCCGCATCGGCGAAACGGTGCGCGTCCAGGCCGGCATCCTCGGACACCCGGTCATCCCGCTCCATGGGCGAACGGGCCGCCAGATCGGCCGGCATCGCGACGGTGGCGCGCATGTTGCGCGTCAGGTCGTCATAGCTGCTACCGACCTCTTCGCGCTCCAAAAAAGCTGGCGTTTCGGCACGCGGCATTGGTGCCGCCGTATCGCGGCGGCCGAAGGCGGGAACCGGTTCATCGCGCAGCATTTCATCGCGCAGCATAGGCGCGGTGGCGCGCTCCTCGATGCGCTCCAGCTTGTCGGCAATGTGCACGAGCGTCTCGTGCAGCGCCTCGAAGGTGCGGGCGGTGCGCTCATCGCTCGAGCGGCTGAGATCTTCCAGCGTCTTCAGATCGTCGGCGAGCGCCGAGATGGCGGCGATATCGGCAATGGCCGGGGATGCCGACTGCGTCATGCCGTTGCGCGTGTAGGCTTCCATCACAGCTTCGGCGGCCTGACGGGCAGCCTCGATGATGTATTCGTCGCTGGAGGCGAGATAATCCTCCAGCGCGTTCATGCGGCCCTCGACGTCGGCGGGCACGGCGGCTGCGACCTCGCGCGGCTCGCTGATGAGGAAGGAGAGATTGGCGATCTGGTCCTGCAGGCTGCGCAGCACCTGACCATCGTCATAGGGTGCGGCATGCGTTTCGTCGAGACGCTGGGCGATGCCCGACAGCTGGTCTTCCAGCCGCAGGAAGCGATCGTCGACCAGCGGTGCCGGGCTGTCGAGGCCATCGATGCGGCGGGCGAGATCGTCGAAGCGGCGGGCAAGCGTGTCGCTCACATCACCGGTATCGAGTGCATCGATCTTGGCGGATATTTCGGCGAGGTGACCGCTCAGGTCCGGCTGTGCGGAGGCGCGTTCGGCGCGCTCCATCATGGCGGAGAGATGGTCCAGCCGCTCTTCGAGGCGGGCGGCGGCTTCCGCGTTGACCAGATCTTCGACGCGCGCGGACAGCGCTTCGATGCGGGAAGCGAGGCCATCGTCGGCGGGAAAGGCGAGATCGTCGATCTGGCGCGAGAGGTCTACGAGCCGGCTTTCGACACGGGTGACGCCCGGGCTGTCGGAGGTCGATGCGGTGCGGCCGCTGGCGACGATGGCGCGGCTGATTTCGTCCAGACGCGCATCGAGATCGGCGAACTGCTCCTGGAAACGGCGGTCGTCTGGCTGCATGTGGCGGCCGATCAGGTCGATGGCCTGTGCGACGGCCACGAGCTTGTCTTCCAGCGCATAGAGCGCCGGGCCATTGTTCATGGTGCCGAGCTGCGACTTGATTTCGTCGAGGCGGTAGGCCAGCGCAACGAGTTCGTCGTCGCGGGCGGCATCGAAAACGTTCAGCCGGTCCTCCACGCCGGTCCAGCGGCTCTCCATACGGCGCACGCTTTCCTCGCGTGCGAGACCATCGATCATGGCGCGCATCTCGTCGAGATCGGCGCGCAGGGCATCGCTGTCGGAGGTCGTCGGCTGGCGACCGAGATCGGCCAGCGAGAGCGAGAGACGCTGCAGGTCCTGACGGATGTCGTGCGCGAGCGCATCGCCCTGCGTGGCAGCCGCGGCGATGCCGTGCATCTCGCTGCGCAGCGACGACATTTCGCGGGACAGACCCTGCTCGATGTCGCGCTTCAAGTCCTGGCGAAGGCCGACCAGAGCCGTGGCGATGTCGCGAACGGCGGCATCCGACATGGCGGCGGGTGCAGCCTGCGGAACGGGACGGGATGCGGTGCGCACCGGCTCGGCCGCGCTCCGCGCGGAACGGTCGTCGTCCAGCGAGCGGCGCGGGGGCTGGCGGTCGTCATAGGCGGGCATGACGTAGCGGTCGGGCGAACGGGAGACGGCGGGGGCCGGTGCCGTGGCTGGCGTGGAGGGCGCGCGCGTCTGGATCTGATGGCGCTCGGTCGCCTTTTCCAGACGGGTGGCGCTCAGAGCGCGCTGCCGCTGCAGGATTTCGGAAATGGCATCGGCACGGGAAACCGGGCGTTCGGCAATGGCGGGACGTGGCTCCACTCTTGCCGCTTCCGGCGGATGGGCCTCGCGCTTGGCGGGCGCGATCAGGCCTTCGATGCGGGCTTCCAGGCCTTCAATCGTACGGTTGAGAGCTTCCAGCGAGGAGCGCTCGCCGTGCCGACCGTCAAGACGCTCGTCGGCCGGCATGCCCATCCGGGGAGGAGTTGATCGCGATCCGTTCATGTTTGCTTTCGCCTCTTCGCCTGGCATTCCCTGAACACGACTGAAGGATCAGGCCCCTTGAGCCGGTGGACAAGGCTGCGGACGACTCGGAACGGAACAAGCAGCATTGACCTCTCGCGCCACTTTCCCGGAACGTGGTAAACAAGCCGTTAACCTGTGGGAGGATTTCGGATTCGGCCTTCGAAAATCCCGCACGACACCATGCCCGGGGTGCCGTTCACGCCAGATTGTTCGGGCAAAATGCCGCGGACCTGAATTTTGACGTTTACGCGCACGTCAGTTTTTAATAGAGTACCCTCATGAATGGCCTTATGAGGTTAGGCCGCAGGGAGGAAGACAGTCGATGCCCATCTACAAGGCTCCGGTCGAGGATACGCTTTTCATTCTTAACGACGTGCTCGGTATCGAGCGGTATAACAATATACCCGGTTTCTCGGACGTGACGCCCGACATGCTGGACGCCATCGTCGGCGAAGCCGCAAAGCTTGCCGAGGAAGTGCTGTTCCCGCTAAACCTCTCCGGCGACCAGGAAGGCTGCGTGCGCCATCCGGACGGTTCGGTGACGACGCCCAAGGGGTTCAAGGAAGCCTATGAGCTGTATCGCGAAAGCGGCTGGCTCGGTCTTGCCGCACCGGAAGAATTCGGCGGCCAGGGCCTGCCCTACACGCTGCACACGGCGATCGGCGAATACATGTCGTCTGCCAACATGTCGCTGACCATGTATCCGGGTCTGACGCAGGGCGCGATCGCCGCCATCATCGAGCATGGCACGGACGAGCAGCGCGCGACCTATCTGCCGAAGATGATCGCCGGCGAATGGACGGGAACGATGAACCTGACGGAGCCGCACTGTGGCACCGATCTCGGGCTTCTGCGCTCCAAGGCCGTGCCGCAGCCGGACGGCAGCTACAAAATTTCCGGCCAGAAGATCTTCATCTCCGCCGGCGAACACGACATGGCCGACAACATCATCCATCTCGTTCTCGCTCGCATCGAAGGCGCACCCGAGGGCACGAAGGGCATCTCGCTCTTCATCGTGCCGAAGTTCATCGTGGAAGCCGACGGCACGCCGGGCACCCGCAACGGCGCGACCTGCGGCGCCATCGAGCACAAGATGGGCATCCACGGCAACTCGACCTGTGTGATGAACTACGACGATGCGACGGGCTACCTGATCGGCACGGCCAATCGCGGCCTGAACGCCATGTTCGTCATGATGAACGAGGCCCGTCTCGGCGTCGGCCTTCAGGGCCTCTCCATCTCGGAAATCGCCTACCAGAACGCCGTCGCCTACGCCCGCGAGCGCCTTCAGGGCCGCTCGCTGTCGGGCATCAAGGCGCCGGACAAGAAGGCCGATCCGCTGATCGTCCACCCCGACATCCGCCGTGTGCTGATGACCATCCGCGCCTTCAACGAGGCCAGCCGCGCCTTCACGCTGTGGACCGCGCTGAAGTCGGACGTCGCGCATCGCTCGCAGGACGAGGCCGAACGCCAGACGGCGGACGACCTGCTCGGCCTGGTGACGCCGATCCTCAAGGGCGTGCTGACCGACCGCGGCTTCGACCACGCCGTCATGGCGCAGCAGGTCTTCGGCGGGCACGGCTATATCGAAGAGCACGGCATGAGCCAGTATGTGCGCGACGCCCGTATCGCCATGATCTACGAAGGCGCGAACGGTATTCAGGCGCTCGACCTCGTCGGCCGCAAGCTGGGCCTCAACGGCGGTCGCGCCGTGATGGCCCTGTTCAAGGAGATCGGCGACTTCTGCGACGAGAACCGCGGCGACGAGCAGATGACCGCCTATACCAAGGCGCTCAAGAAGAGCCTGAACGACCTGCAGTCGGCCTCCATGTGGTTCATGTCGAACGCCATGGCAAAGCCCGACAATGCCGGTGCCGGCTCGACGGATTACATGCACCTCAGCGGCCTTGTCGTGCTGGGCTACATGTGGGCCAAGATGGCCAAGACCGCACAGGGGCTGCTCGCATCGGGCGCTGGCGACCGGGAGGACTTTCTGAAGAACAAGCTGGTGACGGCGACCTTCTACATGGACCGCATCCTGCCCGAGACGGCTCTGCGCCGCTCGCGCATCGAAGCGGGATCGGATACGCTGATGGCGCTCGACGCCGCCGCGTTCTGATACGCAACCACCCCTGAATTGATCGCCTCCACGAATATACAGACGGCTTTGTGCCGATTGGGAGAACGGGATAATGACTGACGTCTTCATTTACGACCATGTGCGCACGCCACGCGGTCGCGGCAAAAAGGACGGCGCCCTCCATGAGGTGCCGACACCCCGCCTCGCCGCACGCATGCTGGAAGCGCTGCGCGACCGCAACGGGCTCGACACGAACACCGTCGACGACATCATCATGGGTTGCGTCGATCCGGTGTTCGAAGCCGGCGCCGTGATCCCGAAGGCCGCGGCCTTCGAAGCGGGCTATTCCAACCGCGCACCGGGGATCCAGATCTCCCGCTTCTGCGCATCGGCACTCGATGCCATCAATCTGGCGGCCGGCAAGATCGCGCAGGGCGCCGACGACATCGTCATCGCCGGCGGCGTCGAGAGCATGTCACGCGTCGGCATGGGCATGTCGGGCGGTGCCTGGTACATGGACCCCTCCGTCAGCTTCCCCGGCTACTTCATGCCGCAGGGCGTGTCGGCCGATCTGATCGCGACCAAATACGGCTTCTCACGCGATGACGTCGATAGCTACGCCGTCGAAAGCCAGCGCCGCGCCGGCGTCTCCTGGGAGAAGGGCTATTTCGACCGGTCGGTCGTTCCAGTAAAGGACCAGAACGGCATCGTCATCCTCGCAAAGGACGAGCATATGCGTCCGACGACGACAATGCAGAACCTGGCCAGCCTCAACCCGTCCTTCCAGATGCCCGGCGAAATGGGCGGCTTCGAGGCCGTCGGCATCCAGGCGCACCCGGAAATCGAGAAGATCAATTACGTCCACCATGCCGGCAACTCGTCGGGCATCGTGGACGGTGCCGGTCTCGTGCTGCTTGGCTCCAAGGCCGGCGGCGAAAGCCTCGGAGCCAAGCCCCGCGCCCGCATCAAGGCCTTTGCGAACATCGGCTCCGACCCGGCACTGATGCTGACCGGCCCTGTTGACGTGACGGAAAAGCTTCTGAAGCGTGCCGGCATGACGATTGCCGATATCGACCTGTTCGAGCTGAACGAGGCTTTTGCCGCCGTCGTGCTGCGCTACCTCCAAGCTTTTGACATCTCGCATGACATCATGAACGTCAATGGCGGCGCCATCGCGCTCGGCCATCCGCTCGGCGCAACCGGCGCGATGATTCTTGGCACAGTGCTCGACGAGTTGGAGCGCCGCGACCTCAACACCGCCCTCGTCACGCTTTGCATCGGCGCGGGCATGGGCACCGCTACGATCATCGAACGCGTCTGATATCGCTAGGCCTATCGAAGGGATGACGGAGTGGGTCAGAACGAGACGAACCGGCATTTCGAACTGCGTCGTCTGGACGAGAACATGCGCGACGCCCACGAAGCGGCGTCCCGCGTAATCTCGAAGAAGGAAGCTGCGCAGCGGGCCAAAAAAAAACGCTGTCGGCTCTCTTCTGACGCTGCTCGTCATCGCTGGCTTCGTTGTCTTTCTTTATTTTCAGTGATCTGGACTCAGAGGCAGCATGCCTCGGCCGGTAGCGGCTTCTATAGACACCTTTCAGGGAGAGGAATCCTGCCATGACCTACACCAATTTCACAATCGAAACGGACGCCGACGGCATTGCTCTCGTGACCTGGGACATGCCGGACAAGTCGATGAACGTGTTCACGGCCGATGTCCTGCGGGAACTCGCCGCCGTCAACGATGCGGTCGTGAAGGACGAGGCCGTCAAGGGCGTCGTCTTTACCTCGGGCAAGGCGACCTTCTCGGGCGGCGCCGATCTCTCGATGATCAAGGGCATGTTCACCTTCCAGGCGGAAGAGAAGAAGAAAAACCCGGAAACCGCGGCACAGAAGCTGTTCGAGCTTTGCGGCGAGATGACCGGCTTATTCCGCAAGATCGAGACCTCCGGCAAGCCATGGGTTTCCGCCATCAACGGCACCTGCATGGGCGGCGCCTTCGAGCTGTCGCTCGCCTGCCATGGCCGCGTCGCTTCCAATTCCAAGGCCGTCAAGATCGCCCTGCCCGAAGTCAAGGTCGGGATCTTCCCTGGCGCCGGCGGCACGCAGCGCGTGCCGCGTCTCACCAATGCGCAGGATGCGCTGCAGATGATGACGACCGGGCAGACGCTCACCCCCCAGCGTGCCAAGGCGCTGGGCCTGGTGCACGAGCTTGCCGCTCCCGAGGCTCTGATCGATGCCGCCAAAGCCATGATCAAGAACGGCCTGAAGGCTGTCCAGCCCTGGGACGAAAAGGGATTCAAGGCGCCCGGCGGCTCCATGTGGAGCGCTGCCGGCGCCCAGCTCTGGCCGGCCGCCTCCGGCATCCTGCGCCGCGAGACTTACGGCAACTATCCCGGTGCGCTGGCCATCGTGAAGTGCGTCTATGAAGGCCTTCAGGTTCCCTTCGACACGGCGCTGAAGATCGAGCAGCGCTACTTCACCCAGATCCTGCAGACCACCGAGGCCTTCTCGATGATCCGCTCGCTGTTCGTCTCCATGCAGGAACTCGGCAAGGGCGCACGCCGGCCGGCCGGCGTTCCGAAGTCGGACTTCAAGCATGTCGGCGTCATCGGCGCAGGCTTCATGGGCGCTTCCATCGCCTATGTCACGGCCGCAGCTGGCATTCCCGTGACCCTGATCGACCGCGACATCGCGGCGGCAACCAAGGGCAAGGCGCATTCGGAAGGTCTCGTGAAGGACAGCGTGGCCAAGGGCCGCATGACGCAGGAAAAGGGCGAACAGCTTCTCGCACTGATCACCCCATCTGCCGATTATGCCGACCTGAAGACCGCCGACTTCGTGGTCGAGGCCGTATTCGAGGACCGCAAGGTCAAGAAGGATGTGATCGAAGCCGTCGAAGCCGTGCTGTCGCCCGACGCGATCTTTGCATCCAACACCTCGACGCTGCCAATCACCGGGCTTGCCGAGAACTCGAAGCGTCCCGCCCAGTTCATCGGCGTCCATTTCTTCTCGCCGGTCGAGAAGATGATGCTGACCGAGGTCATTCTCGGCAAGGAAACCGGCGATGCGGCGCTTGCCCGGGCGCTCGACTATGTCGCGGCGATCAAGAAGACCCCGATCGTCGTCAACGACACGCGCGGCTTCTACGTCAATCGTTGCGTCTTCCGCTATATCCACGAAGCCTATGACATGCTGATCGAAGGCGTGCCGGCGGTGATGATCGAGAACGTGGCTAAGATGGCCGGCATGCCGGTCGGTCCCCTCTCGCTCAACGATGAAGTGGCCATCGACCTGTCGCAGAAGATCCTCAAGGCGACCGTTGCCGATCTCGGCGAACAGGCTGTGGATCCGGCCCATCTCGAACTCGTCAACAAGCTCGTCGATGACCTCGACCGGCGCGGGCGCAAGAACGGCAAGGGTTTCTACGACTATCCGGAAAAGCCTGCGAAGAAGCATATCTGGGCAGGTTTGAAGGAGCTCTACCCGCAGAAGCCGGCGGACGAACTCGACGTCCAGACGATCAAGGATCGCTTCCTCGTCACCATCGCGCTCGAAGCCGCGCGCACCGTGGAGGAAGGCATCGTCACCGATCCGCGCGAGGCCGATGTCGGCTCCATCCTCGGCTTCGGCTTTGCGCCCTATACGGGCGGCACGCTGTCTTACATCGACGGCATGGGTGCCAAGGCGTTCGTCGCGCTCTGCGAGACGCTGGCCGCGACCTATGGCGATCACTTCGCACCGACGCCGCTGCTGAAGGACATGGCAGCCAAGGGCGAAACCTTCTACGGCCGCTTCGACCCCTACGCAAAGGTTGCTGCCGCTGCCTGATAAAGGCTGTCTCATCGGGCATGGCGATGGAACCCGGCCCGGACGACGTCAATAATAAAAAAGGGCCGGCGCATTGTGCGCCGGCCTTTTCTTTTGGAACCCCTATTTCTGGGGCGGAGCCGCCTCGGCGACGTCAGGCTGCCTGGATAGCGGAGACCTGCCACTGGGTGCTCGGGCGGCGGAAGAAGGTCCAGACTTCGGTCGTTTCCGTCGGACGATCCGGATCGCCTTCGACGACCTTACCCGTGTCCCGGTCGCGCGTGACGTCGATGCTTTCGTAGCGCATGG
Organism: Rhizobium sp. 9140; assembly: GCF_900067135.1. NCBI lineage: Bacteria > Pseudomonadati > Pseudomonadota > Alphaproteobacteria > Hyphomicrobiales > Rhizobiaceae > Rhizobium > Rhizobium sp. 9140. The sequence goes on along the minus strand of NZ_FJUR01000001.1, from coordinate 1,239,541 downwards.
CGACGGTTGCAAATTCGCCGGCTTCTTCGCGCCAGGATTCCGCCAGATCGCCCTGGAGAAGCTTGACGTCGCGGACTTCGTTGCGGAGGCCCTTGGTCGCGTTTTCGCTCAGTTCCTCGGCGAGCCACGACATGGCTTCCGGCGTCGTCAGGCGACGCAGGGCACCGTAGTCTTCCGCGCCGTAGGCTGTCTGCACGTCCTTCAGCATGGTCTCGAAACGCTCCAGATCGGCCGGGCCGATGCCGAGTTCATCGGAAACGGCTGCGGCGCGTGCCGGCTGTACAGGACCGCCGCCAATGCGCGGGATCGCGAAGCCCGGGCCGCGCGAGCCTTGCGCATTTCCCTGCTGTGCATTGCTCGTCTGGCCACGGGAAGGGTCGTTTGCCGCCTCGCGGGCGTAGCCATTATACGGGTTGCCAGCAGTGGCTCCGCCAGCGCCAGCGCGACCGGTCGCAGGCTGCTGACGATTGCGCAGGAAGCGCATCAGCAGCATCGCGGCACCGCCGATCAAGGCGAGTTGCAGCAGCATGCCGAGGAAGCCGGCAGCGCCGCCGAAGCCGTTGCCCATCATCATGCCGAGCAAGCCACCAAGCGCGAGACCGCCCAGCAGCGAGCCGCCGAACCCGCCGAAAAAGCCGCCGGGACGACGCGCGGGCGCTGTTTGAGCAGCACCCGGCTGGTTCTGCGCCGCATTCGGACGCGTCGATTGCGGGGTCATGGTCCGGTCAATCGGCGCCGTGGTGTTCGGGGCCGTGCGCGTGACGGGCGGTGCGGAGAAGGTGCGCGTGCCGCGGCTACCGAAGCCACCGCCTGCACGGCGTGCTTCCGCGAAATCCGTCGCCGTAATGACGAGCGTCATCGCGACCGCCGACAATACTGCAAATTTCTTCAATCCTGACATGCCTCGTCCCCATCATCGTTCAACCGGATCGCTAGACCCTTGTGCGAACTATATGGGCATAGACACCACGTGTTGAAAGGGTTTTGCGCGTCGTTCACGAAAACGGCATCGGCTGTGACGGAACAGGCGGGTGCAATTTGCCTCTCCGCATCGCGTCGGGCACTCCTGGAGCGTCTTTAGTTGGTCAGGTCGTAGGGAACCCGGTAGCCGCTCTTTTCCAGCCACGCAATCAAGGCCTTGGGCTCGTCGGTCTGGATGATCGTTGCGCCACGGTCGATCCAGAAGCCCCAGCTTTCAAGCGGCTTGCCGTCGATGACGGCGCGCTCATCCCCGCGTCCGCCTGCCTGCATGCCCGGTGCGCGATTGATGATCGTGTAGGTGTTGACCCACTGGTGCCAGTTGCCCCGGATGGCGGCGGCGCGGGCCTTGGCGGAGAACAGCACGCCGCCATCGACCGTCTGCGGTGCATCGTCGGCGTGCCAATGGACGAGTTCTGCGGCCGGCGCGCCGAAGCTCGACGTTGCCTTCGCCATGAAATCAGCATCGTGTACGGCATCGTCGGCAAGGATGGGCAGGAAGGTGATATCGGGACCGATCGCTGTCATCAGCGCCCTGGCGTCGGCGATGCGCCTGTCGTTCCAGAGGTTTTCCTTGACGAGGATCTGCTCGGCCATCCCCAAGCGACGGGCAAGCGTAGCGACCTCCGGCAAGATATCCGGCGTCAGCTTGTTGTCGATGTTGACCAGAATGCGGCCGCGCGTCTCAATGAGGGCTTGCTCCAGCGTCGGCACCGTCTCATCTGTCGCATGACCGTCAGCCTCGACCAAGAGGCGGCAGGTTTTCAGCCTCGCCAATGGTGTCGTGCGGGTTTCGCCGCGGCAGGTCGTGGTCCGATCCAGAAAATCGTCATGCATAAGGATCAGCGTGCCATCGGACGACTTGCGGACATCAAGCTCGATCATCTCGGCGCCGATCGCGATGGCATTACGGATCGCATCGAGCGAATTCTCCGCGCGGATCATGCGGCCGTTTTCCTTCCAGCCGGTCCGGTGCGCGACGACCATGATATGACTGCGCCAGGCATTGGCGTTCTTCAACCGGTCGAGGATCCGGGCAGTCCGCGTGTTATCGACCGCCTGAGCGGGAAAGGTCGAGACCAGAGCGACGCAGAAGGCGAATGCGGAGATGAGAAAACCAGTCCGGCGCATCGTGCAAGCCCTTTGGACGGTTGCGGGTCCGCTGGGCTTACAATCCGACCGTGACAGCGCCGTGAAGCTGTGATGACGGGAGGGTGAAGTGTGATGTGGCCTTAGCGAGAAGCCTCATTCGCACGCATCGGCATGCTGTCGATCAGGCCGAAGAGCTGATCCGGCCCCACGGGCTCTGTCGCGCGCAGCTTGATTCCGCCGTCCTTGCCGACGAGAATCACCGTGAAACGGCTGCCCTCCATAACGCCAGCGTCGTTGCGAAGTTCTTGCGCCGTGACCGCATCCGCCTTGCCGTAGATCGGCTTTACGGTGTCGCTCACAACGTCGAGGACCACCATGTCGCGATCTGCAAGGGCTTTCGTGTCATCGACAAGAAGTCGCCGCTGCTCTGCCGCATCGGGATTGCCGGGGTTTGCGAAGACGATCAGCACGCGGTTCTTCCAGCCGAATGCATCCAGGCCAGCGGCGCTGGCGACCGATATGCCACTGGCGACGAAAAGGGCAACGGCGAACGTCTTGAGACTGCGGATCATCGGGGATCTCCTTCACGCGACAAACGCCGCGCATCGGCACGGCGTTCCTTCACATCCCCGTCAGACCGCGGCCCCCTCAGAGTACGGCGGTCAGGCGATGAACGTGTCGTAGAGCAGCTTGACGTTGAGCACGACGATGATCGTGGCGACCAGCCAGGCAAGCACGCCGACCCAGCGGGCAACCACGAAGGTGCCCATCTTTTCGCGGTTGGTGACGAAGCTGACGAGCGGGATGACGGCGAAGGGCAGCTGCATGGAGAGCACGACCTGGCTCAGCACCAGAAGTTCGGCCGTGCCGCGCTCGCCATAGAGGTAGGTGATGACGACGACAGGAACGATGGCGATGCCGCGGGTGATGAGGCGACGCGCCCAGTTGGGGATCGTCAGCCGCAGAAAGCCTTCCATGACGATCTGGCCGGCAAGGGTCGCCGTGACGGTGGAGTTGAGGCCGGAGGCGAGAAGCGCCACGGCAAAAAGCGTCGAGGCGATGCCGAGGCCCAGCAGGGGCGACAGAAGCTCGTAAGCCTGTTCGATCTCCGCGACATCGGTGCGGCCATTGGCATGGAAGACGGAGGCTGCGACGATGAGGATGGCGGCATTGATGAACAGCGCCAACATGAGGGCGATCGTGCTGTCGAGCGTTGCCCACTTGATGGCCTCGCGCTTGCCCGGCTCGGTGCGCTCGAACTGGCGCGTCTGGACGATGGACGAGTGGAGGTAGAGATTGTGCGGCATGACGGTGGCGCCGATGATGCCGATGGCGATGTAGAGCATGGCCGGATTGGTGACGACCTCCGTCGAGGGTAGAAAGCCCTGAAGCACAGCGGCGACCGGCGGAGCCGCCGCCGCAATCTGTACGATGAAACAGAGGGCGATGATGCCGAGCAGCGCCATGACGAAGGCTTCCAGGAAGCGGAAGCCCTTCTGCATCAGATAAAGCAGCAGAATGGCGTCGAGCGCGGTGATCAGCGCGCCGGCGATCAGGGGAATGCCGAACAGCAGCTTCAGCGCGATCGCCGTGCCGATAACCTCTGCAAGGTCGCAGGCGATGATGGCGAGTTCGCAGGCGATCCAGAGCACGAAACCGACGGGCTTCGGGTATGCATCGCGACAGGCTTGCGCCAGATCGCGGCCAGTGGCGATGCCGAGGCGCGCGGCCAGCGCCTGTAGCAGAATGGCCATGAGGTTGGAGAGGAGAATGACGGTCAGCAGCGTGTAGCCGAACTGGGCGCCACCGGCGATATCGGTTGCCCAGTTGCCGGGGTCCATGTAGCCGACCGACACCATGTAGCCCGGGCCGACGAAGGCGAGGAACCGCCGGAACCACGTGCCGCCGGTGGGCACCGCGACGGTCGAATGCACATCTGCGAGACTCTGGCGTCCCTCCTCTTCCGAGTGGTTGAACCGCCAGCTGGAGCGGGTCTCGCGCTGGTTCAGTGAAACGTCGGGGGTGGCCATTGGGGCAGTCTCCGGATGCGGAAAGGCGTCAAGGTCAGAAAATTAGGGCAGGCCCCAACATTATGCAATATGCTATATTTCATCGATCTTGCTTTTTTCTGCAGTGCGGTGTCATTGTAGCGATGCACGCATTGTGGCGGTGCCCGAATTGTGGCGGTAAACGAGCGGATAAAGCCATTCGGCAAATCCGGCGCGCATGCTAGACACGCAAACCCCGATGCCATGCTCATTCGGGCATGCGAACTGGAAGGATCAGCAATACGTGGCGCGTCGAACCATTCCCCGCGCGGATCCTCTTCCGGACGCCGACATTCACTCCGAGGGCTTTCGCCAGACACGGGAAGCGCGGCGCGGCGCTCTGATCGAGGACTATGTCGAACTCATCGTCGACCTGATCGATGACGGCAACGAGGCGCGCCAGGTCGATATCGCCGCCCGTCTGGGCGTGGCGCAGCCGACCGTCGCCAAGATGCTGGCACGGCTCGCGGCCGATGGCCTCGTCTCGCGCAAGCCCTATCGCGGCGTATTCCTGACGGAGGCCGGGCAGAAGATGGCAGCCGAAAGCCGCGAGCGTCACCAGACCGTAGAGCAGTTTTTGCGTTGTCTCGGCGTCAGCCCGGAGACCGCCCGCATCGATGCCGAAGGCATCGAGCACCATGTCAGCGACGAGACGCTCGCCGCCTTCCGCCGTCTGATTGCCGACAGGTCCTAGAGCGTTTCCGCGAATCGCGGAAACGCTCTATCTCATTGTTTTAACGCAATTCCGGACGCAAAACCGCTGCGCACTTTTGCTGGAATTTCTCTAGAGCCCGAGGCAGGACAGCATGATGAAGGTGGCGAACAGCACGAAATGCGTCATGCCTTCGATGGCGTTGGTCTCGCCGTCGTTGAGGTTGATGGCGGCGACGATCAGCGTGATCGTGATCATGACCGTCTGCACCGGCGTCATCGCCATGATGAACGGCTGGCCGGTGTAAAGCGCAATGGCCTCCATGACGGGCACCGTGAGGATGACCGTCGACAGCGAGGCACCCAGAGCGATATTGACCACCGATTGCATATGATTGGCAAGCGCCGAGCGCATGGCCGTCATGATCTCGGGCGCAGCCGAAATGGCAGCGACCACGATGGCGGCGAGAACCGGCGGCGCGCCGGTTCCGTCCAGGCCCGTATTGAGCAGCGTCGACATGATTTCCGCGAGAACGCCGATGACGACGATGCCGAAAACCAGAACGCCGATCGAGAGCGTCGTGCTCTGGGGCTCCTCGACGTGGCCGCCAGCACTTTCGCGGCGCGTCTTCGGATAGCTGTAGCTGAAGAAATAGCTGTGTGCACCAACCTGCATGCGCAGGAACACTGCGTAGAGCATGATCATGGCGACGATGGTGAAGCCGGAGTAGAAGTGCCACTTCGCCTGCGGAATGAATTCCGGCACGATCATGGAAATGCTCATGGCCGTCAGGATCATGACGCAATAGGTGCGGCTTGAATCATCGTTATAAGGCTGTTCGCCGTGCTTCAGGCCTCCGAGAAGCGCTGCGATGCCGAGAATGCCGTTGATATCGAGCATGACGGCGGAATAGATCGTGTCGCGTACCAGCGTCGGCGAACTCTCCGGCGAACTCATCATGATGGCGAGAATGACCACCTCGACCAGCACGGCCGACAGCGTCAGGATCATCGTGCCGTAGGGATCGCCGACCTTGGTCGCGAGGATTTCCGCATGGTGCGCCACCCGCATGGAGGCGAGAATGATGGCGGCGATGAGGAAAACGGCACCGGCGAGCGACGCTACCTGCCCCATGCCGATCAGCGTGTGCTCTGCGGAAAAACCGGCGATACCGGCCGCAATGGCAACGAGGATGAGCCGCTCTGAGCGGATGAGGGTGGAGAGCACGGCGCCTCGCTCGTCTGGATGCTGGAATGCGACTGGGTCGGCCTGACGTCGTCGGGAAATGCAAGTATAGGTGCCGGCAGACGCATTTCAACAAAAGCGCTGCGCGTGGACGCACAAGGATTATTTTCCTCGTATTCTTTACTTGATGCTGTTTTTTGGCTAGTCTGCTGCCGGATAGAGGAGAGGTTCCGCTTCCCCGGACATGTCATCCGGACACCTTGACCAGGACACCAAGATTACCAGGACCCCGGGACGATGCTGTCACATGAGCGTATCTGGCATGCGATAGACGCCTTGGCGGAGCGGCACCAGATGTCGCCGTCGGGACTTGCCCGGCGTGCCGGCCTCGATCCGACGTCGTTCAACAAATCCAAGCGCCAGTCCGCCGATGGGCGTGAGCGCTGGCCATCCACGGAATCCATCGCCAAGGTTCTTGATGCGACAGGCTCGACCATCGGGCAGTTCATGGAATTCCTGCGGCCGGACGGCGGCAAGGGCTACGACAGCGTGGAAACGCTGGCTCCGTCCAGTGCCATTCCGCTCCTCGGCTTTGCACAGGCGGGCGCCGGCGGCTTTTTTGACGACGGCGGCTTTCCCGCGGGCCAAGGCTGGGATGTGGTCGATTTTCCCGCTGCCGACACGAAAACGGGGGTCTACGCGCTGGAAATCCAGGGCGACAGCATGCAGCCGCTCTACCGGGATGGCGATGTGCTGATCGTGGAGCCGGGCGCGCAGGTTCGCCGCGGAGACCGTGTCGTCGTCAAGACCACCGAAGGCGAGGTTATGGCCAAGGTGCTGATGCGGCAAAGTGCGCGCGGCATCGATCTTCACTCCCTCAATCCCGAACATCCGAACCGCAGCTTCGACCTTTCCGAGGTGGAGTGGATTGCCCGGATCATCTGGGCGAGCCAGTAGGACCGTTTTCCTCATGCAACGCTCCCTGCTTCATATTGGCGGCCCCACGCTCTGCGTCGTCCTGACCCTCGGTCTGCTGATGGCGGGCAAGTCGGCGATCACGGGTGCGGAGAGCACGGCCGCACCGGAGATGACGCTGGAGACGCCCGATCTCAGCGATGTCCCGACGATCGGCGAAGATCCTGCTGTCAGTCATGATGTCCCCACCGATCCCGGCATGGAGACGATGCCGTTTTCTCCCGACGTGCAGGAGCCGGAGGGTGACATGACGCCAGTTCCCGTTCCCGAGCCGCCGGCGGTGGACTCGGAATTCCTGGCGCCGCCAAGCGAGGCGCCGGTCGATCCGGCGACGCTGGAGGAGACCATTCTCCGGCATCCCGTTGCTCTATCGGCCGGTCTTGTCCAGTTCGAGGGACGAACGATCCAGATCGCGGGCGTCAAGCCGCAGTCGGCCGACCGGATCTGCCCGGCGACGACGGGTGACTGGCCGTGCGGCACCGTTGCCCGCACCGCCTTCCGCAATTTCATTCGCGCCCGGGCCTTCACCTGCCAGACGCCGAAAGGCGGATGGAGCGGAACGGTGACGGCGCGCTGCACGGTGGGCACCGATGATCCCGCCCTATGGCTTGCCCGCAATGGCTGGGCCGAGGTGGACGGAAACGATACCGCGTTGACGGCAGCCGTTGCATCCGCGAAGACCACGGCAAAGGGTTTCTACCGCGTCGGCACCGAGCCTTCCCCGCCGCCTCAAGGTCTTGCGCCTTGATGTCTCGAACGAGGTGACGCCTGCGGTAGGCCTTCCAAAGGCTCGGCGTCTCCCGCGGATGTCTTGCAACAGGCCTTCAGCGACTATACGTGCGGGGCGGATGAACCCCGGAGATCGCATGTCCCAAACTTTGACCCACCAGGAAGCCCTGATCCACGTCATGGTCATGATGTCCGCGGTGGACAGCGCCATGAGCGACGAGGAGCTGGAGCGAATCGGCAAGCTCTCCCGCATCCTGCCCGTCTTCGACGACTTCGAGGCAGACGACCTTGTACCGGTGGCACAGCGCTGCGCGACCCTGCTGTCGGCACCCGAGGGGCTGGATATTCTGCTGGAACTGGTGCGGGAAGCCCTGCCGCCGCGGCTGTTCGAGACGGCCTATGCGCTGGCCGTCGATATCGCGGCGGTCGATCTCACTGTCCGCACCGAAGAGCTGCGGCTCCTCGCGTTGCTGCGCGATCGTCTCGGCCTCGACAAGCTCGTCTGCGCCGCCATCGAGCGCGGCGCGCAGGCCCGCATGCGGTTCTAGAGTCCGCCAGGTTCATTCTGAACCAGCCAGCCCCTAGATTCCCTTGTCATCGTTTGTCTCTTCGGGATAACCGGATTCCACTTATCCCTGACAAACTCTAAACGGACGCCCGAAAACGCGATCAGTAGATACCGGTCGGGAAATACCGCAGGTAGATTTCGTTGAGGCGGCCGCTGCGGGCTAGCTCCAGAAGCGCGTGATCCAGCGCCTGCGTCAGGGCCGGATCGCCCTTCCGGTTCATGATCGCCAGGCCTTCGCCGAGGAAGTGCTCGGAGACGTAAGCGCCTCCGACGAGCGTGCAGCAAGCTGCCGCATCGGCAGAAGCTGCCCAGAAGGACAGCTGCATGCCGTCCGAGAAGACCGCATTCACCGTGCCCGCCTTCAGTGCCTGCAGCATGGCCGCCCGATCGGGAAAGGCCTGCGCAGTGGCTGCCGGAAAGAACGCCTTGAACATGGCCTCATGCGTCGTGCCCGCGACGACCCCGACCGGCTTTGCGAGAATTGCCGACAGTTCGACTTTGCCTGCCGCGCTGGGTGATGTCCGGGCGGCAAAGCGGGCGGGGAGACGCAGGAAGGGCCGCGTGAAGGCGAAGCGCTGGCGAAGTTCGCCCGTCATGTCAACGCCCGCAAGAACAGCCTCGCCCTGCCCCTCCTCCAGTGCCGGCTGCAGTTCCTCGAAGGTCACGGCCTGAATCTGGCACTTCGCCTCAATCTCCAAAACCCGGCAGATCTCGCGGGCGAGATCGATGTGGAAACCGGACAGCTTCTGCGATTGATCGATAAAGTTGAACGGCGGGAAATCGACGGTGGTCAGGAACCGCAAGCGTGCAAGCCCGCTGAGATCCGGCTTTGCAATCCGCTCGCGGGCGTCGAAGGACAAAGGCAGCTCGCGCATGGGCTCTGCCGCGTGCACTGCAATACCCCCTATCCAAGCCGTCACAAAGATGATTAAGATTATCCTAATGATCGGTTGAATTGAGAAAATCCGTATCATTCTCATCAAATTCCGGCTTCAGGTCGTCAAGGGCCGACGCTGTCTGCGACGAGGTGTTCATGCGTCTCCTAGACTATCCGTCGCTGCCGGGAATGGCTACTCGAAGAGCGCGTGCCGTTTCGGAAAACACGCCTCTACCCGCTTTTTCGGTCGATCTGTTGCGCGAAGGACGCCTGCTTCTCAAGCTCGGGATCGGTAAGCCGACGATCGCCCGGATGATGCTGCGGGCACAGGAGAACGGGACATCAGCCGAGGAAGAGCTTCTGGCCTCCGGCGAGATCGTCGATACGCTGTACTTCGAGGCGCTGGCGGATCTGCTGGGGCTACCCTTCATGGCGGAGATCGATGCGGATCAGGTTCATGATGCCGAGACGCTGGATGCGCAGCTTGTCTTGCCGGACATGCTGCGCCTCTACCATTCCAGCCGTCCGGCGATCACCGTCATCGTGCCAAAACTCAGCCAGATCCGCGACCTCGCACTGACGCTCGATCGACGACCGGCGCTGGTCGGGATCCTGGCCGTCTCAACGCCGCGTGCGGTGCGGATGGCTGCCTGGACGGCGGGCCGGGAGCGGCGCGTCCGCGACACGGTCAGCCTTCTCTTCGAGGCAGCGCCGCTGCACAGTGCCCGCATCGTCTTCTGGGGCAAGCAGGGATTCTATGCCGGGCTCGGGCTTTCGATTTTCGTTTTCTCCGCCTTTCTCGCGCCTCTCGTCTGGCTTCTGGTCACGCATCTTCTGTTGACCAGCCTCTATTTCTGCCAGCTTTTCCTGCGTGCGCGGGCTCTCCTCCATGTGAAGAAAGCCGTGACGAAGCTGCCATCCGGCGAGGGGCTTGAGGCGCAGCAGACCGGGCCTCTTCCGGTCTACTCGATCTTCGTCGCCCTCTACCGCGAAACGGAGGTCGTGGCGCAACTGGTCGGAGCCCTCGACCGTCTCGACTGGCCCCGGTCGCGCCTCGACATCAAGCTGATCTGCGAGGCAGACGATGGCGAAACGCTCGCGGCGCTGGAAGCCCTGTCGCTATCCTCCGAATACGAGATCGTGCGTGTTCCCGCAGCTGCGCCGCGCACGAAGCCGAAAGCGCTGAGCTATGCCCTGCCCGGTGCGCGCGGCGCATTTCTCACCATCTACGACGCGGAGGACCGGCCGCACCCGGGGCAGTTGCGGGAGGCTCATGCCGTTTTTCTTGCCGCGGATCCACACGTTGCGTGCCTTCAGTCGCCTTTGGTCGTCACGAATGCCAAAGCGGGCTGGCTCAGCGCGATGTTCGCGCTCGAATATGCCGCGCTGTTTCGCGGGCTCCTGCCCTTCTTGTCCTCTGTCGGCCTGCCACTTCCGCTTGGCGGCACCTCGAACCATTTTCGTGTGGATGTTCTGAAGGCCGTCGGGGGCTGGGACCCCTTCAATACGACGGAGGACGCGGATCTCGGCATGCGGCTCCATCGGCTAGGCTACCGATCGCAGATGATCCTCCGCCCGACGCTCGAGGACGCACCGACGGACACGGCAGCCTGGTTCGCGCAGCGGACGCGGTGGTACAAGGGCTGGCTGCAGACATGGCTCGTGATGATGCGCGACCCCGAACGTCTCCGTCGACAGATGGGATGGAAAGCGTTCGCAGCCGCGCAGATCCTCGTGGCCGGCATGATCCTGTCCGCGCTCAGCCATCCGCTGACCCTTGCCTTCCTGTTCTATCTCGGCTGGACGCTGCTGGCGGGCGACCTTTCGAGCGGAGACACGATCCTTGCCTCCTGCCTGATGCTTCTCGACATCCTCAACATCATCGGCAGCTACGCCATCGTGATCCAACTCGGGCGCAAGTCGATGAGCGCGGACGAATGGCGGGCGGTGGGCGGGCGATGGCGGGCCGTACCGGCCTACTGGCTGATGATTTCCGCCGCGGCCTGGGCCGCCATCATCGAGCTCTATCGCAAGCCCTTCGTCTGGAATAAGACGCCGCATCTGCCGACGGTGCCATAGAGCATTTCCAGCCGAAGCGGACTCACTTCGGCGTCGGACAATGCGGCAAAAACAGTTGACGAGAGCCGGCCGCTCAGCGCCTCCGATTGGCCGCAGCGCGGCTGTAATAGGCCTGCTTCTGCTTGTACATGTCGATATCGGCACGCTTGACCAGGGATTCCATGCTTTCCGCAGCCAAGCTGGTTGCGCGGCCCATGGAGACGCTGAGCGTGCCCGTGGGATAGAACTGGTTGTTGATCTTCAGAAGATCGTCGATGCTCTCGATCATCGCGGCCACCGCCATCTCGTCGGCACCGGGCATGAGCAAGGCGAACTCGTCGCCGCCGATGCGCGCGGCGTGATTGGGACCGCTTACCGCCTCGTTCAACACCTCGCCCAGACGCCGCAGCAGCGCATCGCCTGCGTCGTGGCCGCGCTGATCGTTCGCCTCCTTCAGACCGTTGAGATCGAGAATGACGACGGACACCGGGCGTAGCGACTTCCGCTCGATCCGGTTCAGCTCCTCCATGTAGAAGGCACGGTTGTGCAGTTTCGTCAGGACGTCGTGCTTGCCGAGATATTCAAGATAGGCTTCTGCCTTCTTGCGGGCGGTAATGTCGGTCAGGGCGACCTGCACCAGCGACCAGTCGTCCTCGTGCCCCGGCAGCACGGAAAACTGCAGCAGCACGAATCGCTCGGACCCATCGAGCGCATAGTTGACGACTTCGCGATGGTGAAACAGGTTGCCGTTCCAGAGCTCGATCAGTTGCTCGCGAAAATGCTGCTGCATGTTGCCACGGAAGATCTCGGCGAGCCGATGGAGCAGCGTCCGGCGGTCGGGCGCAACGAAAAGATCGAGCGTCGCCTGATTGACGTCGATCACCCGGATCTCGCTCATGCACTGCGTTACGAACTCGGGATGCACGTCGGTGAACACGCGGAAGTCCACGATGCCGCGCCGGCGCACGTCGTCCAGCAAGATTTTGATCCGGCTGAAATCTTCCACCCAGAGCGAGACCGGGGAGTGTTCGAAGATCCCTTCCGCATATTGGCGACTTTCCCGCTCCGCGCGCGCCGCGGTTTCGCGCGCCGTCACGTCCTCCGTGGTCAGAAGGACCCGAGCCAGCGTTCCTTCGTGGCCCGGAAGCACATTACCTCTCAGCTGGATGTCGAGCCTGCGGCCGCCCAATGTGTAATTGATGGCATTGCTGGAGAAGGCGGATTTGCCGTCGAACAGCTGCGAGAGTTCGCTGATATGGCTGGTCAGCATGTCGTCTCGGAAGACGAGACCGAGGTTTTCGACCAGATGATCGAGGTCGCGCGCCTCGAACAGGTCCAGCGTCCGCTTGTTGACCTTGAGCACCTTGATGCGGCTCGAGCAGGCTGCGACACGCGCGGGATCTTCGGCAAGGAAGGCGGAGATATTCTCGACGCCCTCCCCACGCCATGTCTCGAACAAGGCGTGGACGCCGCTGAAATCCTCGATCCACATGGCGACCGGCGCCAGTTCGAACGTTTGGGCTACATCGTCTTCCATCGTCACGAAATCATGGATCCTTGTTGAATCGATGCGTCATTTTTAACTGACCCTTAAAGCCCTAGCCAAGAAAGGACGATCTTGCAACGCAACGATGCTGCGCCGCACGCAAAACCAGCCTTTCGCGCTACTGCCTTAAGGACCGTGCGTGACATCGCCTCGGCATTCACGTCTGTGTCACGCCAATTGACGGGAATATCACACATCCGTATGTTACCTCGTGCCGAGGCTGCAGCTTTCGGGTGGGGATTGGAGGACGATACGATGGATTGCCTGCTCGGCATCGACAATGGGCTGACCGTGACGAAGGCCGTCGTCTTCCGGCCGGATGGAACGCCGATTTCCGTGGCGCGGCGCCGGGTCGCGCAGTCTCTTCCGCATCCGCGCTGGGTGGAGCGCGATATGGATGGGCTCTGGGCTGCTACGGCCGAGGCGATCCGCGAAGCGATTACGACAGCCGGCTGCCGTCCGTCCGACATCAAGGCGGTCGCTGCGACGGCGCATGGCGATGGCGTCTATGTGCTTGGCCGCGACAGCCGGCCGCTCGGGCCTGGCATCCTGTCGCTCGACAGCCGCGCGGGCGCATTGTCCGATGCTTGGAACGCGACGGAGATCGCCGCGCGGGCGCTCGAACTCACCGGCCAGTCTCCGCATGCGTCCGCGCCATCGGCCATCCTTGCCTGGATTCGCGACAACCAGCCGGAACGGTTCGCCGGCATCGGTCATGTGCTGGCCTGCAAGGACTGGCTCCGCTTCTGCCTGACCGGCACGATCGGTACGGACCGGACGGAGGCGAGCATTTCCTTCACGAATGTCGCGACGCAGGCCTTCGACCGCGAGGCGCTGTCGCTTTTCGGCCTGGATTCCTTATGGAACGCGCTTCCCGACATGGCGCCTTCGGCCGCGATCGTCGGCGGTGTCACGGCGGCGGCCTCCGCGCTGACGGGGCTTCTGGAGGGAACGCCCGTCGCTGCCGGGCTGCACGACGTGACGGCCTCGGCATTAGGGATCGGCGGGCATGAGACGGGCTTGCTATCGATCGTTGCCGGCACCTATTCGATCAACGAGGTGGTGACGGACCGGCCGGTCACCGATCCGCGCTGGCACTGCCGCAGCGCCATCGAGCCCGGGCAGTGGAACAACATGGCCGTGTCCCCGGCATCCACCGCGAATTACGACTGGTTCCTCGACCAGTTCTGCCGCGCCGAGCAGAGCGAAGCCGCGAAAGGCAGCATTGGCGTTCATGAGCTTCTGAAGCCGGAACTCGATGCCGCCTTCGGTCGTCCGTCCGATATTCTGTTCCATCCCTACCTGTTCGGTTCGCCTTATGGCAGCACGGCGAGCGCCGGCTTTTTCGGCGTTCACGGCTGGCACGGTCGCGGCGACATGCTGAAGGCCGTGCTCGAAGGCATCGTCTTCAATCACAAGGCCCATGTGGACGACCTGCGGAGCGTCATGCCGATCACGGAGGCGCGGATTTCGGGCGGCGGCGCGCGGAACCCTGCGCTGTCGCAGATGTTTGCCGACGCGCTCGATCTGCCGGTGCATGTGACCTCGGCGGATGAGGCCGCAGCCTGGGGTGCTGCACTGACGGCAGGGGCGGCTATCGGCGTCTATGACAGCCCGCAGGCCGGCGCACGCCAGACCACGACGATCCTGCGCAGCCACACGCCGGACGCTGAGCGAAGGGCGGCCCTTTCGGCACGTTACACCCTTTACCGCGAGATGGCGGAAGCGATGCAGCCGCACTGGCGGGCCATCGAACGGCTGGCGGAAGGCTCGCGGAAGGCGATTGCGACATGAAGGCCGATGCGCGCCGGGACGAGATCGCCGACTACATCATGCAGGCCGGACAGGCACGCATCGAGGATCTCGTCACGCATTTCGGCGTGTCACGCATGACGATCCACCGCCATGTCGACCGGCTCGCCCACCAGGGCGTGCTGCGCAAACTGCACGGCACCGTCACCGTTCAGCCATCCGGCCTTTACGAGAGCGCCTTCCGTTACCGCGAAACCGTCGGCAAGGCGGAGAAGGCAGCGCTGGCGCGCGCCGCCCTTGCCCATGTGGAGCCGGGACAGGCGGTGATGCTCGACGACAGCACCACCGGTGCCGCTCTCGCCGACCTTCTCGCCGGCGTGCGACCGCTGACGGTGATCACCAACGGGCTTGTCTCCACCAACCGGCTGATCGACAACGACGAAATCGAGGTGCTCTGCCTCGGCGGCACCTATCACCGCACGTTCAACGCTTTCATCGGCCTGACGACGGAGCGCGCCGTGGCAGCGTTGCGGGCCAACGTGTTCTTCTGCTCGGCCTCGGCGGTGGAAGGCGGCACGGCGTTCATCCAGGATGCGCAGGTGACCAAGGTCAAGCAGGCGATGATGGCCGCGGCCTCACGCCGTATCCTGCTGCTCGACGCCTCCAAATTCGGCAAGGTGGCCCTGAACGTCTTTGCCGATCTCACGGCCTTCGATGCCGTGCTGGCCACCGACCGGCTGGCAGACAGCGTCCGCGCCGATCTTCTTGCACGCGGCGTTCCCCTCAGCATTACCAAGACAGGCAGGACATCATGAGCGATACCGTCAACGAGACGCGCTGGCCGGGCGGCATGGCAGAGCGCATGGAAGCGATCGGCAGAACCGGCACCGTCGATGTCGTCATCATCGGCGCGGGGGTCAACGGCGCCGGTCTGTTTCGCGATCTCTGCGCGCAGGGCCTCACCTGCCTCATCCTCGACAAGTCGGATTACGGCTCCGGCACGAGTGCCGCACCCTCGCGGCTGATCCATGGGGGGCTGAAATATCTGGAGACGGGCGAACTTCGGCTGGTCGCGCAATCCACCTATGAGCGCAACCTGCTGCTGCGCAACGCGCCGCATTACGTGAAGCCGCTTGCAACCGTCATACCGATCTTCTCCTGGACGAAAGGCGTCTGGTCGGCCGTGCGCACGCTCTTCGGCGCCAAGGGAACGCCGCGCAGCCGTGGTGCGCTTCTGATCAAGACCGGGCTTTCAATGTATGACGCTTACGGCGCCCGCCAGCGGGTGATGCCGCGGCACACGATGGCGGGCAAAGCCTCATCGCTGCGCAGCCTGCCGGCGCTGACGCCGCGCATCGTGGCCACCGGCACCTATTACGACGCGACCGTGACGCATCCCGAGCGACTGGTGGCCGAACTGGTACGCGATGGCCTTGCGGCCAGTCCTACCTCCGCCGCCGTCAACCATGCGCGTCTGGAAAGCCGCACCGGCGATACGCTGGTTATCTCCAGCCTGCTCAACGGTGCGCAGTTGCGCGTGAAACCGAAGCTCGTGGTCAATGCCGGCGGCCCTTGGATCGACACGGTCAATGCGACGCTCGGCGAGACCTCCCGCATGATCGGCGGCACCAAGGGCTCGCACATTCTGCTGCGCCACGATGCGCTGCTGAAGGAGCTCGCCGGCCGGATGATCTACTTCGAGGCCGATGACGGCCGTATCTGCCTCGTCTTCGACTATCTCGGCCGTGCGATGGTCGGCTCGACCGACATCAAGGCCGACCAGCCGGACAGCGTGCGCTGCGAGGATGACGAGATCGACTATCTGCTGGAGAGCCTCGGCAAGCTCCTGCCGAAGATGCAATTCGACCGCAGCCAGATCGTCTACACCTATAGCGGCATCCGTCCTTTGCCGGCTAACGATGCAAAGAACCCCGGGCTGATCAGCCGCGATCATATGACACCGGTGCTGGAGCCGGCGGGAGACCGTCCATTCCCCGTGCTGTCGCTGGTCGGCGGAAAATGGACGACGTTTCGCGGCTATGCGGAAGAGGTGGCCGACACCGTGCTGAAACGTCTTGGTCGGGCGCGCACGGTTTCGACGGAAGCCATGCCCATCGGTGGCGGGCGCGACTATCCGGGTGACGATGCCGCACGCAAACGGCTGGTGGCCGATATCGCCGCGACGTCAGACCTTCCCCAGGCGCAAACGGAGGCGCTCTTTGCCCGCTATGGAACGACGGCACGCGCCGTTGCCCTGCACATCGCCGCGTCGAGCGCTGCCTCCCTTCCCGACGCGCCGGACCATGTCGAGGGCGAGATCGATTATCTCGTACGTCACGAGCAGGTGGGACGGCTCGCCGATGTCGTGCTTCGCCGCACGGCGCTTGCCGTCACGGGCACGCTAACGCTCCGCCTCCTTCGCCGTATCGCGCAGATTGCCGGTCAAGCGCTCGATTGGAATGCGGCGAGGATGGAGCAGGAGATCGAGAGCGTCAGAGACGAACTCTCGCGACTGCATGGCGTGACCCTGGCTTAGTCGCCGGGGTTCTATCGCTTGATGTGCGCCAATATCTCCAGAAATATCTCCAGATCGCCTCAGACAATAAAAAAGGCCGGGGCGAAACCGCACCGACCTTCCTCATTCGCTTTTATCAAGTTGCCAGTACATCCGTGGTCAAATCGACGAAAGCTTGTATCGGACCCGAGAGCATTTCTTTTCGAAACGCTCGACCGTTTGCCGATGAGAGAGATATAGGAGCCGAATGTGACAGCTTCAAGTCGAAGCCGAATTTTCTTCGCAAAATCGCTTTGATCAAGATTTTGGTTTAGGAACCGGCTCAGTGATACTCCGCTTCGCTCGAACCGGTGAGTTTGTTGGAGCGGGTGAAGGGAATCGAACCCTCGTATTCAGCTTGGGAAGCTGCTGCTCTACCATTGAGCTACACCCGCCAATGCGCCAGACATCCAACAGATGCGATCGCAAGTCAATCCTCAAGTAAGGATACGAGCCTTCGAAACGCGCTGTTCAGCCACGAAAATGCTTGGAAAGCTTCAGTCCCTGCGCCTGATAGTTCGATCCGACGCCAAGGCCGTAGAGCCCTTTCGGGCGCTCCATCATGTGTTCATAGACGAGACGGCCGACGATCTGGCCGTGTTCGAGAATGAAGGGTACCTCGTGGCTGCGCACTTCGAGCACGGCACGGCTGCCGGTGCCGCCGGATTGTGCGTGGCCGAAACCGGGGTCGAAGAAGCCGGCATAATGAACGCGGAATTCGCCGACCAG
Organism: Rhizobium sp. 9140; assembly: GCF_900067135.1. Classification (NCBI taxonomy): domain Bacteria; kingdom Pseudomonadati; phylum Pseudomonadota; class Alphaproteobacteria; order Hyphomicrobiales; family Rhizobiaceae; genus Rhizobium; species Rhizobium sp. 9140. The sequence goes on along the minus strand of NZ_FJUR01000001.1, from coordinate 1,221,798 downwards.
CGGATCGAACGGCGTCATTTCCGCGGCAAAGAGCGGCGGCACATGCACGGCCTCGCGCGAGACGAGGATGTAGAACTCGTCGGGATCGAGGATCAGTTCGTCGGCGCCGCGGCTGTAGAGCGGCTCCCAGAAATCGTAGATTCCATGCGCGCGCTTGCGGTCCACGTCCACCACGGCCGTGTGGTGCTTGCCGCGATAGCCGATCAGCCCGTCGGGGCCAGTGCCCTTGAGGTCGATCGACAATGCGATGCCGGCACCGGAAACGTTCGGCGTATCGCTGGCCACCAGGGTGTCCGTGCGGTGAAGCTCGAGAACCTCGGTCTCCGTCAGCAGCGCGTGGCCGATCCGGAAGCGGATCTGCGACAGGCGCGAGCCGCGCCGCACGATGACGGGAAAGGTGCGCGGGCTGATTTCGAGGTAGAGCGGACCGCGATAGCCGGCCGGGATCTTGTCGAACTCCTGCGCGCGGTCGGTGATGACGCGGGTGAAGATATCGAGCCGGCCGGTCGAGCTTTTCGGGTTGGCCGAAGCCGACATCACGGCCGGCAGATCGAGGCTTTCCATCAGGGGCACGATATAGACGCAGCCCGTTTCGAGAACGGCGCCTTCGCTCAAGTCGATCACATGCAGTTTCAGGCGGTCGAGCTTGTCAGCGACAAGATGCCCCGGCCCCGGCATGAAGCTCGCGCGCACGCGAAAGGCCCGGGCGCCGAGCCGCAGGTCGAGGCTCGCCGGCTGGATCTGGTCCGCGTCCAGCGGCCCTTCGCTGAGAAGACGGCCTTGCTCGAACAGCGAAGCGATTGCGCTATCCGCCAGAATGCCCGTTTCGCGCGCCATGCCATCATCCTTTTTTGAAGGCCGACAAAACCAAATACGGCCGATTGACGCAAGCGGGGCGAAGACGTATGGGAACTTATCCCGTGGTGATTTGGCCGGTCGGCTTGCAGCCACGTTAAACAAATGGCTAAAAAGACCGGGCTCGAACCGGTCTGCTTTACGCGACCGGTTTTTTTGTTTCTGGAAGGAGACAATTGATGAGCACGGCAAACAACACCTGGCGCCCGGCGACACAGCTCGTTCACGGCGGCACCACCCGCTCCAGCCACGGCGAAACCTCCGAAGCGATCTTCCTAACGCAGGGCTTCGTCTACGAGACGTCGCAAGCCGCGGAAGCGCGCTTCAAGGGCGAGACGGACGGCTTCATCTATGCCCGCTACGGTAGCCCCACCAACGAGATGTTCGAAAAGCGTATGTGCCTGCTGGAAGGCGCCGAAGATGCACGCGCCACCGCCTCCGGCATGGCAGCGGTCTCCGCGGCCATCCTCTGCCAGTTGAAGGCGGGCGACCATATCGTTGCGGCCCGCGCACTCTTCGGCTCCTGCCGCTGGGTCGTGGAAACGCTCGCGCCGTCCTACGGCATCGAATGCACGCTGGTCGACGGTCGCTTCATCGAGAACTGGGAAAAGGCGATCCGCCCGAACACCAAGGTCTTCTTTCTGGAAAGCCCGACCAACCCGACGCTGGAAGTGGTCGATATCGCTGCGGTGGCCAAGCTTGCGGATGGGGCAGGCGCCAAGCTGGTGGTGGACAACGTCTTTGCGACGCCGCTCCTGCAGAAGCCGCTCGAACTCGGCGCGCATGTCGTCGTCTATTCCGCCACCAAGCATATCGATGGCCAGGGCCGTTGCCTCGGCGGCGTCATTCTCTCGTCGAAAGACTGGATCGACGAGCATCTGCACGACTACTTCCGCCACACCGGCCCTGCCCTGTCGCCATTCAACGCCTGGACGCTGCTGAAGGGCATCGAGACCCTGCCGCTGCGCGTGCGCCAGCAGAGCGAGAATGCGGCGAAGGTTGCCGATTTCCTCGCCGAGCAGAGCCAGGTCGCCCGCGTGATCTATCCCGGCCGGAAGGATCACCCGCAGGCCGATATCATCGCCAAGCAGATGAAGGGCGGCTCCACGCTGGTCTGCTTCGAGATGAAGGGCGGCAAGGACGCCGCGTTCGCGCTACAAAATGCTCTCGAGATCGTCAAGATCTCCAACAATCTCGGCGACGCCAAGAGCCTGATCACGCATCCGGCGACGACGACGCACAAGAACCTCGCCGAAGACGCCCGCGCCGAGCTTGGCATTTCCGACGGCACCGTGCGCCTCTCGGCCGGGATCGAGGACGGCGCTGACCTGATCGAGGATTTCGCCAGGGCACTCAAGGCCGTTTCGGCCTGAGTCCCTCTTCTGCGATCGCTATCATGCCTGAAAATCGCGCTTTACCGGCGCGATTTTTCTTTGTGCCGCGCTGCAACACACTTTCCGCGGGCGTTATTCTTCGGGAAACCATCTGGTCCTAGAATAGGTTCAGCGACTGGAAAGGTTTTGCATCATGTATCGCGCGTTGACACGGGACATCGAGGTCACCGTAGAGCCCTATTATCTGGAGGATCAGTCCGATCCCGAGGATGGGCGCTATGTGTGGGGCTACCGGATCCTGATCTCCAACCGCTCCGTCAAGACCGTGCGGTTGATGACGCGCTACTGGCATATTACCGACGAAAACGGACAGGTCGACGAGGTGACCGGCCCCGGCGTGATCGGTGAGCAGCCGGTGCTCAACCCCGGTGATACGTTCGAATATTCCTCCGGCTGCCCGCTCGACACACCATCCGGCGTAATGTTCGGCCATTACGCGATGGAGACGCCCGAGGGAGAGACGTTCACGGTGGACATTCCTGCTTTTTCGCTGGATCTGCCGGGCCTCAGCCGCACGCTGAACTGACCCCAGAACAGGGGTCGGGCGTCAGTCTAACCGTAACGTCTCCAGGCACCTTTACTGCGGACGCACTTCCGTCGCCTCGAAGGTGTATGTGGTCGAGCAGAACTCGCAGGTCACCGAAATGACGCCATCTTCCACGGTGCTTTCGATCTCCTCCTGGCTGAAGCTGGCGAGGACATCGCGGAGCTTTTCGCGCGAGCAGGCGCACTGGTCGTAGACCGCCTGCGGCGGATAGACCCGCACGCCGCGCTCATGGAACAGGCGAAAAAGCAGCCGCTCGGTGCCGACCATCGGGTCCGTCAGTTCGTCGGCATCGATCGTTTCGACCATCACGCGGGCTTCGTCCCACAGATCATCGACGCTGCCATCGAAGCTCTCGGCACCATCGCCACCATGCAGGTCCGGCTGGCGCATGCGGTCCGGCGCTTCCGGCAGGAACTGCGCGACCATGCCGCCGGCACGCCAGCGGTGGCGCGGCTTGCCGTTCTCGTCGCGATCCAGAAGCTCGGCGACGCCGAGGCGCACCTTGGTCGGGATCTGCTCCGACTGACGGAAATAGACGCCGGCGATCTCCTCGAGGGAGGCGCCGTCGAGCGGCACGATGCCCTGATAGCGCTGAGTGAACTCGCCCTGATCGATGGTGAAGGCGAGAACGCCCTGTCCGAGAAGGGCCTGCGGATCGGCCTCGCCCTTCTCGATAGCACTGGCCAAAGCCTCCTCGTCGTAGCGGGCATAGGCCCGCACGCGGTCGGGCGTCGAGAAATCGGCGACGACGAGATCGACAGGACCGTCGCTCTTCGTCTGGATGATCAGCTTGCCATCGAACTTCAGCGAGGTACCCAGCAATACCGTCAGCACCACCGTTTCGGCCACGAGGCGCGCGACCGGAAGCGGATAATTGTGACGTTCGAGGATAGCGTCCAGCATCGGCCCGAGCTGGACGGCGCGACCGCGCACATCGAGCCCTTCCACCTGAAAGGGCACGACGCGGTCATCGCCCGCATAGCCGAATTCGCCGAGATCTGGTCCCTTGTCCACCATGTCCATGCTCCTCATGCAAGACCCGCCGCAGCGAGCCCGAACGCAGATGACGGCGCCCCGGACACGTCCGGGAATCGCGAAGCCGCAACTCCATTCTATTGGATTGATATGAAATGCCAGCAAAAAACCGTGGCATCCCGCTTGGCCCCTAGATCGGGGGCCGGATGCCCGTTTTCAAGGTTTGAACCCTGCGCGCGACGACAAGCCTCAGAGCGCGCCGAGGCACCAGGCAAGGATCGACTTCTGCGCGTGCAGCCGGTTCTCGGCCTCGTCGAACACGACGGATTGCCGCCCGTCGATCACCTCGTCGGTCACTTCCTCGCCGCGATGCGCCGGCAGGCAGTGCATGAACAGTGCGTTCTCGTCCGCCTTCGACATCAGAGCGGCATTGACCTGATATGGCTGGAAGACATTGTGGCCACGGGCGCGGTGTTCCTGGTTCATCGATACCCAGGTGTCGGTCACCACGCAGTCGGCACCGGCCACCGTCTTTTCCGGATCATGCGACAGAACGATATCGCCGCCATTGTTGCGCGCCCAGTTGAGGATCTTGTCATCGGGCTCGGAGCCAAGTGGCACGGCCATTTTCATGGTGTAGCCGAAACGGGCAGAGCCCTCGATGAAGGAGTGCAGCACATTGTTGCCGTCGCCGGTCCAGGCGATGGTCTTGCCCTTTACGGGGCCGTTATGCTCCTCGAATGTCATGATGTCGGCCATGATCTGGCAGGGATGCGTTGTATCCGTCAGCGCGTTGATGACGGGCACGGTGGCGTGTTCGGCAAGCTCCAGAAGACGGCTGTGATCCGTGGTGCGGATCATGATGGCATCGACATAACGCGAAAGAACCTTGGCGGTGTCGCCGATGGTCTCGGCGCGACCGAGCTGCATTTCCGTGCCCGACAGGAACAGCGTCTCGCCGCCGAGCTGCCGCATGCCGACATCGAAGGACACGCGGGTCCGTGTCGAGGGCTTTTCGAAAATCATAGCCAGCATCTTGCCGGCCAGCGGCTTCTCGGCTGTACCGGCCTTGGTGGCTGCCTTTCGCACCCGCGCATCATCGATGATGGAGCGCAGATTCTCTGCCGACATGGCGGAGAGATCGAGGAAGTGCCGGGTATCAGCCATGGAAATGCGGTGTCCTGTCCTTGTCCCGTTAGGGCTTTCAGCCCCCTGTCAGGGCCTGGGGTGTCGGTGATTCTGGTTGTCAGTAGGGGCGCGACCTTAAGCGGTCGCGCGTTGCTTCACGGCCGTCAGCGTCTCGCTGGCGCGCTCGATGCGAGCAAGACCCTCGCGGGCTTCCTCTGCTGTGGTGATCAGCGGCGGAAGCAGGCGAATGACGTTTTCGCCAGCAGGCACCGCCAGCATCTTTTCCGCCCGGATCGCTTTCAGCAGATCTGCCGAGGGAACCACCGCCTTGATGCCGAGCATAAGGCCTTCGCCGCGGATTTCCTCGATCACATCTGGGAAGCGGTCGGCAAGCGACGCCAGGCCCTGGCGGAAGACGAGCGCAACATCGCGCACGTGTTCCAGAAAGCCGTCGCCCAGAACCACGTCAAGCACGGCATTGCCGACGGCCATGGCGAGCGGGTTGCCGCCATATGTGGAGCCATGCGTGCCGGCAACCATGCCGGAGGCGGCCTCTTCCGTCGCAAGGCAGGCGCCAAGCGGAAAGCCGCCGCCGATACCCTTGGCCGCCGCCAGAATATCCGGTGTAATACCGGACCATTCATAGGCGAAGAGCTTGCCGGTACGACCGACGCCGCACTGGACTTCGTCGAAAATCAGCATCAGCCCGTATTCGTCACAGAGGTCGCGCAGCGCCTGCAGGAAAGCCTTGGGCGCCGGGCGTATGCCGCCCTCGCCCTGGATCGGCTCGATCAGGATCGCAGCCGTTTCCTCGGTGATCGCCTCCTTGACGGCATCGAGATCGCCGAAGGGAACCTGCACGAAGCCGGGCGCCTTGGGACCGAAGCCTTCGAGATACTTTGCCTGCCCGCCGGCTGCGATCGTCGCAAGCGTGCGGCCGTGGAACGCGCCTTCGAAGGTGATGACGTGGAAACGCTCCGTCCGGCCCTTGGCGAACTGATAGCGGCGCGCGGTCTTGATGGCGCATTCCAGCGCTTCCGCGCCCGAGTTGGTGAAGAAGACCTTGTCGGCAAACGTGTTGTCGGTCAGGCGCTTGGCAAGCTTTTCCTGGCCGGGAATCTCGTAGAGGTTCGACAGATGCCAGACCTTTTCGGCCTGATCCTTCAGCGCCGCCACCAGATGCGGATGGGCGTGGCCAAGTGAATTGACCGCGACGCCGGCAGCGAAATCGAGATAGCGCGCGCCATCTTCCGCCACCAGCCAGACACCCTCGCCGCGCTCGAAGCGCAGCGGCGCGCGCATGTAGGTCTCGTAAAGTGGGGTTGCCTCGGCCATCGTGCCAATCTCCTCGTCCTGTCCGCGCGGTCTGCGGGAAGGTTCGATCTGTTTTGCAGAGACCGGCAGTGCCGGCCCGGAATGAAAAATACCGCCCTGACGGCGGCGAGCGCACTATCGGTATTTCAGGTGCTGCTGTCAACAAAAGTCCCGGAATTACGGCCTTGTCGCGCGTTTTTCGGGCGCGATGCTTTCTGGAGAAAAGGCCTTGCAAATATATCACGCGGTGACAGCAAGTTGGGGAAAACCCAAAAATCGATTCGGGTCGATTCCCCGGACTCTTGTCAGGGAGTCACCCCGTCTCTAGGTTAGCAAATAATTGCTAGACGCATGCGGCGGACCTAGTCACCAAAAGAGTCAAGGCGTTGCAGCTTCGGAGCCATCCGGGGCGCGGTGAGGGATTCGTCCTTCATGAACGGCCTGGAACGGAGACGACCATGAATTGGACTGACGAGCGGGTTGAGAGACTGAAGAAGCTCTGGGCCGAGGGGTTGAGCGCGAGCCAGATCGCGGCACAGCTCGGCGGTGTCAGCCGTAACGCCGTTATCGGCAAGGTTCATCGCCTGTCGCTTCCCGGTCGTGCGAAAGCCGGTGGTGCCGCCCCGAGCGCAAACCGCCCGAAGCGTCCGGTCGTTGCCGCACGCCCGGCAGCGCCGGAAGCCGTCGTCGCCAACGCCGCCCCGCGCGCAGCACCGCTGCGTCCCATGGCACGCCCGGTCAACACGATGAACGTGAACGCGGATTCCGAAGGCGCCTTCGCACCGGAAACCGCACTGACGGTGACCGGCAGCGGGACGAGCGGCGCAACGGGCAGCAATGTCGTCGTACCGATGTCGCGCAAGCTCGTTCTGACACAGCTTACCGACCGCACCTGCAAGTGGCCGATCGGCGATCCCATGAAGGACGAATTCCACTTCTGCGGCAACGACTCTCCGGATACCTCGCCCTACTGCACATTCCACGCCAAGCTGGCCTACCAGCCCTCGGCAGAACGTCGCCGCGCGCGATAAACGCCTGGTAGACCACAACGAAAAGGCCTTCTTCGTTCTGTGAAGAAGGCCTTTTGCGTTATGGATGATGAAGGATGCTTCGTCTGCACCGGACCTGGGCAATCGACAGCGATGCAGCCCTCGAAGACGTTATGCTTCGGGAGCAAAGCGTCATATCATCAGCTTTCCAGCGAGTAGCCTGCGCCGCGGACCGTGCGGATGACGTCTTGCATGTTGGAGAAATTGAGGGCCTTGCGCAGGCGGCCGACATGGACGTCGACGGTGCGTTCGTCCACATAGATGTCATGACCCCAGACGCCGTCGAGAAGCTGCGAGCGGGAGAAGACGCGACCGGGCGAGGCCATGAAGAATTCGAGCAGGCGAAACTCCGTCGGCCCGAGGCGGACTTCGCGGGTTTTGCGGTGAACGCGGTGGGTTTCGCGGTCCAGCTCGATATCGCCGCATTTCAGAAGCGAGGACAGGACTTCGGGACGCGCACGGCGCAGCATGGCCTTCACGCGCGCGATCAGCTCGGGCGTCGAAAATGGCTTCACGACATAGTCGTCGGCGCCAGTGGCAAGGCCGCGAACCCGCTCGCTCTCTTCGCCCCGCGCCGTCAGCATGATGATCGGCAGGCGCTCCGTTTCGCTGCGCTGGCGCAGGCGACGGCAGAGCTCGATGCCGGAAACGCCGGGCAGCATCCAGTCGAGGATCAGAAGATCGGGCAGCCGCTCCTGCAGCCGCACCTCTGCCTCGTCGCCCCGGTTGATGGTGTCGACATCGAAGCCTTCGGCCTCAAGATTGTAACGCAGGAGGACGCTCAGCGCTTCTTCATCTTCGACAACGGCAATTTTCGGCTGCATTTCTGGACTCCGTAGTCTCCTTGTCACGCGACAAGGCTTTCGCCAGAACCCGAGGGCGGCGATCATCGTTGACAGTTCATGCGCGGCGCAGAGGCCACCGGATGGCTGCATATCCTTCAGCCGAACGTCCGCCGGCATCGAGACCGGAAGCAACGGCGCAGGAGCATTTCGGCTCCCGCGCCGCTCGCTCAGGTGGCGAGTGCGCCGACGGTGTTCGACGAGTCGTCCTTCGGACGTTCGCCCAGCGGCTGCGCACCGGTCGTCATGTAGTAGATCGTCTCGGCGATGTTGGTCGCGTGGTCGCCGATGCGCTCGATGTTCTTGGCGCAGAACAGGAGATGCGTGCAGGGCGTGATGTTGCGCGGGTCTTCCATCATGTAGGTTAGAAGCTCGCGGAACAACGAGGTGTAGATCGCGTCGATCTCGCTATCACGCTCGCGAATGGCCTTTGCCTTCTCGGCCGAGCGGGATGCGTAGACATCCAGCACTTCCTTCAGCTGCATCAGCGTCAACTCGGCCAGATGCTCGATGCCGCGGGACAGCTGCCGCGGCAGGCTGGCGCTGGAGACGGCGATGACGCGCTTGGCCGTATTTTTGCCGAGATCGCCCACGCGCTCCAGATCGGCCGCAATGCGGATCGACCCCATGATTTCGCGCAGGTCGGCCGCCATCGGCTGGCGCTTGGCAATCGTCACGATCGCCTTCTCGCCGATCTGGCGCTCGGCGTCGTCAAGCACGACGTCGTCGGAGATGACCTTCTGGGCAAGACCCAGATCGGCATTGACGAGGGCGCGAACGGATTCGGCCACCATCTGCTCGGCAAGGCCACCCATCTCGGAGATACGGCGGCTCAGATATTTCAGGTCTTCGTCATAGACGGATGCGATATGGGTTGCCATGGATCCTGTCCTTGGAGTTCGGTCACGGGCACAAGGCTGTCGGTCGGGCGACCGATCAGCCGAAGCGGCCCATGATGTAATCCTGGGTGCGCTGGTCATCCGGATTGGTGAACATCTTGTCGGTGTCGTTCTCCTCGACAAGATTGCCGAGGTGGAACATGGCGGTGCGCTGCGAGACGCGGGCTGCCTGCTGCATGGAGTGCGTGACGATCACGATCGTGTAGTTGGCGCGCAGCTCGTGGATCAGTTCCTCGACCTTGGCGGTGGCGATCGGGTCGAGCGCCGAACAGGGCTCGTCCATGAGGATGACTTCGGGGCTGACGGCAACGGCGCGCGCGATGCAGAGACGCTGCTGCTGGCCACCGGAAAGGCCGGTGCCCGACTCGTGCAGGCGGTCCTTGACCTCGTTCCACAGACCGGCCTTCTGCAAGCTCTGCTCGACGATGGCGTCGAGTTCGGCCTTGGTGCGGGCGAGACCGTGGATCTTCGGCCCGTAGGTCACGTTTTCATAGATGGACTTCGGAAACGGGTTCGGCTTCTGGAAAACCATGCCGACGCGGGCGCGCAGTTCGACGACGTCGATCGAGGGATCGTAGATATCACCGCCGTCGAGCGTGATCTTGCCCGTGACCTTGCAGTGGTCGATCGTGTCGTTCATGCGGTTGAGCGTCCGCAGGAAGGTTGACTTGCCGCAGCCCGAGGGGCCGATCAGCGCCGTGACCGTGTTTTCGCGGATGTTGAGGTTCACGTCGAACAGCGCGCGCTTTTCGCCGTAGTAGACCGACACATCCTTGCCAATCATCTTGTGAGGGACAGCATTCATCTTCTGATCGACCGCCTTTTCGAGAGTCGCTTCTGACATCATGTTCATTGTTTTCTACCTCACTACCAGCGTCGTTCAAAGCGGCGCCGCAACAGGATTGCGCCAAGGTTCATGACCACCAGGAAGATCAGGAGCACGATGATCGCGCCGGAGGTCCGTTCGACAAATGCACGTTCGGCTTCGTTGGCCCACATGTAGATCTGGACCGGCAGTGCCGTGGAAGGTTCGAGCGGCGAGCCCGGGAAATCGACCACGAAGGCCACCATGCCGATGAGAAGCAGTGGCGCGGTTTCACCCAGTGCATGCGCAAGGCCAATAATGGTCCCCGTCAGGATACCCGGCATGGCAAGCGGAAGCACGTGGTGGAAGATCGTCTGCATCTTCGAGGCGCCAAGGCCGAGGGCCGCAGCCCGGATCGACGGCGGCACGGCCTTCAGCGCCGCACGCGTGGCGATGATGATCGTGGGCAGCGTCATCAGCGTGAGGACGAGACCGCCGACGAGGGCTGCCGAGCGGGGCATACCGGCAAAGTTGATGAAGATCGACAGGCCGAGCAGACCGTAGACGATGGAGGGAACGGCCGCGAGATTGTTGATGTTGACTTCGATGAGGTCGGTCAGCTTGTTCTTCGGCGCGAACTCTTCGAGGTAGATCGAGGCGGAGACACCAATCGGCAGCGCGAGCGCTAGCACGATCAGCATCATGTAGAGCGAGCCGAGCGCTGCGACGCCGATGCCGGCAGCTTCCGGACGCGAGGAGGCGCCCGAGGTGAAGAGGCCCGTGTTGAAGGACTTCGTCATCGCGCCGTCCTGCGCGAGCGTCTGCATCCAGCCGAGTTGCTTATCCTTCACCTTGCGGTTGGCTTCGTCCACCGTCACGTCGATCTGGCCCTTGTTGGCCGAGTCGATGTTGCCTTCCGCCAGAAGTGCCACCGGCACCGTCTGGCCGATGATCGCCGGATTGGCAACGACGACATCGCGAAGCTGCGTGCGGGCGCTGGCCGAGACCATGTCGGTCGCGAGCTTCACGTCCGCGCGGTTGGCGGGGTCGATACCGAGCTTCTGTACCAGCGCGTCACGCACCAACAGCGGATAGTTCGCGGTCATCAGCTTGGCAGGGTTGGTCGCCCGTTCGTTCTTCGGGTCGATGACCTGTTCACTGAAGGTGATCGGCAGGACGATCTCGGTCTGCAGGAAGGCCGTGTAGCCCTTGGACACGACGGTCCAGAGCAGGAGACCGAGGAAGAAGATGCCGATGGAGATGGCACCGATGCCATAGGCCCGGAAGCGGCGTTCTGCGGCGTAGCGGCGCTTGATGCCGATATCGCGACGGGTGGATGCGGGACGCTGCGACGCACCGGCGAGCGATGAGGTCATGTCGGTCATTCGTACTGTTCCCGGTATTTGCGCACGATGTAGAGCGCGTAAATGTTGAGGCAGAGCGTGATGGCAAAGAGCGTGATGCCGAGCGCGAAGGCGACGAGGGTCTGCGGAGAGGTGAACTCTAGGTCGCCCGTCAGCTGGTTGACGATCTTCACCGTGACGGTCGTCATCGGCTCGAAGGGGTTGATCTGCATGCGGGCGGCGACACCGGCCGCAAGCACCACGATCATCGTCTCGCCGACGGCGCGGGATGCCGTTAGCAGAAGCGCACCGACGATGCCGGGAAGAGCGGCAGGAAGGACGACGCGCTTGATGGTTTCCGACCGTGTGGCACCGAGGCCGAGCGAACCGTCGCGCAGCGAGCCGGGCACCTGCGTGATGATGTCATCCGACAGGGAGGACACGAAGGGGATCAGCATGATGCCCATGACGAGGCCGGCGGTGAGAACGCTCTGCGCCTGGATGAAGCTGGTATAGTTGCCGGTGACGAGGCCGTTCAGCTGGCCCGAGATATCGCGCAGAAACGGGCCGACCGTGACGAGGGCGAAGAAGCCGTAGACGATGGTCGGGATGCCGGCGAGGATTTCGAGCAGCGGCTTGGCGATCGAGCGCACCGTGCTGTTGGCATATTCCGCCATGTAGATGGCGGCGAACAGGCCGATCGGCACGGCAAAGAGCATGGCGACGAAGGCGATGTAGAGCGTGCCGGCGAGAAGCGGCAGGAGGCCGAACTGCCCGGCCTGACCCGCTTGGCCGGCTGCGGCGAAGCGCGGATCCCAGACGGTGCCGAAGAAGAACTCCATCGGCGACACCGAGGCGAAGAAGCGCAGGGCTTCCGACAGCATAGAGCCGATGATGCCGACGGTGGTGAGGATGGCGATGGAGGAAGCGAGGATCAGGCCGCCGAGAATGACCTGCTCGACACGGTTGCGTGCCCGGAAGCGCTGCGAGATGCCGCGGAGCGCCAGAAGTGTTCCACCGATGGCCAGCAGCAGCACGACACCGGCCATGGCCAGATGGCTGTTTGCCGTCATCCGATTGAAGGTCGTAGCGGACTCGATCATCCAGGGTTCGCCGGCGCCGGCCAGCGGAATGCCCTTGGCACCCATGGCGTCGCGAAGATTGATGGAACCGCTGTCAAGTGCGCTGCGCTCGGCGTCCGAGAGAAGGGCGAGACCGCGGGCGACCGACTTGACCTGGCCGAGTGCCAGCTGGGCGGGCGCATTGCCCTGGTTCAGGACCTCGGTCGGCAGATGGAAGAGCACGCTGCGATCGATCATCGGCGGCGCAGCGACGAGCCAGACGGCGAGCACGACGAGCGAAGGCAGAAGAGCCCAGATGGCAGCGTAGCTGCCGTGGTAGCCGGGCAGAGAATGCAGAGAGGAAAGCTTGCCACCGGCCGTGGCCATGGCCCGCGAACGACCCATCACGAAGGCGGATGCGCCGACGAGCAGGACGAGGAGAAAGAGGAGAGAAGCGCTCATGGTCTGGGTCCCCCGGTCGTTTCACGACATCGCATGCTGCAAGATCGGACGCCGGCCATTCGAACGTTGGGGCTCCCACACGGCGCTCGCGCGCCGTGCGGGGTGATCCTTAAGAGACCAGGTCTCCGGATCGGCTCCTATTACAGCTGCGTGCCGTCGGTGAAGGCCTTGCGGTCAGCTTCGCGCTCTGCATCCGGCGCGGCAACGAGGCCGTAGGCTGCCAGCGGGCTTTCCGGGCCGACCATCTGGTCGTCGAGGAAGAATTCAACGAATTCCTTCAGGCCGGGGATAACGCCGAGATGCGCCTTCTTGACGTAGAAGAACAGCGGACGCGAAACCGGGTATTCGCCGGAAGCGATCGTTTCCGTGGTCGGGATGACACCGTTGACGGTCGCAACCTTCAGCTTGTCGGCGTTGTTTTCATAGAAAGCCAGACCGAAGACGCCGATGCCGTTCTTGTTGGCAGCGATGCGGGCGAGCGTTTCTGTGTAGTCGCCGTCGATGTCGACAGCCTTGCCGTCCTTGCGAACGGCAACGCAGGTGCGGGCCTGTTCCTTGGCGTCGGCAACGGCAGCCTTGATGACCTCTTCAGCACCGGAAGCCTTGCAGCCTGCATGAAGGATCTTCTCTTCGAAGACTTCGCGCGTGCCGTGCTTTTCGCCCGGGATATAAGCGGCGATTTCGGCGTCCGGCAGGTTCTTGTTGACTTCAGACCACTTCGTGTAGGGGTTCGCAACAACCTTGCCGTCGACGACGACCTGGGCTGCGAGGCCGAGGTAGAGATCCTTCGGCTCGAGCTTCAGGTCGGCATTGCCGCTGTCGGTGGCGAAGACGATGCCGTCATAGCCGATCTTGACTTCCTGCACTTCGGTCACGCCAGCCGACTTGCATTCCGCCAGTTCGCTGTCCTTGATCTTGCGCGAAGCATTGGCGATGTCGATGGTATCAGGGCCGACGCCCTTGCAGAATTCCTTGAGGCCGGCGCCCGTGCCGCCGGATTCGACGACCGGCGTCTTGAAGTCGGGGAACGTCTCGCCGAAGGTTTCGGCAACGATCTTGGCATAGGGAAGAACGGTGGACGAGCCAGCGATCTGGATCTGGTCGCGGGCAGCGGCAGCGCCAGCAAAGGCGACGGAAGCCACCAGGGCTGCAGCAGTCAGTTTCAGGGCGTTCATGGAATTCTCCCGGATGGGCTTGTGTGGGTGCGCTAGAGTGTCAGCGCTCGCTTTCGCCGTTTATTCTCATCGGCTACCCTTCATTAGCGGCCGATGCCACAAGCTTTTATGTCAAGTTGACGAAAGATTTATGACAGTCTATCTTCCTGATTTTCATGATCTTTTTGTTAAAGACCCAGATTTCGTCGATATTCCGTCAAAAACGGACCGTGAAAACGGTTCCCTCGCCCAGCACCGAGCGGACGATCAGCCTCGCGCGGTGCCGGGTGAGGATGTGTTTAACGATCGCAAGCCCCAGCCCGGTGCCTTTCTTCGAGCGGCTGGCCTCGACATTCACCCGGTAAAAACGCTCGGTGATGCGCGGCACGTGCTCGGCGGGAATGCCCGGCCCGTGATCGCGCACAGAGACCTCAACTGGATCGCCGCCGCCGCCGGAAAGGGTCACCTCCACGGTCTTGCCTTCCTGCCCATACTTGCACGCATTCTCCACGAGGTTCTCGAACACCTCGATCAGTTCGTCGCGATCCCCCTGAACGACGACGGGAAGTGACGGAACGGCGAGCGAGATGGTGATGCCCACATCCTGGGCAAGCGGACCCAGCGTGTCGCAGACATGGCCGAGCAGAGGTGCAAGCGCGACCTCCTGCTCGGGCGCGATGTGGGATTTCAGCTCAAGGCGGGAGAGCGACAGCAGGTCGTCGACAAGGCGGCTCATCCGGTTTGCCTGCTCCAGCATGATGCCGAGGAACCGCTCATGCGCCTTCACATCGTTGCGCGCCGGCCCCTGCAGCGTCTCGATGAAGCCGCGCAGGGAGGCGAGCGGGGTGCGCAATTCGTGGCTGGCATTGGCGACGAAATCCGAGCGCATGCGATCGATGCGGCGCGCCTGCGAGATATCGCGGTAGGAGACGACATAGACGGTATCGATGCTTTCCGGCGCCGACACCCGCTTGGGGCCATCAGCGGCAAGCGCAGCCGGCGCCACGCGCACGATATAGACGGCCTCGGACGGCAGACGTTCGGAATGTTCGATCTGGTTGATGCGGCCGGTCGCGATGGTCTCGCGCACCATATCGAGGATACCGGGCGAACGAACGCGACCGGAAAGGTCGGAATTTGCCGGGATGACGCCAAAGGCCTTTTCGGCCGCCTGGTTCTGGAAAAGCACGCGCTCGTCCGGCCCGATGACGAGCACCGGCATATCCAAAGCGTCGAAGCCGGCTTCAAGCGTCGCGAGTTCAGCCTCACCGGTGGAAGGCAGCGGCTCGACGGCAGCGGGGGGCGCCGGCATCGCCGGTTGCCGCAGAAGTGCCAGAACGACAACGATCCAGAATACGGCGGCAAGGGCGGCGTGGCCGCTGGTCGCGATCAATCCGACGCAGCCGGCAAGGGTGAGGCCGATCAGCCACTTCTCCGCCCAGATGCGGGTGCCCATCGTCCGCCAATATGTCGTTTCCAGCACACGTCCTCCCGACTGTCGCTGCCTTCCCGAACGAGCCTGCGCCAACAGGCACGTACCATAACACCTGCCAGCCGATGCGGCGAACATCCACCATGTAACCCGGCTTCATGACATGATTTTCACGGTGCGCTTGAAATCGCAATGGACTTATGGCCTGCTCCCCAGCTACGGCGGCAACCGGCCCTTCAGGCTTGGCCTGCCGGCACCCCGCTTGGCACACCCCGCTGGGCACACCCCGCTGGGCACACCCCGCTGGGCACACCCCGCTGGGCACACATGGAGATGAGAAGCATGGACGACATCAAGCCGGTCGAGATCGTCATCGACGGGAAGACGCGCCTGTTCGACGTCGACACGCCGGACCTGCCGGACTGGATCACCAAATCCGCCATGGCCTCCGGCGGCTACCCCTATGAAAAGAAGCTGAGCAAGGGCGTCTTCAAGGCTGAGCTGGAAAAGCTGCAGATCGAGCTGGTGAAGGTGCAGACTTGGCAGCAGGCAAGCGGCAAGCGCGTCATCGTGCTGTTCGAGGGGCGCGACGCGGCCGGCAAGGGCGGCGCGATCCACGAAACCCGCGCCTATATGAATCCCCGTACGGCCCGGATCGTCGCCCTGACCAAGCCGACGGAGACGGAGAGCGGGCAATGGTATTTCCAGCGCTACATCTCGCATTTCCCGACGAAGGGCGAGTTCGTGCTGTTCGACCGGTCCTGGTACAATCGCGCCGGCGTCGAGCCGGTCATGGGCTTCTGCACGCCCGCCGAGTACGAGCATTTCCTCAGACAAGTCCCGGCATTCGAGAAGCTGATCGTCGAAGAGGGTATCGTGCTCTTCAAGATCTGGCTGGAAATCGGGCAGGAAATGCAGCTGATGCAGTTCCATCAGCGCCGCCACGATCCGCTGAAGGTGTGGAAGCTCTCACCCATGGACATCGAGGCTTTGTCGCGCTGGAACGACTATACCGAGAAACGCAACCGCATGCTGAAGGAAACCCACAAGGGCAAGGCGCCCTGGACCGTGATCCTCGGCAACGACCGCCGCCGCGCCCGGCTGAACCTCATCCGCCATATCCTGACGGGACTCGACTATACCGGCAAGGACGAGAAGGCGATCGGCGAGATAGACGGCAAGATCCTGAACTCAGAGCACCATTTTCTCAAATCGTGATGTCCTGACGGGGTCAGCGACAAGGCGGCGCCTGGATCCGGTGCCGCCGTTCGTCTCACTGTCCGGGCAAGAGCCGGATGGCATAGAGATCCAGACGACCGCCATTGGCGGTGACGTCGCTGTTCAAAAGGATACGGCCAGGGCCGTTTGGCGACATCGTCCGGTCGAAGCTGATCTTGAACAGCATGTCGCTCTTCTCGTCATTGACCGTAAACCGATGACGGCCGCAATCGCCGAGGGATGCGAAGTCGCATTCCACCGAGAACTGGGTCGGCTTGCCGTTTGCCGATTGAACGCTGAGGGCGATGGTGGAAGTCTGCCCCGACATGCGCTGCAGCGCCGACGCCGGCACCTCGATGGCGACGTTGCCGCTGGCGTCGCCCGCGCCAGACGCGATGCGGAGCCGTGCACCGCCCTCGTCGCGCACCACTTCGGTACGAACGCGCGCGCCTGGCGTAACGCCGCCCGTGGCGGTCGGCAGATAGAGATCGACCCAATCTGCCGTGAAGCCGGCCTGGGCACCGAGCGTTCGCAGGCCTGCGCCGCCATCGAAATCCTCCGCGGCCACGGTCGGCGGAGGTGCCGGCTGGCCCTGCGGGCGTTCGAGAAGACCCGTGCTCATCACCCACCACGTGGCACTGCCGACGGCTGCCACGAGCACGGCCGCAACCATGAGAATGGAGGCGATGCGCCCGCCGCGGCCACGGCGCCGGCGCAGCACGAGCGGCTCCGCCCCGGGAAGGCCAAGATCGTTGACGGCATCGCGTGCCTGCGCGCCAGGCCGCTTGGAATCGCGAACCGGCGCGACCATCGGCGTTGGCGTTTCCGTAAACGGTGCATCATCGTGCTCGCGGTGCCGGTCGCCGCGCTCAACCCTGCCATCTCCGCGCGGTCCATCCACGTCAGGGGCATCGAACGAGGGGCCGTCACGTCGGGACGAGGGGCGCTCGGCAGTCACCTCGGCAAACCCGGGCTCCTGCCGTTCGGCATCGCGGACGCTTGCACGCTGCTCCGCACGCGGAGCGTCGGCAATGGTCACGTGGGGCTCGGCAGGATATGCAGGCTCTGCGGGATTTTGCGGAGGAACTGTGGAAGGAGAGACGGGGGCCGGAGAGAATGGGGCTGGAGAAACTGGGGAATGAACGACCGAGAGATCGCGAAGAGCCGCCCGTTCCTGCTGTTCGATCGCGTGAATGGTGACTTCCAGACGGTGCCGCTGCTGGGCGACGACGGTTTCGTCAAGGACGTTCTGCTTGCGCAGGCCGGCTTCGAGCGCGTTTCGTGCCGACTGGTAGATCCGCGCGCGCGTTTCCGCACTTGCCCGGTCGGAGCGCTCCAGCGCCTGCTTGATGGCCGTTTCCAGTCCGCTCACGGTAATCCCTTGCCACCTTGGGCCTGCGCTTGGGGCATCCGTGAGGATGCCGGTGCCGAAACGCAGGAAAGCACGTTCACTTTTCGGTAACGATTGACGTCTCGTTACGCAAGTCCGCGCAATGCACATAGGCTGGTATGAGCACCTTTCCAGCCTCTTCCGGCAGTGTTCGGATCGTGACACACTGTTCAACCATCTGAAAAGCAACGGATCTGCGGATTGGACACGCGTGTCGCAGGACGCCATGATGCCCTACCGCAAGTACCCAGCCGCATCTCACGATACCCCTCTTGTCAGACCTGCCATCCCGCGGTTATCTTCCGTTTACGCAAACGTCAATTAAGAGAGAGCACCATGGCCCTGCCGCCGATCCTGTCCCGTCTTCGCATTCCCGTCGTATCGGCGCCGCTGTTCATCATATCGCATCCGGCGCTGACCATCGCCCAGTGCAAGGCCGGCGTCGTCGGCTCCTTCCCGGCGCTCAATGCCCGACCGGAAGCGCAGCTCGATGAGTGGCTGGCGATGATCACGGAGGAGCTGGCCGCCCATGACAAGGCGAACCCGGACAGCCCGTCCGCGCCCTTCGCCGTCAACCAGATCGTCCACCGCTCCAACCGACGGCTGGAACACGACCTGATGCTGTGTGCGAAGTACAAGGTGCCGATTGTCATCTCCTCACTCGGCGCCGTGCCGGAGGTGAATGCGGCCGTGCACAGCTATGGCGGCATCGTGCTGCACGACGTGATCCATGATCGTCATGCGCGCTCCGCCATCAACAAGGGCGCAGACGGGCTGATCGCCGTTGCGGCCGGCGCCGGCGGCCACACCGGGGCGCTGTCGCCCTTTGCGCTCATCCAGGAAATCCGCAGCTGGTTCTCCGGCCCTCTCCTCCTGTCCGGCGCGATTGCCAATGGCGGCGCGGTGCTGGCGGCGCAGGCCATGGGCGCAGACCTCGCCTATATCGGCTCGGCCTTCATTGCGACCGAAGAAGCCCGGGCGAGCGACGGCTACAAGCAGATGATCGTCGACAGCAAGGCGAAGGACATCGTGGAAACGCCGCACTTTACCGGCGTCAACGGCAACTATCTCCGCCCCTCCATTTCCGCCGCCGGACTGGACGCCGACAACCTGCCCGTTGCCGACGCTGCCACCATGGACCTCGAGGCCGCCGTCGGCACCGGTGCGAAAGCCTGGCGCGACATCTGGGGCTCGGGCCAGGGCATCGGCGCCATCACAGCCGTCACCCCTGTCGCAAAACTCGTGGAGCGTCTGGAAACGGAATACAACGCGGCCCGCGCCCGCCTCTCGCTGTAGCGGCTCCACGATATTCCCGCGGGCAGCCACCCTGCCCGCGTCAGTTTTTCCCTCGACAGACGAAGAGACCGCTTGAATTCCCCGAACTTTGCAGGTATCAGCCCCTCACAACACAGGCTGAACCCTTTGGTTCGCCCGGTGAGCCGCTTTAGCTCAGGTGGTAGAGCACATCATTCGTAATGATGGGGTCGCAGGTTCGAGTCCTGCAAGCGGCACCAATTCCTTTTATCAATTATTATAGGGACCTTGGCATTCTGCTGGGCGTAATCGTGCGTCTGCTCGCTTTCACAGCCGATTGGCTTCTCACCAATTGGCTATCCGCGCGCACTCAAGCTGACGCGTCGGTCAATACTTAAGAGGCAGTGAGAGCTGCGAACCAAAACGAACGAAGGCAGAGCCGCTTGAGTGTGGCTCTGCCTTCGACGGTTCTCAGTCTGTAGCGGCGGCGTCAGGCCGCGGCGATGGCCTTTTCGATATCCTGGATCGAGTGCCCCGTGAGATCCTTGTCCAGTTCTCCGACGAGCGCGTCGGACAGGGCCTTGCGATAGCCCTTTCGAAGCTCACCGAGTGTGCGTGGCGCCGCGATGATCACGAGCTTCTTGATCTTGCCGTCGAGGACGCGCTTGTTCAGAAGATCGACCACGCCTGCGGTGAAACCGTCTTCGTCCTGCTGACCATCGCTCGGGTTGGCGGCGCTGCTGGAATGGCGGCCACCGGAGGGGATTTTCGAGTCATCGACCTCGGCGTCGGGCAGGGCTTTGAGCTGAATGTCGGATGCCTGGCCCTCGTTCTTGAAAAGAACGAGCTTTTTGCCATCGGCAACGGCGACGACTGCATTTTGGGGAAGGTCCATGATAATCTCCGTTGTCATGACGCATGAGGTAAGCGGTTTTGCCATGCTCTGCGCGTACCCGATACAAGCCTTCCAAGCCGCTTTTCGTTCCGCTTCCATTGAGCGAAACGATCGCTCGTCGCCTTCGACGATCCTTATGGGACTTCGAACACACGCCGTCAGGTTGCGCTGGAAAAGTGCCTCAGACGGACGGCATGCGCCCGACGTCGGGTCCGAAACCGACCCATCGTCCATCTGCACAGCCTGCCGCTCCGGACATCATCGCGAAGGAGCCGAAGCGGATTTAGTCCTGCTTCGTCGCGCTAGACATCTCTACTCGACCCACTCGTTGCTGAACGTCAGGCGAGCGACGGTGATCGTTCTGCCTGTCTCGTCGCGGACGGTGAGGGAGATGGTGCCGTTGCGGGTTTCCGGCATTTCGTCCCGGGCGATATCCCCGAGAATGCGGGCGACCTCCATGGCGACGGACTCGCGCGAGACCATGTCCTGGCCTTCCTCGTCCAACACAGGACCATCTCCATTGTGAAGATCAAAGAAATAGCGGCTCATCACATGTCTCTACGTTCTCAGTGCGTTTGCGCCACGCTAAGCTGGAGACGAACCTTTTGTTCCGACGTGACCGGGCGTCCGTTCGTAAAACATGCGCACGGCGATGCCGTCGTGCGTTTTGCGCTTGCCGTCTTTCAAACACCGCTGTTTAAAATGCGCCGCGGCCCCGGCCGGCCTGCGCGCGGCTTGTCTCTACCGGTTCATTCTCGAAGGCCTTCATCGTGATCGACATTCTCATTCAGAACCTCGCCAATCACGACATCGTTTCGGAGGATGAGCGAAGCCTTATGAGATCCCTTGCCACCCGCGAGCGGTCGTACGAGGTTGATGAGGACCTCGTGTCGGAGAATACGCGGCCCTCCTACAGCACGCTGCTGACCGCAGGCTTTGCAGCACGCTACAAGCTGACGCCGGATGGCACGCGGCAGATCACGGCGCTGCATGTTCCCGGCGATTTCGTCGATCTGCATGCTTTCCTCCTGAAAACGATGGACCACGGAATCATCGCGCTTTCACCCTGCCGCGTCATGCAGATCGATCATACCGAACTGGAAACTTTGACGCGGAAAGCCCCGCACCTGACGCGGCTGCTCTGGCTGAAGACGATCATCGACGGCGCGATCCACCGCGAATGGATCGTTGCCATGGGCCGTCGCTCAAAGCGCGCGCATCTTGCCCATCTCATCTGCGAGCTGCATATGCGCCTGCAGGCGATGGGGCTGACGCAGGACCTGAGCTTCCACTTCCCCCTGTCGCAAGGAGAGATGGCGGACGTGCTCGGGCTGTCGCTCGTCCACATGAACCGCACCATCCAGAACCTGCGCAAGGACGGCCTGATCAGCTGGGTCAATCACACGGTGACAATTCTCGACTGGGACGAGCTTCGTGACATCGCGGATTTCGATCCGACCTATTTGAGCCTGACCGTGGAGCCGCGCTGAGTTGGCTCTTTACATGGGCCAGTAGGCATCCGACTGATAATCGTCCGGGATGCTTTCGAGGCTCGAGAGCGCCAGCGCGATCGCCATGATCTGAAGATGCTTAATGTGGACCTCGCGCGGCATGTCGATGCCGGTTGCGAGCGAACGCACGCGATGACGCTCATGGCCGAGCACGGACAGTCTCCGGCGCGCCTCCGCCTCGACATCGCGAGCACCGACCGGTGCCTCGCCGCGATCGGCATCATCCTTTCCGACAAGTCTCAGTCCCATTCTCTGCCCCAGGAAACGAACCCGCCACCATGATGGCGGAAACGGTTC
Source organism: Rhizobium sp. 9140 (assembly GCF_900067135.1). Taxonomy (NCBI): domain Bacteria; kingdom Pseudomonadati; phylum Pseudomonadota; class Alphaproteobacteria; order Hyphomicrobiales; family Rhizobiaceae; genus Rhizobium; species Rhizobium sp. 9140. The sequence continues at coordinate 1,199,973 of NZ_FJUR01000001.1, read as the reverse complement.
GTTTCTCAAGTCGCAGAAGTAAGGAGCGAAACCTTGGATAGGATAGGGTGGAGTTCCCGACGCTTAAGCCTGCTCGTTCTCCGGAACGTTGCGTCTCAGTTCGTCCAGCCACAGGCGTGCATTGCCGTCGGAAGGTGCGCGCCAGTCGCCGCGCGGCGAGAGAGATCCGCCGGAGGTGACCTTCGGGCCGTTCGGCGAGGCAGAGCGCTTGAACTGGCTGGTCGTGAAGAAGCGGAACAGGAACGCTTCCAGCCATTTGCGGATGGTAGCGAGATCGTAGGCGTTCCGGCTCTCCTCGGGGAATCCCGTGGGCCAGGCACCGGCCTTTGCATCATGCCAGGCATGCCAGGCGAGAAACGCGACCTTCGAAGGCTTCAGACCGAAACGGGTGATGTAGTAGAGCGCGAAATCATGCAGTGCATATGGGCCGATCTTGTCCTCCGTGCTCTGGATCGCGCCGGTTTCGTCGGCCGGCACGAGCTCGGGCGAGATAACGGTGTCGAGAACATCGGCGAGCGTCGCATTCGTCTCAGCATCGAAGAGGTTCTTGGCGATGATCCAGCGGATCAGGTGCTGGATGAGGGTCTTCGGCACGGAGGCATTGACGTTGTAATGGCTCATGTGGTCGCCGACACCATAGGTGGACCAGCCAAGCGCGATCTCCGAGAGATCGCCGGTGCCGAGCACCAGCGCGTCGTAGCGGTTGGCAGCGCGGAACAGGAAATCGGTGCGCAGGCCTGCCTGTACGTTTTCGAAGGTGATGTCGTAGACCGGCTTCCCTTCGGCGTAAGGGTGCTTCAGGTCCTTCAGCAGTTGTTCTGCCAGCGGCTTGATGTCGATCTCGTCGGCAGTGATGCCGAGCGACCGCATCAGCTTCCAGGCGTTCGTCTTCGTTACGTCGCCGGTGGCAAAGCCCGGCATGGTGAAGCCGAGAATGCCGGAGCGCGGCAGGCCCAACTGGTCGAAGGCGCGTGCGGCGACGACGAGGGCATGAGTGCTGTCGAGACCGCCGGAGACGCCGATGCAGATCTTCTTGATGCCGGTCGCCTGCAACCGCTTCATCAGGCCCTGAACCTGGATGTTGTAAGTCTCGTAGCAATCCTGATCGAGCCGGGCGGGATCGGCGGGCACGAAAGGATAGCGCGAGATGCCGCGCTCGAACCCAATATCACCCCTATCCGGCTCAAACTGGAACTCAACCGTGCGGAAGGTCCGATCATCGCGGTGCTGATGGTTGGCAGCATCGTTGAAGGTGCCTGTGCGCAGGCGTTCGAGCAGCAGTCGGTCGACGTCGATATCGGCCACGCACATCTGGGGGCCGCTTGGAAAGCGTTCCGTCTCCGCCAGGAAATTGCCGAGTTCGTAGATGCAGGCCTGTCCGTCCCAAGCAAGGTCGGTGGTGGATTCGCCCGGACCGGCGGCGGCATAAACATAGGCGGCAAAGCAGCGGCTGGACTGGGAGCCCGCAAGCTGGCGGCGCGTTTCGGCCTTGCCGACGGTAATGTTGCTGGCCGAGAGATTGGTGAGGATCAGCGCGCCTGCGAGCGCGCCGAAATCGCTCGGCGAGGCGGCGATCCAGACATCCTCGCAGATTTCGATATGAAAGACGAAGCCGCGCACGTCCGTTGCCGAAAACAAGAGATCCACGCCGAACGGCGCCATTTGGCCCGCAACTGCGATGGTCTCGCCGCGAATGTCGCGCCCGGCAGCGCACCAGCGCTTCTCGTAGAACTCACGATAGTTCGGCAAATAGCTCTTTGGCACAACACCGAGGATGCGGCCGCGATGGATGGCGAGGGCGCAATTATAGAGCCGGCCGTTCTTCGGGATCGGCGCGCCGACGAGGAGGACAGGCGACAGGGTGCGGCTTTCCTCCACGACGCGGGCGAGAGCCATGTCCACCGCCTCATGCAGCGCCGCCTGGCCCAGCAGGTCATCGAGCGTGTAGCTGGAAATGCAGAGTTCGGGGAACACCATCAGACCGACGGAACGGGCATGTCCGTCGCGCGCAAGCGCGATCACCTGTTCGGCATTGAAAGCGGGGTCGGCAACCTCGCAGCGCGGCGTGCAGGCTGCAACGCGAACAAAACCCTGATCATAGGCTGAAAAGAAATTCACCGGCACGCATCCCGTGTTGATCGCTGTCGCAACCATACTTAAGGCAGGCGGCGGTTCGGGAAAAGGCTTTGTGCCCTGCTTTGCAGGCCTATCAGGCCTGCTTGATCAGCTTGGCGGTCTGCTCGGGCACGGGCGTCGTTACTTCGTGCAGCCATTCGCGCCAGATGGCGACGATCAGCGCCATCAGCACCGGCCCGACGAAAAGGCCAAGGAAGCCCATGGTCTTCACGCCACCCACGAGGCCGAAGAAGGTCGGCAGGAACGGCAGTTTAATCGGCCCGCCGACAAGGCGCGGACGGAGCGTCTTGTCGACGATGAAGAGCTCGATCGTGCCCCAGGCAAAAAGGGCGAAACCGGCAACCGGCGCACCGCTGGCCAAGAGATAGACGGAGACCAGCGTGAAGCAGAGCGGCGCGCCGCCGGGGATGAGCGCCATGAAGCCGGTGATAATGCCGAGGGTGACCGGTGACGGCACGCCGGCGATCCAGTAGGCAACGCCGAGCACGATGCCTTCGCCGATGGCGATGAGGCCCATGCCTGTGACGGTGGAGGAGATGGTGAGCGGCACGATGCGCGACACGCGCTCCCACCGCATGGGGAGAATGCGCTCGCCGAGCTTGTCGAGTTGCGCCACGAATTTCTCGCCGTCGCGATAGACGAAGAACAGGGTGATGAGCATGAAGAGCAGTGTTAGCAGCGAGCGCGCAGCCCCTGCCCCGACCACGAGCGCACCGCGATAGATGCTGCCGATATTGGAGCCGCTGACCAGTTGCACGAGTTCGCCGAGCGCACCGGGATGCCCGACATATTTCGCCCATTGCACACCGAGCCAGGCCCCGCCGAACGGCAGTTGCAGCACCCAGGCTGGCACATCGGCGCCGACGGAATTGGCCTCGACCGCCCATCCGACCCAGCCGCGGAACTCATCGACCGCATAGATGGCGGCGAAGGTGACGGGCGTCACGATGAAGGCGACGACGAGGATGATGGCAATCGTGGCGCCGATGGTGCGATTGCCGTTTACCGCCACCAGCAGACGGCGGTAGAGCGGCCAGCTGGCAAAACCGATGACGACCGCGGCCAGAACCGGCACGAGAAAGCCGTGAAAGAAATAGGCCCCGGCAAGGAGGATGAACACGAGCAGCCAGCGTGCGGCCGATGCGGGTCCGACCAGCGCCGAACGATCATAGGCTGGACGGCCGAACAGCCGCGGCTCTGCAGGCTGGTTTTCCAATTCGCGATGGCGCACCCGGTACCTCCGTCAGGCTTCCGCCTGCAATTGCCTTATCCACTCTCTATACAGCCGAATGGCAAGCGCGGGATGACAATTCCACAAACGGAGCCAAAATATGGCGACAGCTGGAATGGGTTTCCGTGCGAAATCGCTCAAATGCGCCGCGATGAACGCTCGACGGCAACGGAAACCACGAAGATCCCGATGCCGAACACGGCCATGACGGCGCCGACGAGGCCGGTGGACGTCCAGCCGTAACCCGCCGCGATGGCCATGCCCCCGAGCCAGGCACCCAGCGCGTTGGCAAGGTTGAAGGCGGAGTGCATAAGCGCTGCGGCGAGCGTCTGCGCATCGCCGGCCACATCCATCAGGCGGGTCTGCATGGCCGGCACCATCAGAAAGCCAAAGCCGATGGAGAGGATGTTGAACATCGCGATCGCTGGCGAATACATCGTGGCGTAGAACAGCAGGAGTGCGGCGAGATTGAAGACGAGGCCGAGGCCGATCGCCTTGAGGAGCGACCAGTCGGCGAGCCGCGCGCCGATGATGTTGCCGAGGATCATGCCGGCACCGAAGACGGACAGCATCAGCGGCACGCTGGAGAGCGACAGGCCCGCCACCTCCGTCAGGGCCGGCGTGATATAGCTGAAGGTCGCGAACATGCCGCCGCAACCGATCGCGCAGATGCCGAGGGTCAGCCAGACCTGCAGCTTCTTCAACGCGCCGAGTTCGCGCAACGGCGAAGACGCGGCATTGCCGCGATCCTTCGGCACGAAGACCATGGTGAGCACGATGGTCAGCAGGCTGATGCAGCCGACGATGGCGAAGGCGGCGCGCCAGCCGAGCGCCTGACCGAACCAGGCGGCAAGCGGGGTGCCGAGCAGTGTGGCAATGGTGAGGCCCATCATGACACGACCGATGGCGCGGCCTCGCTGGTGCGGCGCGACCATGCCGGCGGCCACGAGCGCGGCAACGCCGAAATAGGCCCCGTGCGGCAGGCCGGCGAGAAACCGGGCCGTAACCAGCAGACCGAAGGACGGCACGAGCGCGCTGGCGATATTGCCGAGCGCGAACAGCGCCATGAGCGTCAGGAGCACGGTGTGGCGGGCATATCGTGCCGCGACCACGGCGATGAGCGGCGCACCGACAACGACCCCGAGCGCATAGGCGCTGATGACGATGCCGGCCCGCGGCACGGACACCGCGAGATCCTGAGCAACCTGGGGCAGCAGGCCCATGATCGCGAACTCGCCCGTACCGATGCCGAACCCGCCGACGGCCAACGCGACTTCCGCCATGGACACGCCGCCAAAGCGGGCGACGGGGTGAGACGGAAGCGCGGTATCAGACATGGCTTTGATCTTGCGTCGAGACCGCATAGGGCCTCAGGAAAGAGTGCGGCAGCCGGCGCGACGACGCAGCCGGGCGTATGCCGTCACGGGCTGGCGTAAACCTTATCCGGCGCCGCCGCAAAGGCTCGGTGATTAGCCATGCGCTTACGGAAGAGGACCCATGCTTTGGCGACATGGCTTATTGACGCTTACGTGTAGGTCATATAATCCAAAAGACACTTGAAGGCGCTGCTGAAGAGCATAGACTTCGACACCGGCCCACTCGAGAGACGTGGGGCATCTGGAGGATTGCCGGGCGACACAAACACCGGCACAGGGAGGACGAACATGCCCGATACGGCCAGCCGGACACAATCGATGTTGCCTGACAGGCCCTGGCTTGCGTCCTACCCCGTCGGCATGCCGACGGACATCGCCGCCAGCCCCTACCCATCCCTTGGTCATATGTTCGAGACGTCGTGTACCAAACACGCAGATCGTCCGGCCTATACCTGCATGGGCACGACGATCACGTTCGGCGCCCTCGCGAAAACCGTTGACGCCTTTGCCGCCTACTTGCAGTCGACAGGGCTGAAACAGGGCGACCGCGTGGCCGTCATGATGCCGAACGTGTTGCAGAACCCCGTGACGATCTTTGCGATCCTGCGGGCGGGCCTCGTCGTCGTCAACGTCAACCCGCTCTACACGCCTCGGGAACTCGAACATCAGCTGAAGGACAGCGGCGCCAAGGCCATCGTCGTTCTGGAAAATTTCGCCCACACCGTCGAACAGGTGGCATCCAAGACCTCGCTACAGCACATCGTCGTCGCATCGATGGGCGACCTGCTCGGCGCCAAGGGGCTTCTCGTCAACTTCATCGTCCGTCGCGTGAAAAAGCTGGTTCCGGCATGGTCGCTGCGCGGTCATGTCAGGTTCAACACGGCTATCGCCAAGGGCAAACGCCTGACGCTTGCCACGCCCGACACCAGGGCCGGCGATATCGCATTTCTTCAGTATACCGGTGGAACGACAGGCGTTTCCAAGGGCGCCGTTCTGACGCATGCCAATCTTCTGGCAAATGCGGCGCAGATGAGCCTCTGGATCGAGACGGCCTTCATCAACAAGCCGAAGCCCGAGACGCTTGTCTTCCTCTGTGCGCTGCCGCTCTATCATATCTTCGCGCTCACCGTGAACGGCCTGATGGGACTGGTTCTCGGCGGCCACAATATCCTCATTCCGAACCCGCGTGACATCCCGTCGCTGGTCAAGGAATTCGGCAGTCACAAGGTCACGATCTTTCCGGGCCTCAATACGCTGTTCAACGCCCTTCTGAACAATGGTCCGTTCCGCGCGCTCGACTTCTCGTCGCTGGTGCTCACCTTTGGCGGCGGCATGGCCGTACAGCGGCCGGTGGCGGAGCGCTGGGAGAAGGTAACGGGCTGCCCGATCAAGGAGGGTTACGGCCTGTCGGAAACCTCGCCGGTTGCGACGGCCAATCGCCTGGACCTGCCGGACTTTACCGGGACCATCGGCCTGCCTTTGCCTTCGACCGACATCGAAATCCGCAACGAGGCCGACCAGAACGTGCCGATCGGCGATATCGGTGAGATCTGCATTCGCGGACCGCAGGTCATGCCCGGCTACTGGAACAAGCCGGAGGAAACCGCGCAGGCGATCTCCAAGGACGGCTTCTTTCGCACCGGCGATATCGGCCGCATGAGCCCGGAGGGATTGATCAAGATCGTGGACCGCAAGAAGGACATGATCCTCGTCTCCGGCTTCAACGTCTTCCCGAACGAGATCGAGGAAGTGGTGATGTCCTATCCCGGCGTTCTGGAATGTGCCGCCATCGGCATTCCGGACGCGCATTCCGGCGAAGCCGTGAAGCTGTTCGTCGTCCGTCGCGACCCCAACGTGACAGAGACCGAGATCCGTGCGCATTGCAATGACGGGCTGACCAACTACAAACGCCCGCGCATCATCGAATTTCGCGACGACCTGCCGAAATCCAATGTCGGCAAGATCCTGCGCAAGGAATTGCGCAGCTGAGAGATCAAGCGGGGGCATGTCCTTGAATGTCCTAGCCCTCCACGAATATCCGGGCGCCCGCGAAAATCGGGCGCCGAGGCTTGATTTGCGGTGACCAAACGCACTAGCTATCGCGGCTGATAAAAACCATTGAAAGCATGTCCGGCGAACGGCCCGAGGCCCTGACCGGAACTGCCAAGGAGCCGATGATGAAAGCGCTGGTCGAAGAGCTGAAGAGCACCGCCACCGAGACAGACGCCACCGACATTCGTGCAGCCTTCGCTGCCGATCCGCAGCGCTTCCAGCGCTTCTCCGTGACGCTCGACGACATCCTGTTCGACTACTCCAAATGCGCCGTGAACGAGCGTGTGCTGGACGGCCTGGAAGCCATTGCCAAGGCTGCGCGCGTCGCGGAAAAACGCGACGAGATGTTTGCCGGCAAGCCGATCAACTTCACCGAAGGCCGCGCCGTTCTCCATACGGCGCTGCGCAACCGGTCGAACACGCCGGTCCTGGTCGATGGTCGCGACGTGATGCCGGACGTCAACGCCGTGCTCGATGCCATGGGCACCTTTTCCGACAAGGTCCGCAACGGCGCATTGACCGGCGCAACGGGCAAGAAGATCACCGACATCGTCAATATCGGCATTGGCGGTTCGGATCTCGGCCCTGTCATGGCCACGCTGGCGCTGGCGCCGGAACATGACGGCCCGCGCGCGCATTTCGTTTCCAACATCGACGGTGCCCATATCGCCGATACTCTGAAGCTGCTCGACCCGGAAACCTCCCTCTTCATCGTCGCGTCGAAGACGTTCACGACGATCGAGACGATGACCAATGCCCAGACGGCGCGCGCCTTCATCGCCAAGGCGCTCGGAGAAAAGGCCGTCGGCCACCATTTCTGTGCCGTTTCCACGGCACTCGACAAGGTTGCCGCTTTCGGCATCGCCAGCGACCGCATCTTCGGGTTCTGGGACTGGGTCGGCGGGCGTTACTCCATCTGGTCGGCCATCGGCCTGCCGCTGATGATCGCCATCGGCAAGGAGAAGTTCGGCGAGTTCCTGGCCGGCGCGCATGCGATTGACGAGCATTTCAAGACGGCGCCGCTGCGGCAGAACCTGCCGATGCTGCTCGGCCTCATCGGCTACTACCACCGCAACGTGCTCGGCTATCCCTCCCGCGCCATCCTGCCCTACGACCAGCGCCTGTCGCGCTTTCCCGCCTATCTCCAGCAGCTCGACATGGAATCGAACGGCAAGGGCGTGACGCTCGACGGCACGCCGGTCGAAGGCAATTCCGGTCCGGTCGTCTGGGGCGAGCCGGGTACCAACGGGCAGCACGCGTTCTACCAGCTGATCCATCAGGGGACGACGGTCATTCCGGCCGAGTTCATGATCGCGGCCAACGCGCATGAGACGACGTTGCGCCACCAGCACGACCTCCTGATCGCCAATTGCCTTGCCCAGTCGGAAGCCCTGATGAAGGGCAGGACGCTGGAAGAGGCAAAGGCCCAGCTGACGGACAAGGGCATGGACGACGCCAAGGCCGACCACATCGCGCCGCACCGCGTGTTTACCGGCAACCGCCCGTCGCTGACCATCGTCTACGACAAGTTGACCCCGTTTGCGCTCGGCCGCATGATCGCGCTCTACGAACACCGTGTCTTCGTGGAAGGTGCGCTCTTCAACATCAACTCCTTCGACCAGTGGGGCGTGGAACTCGGCAAGGAACTGGCGACAGGCCTGCTGCCCGTGGTGGAAGGCAAGGAAAGTGCCGAAGGCCATGACTCGTCGACCGTCGGCCTCGTGAAGGCGTTGCTGGCAGCCAAGAAATAGGCTCCCCGACCGTCGAAAATCGGCCACCCGACAACGATCTTCCCCTGCGGGGGAAGATCCCTGGGTCGAGCGCCTACCCGCAGGTCCTAGTCTTCGGTGCCAGTGACGCGGGCAAAACTGTTGCCGCTCGGCGACACCGTCCGGGTTTCCGCCGGCTTACCTTTGTTTCCGGGAAACGTGATCGGATCACGCCTTGTGCCTGTGCGGGCTGGGGATAGAGATCAGGTCTCACCGGGACCCTGCTTATGACACCGACCGATATCGCCGATCCATTCTCGCGCCGCACCTTCCTGCTCGGCGCGCTGTCCGCTGCCGCCACGATGGCCGGCTGTACGACCTCGACCGGCGTGCGCACGCCGCCCGTGCCGCCCGTGATCAGCCGGCCGATCCTGCCGCCGACGGAGGCAGAGCTCGCCGTGATGTATGGTGCGGTGGAAGATGACGGCATTCTCATTCCCGCCATCCCCTACCGCGAGATCGATCCGCGCTTCTATCGGCAGCGCGTGGCCAACACGACGGGCGAGCCGGAAAACACCGTCGTCGTGGATACGCCCGGCCGATTCCTCTATATCACCGAGCCCGGCGGCACGGCCATGCGCTACGGCGTCGGCATCGGCCGCGAGGGCTTTGCCTGGCAGGGCGAAGGCATCATTCACTGGCGCCAGCACTGGCCGCGCTGGAAGCCGCCGAACGAGATGGTGGCGCGCCAGCCGGAGCTTGCGCGCTATTCCATCGAGAACGGCGGCATGGAGCCGGGCCTGAAAAACCCGCTCGGTGCGCGCGCGCTCTATATCTTCCAGAACGGGCAGGACACGCTGTACCGCCTGCATGGCAGCCCGGAATGGCGCTCGATCGGCAAGGCCGTATCCTCCGGCTGCGTGCGCCTGATCAATCAGGATGTCATCGACCTCTATACGCGCGTCCCCTATCACGCGCGCATCGTCGTGCATCAGTAGGAGCATCGTCGGCGCGCCTCAGGATTGGCGCGCCGCATTCTCAAACGTTACAGGCCGATCTCGTAGGCCCAGGGCGGATTGGCGCCGGCGCGGGAGACCGTGACGGAAGCGGCCTTCGCACCGAGTGCGAGGGCCGCCTGGATGGCGTCGTCGCTCAGGGTCGCGATGGCATCCTTCGTGAGCAGGTTGTTCATCTTCAGCGATGCCAGAATGCCCGCATCGAAGGTATCGCCGGCACCGACCGTATCGACCACCGTCACCTTTTCGCCGGGTACGGACACTTTGCCGCGAACCGTATAGGCATCGGCACCATCAGCGCCCTTGGTGATGACGACGAGCTTCGGGCCACGGGCGAGCCAATGCCCGACCAGCGTTTCGTGATCTCCTTCCTCACCGAACCAGTCGAGATCCTCGTCGGAAAACTTGACGATATCCGACATGGCGGCCATGCGCAGCATACGCGCCTTATGGGCGTCTGCATCCTTGATGAAGCCGGGGCGGATGTTCGGGTCGAAGGAGATCACGCGCTTCTTGTGCTCGCGCGTCATCAGTGCCTCATAGGTCGAGCCGCAGGGCTCGGGGATGAGGCTGATGGCGCCGAAATGCAGGGCCTCGCAGAAATCGCCGAGTGCCGGCAGATCCGCTTCCGTGATCATCCGGCCGGCGCTGTTCTCGTCGAAGAACGCGTAAGTGGCCGAGCCGTTGACCAGCTTGACCACGGCAAGCGTCGTGTGGAGATCGGATGTGGCCGACGGGGCGAAATCCACATTGCTGCTTTTCAGCGTGTCGCGGAGGATATCGCCGAACATATCGCTGGAGAGGCCGGTGAAAAAGCCGGTGGGAATGCCAAGGCGCCCGAGCGCAATCGCCGTATTGAAGATCGCGCCGCCCGCATAGGGCGCGAAAGCGGGTTCGCCGAGCGTGGATTCGCGCGGCAGCATATCGATCAGGGCTTCGCCGCAGCAGATGATCATGGGTCTTCCTCTTGGGATACTAAGCGTTGCAGTCAATGGGCTTGTCGGGCGATCGGCTTCTGACGGGCTCAGCCCGCCAGGCTGGAGATACCGCCGTGGCGGCCCGACCATTCGAGCGGCGCATCGAGGAAGGCCTCGACGCTTGCCAGCGTGTCCGCATCGAAAAGCTTGTCTTCCCGAGCTACGGCCAGCACATTGCGCCATGTCGCGATGTTGTGGAGGGTAATGCCCTTTCTGGCCATGTTGGCGCGGCCTTCCGGGAAGATATCGTAGTAGAACAGCGCCATGCCGTGATCGACCACGCCGCCGGCGGCGCGGATGGCATCGATGAAGGTAAACATCGAGACGCCGGCCGTCGTCAGGTCCTCGATGACGAGAACGCGCGCGCCCTCGGGCATGTGGCCCTCGATCTGGTTCGTCCGGCCATGGCCCTTCGGCGCCTTGCGCACGTAGATCATCGGTAGCGCCAGACGCTCGGCCAGCATCGCGGCAAAGGGGATGCCCGCCGTCTCGCCGCCGGCGATCACGTCGAATTTTTCAAAGCCCGCCTCGCGCATGACGGTGACGGCCGCAAAATCCATGACGGCGGAGCGGATGCGCGGATAGGAGATCAGCTTGCGGCAGTCGATATAGACCGGGCTCGCCATGCCGGAGGCAAGCTTGTAGGGCTGGTCGGCCCGGAAGTGCACCGCCTTGATCTCCCACAGCATTTTCGCCAGCAGTTCGGCCATGACGGCCTTGTCGGGGAAGGATGTGGGAATCATGGTGCGGTTCCTTATGGTCCAAGGCTCATGGCGTGGCGGCAGATAGTTCCTGCGTCAGGACCTCTGCTCACAGAATGTGATGCGGTTAGCGAAGGGATCGGTGACCGTGACTTGCAGTCCCCAGGGGACTGTTTCCAGACCCGGCTTCATATAGGCATAGTTGCGGCCGGCAAGCTCGGCCTGCAGCGACGTCGCATCGCCGACCGGCACGAAGATGCGGGTGCCGGGCGTCGTGTCGCCCGCATGTTCGCTCAGATGAAGTGTCAGCCCATCGCGCGAGACCTGCGCATAAAGGGGCATGGTCTCGGCAAAACGATGCTCCCAATCCAGCGTGAAGCCGAGAAAGTCCAGATAGAACTCCATGGCCTTCTCGACCGAGAAGATCCGCAAGATCGGGATCGCCGGCTTGATACCGGCCTCCGCGCGCCCGTCAGCCATGCGCTTCCTCCACGGCCCAGTGCAGCGGGAACATCGGGTCGAACACCGTCACCGGCCCGGCGCCCGTCTCGATCTTGGTGGGATACGCCACCGGCTCGCCGCGGCGGACAAGCGTGATCGTCTCCTCGTTGACCGGCAGGCCGTACCACGCGGGACCGTTGCGGGAGGCGAAGGTTTCGAGCTTTTCGAGCGCATTTTCCTGCTCGAAGACATGGGCAAGGCAGCTCATCGTGTTGACGGACGTGTAGATGCCCGCACAACCGCAGCCGCATTCCTTCAGCGGATCGACATGCGGGGCGCTGTCGGTGCCGAGGAAGAACCTGGTATCGCCTGATGCCGCGGCCTTGCGCAGCGCCAGCCGGTGCACCTCGCGTTTGGCAACGGGCAGGCAGTAGTAATGCGGGCGGATGCCGCCGACGAGCAGCGCGTTGCGGTTGATGATCAGGTGGTGGGTCGTGATCGAGCCGGCGAGGTTCCTCTCGGCGCTTTTGATGTAATCGACGCCATCCTGCGTCGTCACATGTTCCATCGTCACCTTGAGGTCCGGCAGGCGACGGCGCAAGGGGTCGAGGACGGTCTCGATGAAGACGGCCTCGCGGTCGAAAATATCGACCTCCGGCGTCGTGACCTCGCCATGGACGCAGAGCGGCAGGCCGATCTCGGCCATTTTCTCCAGCACCGGCATGACCTTCTCAAGGTCCCGGACGCCGCCATGGGAATTGGTGGTGGCACCGGCGGGGTAGAGCTTGACGGCATGAATGAGCCCGCTCGCCTTGCCATGCGCAACGTCGGCCGCCTCCGTGTGCTCCGTCAGATAGAGCGTCATCAGCGGCTCGAAACGGTCGCCAGCGGGCAGTGCCGCGAGGATGCGGGCGCGATAGGCCTCGGCATCTGCCGTGGTCACCACAGGCGGCACCAGATTGGGCATGATGATGGCGCGGACGAAGTGGCGGCTGGTGTCGGGCAGCACGCCCTTCAGCATGTCGCCGTCACGCAGGTGCAGGTGCCAATCGTCAGGCCGGCGGATGGTGAGGGTCGTCGTCGGGTGGTCGCTCATCGTCTGCCTCTCCTCCGGCGGATATCCGCAATCCCCGAAACGAGGACGAGACAATCCGCATCGCTCTCGCGGTGGTGTCGTCTAGCCCAAAGCCTCGGGCTGACCGCTCCCGTTTGCCTCATCGAGGCCGGGATGACAATGGTCATATGCTCCCTTCGATCACGGCTGCTCGAAAACCTCCAGCGTGACATCGGCCGGCCGGGAACCGTTGCAGATGCGCTCGCCGTTCGGCAGGTCGTTGCCGTAGAGTTTCCACTGGATGGCCTCCTCGTCGAGACCGTAATGGATCCAGCGCTGGCGCAGGCGTTCCTCAAGCACGGCATAGGCCGGGCCGACGAAGATCGTCAGGTCGAAGAGCGGTGCGAGCCGGGTCCATGGCGCCTCGTCCAGCAGCAGGTAGTTGCCCTCGGCGAGGATGAAGCGGGTCTCCGGCGCAACGGCGCGGGCCGACGCGATGGCGATCTCGCGGGAGCGGTCGAAGACCGGCACCAGCACCTCCTCGTCGCCGCGGCGTACGGCCGTGACGATATCGAGGAAGCCGCGCACGTCGAAGGTTTCCGGCGCGCCCTTGCGTTTCAAGAGGCCGCGCTTCTCTAGGATGCCATTATCCATGTGGAAACCGTCCATGGGCAGAATGGCGGATGTTTCGCCGCGTACCGCAAGCTCCGCATGCAGCGCGTCGGCCAGCGTCGACTTGCCGGCGCCCGGAGGGCCGGCAATCCCCACGATGAAACGGGCGGCACCGACCGCCCGGTCGAGAACGAGATCGGCAATCTCGCCAACGGTCCGTGTCATGCCGCCAGCGCCTCGCGCGGGGGTTCCTTGGCGCCGGTCATGAAGGCCACGGCATCCGACATTGTATAATCCTTCGGATTGATGACGCAGAGGCGCTTACCGAGGCGGTGGATATGGATGCGGTCGGCGACCTCGAAGACATGCGGCATGTTGTGCGAGATGAGCACGATGGGCATGCCGCGCGAGCGCACGTCGAGGATCAGTTCCAGCACGCGCCGGCTTTCCTTGACGCCGAGGGCCGCCGTGGGTTCGTCGAGAATGACGACCTTGGAGCCGAAGGCTGCGGCGCGGGCCACGGCCACGCCCTGACGCTGGCCGCCGGAGAGCGTTTCCACGGCCTGGTTGATGTTCTGGATGGTCATCAGCCCAAGCTCGGACAGCTTGTCGCGGGCGAACTTTTCCATCGCGCTCTTGTCGAGCATGCGGAACACCGAGCCGAGCACGCCGGGTTTGCGGATCTCGCGGCCGAGGAACATGTTATCGGCAATCGACAGCGCCGGAGATACGGCAAGGTTCTGGTAGACGGTCTCGATGCCGGCCTTCTGCGCCTCGATCGGCGATTTGAAGCTGATCAGCTGGCCGTCGAGTCGGATCTCGCCTTCGTCGGGCTTGATCGCGCCGGAGATCGCCTTGATCAGCGAGGACTTGCCGGCACCGTTGTCGCCGATGACCGCGAGGATCTCACCCTTGTGCAGATCGAAATCCGCATGATCGAGGGCGGTGACCCGACCGTAGCGCTTGACGAGACCGCGGCCGGTCAGAAGAGGTGCTTCATTATAGGCGGGAGCGTTCATCAGCCTGCTACCTTTCTGATCCACTGGTCGATGGCGACGGCGGCGATGATGAGAACGCCGATCATGAAATAGGTCCATTGCGGGTCGGTGCCGATGAGGCGCAGGCCAAGCTGGAAGACGCCGACGATGAGCGCTCCGAACAGCATGCCCATGATCGAGCCACGTCCGCCGAAGAGCGAGATGCCGCCGATCACGACGGCCGTGATGGATTCGATATTGGCGAACTGGCCGGCGGTCGGGGAGACCGAACCGATACGACCGATGAGAGCCCAGCCGGCAAGAGCACAGATGATGCCGGAAAGCGTGTAGACCGAGAGGAGCATGCGCTTGACGTTGACACCCGCAAGTTCGGCTGCGACCGGATCGTCGCCGACGGCATAGAGATGGCGTCCCCAGGCGGTCTTGTTCAGGACGTACCAGAGAAGGGCGACGACCAGGATCATGGCGACAACGCCATAGGTGAACACGGCACCGCCGATGCGGAACGTGTAGCCGAACAGCTTGAGAAGCGGCGCAGTCGCCTCGATATCCTGGCTGCGGATCGTCTCGTTGGCGGAATAGAGGAAGTTGGAGGCGAGGATGATCTGCCACATGCCGAGCGTGACGATGAAGGGCGGCAGCTTCATGCGGGCAATCAGCCAGCCATTGATGGCACCGCAGAGCGCGCCGACGCCAAAGCCGGACAGGATCGCGACTTCGACAGGCAGGCCGTAGCGGAAGACGAACTGGCCCATGACGACGGAGGAGAGCACCATGATGGCGCCGACCGAGAGATCGATGCCTGCCGTCATGATGACCAGCGTCTGCGCCGCACCGACGATGCCGACGATGCCGACGATCGCCACCTGCTGCAGGATCAGCGTCATCGAGAAAGCGGAGAAGAATTTCGATCCGAGGATCGATCCGAAGATGATCAGCGACAGCACGAGCACGATCAGCGGAACCGCAGAGGGCCGCGAGTGCAGGAAATGCTGGAAGTGCTGGACGGGTGTCTTGCGGTCGGTGTCGAAAGACGCAACCGTCTTGGAACTGCCGGACAGGACGGACTCGAAGTCCTGCGAGGGCCGCGCAGCGGCTGTTGGCTCGCTCATCAATATATCCTCCGCTTGGCGGCCTGTGCAGATGACCTCGAACGAGAGGTCATGCCGGGCCGGGCGCTTCGTCGGGATGACGGGTCAAGATGGACTTATTTTGAAAAAAGGGCGGCTGAAGCCGCCCCTCGCATGTCGTATGGAAATGCGCAGATCAGCCCCAGCACTTGTCCGTGCCGGCCTTGATGTCGATCGATTCGACGCCTGCCGCAGGCTTGCCGGTGACGAGCGAGACGCCCGTGTCGAAGAAGGTCTTGCCGGGGGTCGGCTGCGGCTTTTCGCCGGTGTCAGCGAACTTCTTGATGGCCTCGACGCCGAGCGCCGCCATCTGCAGAGGATACTGCTGCGAGGTCGCGCCGATGACGCCGTCCTCGACGTTCTTGATACCCGGGCAACCGCCGTCGACGGAGACGATCAGCACGTCCTTCTCGCGGCCGACGGCCTTGAGCGCTTCATAGGCGCCGGCAGCGGCCGGCTCATTGATCGTGTGTACGACGTTGATGGTCGGATCCTTCTGGAGAAGATTTTCCATGGCGGTACGACCGCCTTCTTCGTTGCCGTTGGTGATATCGTGACCGACGATGCGGGCGTCGTCCTCGTCACCGATCTTGTTCGGGTCCTTCGGGTCGATGCCGAAGCCCATCATGAAGCCCTGGTCGCGCATGACATCGACGGACGGCTGCGAGGGGGTGAGGTCGAGGAAGGCGACCTTCGCGTCCTTGGCGGCATCGCCGAGGGTGGCAGCAGCCCACTGGCCGATCAGCTTGCCAGCGAGAAGGTTGTCGGTCGCAAACGTCGCATCGGCACTGTCGGCCGGTTCCAGCGGGGTGTCGAGCGCGATGACGAGAAGACCGGCGTCGCGGGCCTGCTTGACGGTGGGGACGATGCCCTTGGTGTCGGACGCGGCGATCAGGATACCCTTGGCGCCATCGGCGATGCAGGTTTCGATGGCGGCAACCTGGCTTTCGCTATCACCGTCGATCTTGCCGGCATAGGCCTTGAGCGTCACGCCCAATTCCTTGGCCTTGGCCTCGGCGCCTTCCTTCATCTTGACGAAGAAGGGGTTCGTGTCGGTCTTGGTTATAAGGCAGGCGGTCACGTCGGCAGCCTGTGCCGAGCCCGCGAAAACGACGCCGAGCGCCAGCGCGCCGAGACCGGCGGTTACGAGATTCTTCATGGATATCCTCCCAAGGATCAAATGGTGAGCCGGGTTCCCGGCCCGTCAGGCTTCGCGATCGTTACGTCCTCCGCAATGAAACCGCGCTTCCGTTAGCGAGCAAACACTAAACGTTTTTGCGTGTCAATAACTAAATCAAATTGATTTATTAAAAACCTGTGGCATTCTCTGCCTGTCGATTGTGCAGTCGCATGCCTAACATGCAGAGAAAAAGCGCAGGGACGGTTCCGGCACTGCGCCGGAACGGGAGGACTTGGAATGACGGACTTTACCGAACAGGAGACGCTGCCTGTTATGCCCGATGTCGTGGATCCCGCGGGCGGGGCAAACCAGACGCGCGTGCGCGCTCACAACGAGCGCCTCGTCATGTCGCTTGTGCGTCGCCACGATGGCCTGTCGAAGGCGGATATCGCGCGCCGGTCGGGTCTTTCGGCGCAGACCGTGTCGGTGATCATGCGCGCGCTGGAGAAGGACGGGCTGCTCATCCGGGGCGAGCCGACGCGAGGGCGCGTCGGACAGCCATCGGTGCCGATGCATCTCAATCCATCCGCCGTCTACTCCTTCGGCGTCAAGATCGGCCGGCGCAGCGCCGACCTCATTCTCATGGATTTCGTTGGCACCATCCGGCTCAATCTGCACCAGCCCTACCCCTACCCCATGCCGGACGACATCCTGGCCTTCATCACCGAGGGGGTGGCGAAGCTCGAGCGGATGCTGAGTGCCGACGAGCGGTCGCGCATCGCCGGCATCGGCATCGCCACCCCATTCGAGCTGTGGAACTGGGCGCCCGAAGTCGGTGCACCGAGCGAGGCCATGGAGCGGTGGCGGCATTTCGACCTGCAGGCTGCGGTGTCGGCGCGCACGTCCTACCCGGTCTACCTGCAGAACGACGCGACGAGCGCCTGCGGCGCGGAGCTCGTATTCGGTGTCGGCGCGAACTATCCGGATTTCATCTATTTCTACATCGGCTCCTTCATCGGCGGCGGTATCGTGCTGAACTCCGCGCTGTTCTCAGGCCGCACGGGAACCGCGGGAGCGCTCGGCCCCTTGCAGGTGCCGGGGCCGGACGGACGCACGCAGCCCCTTCTCAAGGTCGCGTCGATCTTCGTTCTTGAAAACATGCTAAGGGAGCGTGGTATCGATGCGCGGCCGCTCTGGTATACGGCCGAGGAGTGGATCGATTTCGGCGCGGCGCTGGAGGACTGGATCGTCCAGACGGCGGAAGCGCTCGCCCGCGCCATCATCTCCGCCGCCTCGATCATCGATTTTGCAGCCGCCGTCATCGACGGCGGCTTTCCAAGCTGGGTGCGCGCGCGCATCGTCGCCGCCACGCGCACGGCCGTGCAGGATCTCGATCTGCAGGGCGTCATCGTCCCCGATATCATCGAGGGCGCCGTCGGCTCCGAAGCGCGTGCCATCGGCGGAGCGAGCCTGCCGCTTTTCTCCCGCTATCTTCTCGACACCAATGTCCTCTTCAAGGAACCTGCCTGATGCTGAAAGGTCTTTCCCCTCTCCTGAGCCCCGACCTGCTCGCAACGCTCCGCGCCATGGGCCATGGCGACGAGATCGCCATTGTCGATGGCAACTATCCCGCGCTCGAACATGCCCGCCGACTGATCCGTCTCGACGGTCATGGCGTGGTGCCGGTGGTCGATGCCATCCTCAGCGTCATGCCGATCGACGATTTCGTGGACGAGGCGATTTTTCGCGCGACGGTGAAGCAGGACCGGGATCTTCTCGATCCCGTGCACGCGGAACTCATTGCCTGCTGCGCCCGGCACGAGCCGGAGAGGACCGTGGTGCCGCTGCTCGGCCCCGACTTCTATCCGCGGGTCAAGGCGGCGCACACCGTGGTGCAGACCAGCGAGCCGCGCCTCTACGGCAACATGATCCTTCGCAAGGGGGTCATCTATCCTGCAGGGTGATGCGCCATCCGAGAAACGAAAAACCCGCTGGATGTCGATCCGGCGGGTTTTTCATTGAGCGAAAGAGAGCCGATCAGGCGCGGCGCGCGTCCACTGAAAGGGCACCGGGGCCGAAGGCCGCGAGCAAGAGGAAACCGCCAGCCATGGCGAAGTTCTTCTGGAAGTTGATCGCCTGGCCCATGTCGGCAAAGTTGAAATGCGCGATGAACGCCGTGGCGATGCAGAAGGCGGCGAGGACATAGGCCGTCGGGCGCGTGAAGAAGCCGACGAGAATGAAGATGCCGCCGACGAGTTCAACGAGAGAGACGATCACTGCGGTCACCATCGGCACCGGCAGGCCGGCGCCGGCGAAGTAGCCGGCCGTTCCCGACAGGTTGGTGATCTTGCCGAAACCGGCGACGATGAAGATGATGGAGAGGAGAATGCGTCCGACGAGGACGATGGCGCTGGTGGACATGGGTGCGGGCTCCGTTGAGGAAGAAGATGCCTCAGCTTTAGCAACAATGCATGACAAACATAGCCTACGCGCTGACGACACATCGTTCACAAGGGGTGAACGACTTTGGTCAATCGTCAACTTCGACTGCCCGTTGCAACCGTGCGGGTCGGGATGCAGGCTAGCGGATCTCGCCCGCCTGCGGCCCCCAAGTATCTGTCAGCGCAAAGCCATCCGCCAGCGGATCGAAAGGATCCAGAGCAACCTGATGCAGGCCGAACGTCCAGCCGCGGCCCGAGATGGTGGGGATGATGGCAGGCCGGCCGGCGACTTCGGTCACGCTGTCCAGCCCGACCTCGAATTCGGAGCCGATGATCGAGCGGGACTTGAAGACATCGCCGGGCTTGGCGAGACCGCGGGCGTGCAGCGTGGCGAGGTTGGCGGAACTGCCCGTGCCGCAGGGAGAGCGATCGACCCGGCCGGGCCACATCGTCGTGCAGGTGCGCACCGTGCCATCGGCTTCGGTGCTGCGGAACATGACATAGGCGACGCCAGAAATTTCCGGGATCTCGGGATGAACCGTCGGGATGGTGCGGTTGACGATGTCCTTGATGATCATGCCGGCCTCGACGATCGCGCGGGCATTGGCTTTCTCGATCGTCGTGCCGATCTGATGAACGTCCACAAGGGCATAGAAGATGCCGCCATAGCAGAGATCGACCTTGATCGTGCCCCATTGCGGCGTGTCCACCGCAACATCCAGCGCCTGCACGAAGGACGGTGTCATCGTCAGCTTGACGCGCTCGCAGCGGCCGTCGCGGCAGGTCGCCGTCGCCTTGACGAGCCCGGCGGCGGTATCGAGCATGACGACCGTTTCCGGCTCCTTCATCTCGACGATGCCGGATTCGAGCAGCGCCGTGGTAACGCAGATGGAGTTGGAGCCGGACATGGCATGCGCCTGATCGGCCTGGAGAATGATGAAGCCGGCATCGGCCTCCGGACGCTTGGCCGGCACCAGCAGATTGACCGAGCCAATGGAGGCCGCGCGCGGCTCCAGGCACAGGAACCGCCGGAGGCTGTCATCCACCGTGTTGATGTGATGAAGCTGTTCGGCGATGGTGTTACCCGGAATTTTCGGCACGCCGCCGATGGCGACCTTGCCGATTTCGCCCTCGCAATGAACATCCAGCAGCTGGATCGTGCGCTTCCATCTCATCGGTCGACTCCTCTTGTGCCGTCACGTCGCGCAAGCTGGCGACAAAATGTGTACAGAGGTATTTACGCTTGTTCTCAGCTTTTGCCTAGGGACCCTCTTTCGATCGTTTGCGCATTTGCGACCCCGCGAGCGGCATAGCGCGGCATGCCTTTGCGTGCTAGATTCCCCCCATGATGCCTGCCGTCCCCACTGACGATTTCGACTGCCAGAGTTGCGGCGCCTGCTGCTCCTATTCCGCCGACTGGCCGCGCTTCTCGATGGAGAGCGAGGAGGAGCTGGCACGGATTCCGGAAGAGTTCGTCTCGACGGATCTTGGCGGCATGCGCTGTGAGAACGACCGGTGCTCGGCCCTGTCCGGTGTGCTGGGGCAGCATGTCGGCTGCGGCATTTACGATGTCAGGCCGATCGTTTGTCGCACCTGTATGCCGGGCGACGACGAGTGTCTGACAGCGCGACAGGCTTTATCGGCGCATGTCCTGCTTTAGGCGATCCGACGGCGTATTTTCTTAAGTGCCGCATGAACCGCGCCCAAAAGGGGTTCCAAGCGTGGATCGTGAGGCCTTATGCCGTTTTTTCCGGATGGAGATGCGGCGCGAGCGGCCGTAGTCTGCGCTTCGTGTTCAACAAGACGCATCTCCCTGTTTCCACACCTGAAAAGGCCTCCCAATGAGCCAGACGTCGCAGAAATCCCCCCTCGACACCATGCCGCGTCCTTTCGAGGCCTTCGCACCGCCGCTCAACGCTCCGACACCGCTTCGGGCCGCCGTCACGCGTGCCTATCGCCAGCCGGAGACGACGTGCGTCGCCGCCCTTCTGGAACAGGCGACGCTGCCCGAGGACCTGCGCATGCGGGCTGCAAAGACTGCGCGGGGGCTCATCACCGCGCTGCGTGCCAAGCACAAGGGCTCCGGCGTCGAGGGGCTGGTGCACGAATACTCGCTGTCGAGCCAGGAGGGCGTGGCGCTGATGTGCCTTGCCGAAGCCCTGCTGCGCATTCCCGACATGGCGACGCGCGATGCGCTGATCCGCGACAAGATTGCGACAGGCGACTGGCGCTCGCATGTCGGCGGCGGGCGCTCGCTCTTCGTCAATGCTGCCACCTGGGGGCTCGTGGTCACCGGCAAACTGACATCGACCGTCAACGATCGCGGGCTTTCAGCAGCGCTCACGCGCCTCATCGCGCGGGCCGGCGAGCCGGTCATTCGCCGCGGCGTCGATATGGCCATGCGGATGATGGGGGAGCAGTTCGTCACCGGCGAAACCATCGAGGAAGCGCTGAAGCGCGCCCGCCCGCTGGAAGCCCGCGGCTTTCGCTATTCCTACGACATGCTCGGCGAGGCCGCGACGACAGCGGCCGACGCCAAGCGCTATTATGTGGACTACGAGAACGCGATCCACGCCATCGGCAAGGCTGCCGCCGGCCGGGGGATCTATGAGGGTCCCGGCATTTCGATCAAGCTCTCGGCGCTGCATCCCCGCTATGTCAGGGCGCAGGCGGCGCGCGTGATGGACGAACTGCTGCCGCGCGTGAAGGCGCTGGCGCTGATCGCGAAACGCTATGACATCGGACTGAACATCGACGCCGAGGAAGCCGACCGGCTGGAATTGTCGCTCGACCTTCTCGAAGCCCTGCGGCTCGACCCGGAGCTTTCCGGCTGGCATGGCGTCGGCTTCGTCGTCCAGGCCTATGGCAAGCGCTGCCCGATGGTGCTCGACGTCGTCATCGACCTTGCCCGCCGCTCCGGCCACCGTATGATGGTCCGCCTCGTCAAGGGCGCCTACTGGGATGCCGAAATCAAGCGGGCGCAGGTGGACGGGCTCGAGGACTTCCCGGTCTTCACGCGCAAGATCCATACCGACGTTTCCTACATCGCCTGCGCGCGCAAGCTGCTGGCGGCAAAGGACCTGATCTTTCCGCAGTTCGCCACGCACAACGCACAGAGCCTTGCGACCATCCACGCCATGGCCGGTCCGGATTTTGCCATCGGCGACTATGAGTTCCAGTGCCTGCACGGCATGGGCGAGCCGCTCTATGACGAGGTCGTCGGTGCCGACAAGCTCGACCGGCCGTGCCGCATCTATGCGCCCGTGGGCACGCACGAAACCCTGCTCGCCTATCTCGTGCGCCGCCTGCTGGAGAATGGCGCCAACTCGTCCTTCGTCAACCGTATCGCAGATCCCTCTGTCTCCGTGGACGAACTGATCGCCGATCCGGTGGAGATCGTGCGCGGCATGCCCTCCCCCGGCGCCTCGCACGACAAGATCCGCCTGCCCGCAGCGCTCTATCCCGGCCGCAGCAATTCGGAAGGCCTCGACCTCTCCTCGGAAACGACACTTGCGATGCTGTCGGAAACCTTCGCGAAGGGCGCGACCGCCGACTGGACCGCCGCACCCATGCTCGCGGGCGACGCGCCGGCCGGTCAGGGACGGCCCGTCGAGAACCCCGGCGACCGGCGCGACCGTGTCGGCACCGTTATCGAGGCTTCGGACGCCGACGCGGTGCGGGCAGTCGCGCTTGCCGCCGATGCCAGCGCCCGGTGGGCCGCAACGGTTCCGGCCGAGCGTGCCGCCTGTCTGTCGCGTGCCGCGGACCTGATGCAGGCGCGCATGCCCCACCTCCTCGGTCTCATCATCCGCGAAGCCGGCAAGTCGGCGCCGAACGCGATTGCCGAAGTGCGCGAGGCGATCGACTTCCTGCGCTATTATGCCGAGCAGGCCGGCCGGACGCTCGGTCCGGCGCATGGGGCTCTTGGCCCGATCGTCTGCATCAGCCCGTGGAATTTTCCGCTGGCCATCTTCACCGGGCAGATCGCCGCAGCACTCGTTGCCGGCAATCCGGTGCTCGCCAAGCCCGCCGAGGAAACGCCGCTGATCGCCGCCGAAGGCGTGCGCCTGCTGCATGAAGCCGGCGTCCCGAGAGATGTCCTTCAGTTCCTGCCCGGCGACGGGCGCGTGGGCGCAGCCCTCGTCGGAGCGGAAGGCGTTGCCGGGGTGATGTTCACCGGATCGACGGAGGTCGCACGGCTCATCCAAGCCCAGCTTGCAGGTCGGCTCTCGCCGGAGGGCAAGCCGATCCCCCTGATCGCCGAGACCGGCGGCCAGAACGCCATGATCGTCGACAGCTCGGCGCTTGCCGAACAGGTGGTGGCCGACGTCATTGCGTCCGCCTTCGACAGCGCCGGACAGCGCTGCTCTGCTTTGCGCGTCCTCTGCCTCCAGACGGATGTGGCCGACCGCGTGCTAACCATGCTGAAGGGCGCTCTGCACGAGCTCGATATCGGCCGCACCGACCGACTGTCCGTCGATGTCGGACCGGTGATTTCATCTGACGCGAAGGAGACGATCGACAGGCATATCGCCGCGATGCGGAACATCGGGGCGCGCGTCGAGCAGATCGCCATGCCGGAGGCAACCGCAAACGGCACCTTCGTCGCGCCGACGATCATCGAAATCGCGAAGCTCTCGGACCTTTCCCGCGAGGTGTTCGGGCCGGTGCTCCATGTCCTGCGCTACGAGCGGGACGATCTCGACCGGCTGATCGACGATATCAACGCCACCGGCTACGGCCTGACCTTCGGCCTACACACGCGCCTCGACGAGACCATCGCGCATGTGACGAGCCGAGTGAAGGCGGGCAATCTCTACGTCAACCGCAACATCATCGGCGCAGTCGTGGGCGTGCAGCCCTTTGGCGGGCGCGGACTTTCCGGTACAGGGCCGAAGGCCGGCGGTCCGCTCTATCTCGGACGCCTCGTCCGCGTGGCACCGGTTCCGCCGCAGGTCAGCTCCGTCCACACCGATCCGGCCCTGCACGATTTCGCCAAATGGCTCGATGGACGCGGTCTGAAGGCTGAGGCGTCCGCTGCCCGCGATACCGGCAGCCTGTCCCCTCTCGGCCTCGTCAGCGAGATGCCAGGCCCGGTCGGCGAGCGCAACCTCTATGCGCTGCATCCGCGCGGGCAGATCCTTCTGGTGCCGCAGACGCTGGATGGCCTGATCCGTCAGATCGCGGCCATGCTGGCAACCGGCAACACGGGCATTATCGATGCCGCTTGCGAGCTCGAAGGCGACCTCACTGCCTTGCCGGCAAGCGTTACGGCGCGCCTGTCCTTTGCCCGCGACTGGGCTCTTAGAGGCCCTTTCTCGGGCGCGCTGGTCGAAGGGGATGCGGACCGGGTAAAGGCGGCAAACCGGGCCATCGCCGGCCTGCCGGGTCCGCTCGTTCTCGTGCAGGCGGCGACGACCGCAAGCCTTGCAACCAATCCGGATGCCTACTGCCTCAACTGGCTGCTGGAAGAGGTCTCTACCAGCGTCAACACGGCTGCGGCCGGCGGCAATGCCAGCCTGATGTCGATCGGCTGACGAAGAGACCATCCACGAGCCGGGACGATCCTGCGTCGTTCCGGCTCTTCATCCTTGTCCTCGGACGGATTTCAACGCGGCGAAATTTGCCGTAAGAGACGGCATGCTCACGCTTGCCCGACCGTACAACTTCCCTCAGGAGATCAAGAAGAGCCGGTTTCTGGCGCATTGCGCGCCGGTGGCCGACGAGGCGGAGGCGCGCGCATTTCTCGCCGCGCAGTCGGACCCGACGGCCACGCACAATTGCTGGGCCTGGCGGATCGGGCAGATCTATCGCTTCAGCGACGATGGCGAACCGGGCGGCACGGCCGGCAAACCCATCCTTCAGGCGATCGACGGGCAAGGGCTCGATCATGTCGTCGTCCTTGTCGTCCGCTGGTTCGGCGGCATCCTGCTCGGCAGCGGCGGGCTGATGCGGGCCTATGGCGGCACGGCGGCCATGGCGCTGCACGCGGCGGAGCGCGTCGAGCATATCGCGATGGCGCGTGGCACCGTGCGCGTCGCATTCGCCGACCTCGCGCTGATCAAGGCCCGCCTGGCGAGTCTTGGGACCGTCTTCATCGACGAGACCTTCATCGCGACGGGTGCCGATCTGGTCATCGATGTGCCGGAGGGCGTGCGCGATCAGGCAAGGCTGCTGGCGAGCGACGTAACAAGCGGACGCTCCATGCTGCGCTTCGACGGCGATCTCCCAGTTTAGAATCCCGGCGGCGGCACCCTATCGACGTGTCGAACAAACGGCCTGCAAGATGGTTAGCCTAAACTGACATTCAGGAGGCCGCCATGAAAGATCCTTTCCACCTGACCCGCTTCATCGATGCACAGTCGCGCGTCTATCGTCAGGCGCTCAACGAACTGGCGGCTGGAGAGAAGCGGACGCACTGGATGTGGTTCGTCTTTCCGCAGATCGAGGGCCTGGGCTCTTCGCCAACGGCGCGGCACTTCGCCATCTCCGGGCTGGCGGAAGCGCAGGCGTATCTCGAGCATTCGCTGCTCGGCAGCCGACTGCTGGAGTGCATGACGACGGTGAACGGGCTCGACGATGCACTGACGGCACGCGCCATCTTTTCCAGCCCGGACGACCTGAAATTCCGCTCGTCCATGACGCTGTTCTCCCGCGCCACAATCGAGGCAGGTGGCGATGCAGCGCCGTTCGAGACGGCCTTGAAGCGATACTTCAGCGGCAAGCCGGATCAGCGCACCCTGGACCTGCTCAAGCCCGTAACTGTCCGTCCTGCCCGTCTGCATGCTTCGACGGGCGAACGATGAAACTGTTCTGGCCCCCACATTAAAGGAGATAAGCATGGAAAACTATATCTGGCTCTTCGCCACCGCTGGCGGCGCGGCCATTCTCGGCCTTGCGCTCGCCTACGGCCTCTCAAGCCAGCGCAAGCTGTCGCGAGCCGAAAAAGAGCGACAGGACGACAAGGTCGAAGATCTTTACGGCAAGCGCTAAACCCTTTGCGGTGGCCGTTTCATCATGATTTGCTTTGGGAGAAGAAGTGGCGCACCCGGAACGATTCGAACGTCCGACCCTCAGATTCGTAGTCTGATGCTCTATCCAGCTGAGCTACGGGTGCGTGCAACAGCGTCTGCTGTGTGCGTGGCGATCCTCTAAAGCCTGGGAGAAACGAATGCAAGCCAATTTCGGAATATTTCTGGAAATTTGCGTCGGCGATTCTCCATCTCATTGAAATTTTTATATTTTTCCATGACGAAGAGATGACGGTGAATCGCGGCCTCAGGTTCGTCCCTGCGAACGGAACGCATCGAGAGGCACCGGACGGTCGGGAAGCTCGATACGGAACAGGGTGCCGGGCGTCGCCTTTTCCACCAGCGCGATGGTGCCGCCATGCGCAAGCACCAGTTCGCGGGCAATGGCGAGGCCGAGGCCGGTGCCACCCGAGCGCGCGGAGCCCCTGAAGGGCGCAAACAGGTTCTCCCGCGCCTTCCTCGGCATGCCGGGACCGGTATCATCCACCGTGATGCTGACAACGCTGCCGGTGCGCATGGCGGAGACCGTGACGTTGCGCGCCGTGTTGCCGGGATCGTTCTCGTTGACCAGCGCCTGAACGGCATTGCGGCAGATGTTGTGCACAACACGGAAGAGTTGTTCCCCATCCGCATCGACCTCCAGTTCGTCGGGAACCGCAATGACGAATCCGATGCCCGACTTCGGATCGATGGCCAGGACTTCACCGACGTCCTCCACCAGCGGACGCAAAGAGAGAAAGCGGCGCCGCGGCTCCGGCTCGGTCGTGCGACCGTATTCCAGCACTTCGCTGGTGTACCCGACCGCGCGGTCGATGGTGCGCAGCAGCGTCGGGGCGAACCGCTTGACCACGGGATCGTCCACATCGGCCAACCGGTCGGATAGTAGCTGCGCGGAGGACAGGATATTGCGCATGTCGTGGTTGATCTTGGAAACCGCGAGGCCGAGATCGGCAAGGTTCTTCTGCTGCTTCAAGGTCTTTTGCAGCTGCGTTTGCATGGCGGCGAGATGCCGGCCGGCCATGGCGAGCTCGTCATAACCCGGCAAGGGCTCCATCACGCGACGGGGATCGGCGGGGTCGGCGGCAAAGTCCCGCATGCTCGCGGTCATGCGGCGGATGGGCGCGATCATCACGCGGTTGATGACGAGGAAGATCAGGGTTGCCGTGAACAGCGAGATGCCGATGGAGACCAGGAAGACGGAACGTGCATAGACGAGCATGGCCTTGCGCAGGCTGCGTTCGTCCATGACAAGTTCGATCAGCGTATCGCTTTCGCCGATAGGCCCGTAGAAGCGGATGGTGCGATCGCCGCCGAAGAGCAGGGTGTCGAAGGCATCGCGGATGGCACCGACGGCACTGGTATTGGCCACGTCGAACTTCGCATCCACTTCGGGCGGCATTTCGGTTGCGGCGATCAGACGAGATTCCTCGGCACGGCGCAGGGCAATGGCCTTGGTTCCCGTCGCCATCAGCGTATCCTCCCGCACAGGGCCGGATAGCTGCATGTTCTGAAGGCCATCCACCACGACGGCGGCGGCCGCCGCCGTGTTCAGCCTGTCCTGCATCCAGCGCAGCCGCATATTGGCGACGGACGGCACGAAGATCAGAATTTCGGCGATCATGACGAACAGGATCGTCAGCAGCAGAAGCTTGCCGGAAAGGCCGCGCAGGAACCCCGAGCGCAGCTGCGGCTCGTCCGGAGCCGTCTCGTTCATGGCATCCATCGGCATTCGGCGTTCCCATGGCGCCGACCTGCCGGACACAACCGGCCGCTCACCAGCGCATTACGCCAATTATAGGTCACGCGTTGCGAATGTCCAAGCCGCGGCCCTGAGGCTTCCCGATGCAGGGCCGGGCGGCTCAGAACTCCTCCCAGTTGTCTTGCGAGGCGGCAGGGGCTGGTGCGGCATGGGTGGCCGGGCCGGCGGAAAAGGCGCGAGCGACGGATCCCATCATCTTGCGGGCCGGCGATGCGACGGGACTGGCCGTGGCGGAGACGGGCCTGGGCGCGCCTGCACGTGGCGCGCCGGCTTTCAGGGGCGCCGGGCGGACCGGCAGGGCCGTGGTGCCTGGTCGCGTGTTCGAAGTGGCATAGGCGGCGGCAGGCCTGGACTGATCCAGCCGGAAATGGCCGATCATCTGCGCAAGGTTTTCCGCTTCCGTCGAGAGCCTGTGGGTGGCGGCGTTCGCCTCTTCCACCATGGCGGCGTTCTGCTGGGTCACCTTGTCCATCTGGTTGACGGCCGTGGAGACCTCGCCGAGGCCCGTGGCCTGCTCGCGTGCAGCCGTGGCGATCGAGTGGATGTGATCCGTGATCGAGAGGACCCGGCTTTCGATCTCGCCGAGAACCTGCCCCGTTTCCTGCACCAGCTGCACGCCGGTGGAGACTTCGGCACCGGATTTGGCGATGAGCACCTTGATGTCCTTGGCGGCGCGTGCCGCACGCTGGGCCAGCTCGCGCACTTCCTGGGCGACGACCGCAAACCCCTTGCCCGCCTCGCCTGCACGCGCAGCCTCGACGCCGGCATTGAGGGCCAGCAGGTTCGTCTGGAAAGCGATTTCGTCGATGACGTTGGTGATCTTGCCGATTTCGCTCGAAGCCTGCTCGATGCGACCCATGGCATCGACCGCGCTGCGCACGACGGTGCCGGACTGGGCAGCCGCTTCCTTGGCCTGCGTCACAATGACGGTGGCTTCCTGGGCACGCTCCGTCGATGTCTGCACGGCAACCGTGATCTGGCCGAGCGAGGCCGAGGTCTGCTCGAGAGATGCGGCCTGCTGTTCGGTGCGCTTGGCGAGGTCATCCGTGGCCGAGCGCAGTTCGCCCGAAGCGCCGGTGATCTCGAGCGTCGTCGAGCGGACTTCGCCGAGCGTCTTCTGAAGGACCGAAAGCGTCTCGTTCACATTGCGCTGGAGTTCGGCGAAGGCACCTTGGAAATCGCCGGTCATGGGCTGCGTCAGGTCGCCCCGGGCGAGGCTTGCAATGACGCGACCGGTCTCCCCGATGCCGCGATCGACGCCGGCCACCAGTTCGTTCACATTTCCGGCAAAACGATCGAGGCTCGGCTCGCCATAGGTCCGCGTGATGCGGCGGGAGAAGTCGCCGGCGGCGGCGGCCTCCACGACATGTGCCATGCTAACCTGCAAATCGGCGGTCTTTTCGCGCAGAACGCCGTCTTCGCTGCTCGTGCGGCGGGCGGCAAGACCATTGCTTCTGAAGACCTCTACGGCACGCGCCATCTCGCCGATCTCGTCGGACCGCTTGGCCTCGGGAAGATCGACGTCGAGATCGCCCCCGGCCAGTGCCGTCATCGACCGGGTGAGGTCGGAGATGGGCCGGCTGAGTTCGCGGCGGGCGATGGAGACGGCAACCAGCAGGCCCGCGGAGAGACCGATGAGAGCGGTCGCCGCGATCATGATGGTCATCTGCCATCCGATGCCGTCGATTTCGGTCTGGATCGCCGCGAGATCGGCCTTGTCCTTGGTCACGACGGCGTCGATCTCGGCCTGGAAGGCCTTGCGATTGGCGCGGTTCTGGTCGGTGTTGCCCTGCTCGTTGGCGGCTTTCAGGGAGACGGAGCGGGCGAGGCGCGCGGTTTCCGTGCGGAAAGTGCGGAATTCGGCGGCGCGGCCGACGACGGCATCGAACGCCGGCAGATCCGCCTGCGGCACCAGCGGGCGCCATTCGGCGGTGAGGACGTCGATCTTGTCAAGCGTCTTCAAAAGACCCTCGGCGAAGGGCTCGGCTTTTTCCAAGGTAGGCGCGGCGTAGATGCCGCGGGCGTCCATGACGACGGCGGTGACGAGGCGGTTGAGCTTCTCGCCATTATAGGCGCGCTCGGAAGCCCCCTTGTATGCGGCGAGCTGGCTGTCGTAGCGGGCGACGACGGCCAACGCCATCCCGGCCACGACGAGCGTGACCACGCTCATGACGATGACGATCAACGAAATCTTACCGCGTATGCGCATGGCCCGCGTTCCCTCCAACGGCTTCCCGGCAGGAGATTGTTCCCACCTCCCGCGCTCTGCCGGGCAAATTATCGGTAACTGGTTAATAACATTGTAGCGGACACCTGCCGATTCCCGGAACAGCCGTCGTTTCGCTCACGGTGGCGCTGGGCGCGATGAGGATTGGCGAGGACGCGTTTTCGCATGAAAAGCGCCCTGAAACCGGGCTGGCGATTGACTTTGACACTTTTATTCTTATAAGCCGCCGCACGTCTGGGAACTGAATGGCGGGCAAGCTCCGTGCTTGCCGGCTCTGCCGTGCCCGGACAGAAACGCTGCTTGCTTAAGGAAGCAAACCAAGAAGGGCCGCACACCGCGGTATTAAAATAAATGCCAAAGCGTACCTATCAACCCTCCAAGCTTGTTCGCAAGCGTCGCCACGGTTTCCGTGCACGTATTGCTACCAAGGGCGGCCGCAAGGTTATCGTTGCCCGTCGCGCCCGCGGCCGCAAGCGTCTTTCGGCCTAATGGCATACGGCGTCCGCGCCGTCGCCACAGCCGGCACTCCTGCCCTGCAGGAGGCTGCCGGTGACAAGAGATCCCAGACGCATGACGTCAGGTAATCCCAAACCAACTGTCGGGCGGCTGAAAAGCCGGCCGCAGTTTCTTGCCGTGCGTGCAGGCGAGAAGCGGAAGGGCTCCGTTTTCCTGCTCGAAGTGCTCGACAGACAAGCGGCGGACGAGCCCGCCCGCGTCGGTTTTACGGTGACAAAGAAGCATGGCAATGCGGTGGAACGGAACCGCATGCGCCGCCGCTTGCGCGAGGCCGTCAGGCTCCAAGCCGCGTTTGCAATGAAACCCGGCCACGATTATGTGATTGTCGCCCGCCGCGAGGTGCTTGGCGTCCCCTTCGACAGGCTGGCAAAAATGCTCGGTGCCCGAATCGAAGGGCCACTCGAAGGCAGGCAGAAACAGGCACGGCCGCCGGCCGGCTCCAGGAAAGAATGATGGACAAGAACCGCAACTATTTCATCGCGATCGGCCTGTCGGTGCTGATCCTCATCGCCTGGCAGTTTCTCTATATCAATCCGAAGATGGAGCGCGAGCGCATCGCGCAGGAAGCGGTGCAGGCCCAGCAGGCCCAGACACCGGCCAACACGACCGGCGGCTCCATCCCCGACGCCATTCCCGGCACTGCGACGACCGCCGTTCCCGGCGCCGTGCCGCAGGGTGCTGCGCGTGAGGAGGCCATCGCCCGCTCTGCCCGCGTCGTCATCGACACGCAGGCCCTCTCCGGCTCGATCAACCTCACCGGCGCCCGTCTCGACGACCTGAAGCTGCGCGAGTATCACGAGACCGTCGACGACAAGAGCCCGATCATCACGCTTTTCAGCCCGGCCGAAACGCCGGAAGGCTACTTTACCGAAATCGGCTATGTCGGCGATGCCTCGACCGGTGCGGTTCCCGGCCCGTCCACCGTCTGGACGGCGCCCGAGGGCGCGAAGCTGACGACCGCGACGCCGGTCACGCTGACCTTCACCAACGAAAAGGGCGTGGTCTTCACGCGCGTCATCTCGATCGACGAGCATTTCATGTTCAAGATCGACGACACGATCCAGAACGCGACCGGCGCACCGATCGCACTGTCCACCTATGGCCGCGTGACCCGCTTCAACAAGCCTGTCACGCCCAGCGTCTACGTTCTGCATGAAGGCTTTATCGGCGTCATCGGCGAGCATGGCCTTGAAGAGGTCAGCTACAGCAAGGTCGAGGACAATGCGCCGGCACAGCCCGGCAAGACGACCGGCGGCTGGCTCGGCATCACCGACAAGTATTGGGCGGCGACCATCGTCCCGCCGCAGGCGACGCCCTACGAGACGCGTTTCGCGCATTTCACGGACGGCCGCCCGCGCTACCAGGCCGATTACAAGCAGGATGCCATCACCGTGGCACCCGGCCAGACGACGACGCTCAACAACCTCGTCTTTGCCGGCGCCAAGCAGGTGCCGCTCGTCGATGGCTATGAGGCGAGCTACAATATTCCGAAGTTCGACCTCCTGATCGACTGGGGCTGGTTCTATTTCATCACCAAGCCGATGTTCAAGCTGATGGATTTCTTCTTCCGCTTCTTCGGCAATTTCGGCGTCGCCATCCTTCTCACCACCATCGTCGTCAAGGCGCTCTTCTTCCCGCTTGCCAGCAAGCAGTACGCCTCCATGGCGAACATGAAGAAGATCCAGCCGAAGATGGAGGAGATGAAGAAGAAATTCGGCGACGACCGGATGGGCATGCAGCAGGCCATGATGGCGCTGTACAAGGAAGAGAAGATCAACCCGATCGCGGGTTGCTGGCCGATCCTCCTGCAGATCCCGGTGTTCTTCGCGCTCTACAAGGTCATCTACGTCACCATCGAAATGCGGCATGCGCCGTTCTTCGGCTGGATCCAGGACCTGTCCGCGCCGGACCCGACCTCGCTGTTCAACCTGTTCGGCCTCCTGCCCTTCGCCGTTCCGCACGCTCTGATGATCGGCGTCTGGCCGCTGATCATGGGTGTCACCATGTTCCTGCAGATGCGCATGAACCCGACCCCGCCCGATCCGACACAGGCGATGCTCTTCACCTGGATGCCGGTGGTGTTCACCTTCATGCTGTCGAGCTTCCCGGCCGGTCTCGTGATCTACTGGGCCTGGAACAACACGCTTTCTGTGATCCAGCAGGCCTTCATCATGAAGCGCCATGGCGTCAAGGTTGAGCTGTTCGACAATATCAAGGGCCTGTTCTCGCGAAAACCGAAGCCCGCGGAATAGCGACCGACCTTCCCGCCCCGGGCCGCAAGCCCGGGGTTTTCTTTTTCAGCCCCTGAGGGACCTGCCGATGACCGACACCGCCCTGAACGACGAAAAGCCGATGTTCGGCAATCCCTGGATCTTCATTCGCGGCGTTCCCTCCATGGAGTTCCTGCCGCCCGAAGGGCCGACGGAGATCGCCTTCGCCGGACGCTCGAACGTCGGCAAGTCGTCGCTGATCAATGCGCTCGTGGGACAGAAGGGGCTGGCGCGCACGTCCAACACGCCCGGGCGGACGCAGGAGCTCAACTATTTCGTGCCGGACGGCTATTCGGGTGCTGCCGGCGACCTGCCGCCGATGGCGCTGATCGACATGCCGGGCTACGGCTATGCGCAGGCGCCGAAGGCGCATGTGGATGCCTGGACGAAGCTGGTGTTCGACTATCTGCGCGGCCGCGCCACGCTGAAGCGGGTCTATGTGCTGATCGACAGCCGCCACGGCATCAAGCCAAACGATGACGACGTGCTGTCGCTGCTCGACAAAGCCGCCGTATCCTATCAGGTGGTGCTGACGAAGACGGACAAGATCAAGGCGGGCGCCGTACCGCATCTGATGGCGGAGACGCTGGAAAAGATCCGCAAGCGCCCGGCCGCCTTCCCGGAGATCGTTGCGACATCGTCCGAAAAGGGCGAAGGCATCGAAGAACTGCGTTCGGCGATCCTCACCGCGATCCGGAACTGAGATTATTCGAACACACGGGCGCGGCGGCCTGCCGCGCCTCAGGCTTTGCCATCGGTTATCAGGCGGGTGCCGCACCCGGCACGAAGGTCATCGACAGGCCGTTGATGCAGTGACGCTTGCCGGTCGGCTTCGGGCCGTCGTCGAAGATGTGCCCGAGATGACCGCCGCAACGGCTGCAATGACATTCTGTCCGCACCATCAGGAACGACGTATCGGTGCGCGTCTCCACGGAATCGGGCAGCGCCTGCCAGAAGCTCGGCCAGCCCGTACCGCTATCGAATTTCATTTCCGAGGAATAGACCGGACGGGCGCAGCCGGCGCACTGGAAGGTGCCCTTGCGCTTCTCCTCGTTAAGCGCGCTCGTAAACGGGCGCTCGGTGTCTTCGTGCCGCAGGATCCGGTATTGCTCGTCGCCGAGCATCGCCTTCCATTCGGCATCCGTCTTCGTCACCGCGAATGTTTCGGCAGCGGCGAAGGGGGCAATCTGGTTTTTCAAAGCAAAAGCGGCAAGACCGGCCGTGCCGGTCAGGAGAAAGAAGCGGCGGCTGAGCATGGGACCTCCTTGCGGGCGATATGGAGCCCGCGCCGGTGTCTTACGCCTGTCCGGTCCGTTCAGAAAGAAGCCCACCGATCAAACCCCCGTGAGCATTGCGGCACTCGGATATACCAGATCAACGACCGGCGATGCCGCTGCTGAGGATTTTGCCCGTCGGGGCGCCGGTCGGCGAACCGCCTGCCGGCTCGAGGCTGACCGTGATCGGAGCGCCTTCGCGCAGGCGGGTCCGCACCGCCTTGGGCACGACGATCTCGCCATGGCTGCTTGCGTTGACGACGCCGAGCGACACGGGGGCGGCACCCTCCGGCGTCAGCCAGACTTCGAGCGACTTCGCATCCGCCACGCCCGGTGCGCTGGCAGCGGCTGCGACGGGGGCGATCCGGAGACGACCGCTGTCGTTATCGTAACGTGCCGTCAGCGCCAGATCAGACCCGGCGAGATTAAGGCTGGTCGTCAGGCCACGCGTCGGCGAGGCTTTGAGGAGGCCGGACTGGGAGATGCCCATTGCGAGGAGGCCGATGGTCGCGATGCAGGCAACGCCGCGCCAGAAGGCAGCGGAGTTCCAGATGGCGACGTTGAACACCGGCACGCGTTCGCGCTGCGGACGCGCCCGCGCAACCATCGGCTCGGCGAAGGGAGATGCACGGCGCGGAGCACGGCGGGTGGGTCGCGGCGTCTGGTCAACGGTGAGCATGTTGCTGCGCCAGTGATCGACCATGGCTGCGAAGTTGCGGTCGAGCGTCATGCGCGCCTCGACCTTCTGTCGGTCTTCCGGGGAGAGAACGCCGAGGACGTATTCTCCGGCAATAACCTGATCGAGGCGGGAATCGCCACTCTTCGCGTTTTCTGTCGTCATGATGTCAATGTGCTCGCCTAGAACCGCGGCCATGCCAAGCGGATGATGGACGAGATCATACGCATGGTTCGGCGCATTTTCCACGGCTTTTACGCCGCAAGCCTCATGTTCGGCCGAAGGCGGCGCGAAGCGCTGTCATTTCCAGCTGTCATCATGCCGTTATATTCCCTTCCGATCATTCCCCCGAGAAAAAACTTGCGCTAAACAGCATCCGCATCGATCCCGAAGGTTTCCGACATGTCCCCATCCGAAAGCGAAATCCAGGCCCGTCTTCTCGCGCAGGCCCTGCCCTATATGCAGCGTTACGAGAACAAGACGATCGTCGTAAAATATGGCGGGCATGCCATGGGCGATCCGGAGCTTGGCAAGGCGTTCGCCGCCGATATCGCGCTCCTCAAGCAGTCCGGCGTCAACCCGATCGTCGTGCACGGCGGCGGCCCGCAGATCGGCGCGATGCTGACCAAGATGGGCATCGAATCGAAATTCGAGGGCGGCCTGCGCGTCACCGACGCGAAGACCGTCGAGATCGTCGAGATGGTTCTGGCCGGCTCGATCAACAAGGAGATCGTGGCGCTCATCAACCAGACCGGCGAATGGGCGATCGGCCTTTGCGGCAAGGACGGCAACATGGTCTTTGCCGAAAAGGCCCGCAAAACCGTTATCGATCCCGACAGCAATATCGAGCGCGTGCTCGACCTCGGCTTCGTCGGCGAGGTGATCGAGGTGGATCGCACGCTTCTCGATCTCCTGGCGAAGTCGGAAATGATTCCCGTCATCGCACCGGTCGCCCCCGGCCGCGACGGCGCGACCTACAACATCAATGCCGATACCTTCGCAGGCGCCATTGCTGGCGCGCTCAATGCCACGCGCCTCCTGTTCCTCACCGACGTTCCCGGCGTGCTCGACAAGAACAAGGAACTCATCAAGGAACTCTCCGTCGCGGAAGCCCTGGCGCTGATTGCAGACGGTACGATTTCCGGCGGCATGATTCCCAAGGTCGAAACCTGCATCGAGGCCATCAAGGCCGGCGTTCAGGGCGTCGTCATCCTCAACGGCAAGACGGCCCATTCGGTGCTGCTCGAGATCTTCACGGAGCACGGTGCGGGAACGCTGATCGTTCCGTAAGCGGTCAGTCCGCACCGGTAGCGAGGTGGTCGACATCGCCGAGCGACACGACCGCCCGGCTCTGCCACAGGTCATCCTGCTCGAGATGGGTGATGCTGCCCGACGCAACCTTGAAGGCGACCCAGCCTGCCGCGTGAATCGGCATGCCGATCCACTTCGCCACGACGAAGGTCGAGGCGAAGCCGTGGGTGACGACGATCTGGCAGTCGCAGGGGCGGGCCATGATTGCATCCATCGCCCCATAGATCCGGGTCGCCAGTTCCCGTCGGGTCTCGCCGCCGGTCAGGCTGTTGCGATAGTCGAGGCGGTCATCGTCCGGAATCGATTCGTGCCTGAGGTCGAGCCATTCCTGCGGCCGCCCTTCGGCTGCACCATAGCTGATTTCCCGCAGGTCCCGGTTGACGGTGATCCCCGTTCGGAACAGATCGGCGATCGTATCGGCCGTCTCAGACGCGCGCAGCAGATCGGAACTGACGATCTCGACCGGCCGGTTGCCGATCCGCGCGAGGAGCGCCTGCGCGATGGCACCAGCCTGCGCCTGCCCCCGTTTCGTCAAACCGGTATCGAACCATCCGCCGACGCGCTTTTCGACATGGTGCGCGGATTCTGGATGCGTAACGACGAATATGGTTCTCATGGCTGTTCCCTTATCGCAGCGCACTTATAGTTTGTCAGCTTACCTAGCATCTTTCCCCGCCGCTCTTCTCTGGCGTCCGACTTCGCATTCTTGGAACAGACCCTCATGACCTCCATCGACCGACTGCCGACCATCGACGATTTCGCCCATGTCACCGAATGGGTGTTCGACATGGACAACACGCTCTACCCGCATCGCGTCAACCTGTTCTCGCAGATCGACCGCAACATGACGGCCTTCGTGGCCGACCTGCTGCAGATGGAGCCCGTCGAAGCCAAGCTGCTGCAGAAGCAGTATTACCGCGACCACGGCACGACGCTGAAGGGCCTGATGGTCAATCACGGTATCGACCCAAACGAATTCCTCCAGAAGGCGCATGCGATCGACTACAACGTCATCCCGCCCGATCCAGCGTTGGGCGATGCGATCAAGGCGTTGCCGGGTCGCAAGTTCATTTTTACCAATGGCACAGTGGTGCATGCGCAGATGGCGGCGCAAGCGCTCGGCATTCTCGATCATTTCGATGATATCTTCGACATCGTCGCGGCCGACTACGTACCAAAGCCGGCGGGTGCGACCTATGACAAGTTCGCGAGCCTCAATCGCGTCGATACCCGCCATGCCGCCATGTTCGAGGACCTGCCGCGCAACCTGACGGTGCCCAAGGCGCTCGGCATGAAGACTGTTCTGCTGGTGCCTCAGAATTTCGAGTACGAATTCGCGGAGGCATGGGAACAGAGCGAAGACGGAAACGCGGATATCGACTTCGTGACGGAAGACCTTGCCGGCTTCCTGCAGCGGCTCGTGCGCTCCGCTTAAGCCAGCGCCCAGCCTTTATTACCGAAGTTTAACTGGTGCCTGGCGGCGTCTCCTCTATCTTTATGCCCAGGGACGAACATGCTGCGGTCAGCCCTGCGATAAAGCGGCACCGCATCCCCCAAGCTCAGCACGCGGCCACATCCTGCCTTTCGGGACGATGGCGCATGCTTCTAGACAAGGACGACTTATGACCAAGAAAACCCTCATCCTCGGCCTTTCCGCCGTCGCCATCGCCGCCTCGGCCTTGGCAACACCGTCCTTCGCTGCCAAGCACAACGGCCCGACGCGCGAGCAGCGCGCCGAGTGGATGATCAAGCAGCTGGATACGGACAAGGACGGCAAGGTTTCGCGCGTCGAGGCCGATGCCGCGGCATCGCGCGCTTTCGCAGCCTTCGACGCAGACGAGAACGGGCAGGTAACGCCGGACGAAGTCAAGGCCAAGCGCGAGGCATTCAAGGCAGCGCGTGCCGAGATGCGCAAGGCGGACAAGGGTCCCGAGCGTCAGGAAGCTCGCGCCAAGCTTCAGGAACTGCGCCCGACCATGATCCCCGCGATGGGTCCGCGCCTTCTCAAGCAGGCCGATACCGACAAGAACGGCTCGCTCTCGCTGGCCGAGGTTACGGCAGCTGCCGGCGAACGCTTCCAGAAGCGGGACGCGAACGGCGATGGCTTCATCGATGCGGCCGATCTGACCCGGAAGATCTGATCCCGGAAACGACGTCTGCACGTCACATGGAAATGCCCCGGAGACGGGGCATTTTTTCGTTTCGACAGGACCTTGCTCTTCACGCTTTCAGCGTGACTTCGCCTTCGTCCTCGCCGTCCCAATAGTGCGCGCGCTCGGCAACGACCTTGATCATCACGAGACCTT
Source organism: Rhizobium sp. 9140 (assembly GCF_900067135.1). Taxonomy (NCBI): domain Bacteria; kingdom Pseudomonadati; phylum Pseudomonadota; class Alphaproteobacteria; order Hyphomicrobiales; family Rhizobiaceae; genus Rhizobium; species Rhizobium sp. 9140. Next base: position 1,161,609 of record NZ_FJUR01000001.1, on the reverse strand, counting down.
CGGTGTCGATGCCGTCGGCAAACCACTTGTCGATATCGGCGGACCAGTGTTCCCTGAAGGCGGCCTTGTCACGGATGAGGTCGGCCCTGCCTTCGACGGCCACCAGAAAGGCCTTGGCACCCTGAAAAGCGAGAGCGACCTTGGGGTCGGCTTTGATGTCGTCCACCATGCGGGTATCGTCGAGCGTGAAGTAGTAGGAGCTGCCGTCGTAATCGACGTCGCGGTTGTTGCTCATCGGACGGCCGGCAATCGCGCCGCCATCGGTGTGCGTCGAGAGCATGCAGATATCGATCTCGCGCATCTTTTCTGCGAGATCGGCAAGGGTCTTGTTGGTCATGGCTTCAGTCTCCTCTTCGTGACCGAGGAGAACGCAGGCCGGACCAACTTGTTGCCTACCGCTTCCGGGCGAAAGGACGTCTCAACGCTCACCCGACGCGAGCGGCAGGGAGGCGGGATCGACGCTACCGTAAAAGCGGGCGATGATGTCCCAGGCCTCGTCAGCGGTATCGACGAACTGGATCAGATCGACATCATCAGGCGCGATGGTGCCGAAGGCGGCGAGAGCGTCGAAATCGACAATGGAGCGCCAGAATTTTTCGCCGAACAGGATGAGCGGCACCAGCGCCATGCGCCCCGTTTGCATCAGCGTGATCGTCTCGAACAATTCGTCCAGCGTGCCGAAGCCGCCGGGAAAGACCGTGACGGCCTTGGCGCGCACGAGGAAGTGCATCTTGCGGATCGCAAAATAGTGGAAGTTGAAGCTGAGGTCCGGCGTAACGTAAGGATTGGGCGCCTGCTCGTGCGGCAACACGATGTTAAGCCCGATCGACGGCGCGCCGACATCGGCCGCGCCGCGATTGCCCGCCTCCATGACACCCGGCCCACCGCCCGTGACGACGATGAATTCTTTGTAGTCGGACTGCGCCGAATGCTCCGAGCAGAGCCGCGCGAATTTGCGGGCCTCGTCGTAATAGACGGAGGCTGCCGTCAGGTTTTCGCGCTGCGTCTCGTTTTTCGCGGCCCAGGCGTCCTTGCCCGGCTCGGGAATGCGGGCGCCGCCGAACATGACGACGGTGGAGGTGATGCCGCGCTCGGCCAGCGCCATCTCGGTCTTCAGCAGTTCGAGCTGCAGGCGGATCGGCCGCAGTTCCTCGCGGCAGAGAAAGTCTTCGTCGGCATAGGCCAGACGATAGGACGGCGAGAGCGATTGCGGGGTCTTTTCGACACTGGCGGCACGGGTCCGTGCCTGCGCGCTGTCTGCAAGCGGATCCCAGACCCCGTCCTTGCGCCGCAAATTCCGCTTCTTCATCCGTGTCATCGGGTCTCGTCTCCAGCGCCCGCCGCTGCAACGGCCGGCGAATCTCATCACTTACGTTCCCGAGACATAGACCGTGCCTCCCGGTGCGCCGCAACCGAAAAACGCTTCAAATCTCGGGCATCATGCTCTACAGCGTTGGAAATCAGCCCGGATTTTTAGGATTTGCGATGACCTCCCACGATCTTGCCTTTCTCGCTTCCACGATCGAGACCGCCTTCGACAACCGCGACGCGGTGACGACCGGCACGAAGGGCGAGGTGCGCGACGCTGTTGAAACGGCGCTGAAACTGCTGGACAGCGGCAAGGTCCGCGTGGCGGAGCGCGCATCGGACGGCAACTGGACGGTCAACCAGTGGCTCAAGAAGGCGGTTCTCCTCTCCTTCCGTCTCAACCCGATGGAAATCGTCAAGGGCGGCCCGGGTGGGTCGACCTGGTGGGACAAGGTGCCCTCCAAGTTCGACGGCTGGAGCGCGAACGAATTCGAGAATGCCGGCTTCCGTGCCGTGCCGAACTGCGTCGTGCGCCGCTCGGCCTACATCGCGCCGAACGCCATCCTGATGCCGTCCTTCGTCAACCTTGGCGCCTATGTCGGCGAAGGCACTATGGTCGATACCTGGGCCACCGTCGGCTCCTGCGCCCAGATCGGCGCCCATGTGCACCTGTCAGGCGGCGTCGGCATCGGCGGCGTGCTGGAACCCATGCAGGCCGGCCCGACGATCATCGAGGACAACTGCTTCATCGGCGCGCGTTCGGAAGTCGTGGAAGGCTGCATCATCCGGGAAGGCTCCGTGCTCGGCATGGGTGTCTTCATCGGCAAGTCCACCCGGATCGTCGATCGCGCCACCGGCGAGATCACCTATGGCGAAGTTCCCCCTTACTCTGTCGTGGTCGCGGGCGCGCTGGCATCCGACAAGGTGATGGGCAACGGCCAGCCGGCACCGGCGCTCTATTGCGCCGTGATCGTCAAGCGTGTGGATGAGAAGACCCGCTCGAAGACGGGGATCAACGAGCTGCTGCGCGACTGAGGTTACCGCGCATCAAGCGCTTCAGCGAAGCGGGATCCGGCAGGTAAAGCAGGTTTCCGCTTCGTCCGACGTGACATCGATCGTGCCGCCATGCGCCTTGACGATCTCCGAGGCGATATAGAGCCCGAGGCCTAGTCCTTCGCGGCCATGCTCGACCGTGGCCCGCACGAAGGGCTTGAACAGGTCGCGCTGAACGGCCTTCGGGATCGGTTTCCCCGAATTGGTGACGCTGACGATGAACTCGCGTCCGAGCTCTGCCGTCCTCACCCGGATCGGGCTGTCGGCGTTGCCGTGCGTCAGGGCATTTGCCACGAGGTTTGAAACGAGTTGGCCCATGCGGCCTTCGTCGCAGCGCACAAGGCAATCGCTGAAATCGGTCTCGATCGACCGGCCGGGATTGGCGATGCTGAGCTCGGCAACGACATGCTCCAGCACCGGGCGAAGCGGCACGCGCTCGGCTTGCTCCACGGCCAGCCCGCCACCCAAACGCCCGCGCGCAAAATCCAGGACATTGTCGATGAGGCCCGACATGCGCACGACGCTGGCACGCATGAGCTCCACCACGGTCTTCGACTTGTCGCTGAGGTCGGTGCGGGCCAGCATGCGCGTGCCCGCGTCGATCGAGGCCAGGGGATTGCGCAGGTCGTGGCCGAGAACGGCTATGAACTGCTCACGTAGCTCGCTGGCATGGCGGTCTTGCTCCATCTGGCGATGCGCATCGACATGGAAGCCGATCAGCTCGGCAAACAACCGGAACATCTCGATGATAGCGGGCGTATCGATCTTGTTGGGCGCGGGATCGATGGCGCAGAGCGTGCCGAAGAAGGAGCCATCGGAGAGAACGATCGGAGCGGAGATGTAGCTCTGGAAGCCATATTGCGCGGGTGTATGATGCGTGCGGAAATTCGGGTCTTCGGCCACATTTTCGATGATAACGACCTCGCGATGATCGCGGATCTCGTTGCAGATGGTTGTCTCGATGGCGAGTTCACTGCCGGGCGTGAGGCCGAAGTCGATTTTGTCGAGGACGCCGCAGGCGATCCACCGGCTTTCCGTGACGCGGGCGACGGCTGCAAAGCCCATGCCGGTGACGCGGCAGACGACATCGAGAACTTTCGGTACGGCATCGATCCTGGAGACGATATCGACGGATTCGGCGGCCAGATCGGGCAACGGTATACTCTCGGGAAACAGAACATTTGACGTGGTCGAGAGGGTAACCTTTCACACACTCACAAGCAATGGGCGCAACGGAGCATCTGCCCTGATGACGCTCCGTTGATGTAGCGATATCTAACGTTTGAAAGGCTCGGGACGCCGGTTGGCAGCCTGCCGCTCCAGCATCCAGCCGGGATATTCCGGAGCGAGTGCGCTGACCGTGTCGAGACGGTCGAGATCCTCGGCATCCAGTCGAACCTCGGTAGCCTTCAGGTTCTGCTCCAGCTGTTCCAACCGCTTGGCGCCAATGATGACGGTGCTGACGAAGGGCTTGGCGAGGATATAGGCGAGCGCGATCTCGGCGACGCTGACACCATGCTTTTCACCGACCTCGCGCATCGCGGCGACGCAGGCCCATGCGCGGTCCTTATCGACGGGCGGAAAGTCGAAGGTGGCGCGGCGGCCCTCGCCGTTTCCGGGTGCACCGGGACCGTACTTGCCCGACAGGAGCCCGCCGGCCAGCGGCGACCAGACCATGAGGCCGAGCTTTTCTTCCAGCAGCAAGGGAGCAAGCTCGCGCTCCAGATCGCGCCCGGCAATCGAATAATAGGCCTGAAGACTGTCGAAACGGGCGTAGCCCTTGCGTTCGGAGATGCCGAGGGCCTTGGCGATCCGCCAGGCCTGCCAGTTGGAGACGCCGATGTACCGCACGAGCCCGCGGGAGACGAGATCGTCCAGCGCGCGCAGGGTCTCGTCGATTGGCGTGACGGGATCGGTGGCGTGGATCTGGTAGAGATCGATATGGTCCGTCTGCAGACGCTCAAGGCTCGCCTCGACCGAGTCCATGACATGGCCACGGGAGGCGCCGCGGTCGTTGGGCTTGTCGCTCATCACGCCATAGACCTTGGTGGCGATGATCACGTCCTTGCGGGCGACTGCATTGTTCTTCAGCGCCTGTCCCAACAGTCGCTCGGACTGGCCGAAGGAATAGACATCGGCGGTGTCGATGAAATTGATGCCGGCAGCGAGCGAGCGCTCGACGATGCGGTCGGCCGCGTCCTGGTCGACATCCGCGATCGGTCCCCATCGCGGATCGTCCGGCGAGCCGAAGGTCATCGTTCCCAGGCAGAGTTCGGAGACGAAGAGGCCGGTATTGCCAAGCTGGTTGTAGCGCATGGTCTGTTCCCATCCTGTCGATATGGATCGTTTTGGGTGCATTCTGACCTACTAGCTAGAGGAGGGTACGCGCAGGTCCAGCGTCATCCTCCATACGCTCAAGCCGCTTCGGTTCCTGCCGCCTCGACCTCGATCGTCACATGCGAAAGCTCGGCGATATGCGCAAGTTTCTCGCGGTAGAAGGCCGGAGGTTTCGGGCTTGCTGCTGTCAGCGCGACGATGGCGCCGTGATGGCCGGGGCCGAGTTGCCAGACGTGCAGGTCGGTGATCCTGACATCGCCATCCTCGACGGCGTGGCGGATTTCGTCCGGCAGATCTTCGCCTGCGGGACCGTAGTCGAGCAGAACCGCGCCACTGTCGCGCAGGAGGCCGAACGACCAGCGGGCGATGACGAGCGCACCGACGATGCCGATGGCGGGATCGAGCCAGAGCCAGCCGTAAAGGCTGCCGAGAACCAGCGCGGCAATCGCCAGGACCGAAGTGAGGGCATCGGCGAGCACATGAAGATAGGCGCCGCGCAGATTGTTATCCGTGTGGTGCGGGGCCTGCGAATGATGATCGTAGTGGGGGTGATCGTGACCATGGGTGTGGTCATGGTGATGCCCACCTTGACTGTGCTCGCTATGGCTATGACCGCCGTGTCCGTGGTGATGATCGCCGCCGAGCAGCCAGGCGCAGAGGAGATTGACGGCAAGGCCAAGGGCTGCGACGGCGATCGCCTGATGAAAGTCGATCGACACCGGCGACCACAGCCGCAGCGCGCTTTCCTAGGCGATGAACAAAGCGACGAGGGCCAGAACGATGGCGCTGGCAAAGCCTGCGAGATCGCCAAGCTTGCCTGTGCCGAAGGTGAAGCGCGGATTGCGGGCGTTGCGGCGGGCATAGACATAGGCAAGGGCCGTGATGAGCATCGCGGCCGCGTGCGTGGACATGTGCCAGCCATCCGCGACCAGCGCCATGGATCCGAAGGCGGTGCCGGCAACGATTTCCGCGACCATCATGGCGGCGGTCAGCGCAATGACGATCCATGTACGACGCTCGTTGCGCGCGTGGTCGCGGCCAAGGAAGACATGGTCGTGCGGGCTCGAAAGGCGGTTCCCGGTCATTTCAGATAGGTCCTCATCACCTCGATCAGATCTGCGGCACCCCTCGCCCGCTCGGGATCGTCATCGGTATCGGGGTCGGCCACATGGTTACGGATGTGATCCTCGATCAACTCGGCCGTCAGTCCGGTGACCGCACCGCGAACGGAGGCGACCTGATTGAGAACGGCGCCGCAGGGCTCATCCGCGTCCAGCGCGCGCTCGATCGCCTCCAACTGCCCCTTGAGGCGGCGGACGCGGGCGATCAGCTTCGTCTTGTTCTTCGACATATGTGACATAGCATAGGGGGATACCCTATCTTATCCTCTCGTGCAATCCGTTGCTGCGGATGCGAACTGCCGTGACAGCTGGGATGCGATCGGCTACATCTTTGCGGAATCAACAGGCTGCCATCATGTCCCTTGCCGATCCCGCGTCCTCCGCTCATTCCGCTTCCGCGCCTTCTTCAAGTGACCCGGTGGCCAATCTGGCCGCCCTCATCCGCTGCCCATCCGTGACGCCTGCCGAAGGCGGTGCGCTCGGGGTGCTGGATGCCATGCTGGCGCCGCTCGGCTTTGCAGTGGACCGTGTGCTCGCACAGGAAGAGGGGACGCCGGATATCGAGAACCTCTACGCCCGGCTCGGCAGTTCAAGCGACCATTCTGGCGATCATCCCGCCGGTCCGCACCTGCTGTTTGCCGGACACACCGACGTCGTGCCTGTCGGCGATGAGGCGGCGTGGACGCATGCGCCTTTTTCCGCCGCTATCGAGAATGGCATGATGTACGGCCGCGGCGCCGTCGACATGAAGGGGGGCATCGCCTGCTTCATCGCGGCCGTCGCCCGTTACGTCGATCGACATGGAGCGCCCAAAGGGGCCATCTCCCTGCTGATCACGGGGGATGAGGAAGGCCCCGCCATCAATGGCACCACCAAGCTGCTCGACTGGGCGAAGGCCCGCGGCGAGCGCTGGGACGCTTGCATCGTCGGCGAGCCGACCAATCCCGACCGGCTCGGCGACATGATCAAGATCGGCCGGCGCGGCTCGTTGTCGGGCACCATCATGGTCCACGGCGTGCAGGGCCATGCCGCCTATCCGCATCTGGCGGACAGCCCGGTGCGCGGAGCTTTGCAGCTTGCGACCGCCCTCATGGATCCGCCCTTCGACGCGGGTACGGAGAACTTTCAGCCGTCGAACCTCGAGGTGACCAGCCTCGACGTCGGCAATCCCGCCGTCAACGTCATCCCGGCACGCGCGACCTTCCGCTTCAACATCCGCTTCAACGATACGTGGGATGCCGACAGCCTGAAGGGGGAGATCATCGCGCGGCTCGACCGGGCCGCCGCGAACGGCCCGCTCCGGCCGGGTCGCGATCCCGTTCGCTACGATCTCGTGTGGAACGAGCGGCCGAGCCACGTCTTCCTGACCCGCAGCAACCAGCTCATCTCGTCGCTCTCCTCCGCCATCGAGGCCGTGACCGGGCGCCAGCCGGCGCTTTCGACCACGGGCGGCACCTCGGATGCCCGCTTCATCAAGGATCATTGCCCGGTGGTGGAGTTCGGACTCGTCGGCCAGACGATGCACATGGTGAACGAGCGCGTCTCCGTTGCCGACCTGGAAACGCTGACCGGCATCTATCTCGCCTTTCTCGAACGCTGGTTCGACGATGCCGCAGCTTGACGAGATCGGTATCTACCTCAAGGGCGTCTGGATGCTGGTGCTGGGCAAGCCGGAAGGCTTCGACTGGCTGGATCTCAGCGCCTCCGGGGTCTGGCGCTCCTTTGCCGCCATTCTCTGGTGCCTGCCGGCCATGGCCGTCAGCTGGTCGGCGTGGCGCATGTTCTACCTTGCCAACATGCCCGATGGCTCGACGGCGGGCCTCGCCTTCATCGCCAAGCTCTTCATCGTGGATGTCGCGACGTGGATCCTGCCGATCCTGCTGATCGTCATGCTTGCCCGACCGCTCGGCTACGGGCAGGCGCTGGGTGCCATCATCGTCGTCACCAACTGGCTGTCGATCCCGACCTTCTACGGCATGGCGTTTCCGGCCGCCATCCGGCTGGTCGTTCCCGGCAGCGAAGGTCTGACGGGTACGCTTTCGCTGGTCGCGCTCATCGCCATCGTCATTGCGATCTTCCGGGTGCTGAAAGTGATCACGGGCGGCGACCAGACGCTGCTGGCCGCAACGCTCTCTGCGCTGTTCATCCTGCCGTCGCTGATGATCGGCGAGGCGCTGCAGCGCAGCTTCGGGCTTCTGCCGGCATAGCGCCCGTCAGTAGTCCACCTGCATGAAATAAAGCCCATCCGGCGGAGCGACCGGGCCACAGGCCTTGCGATCACAGGCCTCGAGTGCGGCACGCACCCGTTCCACCGGCCACTTCCCCTCACCCACCATCTTCAGCGTTCCCGCCAGCGAGCGGATCTGGTTGTGGAGGAAACTCTGGGCCGTCGCACGGATCTCGATCACATCGCCGTCCCGTGTCACATCCAGCCGGTCGAGCGTGCGAACAGGGCTGTTGGCCTGGCAGTGGACGGAGCGGAACGTGGTAAAGTCATGCCGGCCGACCAGCGTCTGGGCCGCCGCGTGCATCAGCCCCGCATCGAGCTCCTTTACCACCCACCAGGCGCGTTTGGCTTCCAGTGCTAAGGGCGAGCGGCGGCAGATGATGCGGTAGAGATAGTGCCGGCGAAGGGCCGAGAAGCGGGCGTCGAATGTCTCCGGCACGGGTTCGGCGTCGAGAATCGCGACACGCTCGCCATGCTGGCCGAGATGGGCGTTCAGCGCATTGCGCAGCGTTTCCGCCGGCCAGTCGCGGGTGAGATCGGTATGCGCCACCTGCCCGCGGGCGTGAACGCCTGAGTCGGTGCGTCCCGCGCCGCGGACCGAGACCGTCTCGCCCGTAAGGCGCAGGATCGCGGCTTCGATGGCGCCCTGCACGGAGCGGCCATTGTCCTGGCGCTGCCAGCCGACATAGGAGGTTCCGTCATATTCCACCAGAAGCCGGAAGCGCGGCATTTCAGAACAGCCTCGTGCCGGCGGGAACCGGTGTGCCGCGCCGGAACTCGTCGGCAGGCAGAACCTTGCCGCCTGCCTTTTGCAACCGTGTGAGGCGGATGGAGCCATCCCCGCAGGCGATCGTCAGATCGTCGAAGAGCGCCGTGCCCGTCTCGCCGCCGGCCGTCTCGATGGTGGAGGCAAGCACTTTGACACGCTCGCGCCTGCCGGCGATGTCGAGTTCGAACCAGGCACCCGGAAATGGCGAGAGGCCGCGAATGTGATCGTGGACCTCCTGCGCCGGCTTGGAAAAATCGATATGGGTTTCGCCTTTGGCGATCTTGGCGGCGTAGAGGACGCCGTCCTCGCGCTGCGGGGTCAGGGGCAGATCGTCCCCCTCGAGCTTCTCCATCGCTTCGCGCATCAGGGCTGCGCCGCGCACCATGAGCTTGTCGTGCAGTTCGCCCGCCGTCATGTCGGGGCCGATAGTGACGAGGCTCGTCAGGGCCACGGGGCCGGTATCGAGCCCCTTTTCCATCTTCATGACCATCATCCCGGTTTCCCGGTCGCCCGCCATGATCGCCCGCTGGATGGGGGCCGCACCGCGCCAGCGCGGCAGCAGGGAGGCATGGCCATTGTAACAGCCAAGGCGCGTGCCCGACAGGATGGCCTCCGGCAGGAGCAGGCCATAAGCAACGACCACGGCCACGTCGGCATCCAGCGCGCGAAACGCTTCGCGGTCCTCATCGGCCTTGAAGTTCTGCGGTGTGCGGACCTCGATGCCGAGCAGTTCCGCTGCCTGATGCACGGGAGATTTCTGCAGGTCGAGACCGCGCCGGCCGCCGGGGCGCGGGGGCTGGGTGTAGACGGCAACGATTTTGTGGCCGGCTTGCGCCAGCGCGGCAAGCGTCGGCACCGAGAACTCCGGCGTTCCCATGAAAATAATACGCAGCGGCATGACGGCCTCCCTCGATAGCGCGGCCGGGTCCGTCATCGACGGCGGCCCGCCGCGATCAGATCGCCTTCGAACCGCGGGTCTTGGCGGCCTTGGTGAATTTTCGGACGACCATTTCGCGCTTCAGCTTGGAGATATGGTCGATGAACAGCACACCATTCAAGTGGTCGATCTCGTGCTGAAGACACGTGGCGAGCAGGCCATCCGCCGCAATTTCCTGCTGGCGGCCCTCGCGGTCGAGATAGCGCAGGGTGATGCCGGCGGGTCGCTCGACCTCGGCGTAATAATCGGGGATCGACAGGCAGCCTTCCTCGTAGACCGAATGCTCGTCCGTCGATGTCAGAATTTCCGGATTGATGAAGACCTGAGGCGCCGGGTCGTCACCCTCCTTGGCAAGGTCGATCACCAGCAAGCGGCGGGGAAGGCCGATCTGGATCGCTGCCAGTCCGATGCCCGGCGCGTCGTACATGGTCTCCAGCATGTCGTCGGCGACCCGGCGCACGTCGTCATCGACACGCTCGACGGGCGCGGAGATCTGGCGAAGCAGGGGATCGGGCAGGATGATAAGAGGCTTGATCGTCATGGCGTCGTGATAGCCGATCTTTTCTGGCGATGGAATTCGGGCAGACAGAATTTGCGCTGATTTTCACGCGGAAATTGACACCGATCAAGATGATGTTCACGATTTGATCTGGTCTTGGCTATAAATTTCGGTACAGTCCGGCCATGAACGCTTTCTCGCTTACCGATATCGTGCTCGCAGCCGCCAACGCGACCGGCCTTTCCGCGTCCGTTCTCGCGTGGCTTCTGGTCGGCGCCGTGGTTCTCGTCGCTCTCGCCATCCTCGCAGCCTTTCGTCGCCGAGGCGCTGCCAAAGCCGACACGGCGCAGGAGCAGATGGCCGCGCTGATCCAGTCGCAGACCGAGATGCAGGGCCGGATCGCCGCTATTGCCGATATCTTCGGGACGCGGCAATACGAGCTGAACCAGTCGATCAACCAGCGGATCGACGGCATGACGCAGCGCATCGGCGCATCGATCACCGAGCAGACGCGGCAGACGCATGAAAACCTGCGGACGCTGCAGGAGCGGCTGGCCGTGATCGACACGGCCCAGACGAACATTCAGTCGCTTGCCAAGGACATGGCCGGGCTGCAACAGATTCTTGCCAACAAGCAGACCCGCGGCGCCTTCGGTCAGGGACGCATGGAAACGATCATCGCCGATGGCCTGCCGCAGGGCGCCTACACGTTCCAGGCAACGCTGTCCAACGCCTCGCGGCCGGACTGCATCATCCGCATGCCAAACGGCCAGCCGGGACTGGCGATCGATGCGAAGTTTCCGCTGGAGGCGTGGAACGCCATGCGGGCGGCACAAACGCCGGAGCTGAAGCGGCAGGCATCGCTCCTCTTCCGGCGCGACATCGAGGTGCATATCAAGGACATCGCCGGGAAATATCTGATCCCGGGCGAGACGCAGGATACGGCCTTCCTGTTCGTGCCGTCCGAGTCGATCTTCGCCGACATCCATGAGCATTTCGAGAGCATCGTGCAGAAGGCGCACCGTTCGCGGGTCGTCATCGTCTCGCCCTCTCTGTTGCTGCTCTCCATCCAGGTCATCCAGGCGATCCTGCGCGACCATCGCATGCGCGAGCAGGCCCATCTGATCCAGGACGAAGTCGTGCGGCTGATGGAGGACCTCTCGCGGCTGGACGAGCGCGTGCGCAAGCTGCACGGGCACTTCACCACCACGCAGAAGGACGTCGATGACATCCTGATCTCGTCCGACAAGCTCAAGCGCCGGGGTGCGAAGATCGAGGCGCTGGACCTGCAGGAGGGCGGAGGCGTCATGTCAGCGGACCCCGCCTCACCCGTTCCGGCCAGTTCGCAGCCCGGACAAACGTCTGCCCCCGGCAGCCGCATCGGTTCGCTGAAGCTGAGAGTGGTTGACGAGGACTGAGAGCGTCGGGCAGTGTCCGGCTTACACACGCCGCTCGGCGCGGCGCATTCGGGAGGCATTGCATGATCACCGTTTTCGGTTCCATCAATATGGACCTTATCGCCACCACGGCGCGCCTGCCCAAACCGGGCGAAACGGTGACGGGCAACAGTTTCACCACGGCAGCCGGCGGCAAGGGCGCAAACCAGGCGCTGGCCGCAACCCGCGCCGGCGCGTCCGTGCGCATGGCCGGCGCCGTCGGCTGGGATGCCTTCGCCGAATCCGCCCTTGGCCTCATGAAGGAGGCGGGTACCGATCTGTCGCTGGTGAAAACTGCGAGCGAGCCGACGGGCACCGCGCATATTCTGGTCGGCGGAGACGGCGAGAACGTGATCGTTGTCGTTGCCAGCGCGAACGGCACCGTCAACGAGGCGGATGCGCTTGCCGCCATCGAAACGATGACACCGCAGGATACGCTGGTGCTGCAGCTTGAGGTGCCGCCCGAGGCCGTCGAAGGCGCGCTTCTCGCCGCCCGCGAGCGGGGCGTCCGCTCGATCATCAACATCGCGCCTTTGACCGAATATGCCGCAGCGCTCGGCCGCATGGCGGATATCGTGGTGGCCAACGAAACCGAGTTCGAGCGCCTTGCCGGCCGAGACCGGCTATCGCCCGAGGAGCGCCAGTCGGCGATCCGCGCACTCAGCGCCGAAACGGGCCAGACGGTCATCGTCACGCTCGGTGCGGACGGTGTTATCGCCCTGCATGAGGGTGAAATGTTTGCGGCGGAAGGCCTCGTGATCGAGCCTGTCGATACGGTCGGCGCCGGCGATACGTTCTGCGGATATCTTGCAGCCGGGCTTGATGCCGGACTGCCATTCGAGTTGGCCCTGCGGCGGGCGGCCGTGGCAGGCTCGCTCGCCTGCCTCAAGCCCGGCGCCCAGCCCGCCATTCCGCTTGCGAGCGCGGTGGATGCAGCCCTTTGAGGGCTATCGCGAGATCCTCAGTTTCGGCAGCGTCTTCCTGACCGGAACCAATCCTTGCCCGAGGGAGTTTAGCGTTCGGTAGACAAGGAGAACCCGAAATGTCTTTCAATTCCTCCAGTGAAGATGTCAGCGCCCTTCGTGACGAAGTCGCACGCCTGACAAAAATCGTTTCCTCGCAAAGCGCCCGCGCCTACAGCGACACGCGCGAGAAGGCTGCCGAGGCCTATGATGCGGCAGCGCCCTACGCCAGGAAGGCTGTGGCACAGGTAAAGGCCGAGAGCCGCGCCGTAGCCGATGTCGCCCGCGAACACCCCACCGGCGTCGCCGGTGTCGTCGTTCTCGCAACGGCCATCGGTATTGCCGTCGGCTACATCCTCGGCTCATCGAGCGAACCCGAGCCCCGTTCCTGGTGGCGTTAAGCGGTAGCTACAGGATAGAGGTCCAGAGCCGCGCGTCCTCAAGGGTCGCGCGGTTTTTCGTTAACTGTACCCTGCTCACAGGCGCGCGAGCCGCTCCGTCAGAAGATCAAAGAAACCGTCGGCATCGACATCCTTCATAACCTTCGCATTATGGGGACGGCCGGTGACTTGCCACCAGTCCACGACTGTCATACCCACCGTCAGCTCCGACGTCGTCTCGATCTCGACGTTGCAGTCACGACCGGAGAAAAGCTCCGGGCGAAGAAGGTAGGCGATCACGGTCGGGTCGTGCAGCGGGCCGCCATCGCTGCCGTATTTCTCGATGTCGAAGCGCTCGAAGAAATCAAGCATTTCCGCCATGGCGACAGCCGCCGGGCGGCCGATGGCGCGGATGCGATCGACGCGCGCTTTCAGCGTCAGCACCTTATGCGTCACGTCGAGCGGCATCATGACGATGGACATGCCGGACTTGAAGACGATGTCGGCGGCTTCCGGATCGACGTAGATGTTGAACTCAGCCGCCGGCGTGATGTTGCCACCCTCGAAGAAGCCGCCGCCCATCATCACCAGTTCCTTGACCCGGCCTGCGATCTCCGGCGCCTTTTGCAGTGCCAGCGCCATATTCGTCAGAGCGCCCAACGTGCAGAGGGTCACGGTTCCCTCGGGCTCGGCGCGCAGCGTCTCGATGATGAAATCTACGGCGTGCTTGTCCTGCAGCGGCATGGTCGGCTCGGCGAGGTCGGTGCCGTCGAGACCCGTCGAGCCGTGGACGTGCTCCGCCGTTACGAGCGTGCGCGAGAGCGGTTTGTCAGCACCGGCATAGACCTTCACGTCCGGACGGCCCGAGAGCTCGCAGATGATGCGGGCGTTGCGGGCAGTCAGGCTCAGCGGCACGTTGCCGGCAACGGTCGTGATGCCGACGACCTCGAGCGCTTCCGGGCTTGCAAGCGCCAGCATGATGGCGGCCGCGTCGTCCTGTCCGGGATCCGTGTCGATGATGATCTTGGCGGGTGCGCTCACGGCGATATCCTTATCCTGCTGTCGCTACCTCCTCCATAGAATGATTCCCTAAGCGCTGTCAGGCGTCGTTGCACGGCCGCGGTGATTCGCAAGATGATAGGTGCAAGGCGGCTTGCGCGTATTGGAGGTCCACCCCATATATCCAGATATCCAGCGCGGACGCCGCCTCGCGGGTTCGCGCATCGGTCGCTTGAGGTTTGCAAGGACGAGATATGAGCCGCCTGACGCCTTTCACGAGTCCGCTGATGCTGGGCTTCGACGCCATGGAGAAGACGCTCGAACGCGTCGCCAAGGGCAATGACGGCTATCCTCCCTATAATATCGAACGTGTGCGCGGCGGGATGGCGGAAGAGCCGGAGCGCCTGCGGATCACGCTCGCTGTGGCCGGCTTTACCGAAGACGATCTCGACGTGACGATTGAGGAGAACCAACTCGTCGTTCGCGGCCGCCAGACCGACACGGAAGAGCGCGACTATCTCCATCGCGGGATCGCGGCGCGTCAGTTCCAGCGCATGTTCGTGCTTGCCGAAGGCATGGAGGTGCTGAGGGCCGAATTGCGCAACGGACTGCTTTCTGTCGATCTCATTCGTCCAGAACCTGCTCGTATGGTAAAGAAAATTAACATTTTGGTCTCAGAGTGATCCCACCGGCAAGGGTGACCTCGCCGGCTGCAAGGCTGGCGACCCTGGTTGCGAATTTCGCCAATCCTCGCATGAAAACATAATCTTATGTCGCGTGACCTTTCCGAGGAAAGGCTCGTGCGGCAACGAGGAGAGAGTTCATGGGATTGAAGCACGTCAGCAGCCATTTGTCGAAAACCGACCTGGCACATCTTGGTGCAGGTGAAGTCGGTTACATCCGGAAAATGCGGTCTGACGAGGTCTCGCGCTGCTTCCCCGAAGCACCCAGCATGGAACCGGGACTCGACCTCTGGGCTCTTTTCGGCGCCGATGGCACGCCGATCCTTCTCACCGACAACCGTTCCAGCACCTTTTTCAAAGCCGCCGAAGACGACCTGAAAACGGTCACGCTTCACTGATCATCGAGACGGCTCCGACCTACGGGCGATAAACCCCTCTGTTCAAAGCCGCAAACGACGCCGCAGTCATTGAACCCGGCCATGGCGGCGTCCCAATCTTCCCCCGCAAAAGTCTTTGCCGTCCTCATTGCCTTCGGATAACCGGATGGCATGAAGAAGCAGGACGTCGCCGCCTATCTGTTCCTCGCCATTGCCTGGGGGCTTTCGTTCCTCGTGCTCCTGCACGTGGTCGATGCCTTCGGCTGGGTGGGTGCGGTCACGTTACGGAGCCTTGTTGCCGGCGGCACGCTTCTCGCCTTCGCGGCCCTGCGTCGCCGCGCGCTTCGTTTCGGCGCACGCCGGCTGCCCTTCGCCATCGTCGGTGCGACCACGGTCGCCGGGCAACTGATCGGCCTTTCCTATGCGACGCCGCGCATCGGAACGGCAATGGCCGCCATTCTCGTGGCCGCGATCCCGCTCTTCTCCATGGTCATCGCGCATCTCTGGAAGCTGGAGCGCATGCGGGCGCAGGGGCTGCTCGGGCTCGTCACCGGCACGATAGGGATCGTGCTGCTGGTCGGCTTTCCCGCTGTGCCCATCACGCCCGAATTTCTTTCCGGCTGTGCCGCGTCGCTCTTCTGAGAGCGGCGGTGCAAAATTAGACCACGGTAGCGGCGGGATTGTCCCGCTTCGGGCGGCGTAAAAGTCGGCCACCTATTTCTCTTCTGCAATGAGCGCAGGAGGGCCTGGGGATCTATACCGTGGAATTATATCTGAAGGTTCGACTGGCTTGCTCGGAAGGCATGAGCCGGCGTCAGGCTGCAAAGCATTTCAACATATCGCGCGACAGCGTTTCCAAGATGCTGTCCTATTCGACGCCACCTGGCTATCAGCGACAATCACCGATCCGGCGGCCCAAGCTGGATGCGTTTGTCTCGACGATCGATCACTGGCTGGACGAAGACAGACAAGTGCCGCGCAAGCAGCGCCATACGGCCAAGCGGGTGTTTGACCGGCTTCGAGACGAATGCGGGTTCACTGGCGGCTATACGATCATCAAGGATTACATGCGCGAGCGGGATCAGCGCCGCCAGGAAGTGTTCGTGCCGCTGTCGCATCCGCCCGGCCATGCGCAGGCCGATTTCGGTGAGGCGATGGTGGTCATCGGCGGTGTCGAGCAGAAGGCGCATTTCTTCGTGCTCGACCTTCCGCACAGCGACGGCTGCTACGTGCGGGCCTATCCGGCGGCAGTGGCCGAGGCCTGGGTCGATGGCCATGTCCATGCGTTCGCTTTCTTCGGCGCCGTGCCGCAATCGATCGTCTACGACAACGACCGTTGCCTGGTGGCGAAGATTTTGCCTGACGGCACCCGCAAGCGCGCGACGTTGTTCAGCGGCTTCCTGTCCCACTACCTTATCCGGGATCGCTATGGCCGTCCCGGCAAGGGCAACGACAAGGGGAACGTCGAGGGTCTCGTCGGCTATGCCCGGCGCAACTTCATGGTACCGATCCCGCAGTTTGCGACATGGGAGGCGTTCAACACCTTTCTGGAGGAGCAGTGCCGGAAGCGCCAGCGCGACAGGCTGCGCGGCGAGAGCGAGACGATCGGCGAGCGCTTGCGGCGCGATCTGGCTGCCATGCGCGCCTTGCCAGCCTCGCCATTTGATGCCTGCGACCAGGCAAGTGCCAAGGTGACGGCGCAGTCGCTGGTGCGCTACAAGACCAACGACTATTCCGTCCCGGTCGCCTATGGCCATCAGGATGTGTGGGTGCGCGGCTATGTCAACGAAGTGGTCATTGGTGGCCGTGGCGAGATCATCGCCCGCCATCCTCGGTGCTGGGAACGGGAAGACGTCGTCTTCGATCCTGTCCATTACCTGCCGCTGATCGAGCAGAAGATCAATTCGCTGGATCAGGCAGCGCCCCTCCAGGGCTGGGACTTGCCGCAAGAGTTCGCTACGCTGCGCCGGTTGATGGAAGGCCGCATGGCCAAACACGGCCGGCGTGAGTACGTGCAGGTCCTCCGCCTGCTGGAGAGCTTCGAACTCGCCGATCTGCATGCGGCGGTGAAGCAGGCGATCCAGCTTGGCGCCATTGGCTTTGACGCCGTCAAGCATCTGATCCTGTGCCGGGTGGAACGCCGGCCGCCCAGACTGGACCTGTCCATCTACCCGTATTTGCCGAGGGCGACGGTCGAGACGACATCGGCGAAGGCGTATATGCGTCTCCTGTCGTCGGATGCGGGAGAAGTCGCATGAACACCCAAGCACCCGAGATCCTTCTCACCCATTATCTCAAAACCCTGAAGCTGCCGAGTTTCCAGCGCGAGTACCAGAAGCTGGCCCGGCTGTGCGCCACCGAAGGCGTCGATCATGTCGGATACCTCACCCGGCTTGCCGAGCGGGAGATGATCGAACGGGACCGTCGCAAGGTCGAGCGTCGCATCAAGGCGGCCAGGTTCCCGGTCGTCAAAAGCCTCGACAGTTTCGACTTCGCCGCCATCCCAAAGCTGAACAGGATGCAGGTGCTGGAACTGGCGCGCTGCGAATGGATCGAGCGCAGGGAGAACGTTATCGCTCTCGGCCCCAGCGGCACGGGCAAGACCCATGTGGCGCTCGGCCTCGGCCTGGCCGCCTGCCAGAAGGGCCTGTCCGTTGGGTTCACGACAGCGGCCGCACTGGTCAGCGAGATGATGGAGGCGCGCGACGAGCGGCGTCTCATCCGGTTCCAGAAGCAGATGGCCGCCTACCAGCTGTTGATCATCGATGAACTGGGCTTCGTGCCGCTGTCAAAGACCGGCGCGGAATTGCTGTTCGAGCTGATCTCGCAACGATACGAGCGAGGCGCGACCCTGATCACCAGCAACCTTCCTTTTGACGAATGGACGGAAACCTTGGGGTCCGAGCGCCTGACCGGCGCTTTGCTCGACCGCATCACCCATCACGTCAGCATCCTCGAGATGAACGGCGACAGCTATCGTCTCGCCCAAAGCCGCGCCCGAAAGGCCGGCTGACGCCCTTCGAAAATCGCAACGCGCGCATGAGACCCCCGCTCGGGCCTAAGCCCTCCCGGCGGTCTCATGCGCGCGCCACAAGTGGCCGACTTTTGCGCCGCCGCGTGGCAGGATTTTACTCCGCCGTTGACACTCTTCAGTGCCTTCTGCGCCGCCTTCGGCAGCAACTATGCGAGCCACCGCCTACGCGGCATCGGATCGCTAGAAGTTACGATCGGCGCATTTCTCTCGGGTGGGATCATGACGCTGCCGCTTCTCCTCGCGGTCCCGGTGCCGGGCCTGCCCTCATGGACGGATGTCGGTGCGCTTCTGGTGCTTGCCTGCGTCATGAGCGCGCTGACCTACGTCACCTATTTCCGCCTCGTCGCCTCCATCGGCGCCACGCGCACCATCAGCGTCGAATTCGCCGTAACGGTCGTTGCCGTTCTCGTCGGCGCCGTCATGCTTGATGAGCCGATCGCTCCCCTACAGATCGCCGGCGCCGCCGTCATCATTGCCGGCTGTGCGCTGGTGCTCGGCCTCTTGCCCTTCGGACGGAAACCGACGTTCAAGCCCGTACCGTGACGATCCGAAGCCTCAGGCCTCTTTGCGCCGAAAGGTGAGATAGGCGGAGCTGCGCCCCTCGCGCCGCGCCTTGGCCTCGTAGCGGGTGCTCGGCCAGGTGTCGTAGGGCGTCAGCCAGTCGCTGGCGTTGCGGGCAGGCCAGTCGAAGGCGGCATGATCCCGGCAATGCAAGAGCGTCCAGTTCACATAGGTGTCGATGTCGGAGGCAAAGCAGAACAGGCCACCGGGCTTCAACACACGGGCGAGACGGTCGAGATTGACGGGCGAGACGAACCGGCGCTTCCAGTGCTTCCGTTTCGGCCAGGGATCAGGATAGAGCAGATCGATCTGGTCGATGCTCGCTGCCGGCAACCAGTCGAGAACCTGCGTCGCATCGTCGTCATGAAGACGAATGTTGCGCGCGCCGACCTCTTCGATGCGGCCGACCAGCTTTGCCATAGAGTTGACGAAGGGCTCGACGCCGATGAAGCCGGTCGAGGGCTGCTCGACGGCGCGGTGGATCAGATGCTCGCCGCCGCCGAAGCCGATCTCCAGCCGCACGCGCTCCACCTCATCCGGGAAAAGGCTTTTCAGATCGTCCGGCGAAGGCGCATCAAGATCGAGACGGAATGCCGGCAGGCCGTGTTCCAGCTGCGCTGCCTGGCTCGCCCGCAGCGGCTTTCCCTTGCGGCGGCCGAAAAAGGCCTCTGTGGCCCGGGTGGGGGACCCGGAGGGGCGCTTGTCTGTCATGCGCTGACGTCTCCAAAAACAAAAACGGATGCCGGCGAAGGGCATCCGTTCTCTTGTCACACATTTCTGCAAACCGAAACGGCTCAGGCCGCTTTCAGCGCATCCTTCAACGGCTTGACGAGGTCGAGACGCTCCCAGGAGAACGAGCCGTCGCGACCGGCCTTGCGACCGAAATGGCCGTAAGCCGATGTCTTGGCATAGATCGGCTTGTTCAGGTCGAGATGCCGGCGAATGCCGGAGGGCGAAAGATCGATCGTCTTGCGGATTGCTGCTTCGACCTCATCTTCGCTGATCTTGCCGGTGCCATGCAGGTCGACATAGATCGAGAGCGGCTGGGCTACGCCGATGGCGTAGGAGAGCTGGATCGTGCAGCGGTCGGCAAGCCCTGCCGCCACGACGTTCTTGGCAAGGTAACGAGCGACATAGGCCGCGGAGCGATCGACCTTGGTCGTGTCCTTGCCCGAGAAGGCGCCGCCGCCATGCGGTGCTGCACCGCCATAGGTATCCACGATGATCTTGCGGCCCGTCAGTCCGGCATCGCCATCCGGTCCACCAATGACAAACTTGCCAGTAGGGTTGATATACCAGTTGCAGTCCGCCGCGATCTCGATGTCGTGCAGGGCTTCGCGGATATAGGGCTCGACGACGGCGCGGACCTTGGCGGAATCCCAACTCTCGTCCAGATGCTGGGTGGACAGGACAATGGAGGCAACCTCCTTCGGCTGACCGTCGACATAGCGCACGGTGACCTGGCTCTTTGCGTCCGGTCCCAGCTTGCCGGCATCGCCCTCGCCCTTCTTGCGGGCGGCGGCGAGCAGGTGGAGAATGCGGTGGGAATAATAGATCGGGGCCGGCATGAGGTCGGCGGTTTCGCGGCAGGCGTAGCCGAACATGATGCCCTGATCGCCGGCACCTTCGTCACCCTGCTTGTCGGCTGCGTTATCGACGCCCTGGGCGATATCGGCCGACTGCGAGTGCAGCAGCACGTCGATCTTCGCCGTCTTCCAGTGGAAGCCGTCCTGCTCGTAGCCGATTTCGCGGATGGCCTTGCGGGCAGCGGTCTTGAACTTGGCCGGGTTGATGACGTCCTTGCCGTTCTTGTCCTTCTTCATCAGGCTCGGCGGCAGGCGCACTTCGCCGGCGATCACCACGCGGTTCGTGGTCGCCAGCGTTTCGCAGGCGATGCGCACGCCCCAGGGATCGACGCCCGTCTTTGCAGCTTCGCGATAGACCAGATCGACGATCTCGTCCGAAATGCGGTCGCAAACCTTATCGGGATGTCCCTCGGCCACGGACTCGGAAGTAAACAGGTAGTTAGCACGCATGCGGGACGTCCCCTCAGTGAAAACAGGCTTCGATGGTGTAGTAAGTATGTCCGCAAAAGACAAGCGCACAAGGACATAAATATATCTTTATATCAACAAATGAGGTTGCTTATTGCCGAATTTCGGCTTGCTACGGTGTGAAGCCAATTCTTCGCAGCGTCCTGTCCGACATGAAAAAAGCGGCCCGTAAGCCGCTCTTTTCATACGAATCTCATTGCACTATTCCGAGTCGATGTCTGCCGCGAGCGCCTTGACCAGATCGACGATCTTGCGCCGGACCTTGGGATCACCGATCTTGACGAAAGCCCGGTTCAGCTGGAGGCCTTCGGAAGACGACAGGAAGTCCACGACATAGTTCGAGCTCGAGGCTTCAGCCATGCCGGACGCACCGCCGCCTGAACCGGAGTCGCCCGGTGCATCCTCGAAGAAGAAGGAGACAGGCACATTGAGAATAGCGGAGATGTTCTGAAGACGGCTCGCACCAACACGGTTGGTGCCCTTTTCATATTTCTGGATCTGCTGAAAGGTGATGCCAAGGGCTTCGCCCAGCTTTTCCTGGCTCATTCCGAGCATTGTCCGGCGAAGCCTGATCCGACTTCCGACATGGATGTCGATCGGGTTAGGCTTCTTCTTATTCTCAATCATAGCGGGTTCCTATTATTCGAAGTGACTTCAGCCCGTACTCCGGCCGGTGCAGAGAGCAGACCATATGCCATGCCACATGGTCCGGATCATTCCCCTCCGAGCATAAGTGAGGTTGCCGGCGGCGGGCACTATGCAACTTCATGCGTTTTGGGTCAATTACGCCAAAAAACAAAACCAAAACGAGAAATTAACGCGCACACCATCAGAAACAGCACCAGAACGAGAGCGTGCCTTCGCTGTTGCTCAGGCGCGGCGACCAAAGCCGCACGACCGGGCAGAATTGTGTCGAAAAAGCCACGTTCGCCGAGAGAAAGCCCCGAGACGACATTTCCTTGCGCATCGATGACCGCTGATATGCCGGAATTGGCCGCACGGATCATGGGGACACCATTCTCGACCGCACGCAGGCGCGCCTGCTGGAAATGCTGGTAGGGTCCCGGCGTGTCGCCAAACCAGGCGTCATTGGTGATATTGAGGAGAGCACCGGTGGAGAGCGCGTCGCTGCCGATTTCGTTCGGAAAAATCGCCTCGTAGCAGATCAGCGGATACAGCGTGCGCGCCCCCGGCAGCGTTAGAATGGTGCGGGTTGCTGCCGACGAAAAGCCGCCCGGCATGGAGGCGGCGATCGCGTTCAGCCCCATGCGCGACAGCAGGTCCTCGAACGGCAGATATTCGCCGAAAGGCACGAGGTGAACCTTGTCCGCCGCACCGACGATCTGGCCGCGATCGTCGATCACATAGACGGAATTGTAGTAGCGCGGCGGCAGACCGGCGCCGGCGTCTTCCGTACGGACGGCGCCGGTGATGAGGATCTGCCCGTCTTGCAGCACGTCGGCGATCCGCGTCAGGGCATCCGGATTGTCCGTGAGGATGAAGGGAACCGCCGTCTCCGGCCAGACGATGATATTCGGCCGTTTGCCGCCATTCTCGGGCGGTGCTGCACTCAGCGCCAGGTGGGCCTCGAAGACCGAGGCACGCTCGCTATCGTCGAGTTTGCGAGCCTGATCGATGACGGGCTGGACGATCCTCACCGTTGTCTGCGGCTCGGCTGCGGGCGGCTGGGGCTCGTGCAGACGATAGGCGCCATAGCCGACATGGGCCGCGACCAGACCAGCCGCAAGCGTCAGCCCGACGCCCATGCCCTTGCGGGTGCCGATCAGAGCAGGTGCCGCATAGACAAATACGGCGAGCAGGTTCATGCCGACCATGCCGACCAGCGAGACCGACTGCATGAGGAGCGGCACCGGCATGGCGGCCATTCCAATCGCGTTCCACGGGAAGCCCGTGAACAGAACGCCGCGCAGCCATTCAGCGCCTGCGAAGGCGACGGCGAGTGCCGCGATGCGCCCTGCCCCGTCGGACCAGAGCAGACGGGCGACGAAGGCCGCCAAGCCGTAGTAGACCGCGAGCACGGCCGGTAGGCCGACGACGGCGAGCGGCAGAGCCCAGGCAAAGGTATCTGCCTCCACCAGAAGCGCATTGCCGAGCCACCAGAGACTACCGAGGAGGTAGCCGAAGCCGAAGCACCAGCCGAGCGCGAAGGCCGGCAGCGCCCGGCGGAGCGGGCCGTGTTCCGGCTGGCCGGACGTGCCGTCCAGCAGCCAGACGAGAACGGGGAAGGTCAGAAAAGGAACAGCGAAGATGTTGAAGGGCGGCAAGGCGAGGACCGTGACCAGCCCGGCTAGACACCCGAGGGCTGCCCGCCGAAGACCCGACGACAGCATGATCCTGCCGGCCAAACGTTCCATTCGCAATCCTATCCGCCTGCTACGATCCGGGCATCCGGCACCCTGCGCCACGATGATCCCGAGGCGCCGGTCGATGTCCCGCGCTCTTCATGATGCATCAGGCATGCCCAGAGCATGTGTCCTGTTGCTGATCGACGCGCCGGAAAGGCCATGCCACGACCTGCCCTGCGGAACTGCGGAACCGTCAGCGGCCGGACGGCTCTTCGGTGGAGGCCGCTTCGGCCCGTGGGGACTCGACACCGATGTCTTCCTCGCCCTTCACCGCCACACGGCGGCGGGCCGGCGGGCGCTTGCGGACGATCCGGACCTTCTTCACGCGGCGGGGGTCGGCATCCAGAACCTGGAATTCGAATCCGGGAAGCGCCTGCACGACCTCGCCGCGGGCGGGAATGCGGCCGAGGGAGGCAAACACCAGCCCACCCAGCGTATCCACCTCTTCCAGCTGCTCGCGCACGTCGAAGTCGGGACCGATCGCAGCTGCGATCACCTCGAGCTCGACGCGGGCATCGGCAACGAAAATATCGTCCGACGTGCGGGAGAACATGACCTCGCTGTCGTCATGCTCGTCCTCGATATCGCCGACGACCATTTCGACAATGTCCTCCAGCGACGCCAGACCGTCGGTGCCACCATATTCATCGATGACGAGCGCCATCTGGATGCGCGCGGCCTGCATGCGCTGCATGAGGTCGGAGGCATGCATGGACGGCGGCACGAACAGAACCTGACGGATGATACCGGCCTCTTCAACGGTCTTGTCCAGATCGATCCGGGCAAGGTCGATCCCGGCGCGTGGCTGGCGCTGCACCTTCTGCGGGCGATCCGCGGCGAGAGCCGCCACGGCCGGCGATGCCGCCACGCGCGGCGGGCCGCGGCGGTTAGCGCGCGCCTGCTTCGTCACATAGGAGAGGAGATCGCGGATGTGGACCATCCCACGGGGATCGTCGAGGCTTTCGCTGTAGACCGGCATGCGCGAACGCCCGGACTCATCGAAGATGATCATGAGTTCGCCGATGGTGATGCTTTGATCGACCGCCTCGATATCGGCTCGAGGCACCATCACATCCTCCACGCGCACTTCGCGGAAGCGCAGGATGTTGTTGAGCATCGCGCGCTCGGCCGGCGAGAAGACCTCGTCGGCCCCCGGATCCGCCATCAGGGCGTCGGCAAGATCCTCGCGGATCGTGGCGCCGTTCGGGCTGCGGAACAGGCGGGCCGCCCTGGCCCAGAAAGAGGTATGGTGCCGGTGGCCTTCCGGCTTGTGGGCCTCGGGCTTGAGGGCGTCGGCGGCTTCGGCCTCGTAGGCTTGGACCGCGCTACTACTGCCCGGTTCGTCCTGACTGGAGGCGTCGGCATCGTCTTTGCCAGCCACGGCCGGCTGTGATCTGAAGTCGCTCATCGTTCCAAACTGTCAAACGGGATCGCTGTCCCCATAGGGATCAGATACCCCAAGACCCGAGAGAATGCGAGTCTCCAGCTGTTCCATTTGCTCGGCTTCCTCTGTTTCCAGGTGGTCATAGCCAAAAAGATGCAGGAAACCATGTACCAGAAGATGTGTCAGATGATCATCGAACGGCTTTCCCAGGTCTTCTGATTCGCGCACCAGCGTCTCCCAGGCCAGCACGATATCGCCCAGCATCGGGCCTGGCATGCCGCCCGGCACCACGGGAAAGGCGGGGAAGGACAGGACGTTGGTCGGCTTGTCCTGACTGCGCCATTCCGCGTTGATGCTGCGAATTTCCGCATCGCTGGTGAAGACGAGAGACAATTCCGGCGGCGTCGTCGGGAAGGGCTGCCCCTCCTCGCGAGCGAGAAAGGCTGCGGCATGCTCGAGGATGCGCGTGCTCGATGCCTCGAGCATGGCTTCATCCGGCCATCCGCCTTCCTCGGCGCTGACCTGCAATTCCAGCAAGGACGTCTGCGGCATGCTTCAGAGACTTTCGTCCGGCACGGCCGTCTGCGCCTCGTAGGCCCGCACGATGCGCGCGACCATCGGGTGGCGCACGACGTCGACGTCCTTGAAACGCACGACGGACACGCCCTCGACATCTTTCAGGATCTGAAGCGCCTCCACGAGGCCCGATTTAGTGCCGCGCGGAAGATCGACCTGGCTCGGATCCCCGGTGACGATCATGCGGCCGTTCTCGCCGAGACGCGTCAGGAACATCTTCATCTGCATGGTCGTCGTGTTCTGCGCCTCGTCGAGAATGACCACGGCATTGCCTAGCGTGCGGCCGCGCATGAAGGCGAGCGGAGCGATTTCGATGACGCCGGCCGTGATCGCCCGTTCCACCTTGTCACCGGGCATCATGTCGTAGAGCGCATCATAGAGGGGCCGGAGATAGGGATCGACCTTCTCCTTCATGTCGCCGGGCAGGAAGCCCAGACGCTCGCCCGCCTCGACCGCCGGCCGCGAGAGAATGATGCGATCGACGGCGCCGCGCTCCAGAAGCTGGGCCGCATAGGCAACGGCGAGATAGGTCTTGCCGGTGCCGGCCGGGCCGACGCCGAAGACAAGCTCGGAACGCTCCAGCGCGCGAATATAGGCATCCTGCGTCGGCGTGCGGGCGGCGATGGTCTTCTTACGGGTCGAAATCTGCGCGAGGTTCAACTTGGCCTTCTTCTCCATGGTGGGAAGCTGCAACTGATCGTCGGCGGCAACAGCCATGCGAATCGCGCCTTCGACGTCGGAAACCTCGACGGTGCTGCCCTTCTGCAGGCGACCATAGAGATAATCCAGCGCCCGGCGCGCCTGATTGGTCGCCGTCACCTCGCCCGAGATCGCCACGGAGTTGCCGCGCGGACGGGCATCCACATGCAGGCGCTGTTCGATAAGCTTGAGATTCTGGTCGTATTGTCCGAACAACTCGCTCGCAAAGCGATTGTTCTCGAATGTGAGCACGAAGTGATTGGCGTCTGTCGTGGGCGTTGTCTTCGACTGGCGCGGCGGGGTTGAAACCAATTCGTGTCCGTTCAAGCGGCAGGGCTCCCGAGGATGTCGTCAGGCCCTGATTATATCAGTCGTCGACCACGTCGGCAAACAAACTGTTAGGACCCGCGGCGGTGATTCGCACCCTGATAATGTCACCGATTTCCACGCCCTTTGCATCAACATTCACAGATTGCAGCCAGGGAGAGCGGCCGATAAGCTGGCCGGGCATGCGACCGGGCTTTTCCAGAAGCAGGTCGATCGTGCGGCCGATGCAGCTTTCGTTGAACGCCCGCTGCTGCTCCAAAAGCAAAGCCTGTAGCGTTTCCAAACGCTTGGCCTTGACATCCTCCTGCACCTGATCCTTCAGATCGGCGCCGGGTGTGCCGGGACGAGTTGAATATTTGAACGAAAATGCCTGTGCATAACCGATGGTGCGCACGAGGCTCAGCGTATCCTCGAAATCCGCATCGGTCTCACCGGGGAAGCCGACGATGAAATCGCCCGACAAGGCAAGGTCGGGCCGGGCGCGGCGGATCCGCTCGACCAGTGCCACGTATTCTGCCGCCGTGTGGCGGCGGTTCATGGCCTTGAGGATACGGTCCGAGCCCGACTGGACCGGCAGATGCAGGTAGGGCATCAGGGTCGGCAAGGTGCGGTGCGCCTCGATCAGACTGTCATCCATGTCGCGTGGGTGGCTGGTGGTGTAGCGCAGGCGCGCGAGACCCTCGATGTCCGAAAGGCGGTGCAGCAGAGCGCCAAGGCCCTCGCCGCCGGTGGTAACGAGGCCTGCGACGCCGGTGGTAACGAGGCCTGCGACGCCGGTGGTAACGGTGCCGTGCCAGGCATTGACGTTCTGTCCGAGCAGCGTGATCTCACGAACGCCCGCCGACACGAGCCTCTCGGCCTCCGCAACGATCTGCGCCATCGGGCGGGAGACTTCCGAGCCGCGCGTGTAAGGCACGACGCAGAAGGTGCAGAACTTGTCGCAGCCTTCCTGCACGGTGAGAAAGGCCGTGACGCCGCGCGCGCGCGTCTTCGCCTTGTCGGGCGCCGGCAGGTGCTCGAACTTGTCCTCGATCGCGTAATCCGTTTCCAGCACGCGCTCGCCGCGACTGACGCGCTTCAGCGCCTCCGGCAGGCGATGATAGGTCTGCGGGCCGATGACGAGATCGACGGCCGGAGCGCGGCGTAGGATCTCGTCGCCCTCGGCCTGCGCGACGCAGCCGGCCACGCCGATCATCATCTCGCGCCCTTCGCCCGCTTTTCTCTTCTTCAGGTCACGCAGCCGGCCGAGCGCCGAATAGACCTTTTCGGCCGCCTTTTCCCGGATATGACAGGTGTTCAGGAGAACGAGATCCGCATCCTCGGCATTGTCGGTCGCGACATAGCCATCCTTTGCCAGCGCATCCGTCATCCTGTCGGAATCATAGACATTCATCTGGCAGCCATAGGTCTTCACGAAGACCTTCTTGGTCGGTGCCGGCGTGGCAGGAGCCGGGGCCGGCATGGAGGCGGGAGCAAGGAGCGTTTGGTCGGTCATGCCGGCTGCATAGCGCAAATCGGGGCGGAAATGAAGCGATGTGGGTTTGCGAAGGTGATGCCGAGGATACGAAGGCCCTCAGCGCCCCAGAAGCCGCGCCAGCAACATGGTCTTCAGCTGCGTCTCGACAGCCCGGCTCACCTGCTTGCGGTTGCTGTCGGCACGGTATTCGATGGTGTCGCCGAAGACGAGATCGACGTCGACGGCGCCTTCGCGCAGGACGCCCATCAGGTGCGGCACCAGCTCGATATCCCCCGGCCAGGCGGCAATGGGCCGGTGGTAGCGCCCCATAGGCATGCCGTGGACCCTGGTGTAGGCAATGGCGACCGGCTGGACGTGAACGACGCCCTCCGGCGCCAGCGGCACGGCGGCGGCGGCGGCGCCGAAGAGCGACGTCTTGATTTCCAGCAGCCGGTTGCCGTCGGAGGTCGTGCCTTCGGGAAAGAGCACGACGATTTCACCGGCGGCAAGGCGGACGCCGATCTCGTTAACCTGGTTGCCGGTTGTGCGCTTCTGCTCGCGTGCGACGAAGATCGTTGCCTGCAAGCGGGCGAGCACCCCGAAGACGGGCCATGCCTTCACTTCCGCCTTCGCGATGAAGACGACATCGGCGACGGAGCCAAGGGCGAGGATGTCCTTCCAGCTGACATGGTTCGCCACGAGCAGCAGGGGCCGCCTTGTATCGGGGACGCCGTGGACATGCACGCGAAGGCCGATCATGCGGCAGGCAATGCGATGCCAGACGCGCGGGAGGGTTCGCCGCGCCGGTCCATCACGCCAGAGCAGGACGAGTTGCACCGGCGCCAGCAGAAGCGTCGCCAGGATCAGGAGAAAGACGCAGACGACGATCCGGAGCCAGACGATCATCGTGCGGCTCAGAGATCGAGGCGGAGAACGTCGGCACCGCCGGGAGCGGCATCCGGGCCGGATGGCTTGTAGTAGGCCTTGCGCTCGCCGACCTTGCGAAAGCCCAATCGGCGATAGAGCGCGAGTGCCGCCACATTGGCCTGATCGACCTCGAGGAACATGGCCTCCGCACCATCCTGCCGGGCACGACCGAGCGCCGCCTGCATCAGACGCCACCCCAGGCTCAGCCTGACATAGCGGGGATCGACGCCGATGGTGAGGATTTCCGCTTCGCCGCCGGCTGATCGCGTCAGGACGAAGCCGCCCATCGCCGCTCCGCCGGCCGCATTGTTCTGGCAGGCGACGAAGCCGGAGACGCTCTCCTGCAGCAGAAGCCCATGAAACTCACCGGCGCTCCAGGCGGGCTTGAACAAAGTGGCGTGAATGCGCGCGACGCTTGGGAGATGATCGACATTCATGTCGAAGATATCGAACTCCGGGCGGCGGATGAAATAGTCGATCAGGGACATCTCAGGCGCGTGCCACGGCAAAGCCAGCCTGCGAGCGCACGTCGGGGCCTCGGAGGTAGAGCGGCTTGGGCAGGGCGAAGGCGGGATCGGCGGATGCACCGAGCTTGGCCACGACCGCGATATCGGCGGTATCGCCAGGCGTCTGGTTCGCATCCGTTTCGCTCGCGTGAACGGCCCCGTCGTCACGTAACAGGCGTGCGCCGGAGCCGCTGATCGTGCCGGCGAAGCTGTGAAACGCGGATCTGGCGGAGACGACATCGAGCGCTTCGGCATCGGCGACGGGCTCGCCCGCGGCATCGAAGGGCTGGAGATAGACCTCCTCGCGCTTCGCATCGGTGACGATGAGCACGGGATGACCGGGTGTGGCGGCGAGAGCGGAGATGGCCAGTGCCTGCAAAACGGAAATGCCGACGACAGGCCGTCCCAGCGCCAGCCCGAGGCCGCGGGCCGTGGCCACCCCGACGCGGATGCCGGTAAAGGAGCCCGGACCGATGGTGACGGCGATGCGATCGACCTTGTCCATCCCGAGGCCTGCCGTCTCCAGCGCCTCGTCGATGAAGCCCATCAACCGCTCGGCATGGCCGCGACCGATATCGGCACCGGCCGTGCTCAGCGTCACGTCGCGCGCGGCGTCGTAGATCGCGACGTTGCAGGCCGTGCCGGCGGTGTCGATGGCAAGAACGATCATGCGGAAGGGTGGCCCCGTCTCAGGTTGCCCGTCTCCGGGCGGTCATTGATCCCGTCAAAAAGGGCCGCCCCCGGCGCTTTCTGACAGGCAGTCTTGTCCGCTGCGGGTCAGACCGCTTCGACGGCCTGAACCTCGGGTACGAAGTGGTGCAGTAGGTTCTGCACGCCGTGTTTCAGCGTTGCGGTCGAGGACGGGCAGCCCGAACACGCGCCCTTCATGTTGAGGAAAACAGTGCCATCGCGAAAGCCTTTGAAGGTGATATCGCCACCATCCTGGGCAACGGCCGGGCGGACGCGGGTTTCGAGCAATTCCTTGATGGTCGCGACGATGGTCTCGTCGCCCTTCTCGAAGAATTCGCCTTCCTGGTCTGCCTCTTCCGCACGGCCCTGCCCCGCCATGATCGGCTGGCCAGACATGAAGTGCTCCATGATGGAGCCCAGAATGGCGGGCTTCAGATGCTGCCACTCGGCATCCGCCTTGGTGACGGTGATGAAGTCATAGCCGAAATAGACGCCGGTGACGCCGGGAATATCGAAGATGCGGGCGGCAAGCGAGGAACTCGCGCGGGCCTCGATCTCGTCGCGAAACTCGGCGGTGCCGGTTTCCAGCACGACCTTGCCCGGCAGGAACTTCAGGGTGGCGGGGTTCGGGGTCGATTCGGTCTGAATGAACATGATGTGCTCCCTGTCGGGTCAAGGCCGACGGTCAAAGAAATGCCGGATGAGCATAGGCGTCTCGCCCCTCGCCATCAAGCCTGCGCTGCTGACCGTAAAATGGTGATCGTGGAGCCTCCATACCAGAGGCGCATCCGGTTTGACAGAAAGATCCGTCGCCGGCCGGCCGCTCGGATCAGCTCAGCGCATCGATCTCTTCGTCCGTCAGCAGGTCCGGAATGACGGTCACGGGGATCGGGAAAACGGCCGTCTTGCCGGCGATGGAAGCAACCAGCGGGCCGGGGCCGTCCTTGTAGGAGCCGGCGGCGAGCACGAGAATGGCGATATCCCGGTCCTCCTCGATGAGACCGTAGATCTGCTCGGTCGGAAGCCCCTCGCGGATGATCATTTCCGGCTCGATGCCGATCTTCTCGCGCACGTCATGGGCGATCTTTGCGAGCGTCGCCTCCGCTTCGGCACGCGCCTCGGCCCGCATGATGCCCTCGACGCCCAGCCATTGCTGAAAATCGCCGTCGGGAATGACATAGAGCAAAACGAGGGCGCCGGAGGAATGTTTGGCGCGCATGCCCGCATAGTGCACGGCGCGACCGCATTCCGGGGTGTCGTCGATCACCGCCAGAAACTTGCGGCGGTGACCTTCCATGCGTGAGAGACGTGTCGAGACCATGCGGGAACACTGGCATTCGCAGCGGCCGTTCGCAAGGCCGTTTTCGTCTCGTCCCCTTCCAGAGACGCAAGCGGCATACTGGCGGCCTACTGAAGGAAGCCGATGATCTCGCGAACCTCGCGCATCGTGTTTTCCGCCCGCGCCCGCGCCCGCTCGCCGCCATCGCGCAGGATGGCATCGATGTGGCTCGTGTCATCCATCAGCCGCGACATTTCGCCCGTGATCGGGGCGAGCACGTTGACGGCGAGATCGACCAGCGCCGGCTTGAAGACGGAAAACTGCTGGCCACCGAATTCGGCGAGGATGTCCGCCTTGGTACGGTCGGCAAGGGCGGCATAGATGCCGACGAGGTTGTCGGCTTCCGGGCGGCCGGCAAGGCCGTCGATTTCTGATGGCAAGCCATCCGGATCGGTCTTGGCCTTGCGGATCTTCTTGGAGATCGTCTCGGCGTCATCCACGAGGTTGATGCGCGAGAGGTCGGACGGATCCGATTTCGACATCTTCTTCGTGCCGTCGCGCAGGCTCATGACGCGCGGCGCGGGGCCGTCGATCATCGGCTCGACCATCGGGAAATAGGCGTGGACGGGCTCTTCGCCGACCGTGATATCGATGCCCTTGCCGCCCTTGCGGATATGGGCCTGATAATCGAGGTTGAACTTCATGGCGATGTCGCGCGTCAGTTCCAGATGCTGCTTCTGGTCATCGCCGACCGGCACGTGCGTCGCGCGGTAGACGAGGATGTCGGCGGCCATCAGACTGGGATAGGCGAGCAGGCCGAGCGAGGCATTTTCGCGGTCCTTGCCGGCCTTGTCCTTGAACTGCGTCATGCGGTTCATCCAGCCGATGCGCGCGACGCAATTGAAGATCCAGGCGAGTTCGGCATGCTGCGGCACGGCCGACTGGTTGAAGACGATATGCGCCTTGGGGTCGATGCCGGAGGCGATGAAGGCGGCGGCGATCGAGCGGATCTGCCCCGGCAGGTCCTCATGCACCAGCTGCGCGGTGAGCGAATGCAGATCCACCACGCAATACATGCAGTCGTTATTGTCCTGCAACGCCACGAACTTGCGGATCGCGCCGAGATAGTTGCCGAGGTGGAGATTGCCTGTCGGCTGGACACCGGAGAAGACGAGCGGCGGAAAGTTTGACATGGAGACCTCGATCAGGCGCGGGAAATCATGCGTTCCGCGGCGAAGACGAGCGGCGGAATTTTCCGGGCTTATGCACGGGCAGTGCCCGACAATCAAGGTTGTTCTCTATCTGTCGATCTCAGCCGGCCGGCTGCAGGAGATCCCAGAGATTGCCGAACGGATCGGCGAACACCGCGACGATGCCGTAAGGCTCATGCCGGGGCTCTTCGCGGAACGTGACGCCCTTGGCGAGCATGGCGGCATGGTCGCGCGCAAAATCGTCGGTGTGGAGGAAGAACGCGACCCGGCCACCTGTCTGGTTTCCGATCGCGGCCAGCTGCGCCGCGCCATCTGCCTTTGCGATCAGAAGCGCGGTTTCTCGCGCGCCACGGGGCCGCAGCACCACCCAGCGCTTGCCGTCTTCCATGTCGAGGTCATCCAGCAGCTCGAAGCCGAGGCTGTCGCGGTAGAAGGCGATGGCCTCGTCGTAATCGGGTACCACGAGGGTGACACGGGCTATGGTCTGGCGCATCGGGTGCCTCTTGGCTGTGGTCATATCTGCGGTGGAGGCTGGACGCTGGTGTCGGCTTCCTCTTTTGCCGTATCGGGGCGCGGTTTGCGCTTGAGGTTCCGGCGAAGCATCGAAGCATCGGCACCGCCGATGGCGAAGGCGAGCGCGAAATAGACGATCATGGCCATGCCAATCAGCAGCATCAGCGCCGTCAGCTGTGTGATGAGCCGCGCCTCCGGCGTCAGCCAGCTCGCCAGATAGCCGGAGGCATAGTGAAGGGCGACGGCCATGACGACGGTTGCCGCGACCAGACGCAGGACACGCGAGAACAACGCCGCCTCCCATTCCCAATGACCGCGGCGGACGAGCGTCACGAAGAGCAGCACCGTCGTCAACCAGCCGGAGGCGGCTTCCGCCGTGGCAATCCCGCGTTCGCCGTAGATCGGGAATAGCGAGACCGCGAGCAGGCAGTTGAAGGCGACGGAAATACCGGTAAAGCGCATCGGCGTCTTGGTGTCCTCGCGCGCGAAGAACCCGGGATTGAGCGCCTTGATCATCACGAAGGCAGGCAGACCGAGGCCATAGATCGCCAGCGTGGACGCAACCGTGGCCGTGGTCGTCGGCGAGAAGGCGCCGCGCTCGTAGAGCACGCGCACGATCTCGTCGGAAATGACCCAGATGGCGCCGGCTGCCGGTAGCGTGAGGAACAGCACGAATTCGAGCGAGCGGTTCTGCAGGTTTGCCGCTTCCTTCACCGCGCCGCCGCGAAGGGCGCGCGACAGCTCCGGAAGGAGCACGACACCGACGGCGATGCCGACGACGCCGAGCGGCAACTGGTAGACCCGGTCGGCATATTGCAGGACGGCAATGGCGCCATCCTTCGTGGAGGCGATCATCTGACCGATGAGCTGGTTGATCTGGGTGATGCCGCCGGTGATTGCGGCGGGAAAGGCGAGCACCAGCAGGCGCTTGACGTTGGGCGTATAGCGCGGGCGGCGAAGGCCGAACCGCATGCCGGCATGGCGCACGCCCGCATACAGCACCGCCATCTGGAGAATGCCGGCGACGAGCACGCCCCAGGAGAGATACCAGGCCGTCATCAACGGATCGGCGCCGGTCCAAAGACCATAGGCGAGCGCTGCAATGAGGGTGAGATTGAGAAAAACCGGAGCAATGGCGGCCGCAAAATAATGGTGCAGCGAGTTCAGCATGCCCGACAGCATCGCCGTCAGCGACATGCACATGAGATAGGGAAACATCACGATGGCAAGCTTGACCGTGACGTCGAACTTCTCGGGATCGCCCACAAAGCCCGGCGCGATGATCGTCGAGACGATCAGCGGCATCGCGAATTCCATCGCGATGGTGATGACGAGCAGCACTGTGAAGAGGACGCCAAGCACTTCTTCGGAGAAGCGCTTCGCTCCGTCGATGCCGTTCGCCTCGATCTCCTTGGCAAACAGCGGCACGAAAGCGGCGTTGAACGCACCCTCGGCAAAGAGGCGGCGGAAGAGATTGGGAAAGCGGAAGGCGGCGTAGAAGGCATCGGCCATGGGACCGGTGCCCAGCGCCGCGGCCATCAGCGTCTCGCGGCCGAAGCCGAGCAGCCGGCTGCCGAGCGTGGCTCCGCCGACGGTCGCGAACTTGCGGGCAAGGCTCATCCTTCGGCCTTCATCTTGCGAGCCCCTGCGGACCGCGTGCTGGCGGGTGCTGGGCCGACGGTCTGCGGGGCGCTGACGTTCGGTGCATGACCTTCAGCTGCATGGCCCGGAGGTACATGACCGAGGGGCGCAATCCCCTGCGCGATGATGCCGGTCGGCATGCGGTCCCGCACCTCGTCGGCCTGCTCGGCCATCACGGCCTTGAGGCGAGCGGTGATATGTCCGTGCCGCGTCTCGTTGGTGATCTTAGCGCCCACAAGGTCGGTCACGTAGAAGGTGTCGATGACCTTCTCGCCGAAGGTGGTGATGTGGGCCGAGTGGATGTCGAGCGACAGATCCGCCAGCACCGCCGTGATCTCCGACAGAAGGCCCGTCCGGTCGAGGCATTCGACCTCGACGACCGTGAACTTGTTCGACAGCGAATTGCTGATCGTGACGGCCGGGGGCACGGTGAAGGTCTTGTTGCGCTTGCGGCCCTTGGTGCGGCTGGCGATGACGCCCGGCAGGTCCTTCTTGCCCGACAGCACGTCCTCGATCATCCGGCCGATGCTGGCCGCGCGCCGCGTTTCGTCGTCATCGACGTTGAATTCGCGATTGATGAGGATGGTGTCGAGAGCGCGACCGTCCGATGTCGTGAAGATCTGCGCATCCACAATGTTGGCGCCAGCGGCGGCGCAGGCACCGGCGATGATGGCGAGCAGCCGCGGATGGTCGGGCGCGAGCACCGTAATCTCGGTGATCGCGTGAAACTGATGCGTCCGCACCATGGTGGCGAGCGTTCGGGCAGCCTTGTCCGTCTCGCGGATGAAGCGGGCATGGCGGACCTGATCGTCAAGCGATACCGACAGCAGGTAGGGCTGGTAGTGCAGCCGGGAATAGGTCTTGCGGTCCTTGCTGCTGAAATCGTCCAGCGCATCGAACAGCAGCGAAGCCGCATGCGCGGCCCGCTCCTTGCGCGGTACATCCGAGAAACCGCCCGACAGCAGCAGTTCTGTTTCATAGTAAAGCGTGCGGAGCAGCTGTCCCTTCCAGCCGTTCCACACGCCCGGACCGACCGCGCGGATGTCGCAGACGGTGAGGATCATCAGCATTTTCAGGCGATCGAGCGACTGAACGCGTTCGGCGAAGTCGAGGATCGTCTTGCGGTCGTTGAGGTCGCGGGTCTGCGCGACCATCGACATGGTCAGGTGCTCCTCGATCAGCCAGGCAACCGTTTCCGTCTGCTTGTGCGTCAGGCGGAAGCGGGGAGCGAGACGACGGGCGAGCCGGGCGCCGGCCTGGGAGTGATCTTCCGGGCGCCCCTTGGCGACATCATGCAGGAGCACGGCGACATAGAGCGCGGTACGCTCCTCCACCTGCGGCATGAGCTTGGCGGCGAGCGGATGAATATCCTGGTCGAGCCCGCGGTCGATGCGCGACAGCATGTCCACGGCCCGCAAGAGGTGCTCGTCCACCGTGTAATGGTGGTACATGTTGAACTGCATGAGCGAGACGATGCGGCCGAAATCGGGAATGAAACGGCCCAGCACGCCGGCCTCGTTCATGCGGCGCAGGACAAGTTCCGGGTCGCGGCGCGAGGTGAGGATGGATATGAAGAGGCGGTTGGCCTCCTCGTTCTCGCGCAGAGCCGGCGTGATGAGCCCGAGCGACCGCGTCAGCTGCTTGAGAGCGGCCGGGTGGAACTCCAGCCCGTTGACGTCGGCGATGTGGAAGAAGCGGATGAGATTGACCGGATCGCGCCGGAAGATGTCGGGGCTTGCCAGCGCGATGCGTCCGCCGTCGTCGACGAATTCGAGCGAGCCGGGGATCTTGCGCACGCGGCGGCGGAAACGGTTGATGACGGCGGAAAAGCCGGGCAGTTCCTTGGCCTGCTGATCCTCCAGTGCCGCGCAGAAGATGCGCGTGAGATCGCCCACATTCTTCGCGACGAGGAAGTAGTGCTTCATGAAGCGCTCGACCGAGGTCATGCCGGGATGATCCTGATAGCCGAGGCTTTCGGCGATCTCGCGCTGGATGTCGAACGACAGGCGCTCTTCGGCCTTGCCGGTCAGGAAGTGCATGTGGCAGCGCACGGCCCACAGGAAATCGTCGGACTTGCGGAACAGATGATATTCCGAGCGCGACAGCACGCCGAGCTTCACCAGATCGGCGGACTCGCGCACGCGATAGTAATACTTGGCGATCCAGAACAGCGTGTGCAGATCGCGCAGGCCGCCCTTGCCCTCCTTGACGTTCGGCTCCACGAGATAACGCGTGTCGCCGGCCTTGCGGTGGCGCTCGTTGCGCTCGGCAAGTTTGGCGGCGATGAATTGCGGGCCGGTGTTGCGCACGATCTCGTCGTCGAAGCGGGCTTCCAGATCGTCCACCAGCCCGGCGCAGCCGCAGATGAGACGCGCTTCGAGAATGGCGGTGCGGATCGTCATGTCCTCCTCGGACAGACGAATGCACTCTTCCACCGTGCGGGTGGCGTGGCCGACCTTGAAGCCCATGTCCCACAGGAGATAGAGCATGTACTCGATCGCCGGCTCGCAGAAAGGCAGCTTTCGCGCCGGCAGCAGAAACAAGAGATCGATGTCGGAGCCGGGCGCGAGCGTACCGCGGCCATAGCCGCCGACCGCCGCTACCGCGATCTGCATGGAGGGCGGCATGCTCGAAGCGTTGAAGACGTGATTCAACACGAAATCGTGCAGGATGGCGATCAGCCGATCCTGCAGCCAGGAGATGCGAGCGGCGCAGGCAAGCCCGCCGCCGTCCTCCTTCAGGAGTTCATAGGCTTTGGCGCGGCCACGGGCATTGGCGTCTTTCAGCGCAGCCAGCAGGGCCTGACGCATCGGATCGCGCTGTTCGGCATGCGCCGACGCGATGAAATCCACCTTAGCCTTGAGGGCTGCGATGTCCAGGATGTCGCTGAAGTCGATGTCCTGTCTCCTTGGCGCCGGCCGGATGTACTCCGGGCGCGCGATAGTTGCGAGCCGCTGTTTTGGCATCACATTCGAACCTTCCGCCCTTCCGGCGTCAACGGGCAACCGGTCGCAGCGCGATCGTCGTCTGCACCCCGACCCCCATTTCCCACCGGGGCCTGAAGGGTATAGGGCAAAACGATTGCCAAGACGTTTCCGGCCCGGCTCCATCGTTTCCAAACGGGCAATTGCGCCCTTTCGAGAGCGTCTCTAGGCTGCCCGCCTGACCCAGAGCTGGATATGGTCGTGGCAACAGGGGAAGGTCAAGCCCCCACGACGCGCGGGAAGAGCGTTCAGGACGCCTGTGAGGAAAGCTGCTTCTTGAGGGCGTAGAGTGCGTCCATCGCCTCGCGCGGGGTCATGTCGTCGGGGTTGAGGCGCTTCAGCGCATCTTCCACCGCGGACGGCTTGGCACGGGCGACCTCCTCGCGGCGGATGGCCACCTGGAACAGGGGAAGATCGTCGATCAGCTGGCTGGCCGGGTTCTTCCGGTCGGCGTCCTCGAGCTTGGCCAGCACGTCCTTTGCGCGGGCGACGACGGCTGCGGGCAGGCCAGCGAGACGGGCGACCTGGATGCCATAGGAGCGATCGGCCGAACCCGGGCCGACCTCGTGCAGGAAGATGACGTCGCCGTCCCATTCCTTGACGCGCATGGTGACGTTGGACAGGCGTTTGAGCTTTTCGGAGAGGACGGTCAGCTCGTGGAAGTGCGTGGCGAACAGGCCGCGGCAGCGATTGGCCTCGTGCAGGTGCTCGACGGCAGCCCAGGCGATCGACAGGCCGTCGAACGTCGCGGTTCCCCGGCCAATCTCATCCAGAATCACGAGCGAGCGGTCCGTCGCCTGGTTGAGGATGGCAGCCGTCTCGACCATCTCGACCATGAAGGTGGACCGGCCGCGCGCGAGGTCGTCGGAGGCGCCGACGCGGGAAAACAGGCGATCGACCACGCCGATATGGGCGCTGGCGGCGGGCACGTAGGAGCCCATCTGCGCCATGATAGCGATCAGCGCGTTCTGGCGCAGAAAGGTCGATTTACCGCCCATATTGGGGCCGGTCAGCAGCCACAAGGCGCCGTCGCCCTCCGCCGAGAGGGGCGAAAGATCGCAGGTATTGGCGACAAACGCTGCGGAGGCCTGACGGCGGAGCGCCTGCTCGACCACCGGATGCCGGCCGCCGTCGATTGCGAACATCCTGGATGTATCCACCATCGGGCGGCGATAATCCTGCTCCTCGGCCAGCACGGCGAGCCCGGCGGAAACGTCGAGAATGGCGAGCGCCAGCGCTGCGCTCTTGATCTCCTCCGCTGCCGCGATCACCGCCTCGACCATGCTGTCGAAGGCGGCGAGCTCTATAGCCAGTGCGCGGTCGGCGGCATTGGCGATCTTGGTTTCGAGATCGGCGAGTTCGGTCGTCGTGAACCGCATCGCGTTGGCCATGGTCTGGCGGTGGATGAAGCGGGCCTTCGCCCCCTCCCCCTCCGTCATCGGCCCGGCATTTCCCGCAGTCACCTCGATGAAATAGCCGAGCACGTTGTTGTACTTGATCTTCAGAGAGCGGATGCCGGTTTCTTCGGCGTAGCTCAG
Organism: Rhizobium sp. 9140; assembly: GCF_900067135.1. Lineage (NCBI taxonomy): Bacteria > Pseudomonadati > Pseudomonadota > Alphaproteobacteria > Hyphomicrobiales > Rhizobiaceae > Rhizobium > Rhizobium sp. 9140. The sequence goes on along the minus strand of NZ_FJUR01000001.1, from coordinate 1,122,775 downwards.
TTGCAGCGCGGCAATGACCCGACGGGACTGATCGCGCAGCGCCCGCATCTCGTCGAGCTCGGCATGGCAGCCGTCCCGCAGGAAGCCGCCATCGCGCTTGAGAAGCGGCAGGTCGTCGGCGAGCATGCCGGCAAGCTTTTCGGACAACTCGGACGGGAGCCGGGCGAGCGAGGTGCGCGCCGCCTCCAGTTCGGGCGGCAGATCGGCCTGATCGATCTGCCGGGCGATGTCGGCGCCGGCGCGGATGCCGATGAGCACCGCGCCGAGATCCCGCGGGCCGCCACGGCCGAGCGAGAGGCGCGACAGGGCGCGCGGCATGTCCGGCACCTGTTTCAGCGCCGCGCGCAGATCGGCGCAGAGCGACGGCTGCGCGAGGATGGTGGCGATGGAATCCAGACGCGTGCGAATGCGCTCCGGATCGGTCAGCGGCGACATCAGCCGTTCGGCCAGAAGGCGTCCGCCGCCGCCGGTCACCGTCCGGTCGAGCGCCCGCAGCAGGGACCCGTCCCGGCTGCCGGAGAGCGTCTTGACCAATTCCAGGTTCGCCCGTGTCGCAGGATCGATGAAGAGCGTCGAAGCGGCACTTTCGCGCTCGGGAATGTCGAGCGGCGGGCGCTCGGCCAGCTGGGTCTTCTCGACATAGCCGACGGCGGCCGAGGCTGCGGCCATTTCGGCACGCGAGAACTGGCCGAACCCATCGAGCGTCTTCACGCCGTAATACCGCGCAAGCCTGTTTTCGGCCGTTGCGCTGTCGAACAGGATGGCCGGCTGCGGCACCGCGACGCGGCCGATGACATCGAGGATCGGACGCATATCGGGATCGTGGAACAACGTGTCGGCGAGAATGAGTTCACGCGGCTCGATGCGCAGGATATCGGCGAGAAGCCGCGTTTCCGTCGTTTCAGAGAGGCGGAAGATGCCGGTGGAAATATCGATCCAGGCGAGCGCGAAGGCAGGTTCGGCGCTTCCCCGCAGACGGGCCATCGCCATCAGGTAATTGCTCTCGGAAGCGACGAGCAGCTTCTCTTCCGTGATGGTGCCGGGCGTGACGAGGCGCACCACATCGCGCCTGACGACGGACTTGGAGCCGCGCTTGCGGGCCTCCGCCGGATCCTCGGTCTGCTCGCACACCGCGACGCGAAAGCCGAGGCCGATCAGCTTCTGCAGGTAATCGTCTGCCGCGTGGATGGGCACGCCGCACATGGGAATGTCCTGGCCGAGATGCTGCCCGCGTTTCGTCAGAACGATCCCGAGTGCGCGGGAGGCTTCCAGTGCATCGTCGAAGAACAACTCGTAAAAGTCGCCCATCCGGTAGAACAGAAGAGAGCCCGGATTGTTGGCCTTGATCTCGATATACTGTTCCATCATCGGCGTTGCCTGCACGCGCACCTCCGGCGGCACGGAGGATGGCGCCGTCGTTGCTTCGGCCGGTGATGAGAAGTGTGTCGTCAAGATATACCAGTTTTTGCTAAAAAAGCCGCCAGCCGGCCAAAAAGACAGTGTCACCCTAGCGAACGGCGTCTATAGAAGACAACAAGAAAGCGCGGCCGGGGATGGCCGCCCACAGAAGCTTGAGGGACCCGAGGGAGCATCATCATGGCAAACGAACGCAAGGCCCGCGCAGGCGGAACGGCCGTCACGGATCAGGAAGCGCTGGATTTTCACTCGCAGGGACGCCCCGGCAAGCTGGAGATCACGCCGACGAAACCCATGGCGACCCAGCGCGATCTGTCGCTGGCCTATTCGCCTGGCGTTGCCGTTCCCGTGAAGGCCATCGCGGCCGATCCGGCGAAGGCCTACGACTATACGACGCGCGGCAACATGGTCGCCGTCATCTCCAACGGCACCGCCATTCTCGGTCTCGGCAATCTGGGCGCGCTGGCCTCCAAGCCGGTCATGGAAGGTAAGTCGGTTCTCTTCAAGCGGTTTGCGGACGTCGATTCCATCGACCTCGAGGTTGATACGGAAGACGCCGATACCTTCATCAACTGCGTGCGCTATCTCGGCCCCTCCTTCGGCGGCATCAACCTGGAGGATATCAAGGCGCCGGAATGCTTCATCATCGAGCAGAAGCTGCGCGAGATCATGGACATTCCGGTGTTCCACGACGACCAGCACGGCACCGCCATCATCGCGACGGCCGGCCTGATCAACGCGCTGGAACTGACCGGCCGCGACCTGAAGACCACGCGGCTTGTCTGCAACGGTGCGGGTGCTGCGGCCATCGCCTGCGTCGAGCTGATCAAATCGCTCGGCTTTGCGCCCGAAAACGTCATCATGTGCGACACCAAAGGCGTGATCTACCAAGGCCGCACCGAGGGCATGAACCAGTGGAAGTCGGCCCACGCCGCCAAGACCGACCGGCGGACGCTGGAAGAGGCGATGGACGGCGCCGACGTGGTGCTCGGCCTGTCGCAGAAGGGCGCCTTCTCGGAAGCCATGATCCGCTCGATGGCACCCCGGCCGATCATCTTCGCCATGGCCAATCCCGATCCGGAAATCACGCCGGAAGAGGTTGCCTCCATTCGTGACGACGCGATCATGGCAACCGGACGCTCGGACTATCCGAACCAGGTCAACAACGTGCTCTGTTTTCCCTACATGTTCCGCGGCGCGCTCGATGTGCGGGCCACGACGATCAACGAGGACATGAAGATCGCCGCGGCCCGGGCGCTGGCAAGCCTTGCCAAGGAAGACGTGCCGGACGACGTCGCGGCGGCCTATCAGGGCAACCGCCCGCGCTTCGGGGCGCAGTACATCATCCCCGTCCCCTTCGATCCGCGCCTCATTTCATCCATTCCGGTTGCCGTTGCCAAGGCGGCGATGGACAGCGGCGTGGCGCAGAAGCCGATCGCCGACCTCGCAGCCTACGGCGACCAGCTCTCGATGCGCCGCGACCCGATCGCCTCGACGCTGGCGCGGATCTACGAGCGCGTGCGGCTCGCACCGAAGCGGATCGTCTTCACAGAGGGCGAGGAAGTGCCGATGATGCGCTCGGCGCTGGCCTATGCCAACCAGAAGCTCGGCACCGCGCTGCTGCTCGGCCGCGAGGACCGCATGCGCGAAACGGCGGCGCGCGAGGGCATCGACCTCGACCGCCCCGGCATTCAACTCGTCAATGCGCGTATTTCCGACCGTACCGCCGCCTATACCGACTATCTCTACGCCCGACTTCAGCGGGAGGGCTTCCTGTTTCGCGATGCGCAGCGGCTGATCAACCATGACCGCAATCACTTCGCGGCCTGCATGGTCGCACTGGGTGACGCCGATGGCATGGTGACGGGCATCACCCGCAACTATTCGACGGCGCTCGACGATGTCAGGCGTTGTATCGACGCCAAGCCCGGGCACCGGGTGATCGGCGTGTCGATCGCGCTCTGCCGGGGCCGCACGGTTCTGGTGGCGGACACGGCCGTGCACGACATGCCGTCGTCGGAAGAGCTTGCCGACATCGCGGTGCAGGCCGCGGGCCTTGCGCGACGCCTCGGCTATGTGCCGCGCGTGGCGATGCTCGCCTATTCCACCTTCGGGCATCCGCAGGGGGAACGCTCGGAGCGGGTCCGGGAGGCCGTCAAGATCCTCGACCGGCGCCGCGTCGATTTCGAATATGACGGCGAAATGGCGGCCGATGTCGCGCTGAACATGAAGGTGATGGAGCAGTACCCGTTCTGCCGCCTCTCCGGCCCGGCAACCGTGCTCGTCATGCCGGCGTTCCACTCCGCATCCATCTCGACCAAGATGCTGCAGGAACTCGGCGGCGCTACGATCATCGGTCCGCTGCTGGTCGGCCTCGACAAGTCCGTGCAGATCGTCTCGCTGACCGCCAAGGACTCCGAGATCGTCAACATGGCGGCACTGGCGGCCTACAACGCCGGATAAAAAGCGATCGGTCCGCCTGATATGCGCGAAAACTGCCCTTCCCGATATGGGGAGGGCGTTGAGTTTTTTATGCTTCGGGTTTCGTATGGAGATTCATCGTCCCCTGGCCATGCTGCGGCTGAGATGAGCGCTTTGCCAACGCTTGCGACCATCCGGGGGCGATCTGTTCGCCCGTCTCCCGTGGTCCTCCCACGGGATGGCGTGCGTCAAAACCCACACTCGGATCAGAGAGCGAAGCGGGTGGCGTCGGCGCCGTAGTAGTTGAGGTAGCGGCCAGCGATGTTGGTGATCGGCAGGACGACGAGAACGTCGGTCGTGCGGAAGGCCTCGTCCACCACGGCACCGTCACCGACCATGGCACCGATGCGCAGATATCCCTTGATCAAGGGCGGCATGGCCGAGAGGGCGGCGCGGGCCTGGATCGCCTCGACAGGCATCAGGTCCATGACGCGGTAGAGTTCCGGCCGCGCCTTCACCTGCCACTCGCCGCTTGCCGGCACCGTGTGGTACAGGAAGGACAGGGCCAGCGCGTGATGTTCGGGGACGGTACCGGGAAACGAGGCGCAGCCGAACATCGCGTCGATGCCGTGCTTCAGCGCATAGGCCCAGTTACCCTGCCAGAGAAGCTCCACCGTGCGCTTGGTGCGATAGGAGGGCAGGACGCAGGAGCGGCCGAGCTCCATGAAGCGCTTGCCGGGGTGACGGGCGATCAGCGGGTCGACGAGAAATTCGGAGGCGGAGTAGAAGCCATCGGCAGCCGCCGCCACGTCCTGGCGCAGCAGCCGGTAGGTCCCCACGATCTGCGCCTCGGACTGGCCGGGCAGCGCGGTATCGAGAACCAGAAGATGGTCGCATACGGCATCCCAGCCGTCGATATCGCGGCCGATCAAGGCGGCACCGGCCGGCACGCGGGCGCCCATCTCTTCGACAAACACCTTGTAGCGCAGCGCCTGAGCCGCATCGATTTCGGAGGCCGTGCGGGCGATCCGGGTTTCGAGCGGCCCGATGCGGCCGAGCACGTCGCTGGCCGGCGCCGCTTCGCGCGGCGGACGCGAACGGACGATGGTCGGGCTCGCGACGGGCACGGACATGGTGCGGAGAGCCGATACGGATTCCAGAATTTCGATCGTCATCGCAGATTACCCCTAATCGCGAGCATGCGTCTGCACGTTGGCCGCGAACGCCTGGAAAAGACGACGGGCATTTTCCCGACATTTTCCGAATCGCACTCTGGCCGCGGTGGCAGTCCGCTTCCTGCAGGCCTTTAAGCATGTCACTGCAACAAGACCGTGACAAGGCTTGCGGACCGATCCTTAGCCGGCGATCAATCGGGCGACCAGTTCGATCAGGGACTTGGGATCGGCGGGCTTCGCGAGGACGGCATCCGCGCCCGCCTCCAGAAGCTCGCGGTGTGTTTCCGGGCGGCGATCCGACGTCTGCACGATGACGGGGAGCCGCGATGCGCCGTCCGTCGACCGTTCGGAGAAGCGCAGGCGGCGCAGCATCGTCAGGCCGTCGCCATGGGGCATATTGAGGTCGGTGATCAGGATCTTCGGCGCCTGCCCCTCGCCCGCGGCGTTCGACAATCCCTGATCGAGGATATCGCCCATGGCGGCGAAATCGACAACATGGCGCACGGTGTAGCCGACGCGCTCCAGCGTGCTGCGCAGGATCGCGGCATTGACCGGATCATCCTCGCCGAGGAGCACGGTTTGCACGGCAAGCGCTACGGGCACAGGTGTGGCGTCCACCACATCTCTGAGGACCGGACGATTGTCGTTGATCGCGTCGCGAACCTCGATACCCTTCAGCTGCCCCTTGAGCACCGCCACCAGCGAGCGCTCCCGCAGGGGGCGGATCAGCCAGGCGTGGAAGCCGTCGGTCTGGTGCAGCGGCTGCTGGATGCGCTCTTCCGGATTGACGAGATAGGTTCGCCGCAGCGGCATGGTTTCAAGATCCGGCCTGTCGTCGCAGATCCGCCGGAAGAGGGCAGCACAGCGGTGATCGACGATGATGTCGGTAAGACGTTCCTCACTCCCCGTATCCGTTGCGATCTTTAGAAAATGACTGGCTTGCTCGATGGTCGAGGCGATGCGGCAGCGACCGCCGAGCGTCTCGATCGTCGCGGCCAGCGCTTCGGAGGCCGGACCCTTCGGCGCGACGAGAAGGACGCGGGAGGTGGCGAGCGTCCGGGTACGGGCCGTGGCCAGCGGCGTGGGGGATGCCGTCAGGGGAAAGCGGATCTCGAAGAGACTGCCGCTGCCGAGGCGGCTGGAGACAGTGATATCGCCACCGAAAGCCCTGATGATACGACGCGATATGGCAAGGCCGAGGCCCGTTCCGCCGGCTTTCGAGGCGGTATCACCGGCCTGCTCGAACGCGTCGAAGATGCGTGACTGGTCGTCGGGGGTCATGCCGGGTCCCGTGTCGGTCACGCGCAGTACGAGTGCGCCCTGCTGCTCGGCGCAGCTGACAAGGACGCCGCCGGTCGTCGTGAACTTGACGGCGTTGCCCACCACGTTGAACAGGACCTGCTTCAGCCGGGGACCGTCGATCTGCAGCGTGTCGGGCACGTCGGCGGCGATCGTAGAGGCGATCTCGATGCCCTTCGCATGGGCACGATGCGACAGCATTTCCACGACGCTCTCGACCAGAGGCCGCAAGGCTTGGCGCGTCGGCCGCAGGGCAAACCGCCCGACTTCCATCGAGGCGCAATCGAGGAGGTCGTCGACAAGCTGCACGAGGTCGTGGCCGGACTGGCGCATGCCGGCGAGATAGTTCGCCTGCTGCGCGCTCAGCCGGGTCTGGTCGAGGAGGTCGCTCATGCCGAGAATGCCGGACAGCGGCATGCGGATTTCGTGGCTGACGGTTGCCAGAAGGTGGGATTTCGCCTGGCTTTCGGCCTCGACCCTCCGGAGCGCCGCCTCGCTGCTGCGCGCCGCGCTGACATTGTCGGTGACATCCCGGCCGACGCTGACGATGCGCAGCGTACCCGTCTCCGCCTCGCGTATCAGCACGTCATGCCAATCGAAAGATCGCGGGCCATCTGCGGTCATGATCTCGACCGTATAGCGACCGGAGGTGCCGGCGGGCCGGAGTTCGAGCCCCAGCGCCTCGCAACGCTGTCCCTCTGGCGCAGGCGCGCCGGCCAAAGCCCGGAAGGTCTCGTTTGTCTCGAGAATAACGCCCCTGGCGTCGCGCAGGATCGCCATATCGCCGAGCGCATCGTGGATTGCGAACCCCGACATGCTGGCTTCGCGGGCCTCCCACGCGCGGTCGCCGGCCCGTTCGGATATTGTGCCCATGCTGCGCCGGCTGCGGCGCCAGTCGCTAAGAAGAAGGGCCGTTCCGGCGATGCCCGCGATGGCAAGCCCGATGGGAAGGAGGAGGAGATTTTCCTCCAGACCGATCGCGACGATGGCGGCGGAAGCGAGAAGGCCGGCGCCGGCAATGGCCGGGCGAAAGGCGGAGACGCGGGTGGTGCCGGGGTTCGTTTCAGCGGCGCCATGCTCCGGAAAGGGTTTGCGTGGCGGAAGTACATCCGGCGCGGCGGTGTGCTGCGACAGTTTCCAGATGATCTCGCGCTGCAGTTTCGACGGCTCGCTCATACGCGTTGAGTATCACGCAGCCGTTGGGAATGATTTCAGCCGATCGCTCGCATTCTAACGATCGCGTTTTTTTGCCTGCAGGATTTCATCCAGCACAATCGCACCGGCCCCGACAGTGATGAAGGCATCGGCGAGGTTGAAGACGGCGAAGGACCATGTCTCGGTGTAAAACAGGATATAGTCGATCACATAGCCATAGAGAAACCGGTCGACCAGATTGCCGAGCGCACCGGCGATGATCATCGCATAGCCGAGATGGGCGAAGAACCTGTCCTTCGGCGTCCGGCGCCAGAGCCAGAGCACGAAACCGACCACCACGAGGCGCATGCCGACGATGAACCAGCCCTCCATGCCCGACAGCATGGAAAAGGCGACACCGTAATTATAGACGCGGTAGAGCGCCAACATGGGGATGACGTGAACGGCCTCCTCCATCGGCAGGTAGGCCTCCACCGCCTGCTTGATCGCCTGATCGAGAAGCAGAGCGACGATGATGAAGATCGCAATCGGCCAGGGGCGCGAAAACAGGGTTGGGCGGCTGCCGGGCGCGGCGGGCGAAAGAGGCGTCTGGCTTTCGGTCATCCGCGCTCGTCCAGTGTCAGCAGATGGCGGCGGGCCTCGAAGAGCATGACGCCGGTGGCGATGGCGAGGTTGAGCGAATCCGCGCGTCCTGCCTGCGGAATGCGGGCAAGTCTGTCGGCCTTGGCTGCAAGCTCGTCCGGAAGGCCGGCCTGCTCGTTGCCCATGAGGACGACGACCGGGCGGGGCCGGTAATCGATCGTGCGGTAATCGACGGCACCGGCCAGATGCGTGCCGACGACCATGACACCCGCCTGCTTCTGCCAGGCGAGGAACTCGGCCACGCTGGCGCGGAACACCGGCACGGCAAAGACCGAGCCCATGGTCGCGCGCACGGTTTCGAGCGAGAACGGATCCGTCGTCTCGCCGATGAGGATGACGCCGGAGACGCCGGCCGCATCCGCCGTGCGGATGATGGTGCCGAGGTTGCCCGGATCGCGCACCCTGTCGAGCGCCACATAGGTCTCGTTCGCGCGCGGCTTGATGTCCCTCAGATTTCCATAGCGCTGCTCGAACACGCCGACGACCATCTGCGGATTGTCGCGGCGGGTGACGGTGGCGATGACCTTTTCGCTGACCTCCAGCACGAGGCCACCGCGGGCCACGGTGCGCGCGGCGATGTCATCAACGGGCTTCTTGCCCTTTGCGGCCTTGGCATAGACCAGCGTACGGATGGCCCAGCCGAGTTCGACCGCATCGATGACGAGCTTCAGCCCTTCGGCAATGAACGTGCCGCTCTCGTCGCGCGCCTTCTTCTGCGTCAGCGCGCGGATGTCCTTGATGATCGGATTGGCAAGGCTCGTGACCTCCTTGACCTGGCCCACACGACCCTCGCCGCGCCCCACCTGTGCGCGCGGATTGCCGTCGCTATAATCGCTGCTCATTTCGGCACCCATCGGCTGAAGAGAGAGGTGGACAGCGCCCGGCCGGAGCCGGCCTCGCCATCCTGTTTCGACCCCGCGGACTCGCGCAGGATCAGTTCGCCGGATTCGACGACGCCGCCGCGGCCGCGCATGACTTCGCGCATCAGCTCGTGGATCGAATAGAAGCTTGCCCGGATGGAATAGGCTGTGAGAACGAGACCGCGTGCATCGTCGGACAGAAGTTCGCGGCAGATATCCAGCATGCCGGCAAGGTGATCGAAAAGGTGCCAAACCTCGCCGTTCGGACCGCGGCCGAACTTCGGCGGATCGGTGAGGATGATGTCATAGCGGCTGCCGCGGCGCTCCTCGCGCTGGATGAATTTCATGGCATCGTCGCAGATCCAGCGGATCGGCAGGCTTTCGCCCCGGCCGAGTGCCTGGTTCTCGCGCCCCCAGCCGATCGCCTTCTTCGAGGCATCGACATGGGTTACCTCGGCCCCGGCCTTCGCCGCGATCAACGATGCGACGCCGGTATAGCCGAAGAGGTTCAGCACCTTCAGCGGCCGACCGGCCGTCTCGACCTGCGCTTTCATCCAGCGCCAGTGCGCCAGCTGCTCGGGGAAGACACCGACATGGCGGAAAGAGGTGAAGCGGCCGAAGAATTCGGCATCGAGCAGGCGCATCGGCCAGGTCTCGCCGAGCATATCGTGCGGGAAGCGCCAGCGGCCCATGCCGTCTTCATCCGTGTCGCCGGTAAAAATCGCATCCGCGCGCTCCCAGAGGGGGACCTGCGACTTCGGCCACAGGGCCTGCGCCTCCGGACGGACGATCGTGTAGGGACCGTATTGCTCCAGCTTCAGGGCGTCGCCGCTGTCGATCAGGCGATAATCGGCCTCGCCTGCGGTTTCCAGAATGACCGGCACGCGCTCGGTGGGCTTGTCTCCAGTGCGGGGGCGCAGGGTCACGGGCGCAGGCGCTTCCTGCCGAGCCTCAGACGGGGATGGACGCGGAGAGGCCGGCTGCGGGCGGCTGGACGAACGCTGGCCGTACGGCTCCTGCGCTGCGGGCTTTCCTCCCGCCTTGAAGGGCGGCGCGACGGTCGCATCCAGCCGAGATGCCCCGACTTTCGGGAGGCTCTTGTGCGATGGACCGGATTTCGGTGGCGCCTTGCCGGGCGATCGTCTCTGCTTGTCCTTCAAGGGGCGTCGTTTCCCGTTTCTTCAGCGTGTTGCGTGCAAATAGCATCGCAACCGCTCTTGGCAAAGCGGTTTCCGCCCGTAGATTCCAAGCCACGCGGCGGCAGGGCGCGACGTCTGCTGCCGCAGCGCATGAAATCGAGGAGGACATCCATGGACATGACCGGTGAAGAGCGGATCTCCGCACCGCGCGACGCTGTCTGGGCGGCGCTCAACGATCCCGAGGTGCTCAGGGATTGCATTCCCGGCTGCACGCGTCTCGAATGGACATCGCCGACGACGCTCGATGCGGTGGTCACCGTAAAGTTCGGCTTCATGTCGATGGCGTTTTCGGGCGTCATCACGCTCTCGAACATGAACCCGCCCGAGAGCTACACGATCTCGGGAGAGGGCAAAGGCGGCCTTGCCGGGTACGCCAAAGGCGGCGCGGATGTGCGGCTGGTGGAGGACGGCGAGGACACTATCCTGCATTACGCCATAATCGCGGATGTCTCCGGAAAAATTGCATCGCTCGGATCGACGCTTGTAAAATCCGGCGCAAACCGAATCGCGAGCCGCTTTTTTTCCGACTTCACCGCGGCCGCCAATGCCAAAGCGGCAGCGGCCTGAGGCTTATTTCTGCTGGGCGGCGATCATCGTCGGTGTCGATCCCTGGAAGGCCGGGCGATCGGCAACGGGATTTGCGGCCTGGGCCGAGACGATCGCCTCCTGCTGCAGGCGGCGCTTTTCTGCTTCCGTGTGCCACTTCAGCGCTTCCTTCGCTTCGACACGCGAGCGCTTGCGATACTTGCCCTGGCTGAACCAGACGGCAGAAGCGCCGATGACGAGGCCGAGAATGGCGGCGAGAAACAGGAAGACGAAGAAGGGGGCTGATACTGCCAGGACCGTGTCGGACGGATCGAACGGATTGAAGCCCAGCGTGACCGGTTGCCGGTTGGCAACACAGAGCACGACGAGCACGATCCCGAGCGGAACGAGGACGACGATGTTCAGAATTTTACGCAGCATGCGAACCAGTCTCCGCGTCTATCAGGGCTTGACGACAACATGGGCGGCAAACGTGCCGGGTCAAGATCAGACCGCCGTGAACGAAAACGGCGATCGCGACATCAATCTTCGTCTTCCTCGTCCACGTCAGCGTCGGAGCCCGGGTTCAGCCGCTCGCGCAACTCCTTGCCGGTCTTGAAGAACGGCACCCATTTTTCCTCGACGAAGACGCTATCGCCCGTGCGGGGGTTGCGACCCGAGCGGGACGGACGGTTCTTGACGGAGAAGGCGCCGAAGCCGCGCAGCTCGACGCGATTGCCCGCCGCCAGCGCATCCGTAATCTCATCGAGAACGGCGTTGACGATGTTCTCGACATCGCGGTGATAGAGGTGCGGATTTCGCGCCGCCACGATCTGCACCAGTTCCGACTTGATCACCCTCTGCCCCCCTTTTGACGATGTTCTTCGCGATACGCCCGTCATCCACGGACAGACGAACGATATCGTTCCGCCAACCGGACACGCGTCAGCGCGGGTTGCCCCGCGCCCGGCGTCTCTCAATCGCGGCCAACCTGCCAAACGGAAACGAGACCGTCAAGAAACAACTTGTCCTGCGACAGATTTCCCGAAAAGGGAAAACCGTCAAATCCCAACGATTTGGCAAAGATAGCGGCCAGTGAGCCAAGCCCGAAGGGCAGCGCGGTTTCCGGCTTTTCCCAATCGACGATCGGCAGTGTATCGACAACATCCCGGCTCTTGAAATAGTTGCGGATCTCGCGCTCGCCGCCGAGTTCGTCGATGAGGTTCAGGTCGATCGCCTGCCGCCCCGTGAAAATGCGGCCATCGCCGAGACGAAGCGCTACCTCGCGCGGGATCTCGCGGCGTTCCGCGACGAGATCCACGAACCAGGCATAGCTGTCGTCGATCATCGACTGGATCACGGCCTTTGCCGCGTCGCTCGGGGGATGGAACGGCGACGGCTCGGCCTTTAGCGGCGCCGATTTGATCTCCTCCAGCGATACACCGAGCTTGTCGAGCAGCGTCTTGACCTGCGGATACTGGAAGAGGACGCCGATGGAGCCGGTGATGGAGGTGTCGCCGGCGATGATCCGGTCGCCAGCCAGCGCCACCATGTAGCCAGCGGACGCGGCCAGCGTCCGGACGTCGGATACGACCGGCTTCTTCTCGGCAACCTTGCGGATCGCATCGTAGAGCGTCTCGCCGCCGAAGGTGGAGCCGCCAGGCGAATTGATGCTGACGATCAGGCCCTTGACCTGATCGGCCTTGGCGATGCGGTCGAGCCGTTCGATCAGTTCGCGATCATCGAGAATGATGCCGGAGATGGTGACGCGCGCGACCTGGCTTGCGCCGAGCACACCCGAGCGCGACTGCGCGATGGCGACATAGGCGCCGATGGCGACGAGCACGATGAGGCCGATCGCCACGAGGCGCCAGAAACCAAGCTTGCGCCGAAGCTGCCGCCGATCGACGAATGCGAGAGGATCCATTCCAAATTTCCCTGTTCAGCGCGCAGCAGGACAAGCCGGCACCGTCTGTTCCAACGATGACTCCTACTGCATAAACGCGCAAACCGGTATCGGCCCGCGCGCAAAAATTCGCCCGCCAACAACAGGCTCCATGACGCTTTCGACAGGATCGACCGACGCCCGGTCCCTGCCGCGACAAAGAATTTCAAGCCTCCATTGTACGGCGACATAAAAATCTCCATATTCGCTCTTCTTGACACCATCGGCTGACGCAGCACGGACCTCGACTTCGTCACGCCCCTGGATTTACGGAACCGCTCATGGCGAACGATGTGCATTTTCCCGGCGCCCTGCCGCATACGGGGCCGACGGTCAACGACGCCTATGAACGGGCGGCGCGGCATTCGCGCCGGGTCAAGCGGCTGAAGATCGTCCTGCCGATCGTCGCCGTGATCATAGCCGTGATCTTTGCTGCCGTCTCCATCGTGCGCACCATGCTGCCGGAGGAACTGCATATCGAGAACGCGACCATCGAGAACGGCAAGATCGTCATGCAGAATCCCGCGATATCGGGGCGCAACAAGCAGGATATCAGCTACTCGATGAAGGCCGAGCGGGCGCTGCAGGACATCGCCAATCCGGATCTCATCACGCTTGAAAAGATCCACGCGGAAATGCCGGTCAACGACAAGACGATCGCGACCGTGGATGCGACGAGCGGACTTTACGATCGTGGCGGCAATACGCTCGACATGAACGCTCCCTTTACCATCTCCATGAACAATGGCGTGATCGCCGATTTCCAGTCCGCCTATCTGGATATCAATGCGGGCGAGATGCAGAGCAAGAAGCCGATCGCCATCCGGATGTCCGGTGGGTCGATTGTTGCGCAAGAGATGAGAATGACGGATAAAGGGCGGGTTATTTCCTTTGAAGGCATGGTGAAGGTCGTCGTCGAGCCGAGCACCATACGCAAGAACGCAAATTAGGACCCGGTGCCATCCATGTCGACCCTCCATGCCTCCTTCCCCCGCCGCAGCCTTTCCATCGCTGGCATCCTCGCGTCTTCGCTGGCCTGTCTCTGCCTGACGATCGTTCCGGCATCTGCCCAGCAGAAAAGCCGGATGAACGGCATGAAGCTGTCCAACGACCAGCCGATCCAGATCGAAAGCGACAAGCTGGAGATCAAGGATCCCGAGAGCAAGGCGATCTTCACCGGCAACGTCAAGGTCGTGCAGGGCGCGACGACGCTGCAGGCGGGCAGCATGGTCGTCTACTACAAGTCCGGCGGCGGCTCGATTTCGGGCGGCAATGCCGAGATCGACCGGATCGAAGTCGACAACAAGGTGTTCCTGCAGTCCGGCACGCAGCAGGCGACGGCAGATAGCGGCCAGTTCAACATGGCAGCGCAGACGCTGGTGCTGAAGGGCAAGCAGGTCGTACTCTCGGAAGGCAAGAACGTCTTCAGCGGGTGCCAGCTGAATGTGCAGATGGAAACCGGAGAGGCACAGCTGGACTCCTGTGGCGGCCGCGTCCAGATCCAGCTCGATCCCAAATCCCAGAAGACCAACTGACGCAGCCCCAGATCGTGAACATTCCCTTCAAGCGCAAGCGCGGCGCCGAGCCGGCCGACATCTCCCATGCCAAGGATCCTGGCACGACTGTTTTCGATGACAGGTCACCCGAGGACAAGGCACGTTACGACGGCACGCTGATCGCGCGTGGCCTGACCAAGAGCTATCGCGACCGCAGGGTTGTGAACGGCGTGTCTCTGGTGGTGCGGCGCGGTGAGGCCGTCGGTCTTCTCGGACCGAACGGTGCCGGCAAAACCACCTGTTTCTACATGATCACCGGCCTCGTTCCCGTCGACGAAGGCTCGATCGAGATCAACGGCAACGACGTCACCTCCATGCCGATGTATCGTCGGGCGCGGCTCGGCGTCGGCTATCTGCCGCAGGAAGCGTCGATCTTTCGCGGGCTTTCGGTCGAGGACAATATCCGCGCCGTGCTGGAGTTGCACGAGCCCAAGCGCGCGACGCAGGACGCCAAGCTGAATGCGCTGCTCGACGAATTCAACATCACGCATCTGCGCAAGGCGGCGGCGATCTCGCTTTCGGGCGGCGAACGGCGGCGGCTGGAAATTGCCCGTGCGCTGGCGACGGACCCGACCTTCATGCTGCTCGACGAACCGTTTGCGGGCGTCGATCCCATTTCGGTCGCCGACATCCAGGCGCTGGTGCGTCATCTCACCTCGCGCGGCATCGGCGTGCTCATCACGGACCACAATGTCCGCGAGACGCTGGGCCTGATCGACCGCGCCTACATCATCCATGCGGGCGAAGTGCTAACCCATGGACGCGCCAACGACATCGTCAACAATCCCGATGTGCGCCGGCTCTATCTCGGCGACAACTTCAGCCTGTAACGCCCGGCGTGCCGCGATCCTGCGTGTCTGCGGAAGACGCTTCAGGCCCGGGTTTTAACCCAGGTCGTTGCCGCAGGATCGCTGCGCATCTCTGCGCGACACGCATTGGGAGCCGTGAAGGCCAGGCATGACTTGCCATGCTCGCGAGACGAACCACTGCTCTTCCCCTTTGACGTCGCGCGTCCCTCTTGACGCAGCCCGACGATTGCGCGACGTTCAGCCATCGATGCTGCCGGGGGGCCGCGCCATCGAAAAGATGGAACTTCCGCGTCTGCCGATGCTCCGACATCCTTAATGGTTTGTCAGCGACACCTGAGATCGCGGAGCATGTCGGATCACATTGACATCCGCCCTGCCGCTTCTTCCGGCACTGTGCTTTCACCAGCGGCAAACTTATCAAATTTACGACAGCCGCTTGACCAAACCTTTTTAATAAGCAATTTTCGGGCCAGTTTACAAAGTGAGCCCAAGATTTCGTGTCAGAGCAGGCAGCGTGCCGGATATCGGGAGCGCTGCGCGTCATGTTTCACGACACCGTGGTGGCTTCATTGCTTTGAGCTGATGCAGAGGTCCTGATGCCGTTTACGGTATCGAGATGTCTGCCGTAGGGGAGTTTTGCGTTCATGGCACTTTCGGCTAGCCTTTATCTGCGCCAGTCCCAGACCTTGGCTATGACGCCGCAGCTGATGCAGTCGATCCAGCTGTTGCAGATGACGCATTTTGAGTTGACGCAGTTCATCGAGCAGGAAGTCGAGAAGAACCCTCTCCTTGAATTCGTCTCGGAAGCCGACCATTCGGCCGAAAGCGCGCGTGAGGACATGCCGTCCGAAAGCCGTGACGGCGAGGATTTTTCCGGCCTGACCGACGTCTATGACGGCACGACGCGCGACGATTCCCTGCGCATGAGCGAGACGCTGGACGCCAATTTCGAGAACGTCTTCCCGGACGACACCTCCCCCCAGCGCGCCGATGCGCCGGAACTGCTCAGCCAGTGGAAATCCATGTCCGGCGGGGGCGACGGGGAGACCAGCGAGGGCTACGATCTCGAGGATTTCGTCGCGAACCGGCTGACCTTGCGCGACGTGCTGAACGAGCAGCTGATCCTCAGCATTCATAGTGCCCGCGACCGGCTGATCGCCCAAGCGCTGATCGACCAGCTCGATGATGCGGGCTATCTGCACGCCGACACGACGGAAACGGCCGAACAGCTTGGCTGCACGGTGTGCGATGTCGAGGCGGTGCTTGCCACCCTGCAACGCTTCGATCCGCCCGGCGTCTTCGCCCGGAGCCTCAGCGAATGTCTCGCGATCCAGCTACGCCAGAAGAATCGGCTTGATCCGGCAATGTCGGCCCTTATCGGCAATCTCGAACTGCTCGCACGGCGGGATTTCGCAACGTTGAAGAAGCTCTGCGGCGTCGACGAAGAAGATCTCATCGATATGCTCGGCGAGATCCGCAAGCTCGATCCGAAGCCGGGCACGAGCTTCGAGATGACGCCTTGCGAGGCGATCGTGCCGGATATCGTGGTGCGCGCGGCGCCGGACGGCACCTGGGCCGTGGAACTCAATCCGGAAACGCTGCCGCGCGTGCTCGTCAACCAGGTCTATTACACCACCGTTTCGCGTCACGCGCCGAAGAACAGCGGCGACCACGCGTTCCTGTCGGAGTGCCTTCAGACCGCCAACTGGCTGACCCGCAGCCTCGACCAGCGCGCCAAGACGATCATGAAGGTGGCGACCGAGATCGTGCGTCAGCAGGACGCGTTTCTCGTCAACGGTGTCGATCACCTGCGGCCGCTCAACCTCAAGACGATCGCCGATGCGATCAAGATGCACGAGTCGACTGTCAGCCGCGTGACCTCCAACAAGTACATGCTGACGCCGCGCGGCCTGTTCGAGCTGAAATATTTCTTCACCGTCTCGATCGGCTCGGCGGAAGGCGGAGACGGGCATTCGGCGGAATCGGTTCGCCACCGCATCCGCAACATGATCGTGCTCGAAAGCCCGGAAGCCGTGCTGTCGGACGACGACATCGTGGAGATCCTGAAGAAGGGCGGCGTCGATCTCGCCCGCCGGACGGTGGCAAAATATCGTGAAGCGATGAATATTCCCTCATCCGTGCAGCGCCGGCGCGAAAAACGCGCCATGGCAAAGGTTTCCGCCTAACCGACGAGATCGACCGCGTGCACTGCGGCACCGACAACACGCAATGGGTGTTAAGCTTTCATTGACATTTGACGGCAGCCCGCTTATAGGGCGCGCCGACAGTCATCAACGATGGGCTCCTTTTTCTCCTTCCCCGACATCGCCGATCACATGCAAAGTGAAAACGGCTGCGTGAAAGGCTTGGAGGTAGGAGGCGCTTGGAATAAACTGGACACGCAAATCATGAAAGAGAGGAAACTCCATGAATGTGCGTGTGTCCGGTAAACATATGGAAATCGGCGAGAGCTTTCGTCTTCGAATCGAGGACCAGATCACTCAGGCGGTCACCAAGTATTTCGACGGAGGGTATTCGAGCCAGGTCACGGTGGTGAAGTCGGGACCGCGTTTCAGCGCGGACTGCATGATCCACCTCGACACGGGCGCCACGTTGCATGCGAACGGCGAGGCTTCGGAGCCGCAGGCCGCATTCGACGCGGCATCGGAACGGATTGCAAAGCGCATTCGGCGATACAAGCGCAGGCTGAAGGATCACCACAACGGCAGTGGTCATGCCGGGCTCGAAGTCGCCTACACCGTGATGGACTCGGTGCCGGACGAAGAGGACGACGTGCCGGAGGATTACGCACCGACGATCGTTGCGGAAAGCTCCAAGCAGATCCGGACCATGTCGGTGGCGAATGCCGTCATGGCACTCGACATGACGGACAATCCTGTGCTGATGTTCCGCAATCCCGGCAATGACGAACTCAACATCGTCTATCGCCGGACGGATGGGAATATCGGCTGGATCGACGCCGCCACTATGAAGAGCTGACGCAGGGACGAAGCACCGCCTCGGGATC
Organism: Rhizobium sp. 9140; assembly: GCF_900067135.1. NCBI lineage: Bacteria > Pseudomonadati > Pseudomonadota > Alphaproteobacteria > Hyphomicrobiales > Rhizobiaceae > Rhizobium > Rhizobium sp. 9140. The sequence continues at coordinate 1,104,745 of NZ_FJUR01000001.1, read as the reverse complement.
GTCGCGATGCGGCGCTCCGGGTGGCGCCTGAAACAGAGACCGAGCCTGCCCGTGAAATTTCGTTCCACGGGGGCCGGTCATGACAAGCGAGGCGGCGCGCGGAAAGCGGCCGCCTCGTTATCGACGGTGAACGGCAGGCACGGGGATGAAGCCTGTCGAGCATCGAGGGAAACGGGCCGCAGGGCCGGCACGTCGTGCCGCCTGATGCGACCCTGTCAACTAAGGTAAGACAACATGGCATTGGCAGGTCTGCTGCAGCAAGATGCGATATTTCCGAGCGTTCGGGTCCAGTCCAAGAAGCAGTTGCTTCAGGAACTGGCCATCAAGGCTTCCAAGCTGACCGGCCTGCCCGAGCGCGAGATCTTCGACGTCATTCTGCAGCGCGAGCGTCTTGGCTCGACAGGCGTTGGCAACGGCATTGCCATTCCGCATGGCAAGCTTCCCGGCGTGACAGCCATCGTCGGCATTTTCGCGCGGTTGGAAACGCCTGTGGATTTCGAGGCGCTGGACGATCAGCCAGTCGATCTCGTCTTCCTGCTGCTTGCTCCGGAAGGCGCGGGCGCCGACCATCTGAAGGCGCTCTCGCGCATTGCACGCGTATTGCGCGACCCCGACATGGTGGCCCGCCTGCGCGGCACCGAGTCCGCCTCCGCCATCTACACCTTCCTCAGCGACGACCAGACCTCCAACGCGGCCTGACGTTCGACGCAGGCTTGGTCTGATCTTTTTCGCCCTGCCTCCACGTTGATATCGACAGCGCCCTGCTCCGGGTGAATACTCCCGTTCGACAAACGGGAGACAAGAGCGCATGGCCGGAACGGGTTCGGGACGATTGGCGGGCAAGATTGCCCTCATCAGTGGCGGTGCCGGCGGCTGCGGCCTTGCGGCGTCGGAGCTCTTCGCTCAGGAAGGCGCAAAGGTCGGCATCGTCGATCTGCCGTCGAGCCGTGGCGAAGAGGTTGCGGCGGCCATTCGTGCCGCCGGTGGCGAGGCGATCTTCGCGCCGGCCGACGTGTCCGTCTCACGCGACGTCACCGCAGCGGTCAAAGCCGTCGAGGCCGCTTTCGGAGCGATCACCGTTCTCTTCAATCATGCGGGAATCCTCGCCGTCGGACCGTTTCTCGAAACGGAGGAGGATGAGTGGGACCGGCTGATGGCGGTCAATGTCCGCTCCATGTTCCTGATGACCAAGGCCGTGCTGCCGGGCATGATCGCGGCTGGCGGCGGCAGCATCGTCTCGACCTCCTCGATATCAGCCGTTGCCGCGACGCCGATGGAGGTGCTCTACGACACGACGAAGGGCGCCTGCCATATGTTTGCCCGCGCCATCGCCGTGGAATTCCGCGGCCGCAATATCCGCTCCAACGCCGTCTGCCCGGGCTTCATCGCCACCGACCACGGCAAGCGCGAACTGGTGGGTCTCGCAAAGTACGGCATCGACGTCTCGGATGCGGCCATCGCCGCGCAGCAGGGGCGTCTCTGCGAGCCGATCGAGGTGGCGCGTGCCGCCTTGTTTCTTGCCAGCGACGAGGCGAGCTTCATCAACGGCACGCATCTGTTCGTCGACAATGGCTTCACCGCCGTCTGAAAGGACCCGTCATGGACACGACGATATCGAGACAGACCGGTGGCCTCTGGCGGAACTGGGTCGGAAACCAGGCCTGCGTGGTGCGAGCCCGTGGCACCCCCGGCAGCGAGGCGGAACTGTCGGACATGGTGCGGGCGGCGGCGGCCGAAGGGATGGCGGTGCGCTGCGCCGGCTCGGGTCACTCCTTCACGCCCGTGGCGCTCACCAGCGGCCTGCACCTAACGCTGTCGGGCATGCAGGGCGTGACCGGTATCGACCGGGCGCGCAAACGGGTTTCGGTCTCGGCGGGAACCACCATCAATGCGCTCGGCAAGGTGCTGAAGGAGAACGGCCTCTCGCTGATCAACCAGGGTGATATCGACAGCCAGGCGCTGGCGGGCGCCCTTACGACCGGCACGCATGGCACGGGCGCAACGCTCGGCAACATGGCCTCGCAGATCGTCGGCATGCGGATCGTCCAGCCGGATGGCAGCATTCTGATTGCAGACGAAAGCAAACCGGATCTGTTGAACGCCGCGCGCGTCTCCATCGGCATGCTGGGCGTGATCTCGGAGATCACATTGCAGGCAATGGACAGCTACCGCCTGCATGAGACGCTCTGGCGCTGCAGTTTCGATGAGTGCATGGAGAGCCATGACGAGCTTGCCGCCCGACACCGGCACTTCGGCTTCTTCTGGTGTCCCGTCCCCGAAAGCCGGCACTGCTACTGCCTGCCGGATACCTCGTCGGTCTCCACGACTGACAGCCTGTCGGATGTCTGCGAGATGAAGGTCATCGACATCACGGATGCGGAACCGATGGAACGGGGATTCGAGAAGATCGCCTATTCCTCGGAGATCTATCCGATCGAATATGTGCCGAATTTCCACGAACTGGAATATGCCGTGCCCGTACGGCATGGCAAAGAGGCCTGCCGGGCGGTGCGCGAGTTGATGCTCGCCAAGCACCCGACCTGCATCTACCCGATCGAGTACCGCTTCACCGCTGGCGATCCCGGCTGGATCAGCCCGTTCTTCGAACAGGATTCGATCACCCTCTCCGTCTCCGGCGAGCCGGGTACGGACTACTGGGCGTATCTGTCGGATGTCGATGCAATCCTGCGGCAGTTCGGTTCACGACCGCACTGGGGAAAGCTGCATTTTCTGACGGGGGACGACGTGACCGCGCTCTATCCCAGAGCCGGGCACTTCCGGGCCTTGCGGGAGACGCTCGATCCCGGCGGGGTATTTCTCAACGACCACCTGCGGCAGCTGTTCGGGTAGGCCGCGCCGGAGCAGGGAGCGCGCGAAAGATCGGAAGCCGGAGAAGGTTGCTCACCCTCCCCGGCCTTCGTTCACTATCAGCCGGCCGACGCTTCGCCTTCGGCGACGGCAACCTTCGGGCCGCCCTTGGCAACGCCGACCATGGCAGGACGCAGGACGCGCTCGCCGATGGTGAAGCCGGCCTGGACGACCTGAACGACCGTGTTGTGCGGCACGTCGGGGTTGGGGATCTCGAACATCGCCTGATGGAAGTTCGGATCGAACTTCTGGCCTTCCGGCTCGAGCTTGCGAACCCCGTGACGCTCGAGTGTCGAGAGCATGGACCGCTCGGTCAGCTCGACACCTTCGATCAAGGTGCTGAGGCCCGCATCGGCACCGGCCCGCACGTCGGCAGGAATGGCATCCAGCGCACGACGGAGATTGTCGGACACGGCCAACATGTCGCGGGCAAAGCCTGCGACAGAGTAGGACTTGGCATCCTTGACTTCGCGCTCCGTGCGACGGCGCAGATTGTCCATGTCGGCCGCCAGCCGCATGTAGCGGTCACGGAAATCAGCCGCTTCGGCGCGCGCGGCCTCCAGCTCTTCGGATTGGGCCTGAGCCGCCTCATCGGCATCCTCAAACATGTCTTGCACATCTGCCTCGGCCGGCGTGACGATGTCTTCCGCCGGTTTGCTGGCTTCGGCACCGTGTTTGTTTGTTTCGTCGGTCATGACGTCTCCGCATTCAGGATCGTTTCGGGAATTTGATGCCGATATCGAGGTTCGGGCGCCAAAAATCAAGGGTCGTTGCACCCGATCGCCTGCCGCCCCCGGCATCGCCGGGGTCGGCTATCGTGAAAGGCGCGACATCAGCTGTGCCGTATAGTCCACCATCGGCACGATCCGCGCGTAATTCAGCCGTGTCGGGCCGATGACGCCGACAGCACCGATGATCCGGTCGTCCCCATCCTTATAGGGCGCGACGATCAGGGACGAGCCGGACAGCGAGAACAGCTTGTTTTCCGATCCGATAAAAATCCGCACGCCCGGCCCCGTCTCCGCAAGGCTGAGAAGCTCGATCATGCTGTCCTTCTTCTCGAGGTCATCGAACAGCATGCGCAGCCGGTCGATATCCTCCGCACCGGCAAGGCCTTCGAGCAAATTGGCACGGCCGCGCACGATCAACTGGGTCGGGCTCTTGTCGTCGGCATCGCTGCCGGACCAACTGGCAAGGCCACGCTCGACCAGATCCTGCGACAGCACGTCGAGTTCGGTGCGGACCGTTTCCTTGACCTTCTGCAACTGTCCGCGCACTTCGGCGAGGGTCTGGCCGGCGAGATGCGCATTCAGGAAATTCGCAGCCTCCGTCAGCTGCGAACTCGTGACGCCGGCGGGAAGCTCGATGATACGGTTTTCCACCTGATCGTGTTCGCCGACCAGCACCGCCAGGGCCTTGGTGGGCGCAAGACGCATGAATTCGACATGCTTGAGCACGGGATCGTTCTTCGCCGTGATGACGAGGCCGGCACCGCGCGACATGCCGGACAGGACCTGGCTCGCCTCGTTGAACAATTGCTCTACGGGCTGATCCCGGTCGCTCCGCCGCACCTGCCGGTCGATCGAAGCGCGGTCCTCGGCCGAGAGATTGCCGACCTGCATGAAGGCGTCCACGAAGAACCGCAGCCCGATCTGCGTCGGCAGGCGTCCGGCGCTGACATGCGGCGAATAGATGAGGCCGAGATCCTCCAGATCGCTCATGACGTTGCGCACCGAGGCCGGCGACAGCGACATCGGCAGAAGCCGCGACAGGCTGCGGGAGCCCAGCGGCTCACCGCTGTCGAGATAGCTTTCGACGATGCGGCGGAAGACCTCGCCGGAGCGCTCGTCGAGGGCCGAGAGCCTGTCGCGCATTGCCGATGTCAGCGCCGCCGTTTCGGTGGATCGTTCCTTTTGTGCCATGGCTGAAATATAGGGAGAGGCCGTCGGATCGACAAAGGGAAAATTGGCATTCGGCTGCCGCCGCACGACTTTGACAGCCCTATTTTACGCCCCGCATTTCCTTTGGGCGGCAACATAGGCTAGAAGGCACGCAACTTAGACCCAAGGAGTCCCCGATGCGGCCGTCCGGAAGAAAAACAGATCAGATGCGCAAGGTCACCTTCGAGCGCAATGTTTCCAAGCATGCCGAGGGCTCCTGCCTGGTCAAGTTTGGCGATACGCATGTGCTGTGCACCGCGAGTCTTGAAGAAAAGACGCCGCCATGGCTGCGCAACAGCGGCAAGGGCTGGGTAACCGCTGAATACGGCATGCTGCCGCGCGCGACCGGCGACCGCATGAAGCGCGAGGCCGCAACCGGCAAGCAGAGCGGCCGCACGCAGGAAATCCAGCGCCTCATTGGCCGCTCGCTCCGCTCGGTGGTCGATCTGCAGGCGCTGGGCGAACGCCAGATCTCGCTCGACTGCGACGTGATCCAGGCCGATGGCGGCACCCGCACGGCGTCCATCACCGGCGCATGGATCGCGCTGCACGACTGCCTGAAGTGGATGGAAGCGCGCAACATGACGAAGGTCGAGCGCGTGCTGAAGGATCATGTCGCGGCGATCTCCTGCGGCATCTTCGCCGATCAGGCCGTGATCGATCTGGACTATCTCGAAGACAGCGCCGCCGAGACGGATGCGAACTTCGTCATGACCGGCTCCGGCGGCATCGTCGAAATCCAGGGCACAGCCGAAGGCAAGCCGTTCTCGGAAGCCGAATTCGCGAGCCTCATGGGGCTGGCCAAGAACGGCATCTCGGAACTGGTCGCCTTGCAGAAGCGGACGATCGCATAAAGGACGGAGGCCAAGCGGTGGCGGATAGGACGCAGGTTCTCGAAGGTGTTCTGGAAACGGCACTTTACGCAGCCGATCTCGATGCGGCCGATCGCTTCTATGGCGATGTGCTCGGTCTGGAGCGCATCGCCCGCGTCGATGGCCGCCACCTGTTCTTTCGCTGCGGACAGGGCGTTCTCCTGATCTTCAATCCGACGGAGACGCTGAAGCCCGCCGAAGGCTCTGCCCTGCCTGTCCCCGTTCACGGGACGACCGGTCCCGGCCATGCCTGCTTCCGCGTATCGCGCGACAATCTGACATCCCTGCGGGAGAGACTTGCGGCGGATGGCGTGATGATCGAAAGTGACGTTACTTGGCCGACGGGCGCGCGATCCTTTTATTTTCGCGACCCGGCCGGCAACAGCCTGGAATGCGCCGAACCGGGCCTCTGGTCCATCGACTGAACTGTTCTTCTTCATGCCATGCGCCGACCGGTCGCTTCGCCGGATTGGACGACTCATATTTACCGAACCCATGTTTCCGCGGCGTCTCAACGCCCTCCGGTTGACCTTCCGAGACCCATGATGACACGAACGCTTGACGACAAGACCCTGATCGTCGCCAGCCACAATGCCGGCAAGATCCGCGAAATTCGCGACCTGATCGGCCCGCTCGGCTTTTCCGCCAAATCCGCCGCCGACCTCAACTTCATCGAGCCCGACGAGACCGGGACAACGTTCGAGGGAAACGCGACCATCAAGGCGCTGGCCTCCGCACAGGCTTCGGGCCTGCCGGCCCTGTCGGACGATTCCGGGCTTGTCGTGGACGCACTCGGTGGCGATCCCGGCGTCTACACGGCCAACTGGGCCGAAACCGCCGACGGGACGCGCGACTTTGCCATGGCCATGCACAAGGTGGAAACGGCCCTGCAAAACGTCGGCGCGGAGACGCCGGCAGCACGTTCTGCCCGCTTCGTCTCCGTGCTCTGCCTTGCTTGGCCGGATGGCAATGTGGAACTCTTCCGCGGCGAAGTCGAGGGCACCGTTGTCTGGCCCCCACGCGGCAGCCAGGGTTTCGGCTATGACCCTATCTTCCAGCCGCAGGGCCATGAGCGTACCTTCGGCGAAATGAGCGCCGACGAGAAGCACGGCTGGAAGCCGGGCGATGCCAACGCCCTCTCGCATCGCGCCCGCGCCTTCAAGGTGTTTGCCGAGACCTGCCTCGGCGCCTGACGGATATGGCTGATTTCTCCTTCATCGGCGACAAGACGGACCCCGGTTTCGGGGTCTACGTGCATTGGCCGTTCTGCGCGGCGAAGTGCCCTTATTGCGACTTCAACAGCCATGTGCGGCATCAGGGTGTCGATCAGGCACGCTACGTCTCCGCTTTTCTAAAAGAGATGGAGGAAGCGCGGCGGCTGTCGGGACCGCGCACCGTGACCAGCATCTTTCTCGGCGGCGGCACCCCCTCGCTGATGGACCCGGCGACGGTTGACGCCATCATGAACGGCATCGCCCGCTTCTGGCATGTGCCTGACGCCATCGAGATCACGCTGGAGGCCAACCCGTCGAGCGTCGAGGCGACTCGGTTTCGCGGCTATCGTTCAGCCGGCGTCAACCGCGTTTCCCTCGGCGTCCAGGCGCTGAACGATCGCGATCTCAAGTTCCTCGGGCGACTTCACAATGTGGAAGATGCGCTGAAGGCGATAGGCCTTGCGCGCGATATCTTCCCGCGCATGTCCTTCGACCTGATCTATGCCCGGCCGAACCAGACCGTCGAGGAGTGGGAGGCGGAGCTGAAGCAGGCCGTCTCCTATGCGGTCGACCATCTCTCGCTTTACCAGCTGACCATCGAGGAAGGCACGCCCTTTTTTGGCCTGCACAAGGCGGGCAAGCTCGTCGTACCCGATGGCGACCAGTCGGCGCTCCTTTACGAGGCGACGCAGGACATCACGGCTTCGATCGGCATGCCGGCCTACGAGGTTTCCAACCATGCGGTGCCCGGCGCCGAAAGTCGCCACAACCTCACCTATTGGCGCTATGGCGACTATGCCGGCATCGGCCCCGGCGCCCACGGCCGCCTGACGATCGGCCGCGAGAAGCTGGCGACGGCGACTGAGCGAAAGCCCGAGACATGGCTCGACCTCGTCGAGGCCAATGGTCACGGGATGATCGATCAGGAGGTGCTGGGCTATGACGAGCAATCCGACGAACTGCTGCTGATGGGCCTGCGCCTCAAGGAGGGTATCGACCTCGTGCGTTGGGAAGCGCTCTCCGGCCGGGCGCCGGATCCGGAGAAGGAACGGTTCCTGATCGAGCACGGCTTCATCGAGAGGATCGGCAATTCCCGGCTGCGCTGCACCCCCTCCGGCATGCTGATCCTCGACGCCGTGGTCGCCGATCTCGCCTGCTGAGAACGATCGGTGATGTTGTGACCGGCCGTTGAGGCCGGTCACAAGACGATCAGGCCCACTCGCCGCCACGCATTACAGGCACCTTCGTTCCGTCTTCCCGAACACCATCGATATCGACCTTGTCGGAACCGATCATCCAGTCGATGTGGATGAGGCTGGAATTGCCGCCCTGCGCCGCGATCTGCTCCTGGCTGAGGGACGCGCCGTCGAGGAAGCATTTCGAGTAGCACTGGCCGAGCGCGATGTGGCACGACGCGTTCTCGTCGAAAAGCGTGTTGTAGAACAGGACGCCGCTGGCGGAAATCGGCGAGGAATGCGGCACGAGGGCAACCTCACCCAGACGCCTCGCGCCTTCATCCGTATCCAGAACCTTGTTCAAAACCGATTCGCCCTTCGAGGCCTTGGCCTCGACGATCCGGCCGCCCTCGAAACGAACCTGGATGTCGTCGATCAACGTCCCTTGATGCGATAGCGGCTTCGTGCTGGAGACGTGGCCTTCGACGCGCAATGCATGCGGCGTAGTGAAGACCTCTTCGGTGGGGATATTGGGATTGCAGGTGATGCCATTCTTGGCGGTGGACGCGCCGCCGTGCCACTCGTGCCCGTCTGCGAGGCCAACCGTCAGATCCGTTCCCGGACCGGTGAAATGAAGCGCCGAGAAACGTTCGCCATTCAGCCAGGTCGAACGCTTGCGCAGGTTGGCGTTGTGCTCCTTCCACGCAGCGACCGGATCCTCGACATCGACACGCGATGCCGCGAAGATGGCGTTGGCCAGTTTCTCCACAGCCAAGTTTTCGGGATCGTCAGGAAACATCTGCCGTGCCCATGACGGATTGGGATAGGAGACAATGTTCCAGTTGATATCGAAGTTCGAAATCTTCTCCAGCGCCGGCTTGTAAGCGATGGACATGGCCTTGTTCGCCCGCGCGACCTTCGACGGGTCTTGCGTCGCCAGCATCATGGGATTGTCGCCGGAAATCGCCAAGCGCGCCGCGTTGCCGGCATAGGCCTTTGCCATGCCCTCATAGAGCCAGTCGCTGGCGCGGTCGAAACTCTCGTCCGGCGCATGTTCGTAGCGCGCCAGCGTGCTCTCTTCATCGGCATAGAACGTCGTGACGAGACCAGCACCGGCGCGATAGGCGTGCTTGGTGATCAACCGAACCATCGGCAGAGCCGCGATGGGCGCCGTGATCACAAGATCCTGGCCTCGTTCAAGACCAAGGCCGATCTTGACGGCCACCTCGGCCAGTTTCTCGAGTTTCCGGGCGTCGATCGGCTGGGTGAAGGCTGAAATCATGTTGAGCAACTTTCTCGTCGAAACAAGGTTCAAACGCCGCGGATGTCATCACTATTCTGAAAGTGTTTGACGATCAATGATCGGCGCGATGGTTTCGCAAGGCGCGCTCAAACGCCAATCCCATGACAAGCAGAAAAGCGGTCCATGTCCCAATATAGGACAGCGACAACAGATGTGTTGGATATGTCGGATAGAATGCCGTGCGGAAGAGAGAAACAAAATGCATCATCGGGTTCCAAGCTACAATATTTCGCAACTCCGGAGGCATGTACTCAGGAATAAAGAAGACTGCACTTAGAAAAATTTGCACACGCGAGAAAAAGCCCCAGAAAAACTTCCACAGAGGGAAGAGGAACGTTATGAATGAGTTGATAAGGCCTATACCGAAGGAAAACACAGCCAGCATGGCGAGACAAATCACCACTGGCGTGAAGTCATAAGGGATAGCATAACGTGATAGGCCTAGGGCGGAGATCATGACAAATCCCAATCCAAACAGCATGGTGAAGGACAGAAATTCGACAAAACCGCGCGCAATGGAATAATCGATCGCTTCGACGTAGGGAATATTTGTAACTGACTTCGCAGCTTCCAAGGCAGACGCCGTCTTGATACTAATTGTTCGGAAGAACAGCACAGGCAGAATGCCCGTGCTGATGAAAAGCAGCAAGCTGTCTCCAATAAGGAGATGCCTGTGCATAAACGTGAAAATCACCCAGTGAATGATGATGAAAACAATCGCTTCGAGCAGATCGAAAAGCTGCCCGAAAGCGTGCTTGCTGTTGCGCAAGCGAACCTCGCGGATCGTCAACGCGCTAACAATCCGAATCTGACGACTGACGCCAGTTGCAATTACACCGCTATTCATCGTCAACTCCCGACCAACCGCTCAAACCTACGCGTGGTCTCTGATGCTGTAGTACACGAGGGTAAGAACAACCCACATGCCGAGAGCCGAGAGGAAAACGAGGAACGTATCAACGATGGCCTTAGGATAGGAAGCAACTTGGGCGACACCCGGCTGGACATACGTTGCCAGGTAGATCTGATTGTTGCTCGCCAGCATTCGAGCATTCTCGTAATTTGTTAAAGAAGACGTATAAAGCTTGGTCGCGATATCCAGATCGCTCTGGATCTTATCGTACTGGGTCATCAGCTGCGCGTCGGCTAACATGCCAGTGCCTGCCGCGTCGTCGCTGGGGGAACGAACTTGCGACTGCAGCCGATCAAGTTCCTGCTGCGTTGCGTTTATCTGGGACTTCAGCACTGTTAGGCGCGGCGATTTGGCATCCATATAGCTTCCAAGCGCCGTGTACTGCGCCTGCAGGTCGGCAAGGCTACCGTGAAGCTTCGTGATCAGCTGGATCTTGCCGTCAGCTTCCTTGCGCGCGTCGATACTCTTCTGCCCGGTGCGCAACTCCGTTTCCTTGCTACGAACGTCCGTCAGTCGCTGTTCGGAACGATCGAGCTCCGCCTTGGCAAAGGCAAGCTGACTCTGGCGCGCTTTTTCCGAGAGATCGTTGACGAGCTTCTCGCAGAGCTCCTTCAGTGCAGACGAAATCCGGAAAGCGTCCTGTGGATTGAACGCCGCCACCTCGACCGTGTTGATACCCGTCGTCAAGTCGTAGCTTGTTGACAGACGCTTGTTCCAGTAACGAACAAGACCTTCCAACGAGATATCGGGCTGCAAGCGCGAGAGGAAATCAGCTTCCGGACGAGAGTACATTTCACGCAGGCCAACTTCTTTCTCCAACGCCTCGACTGCGTCACGACTCATGGCGTAGTCGGAAACGATGTAGCTGTTCGACATCGTCAATGCGAGTTCCCCAGCACTTGAGCCACCGCCTCCTTCGCCTGGACGAACCGAGAAGCGAAACTCCGAGACGTAGCGCGGCGACGCTATTGCAGCGTAGTAAACGCCGCCGATAATAGTAGGAACAACGACCATCAGGAAGAAAGCAAGCTTTGCGCCCGAAAAACCACCCTTCGCCTTCGTGACGAAGCCGGTCATCTTTTCGGATTTATAGGTAACCGTCGTCTTCCGAACCGGTTTTGTCGGCTTTTCCGGCAGATCCGGCATGCGCTTCGGCACCGCCGCCATCTGACGGTTCGGTCGAACCTCATCCAGCCTCAGAACAAGTGCGCCATCCTCCTGCCGTGATTTCAGCTTGTCGGCTCTCGCGGTCTTGGACGCGTCGCTCATTGGCACTCCTGAAGGGGTCTTCGGCCTGTTTCGCAGCATGTATACCATGACTTACGGCCATTCGGAAGATCACCGCGATAAAGCGCGGCGATCCTGTCCTGAGACAGCTTTTGCCCGGAGATGAAGGCATTATTGCGGCGCAACAATGCCTTCTCTTTTTCGCTACTTGAAGTTGTTCAGCGTACTGCCGACAGAGGCCGCCTGCGCGACCGGCGCTGCGGTCGAACTGACCAGGGTTGCGAACTTGCGCACCTCGGCGAGCGACGAGTTGGCGATATAGATCAGATCCCGGTTCCGCAGGCTGAAGCCCTTAAGGAGGAAGAAGCCGTTCGGATCCTTCAGGTCGATCTGATAGATAACATTCGTTGTCGCACCGGATGATACGACCTTGCCCGGTACCATGCGCTGCACGAGCGAGGTCGGCTCTGTGCGGTAGATGAAGACGCCGCGCGCATTGGCCCGCTCGTCGTTCAGACCGCCAACCTTGGCAAGTGCCTGGTTGAGGAAAAGCTGCGATTCGTCGAACTGGATGGAGGCATTGGCCGTTGCGGCACCGAACACGGTGAAGCTCCGCGGCTGGCGAATGAGCGCGATGACGTCATCCGACTGGACGTAGATGTTCTCGCTCGGATCCGAGATCAGCCGCTCCATGGGAACGGTTTCCGTGCGTCGGCCGCGCGTAATCTGGACGGAGAGCTGATGCGATTCGATGCGCGGTCCGCCTGCCATCGCAATGACATCAAGCAACTTCTCGCCACGGGGCGAAAGGGCGATGCGGCCACTGCTGGCGACTTCGCCGGTGACGGTGACCGTGTTGGAAACGTTCTTGACGACGCTGACGAGAACCTGCGGTTGGATAGCGATGCGCGTGAGCGCATTCTCGATGGCGGCCTTGACCTGCTGCGGCGTGCGGTTGGCAGCCTGCACGGTGCCGGCATAGGGCACGGAGATTGTGCCGGATTCGGAAACCGGCTGTTCCGGTATCTGCGTCGCGCCCTTGGCGGAACCGCCGGAGAAAAGACCGTCAGGCGACGCTTCCCAGATGGAGACAACGACCGTGTCGCCAACGCCGATAATGGAGGAGCTTCGCTTGCGCGTATTGCCCAGTGTTTCGGCGAGCTGCGTGTCGAGGCTGCTGGAGAGGAGCGAGACGATGCCCTGGGTGACCGGAATCACCGTGTAAGGCGAATAGCTATCCTTGGCTTCCTGGAGAATCTGCCCGGAACTCGGTCCCGAGCTCGGCATAACCGTGCAGGACGTGGTGCTCAGGCAGATGGCGGCCAGCGACAAGCTGGTGAATTTGGTCAAGAACGGCATGGGCACCCTCAAGCGCAGATCCTTCAGACGAAGATGATCTGCTCCCCCGAAATAGCGGTGTCGTTTTGGTTATCTCAACACCAACTGGTAAACAATGACTTCAAGGTCGCACCAGATAAAAACAAACAGGCCTCTGCAAAAAGGGCACAGTCCCTGAGGTCAGTATCGGTTGGACTCCAGGATGTCAGGTGGACGGGTCCACACGGAATCCTTGAATTTTACGGCCTTGCGAAGCGGAAATGCCTTGAACAGCGCTTCTCCGGTATAGGTCAGTCCCTTCCAGTTTCGATCGATGAAGCCGATGGCATCGGCCCAATCGGTTGGTTCCATCAATGGCTGCAGATAGCTCAGCACGGTCTCGCGATCGGCACCGCCATAAAAGTCGATCATACGATGATCGATCGGCTGGGGGCCATCGAAAGGTAAGGCCGCAGCCTCGCCGCGACCGGTCGAAAACCAGGCGCAAGGGATGTTGTAAGTTTCAGCTATGACCAAACCGTGAAGACTGGTGGAGAGAATCCGGCGGCAGGCGGCGATCTCACGCACCTTCCGCTCGAAACCCTCCATGGTCGCATCCGTGTATGTGTTGATGATCGTAATGTCGTCCGCCAGTTCCGGCGGAATGGCATATCGGGCCAGCTGCGCCTTGACGGTTGCCGCCGCTGTCGCCTCGTCAAGCTCGGAGATATGGACGATCACGCCCAGTTCGAAGCGCTTCTCAAGGTCGGGAAAGGGGAAAATGCGCGGCAGGAACCAGACGGGATCGCCGAAGACATCGGGGACATCCAGACCCAGAGCCCGCAGACCGGTGGCCGTTTGCCGTCCGCGAACCGCGTGCACGACGAGTTCCGTTTCCGGGGGCACAGCGTAAGGCGAGAGGGCGCCGGATGGCCCGCGATTGAGGTCGAACCCGGTGCCCCATAGATGCACGCGCGCACCCTGCTGGGCATGCCCGATGGTGCCGACGGCTGCCAGTCTCTCTCTCGGTTGGTCAAAGGCTGCCGGCTCGATCCGGAGGCCGGACATCACGGAAACGACCACTGCGCTCAGGGCATCGCCCAGATTGGCGTCGGGATGCCGGTCGGTCGTCCAGACCCAGGAGAGACGTACGGCTTCGGCCGCACCCCGGTCGCTTGTCACCAAGGCACCGGAGGCTGCCGATCTGTCGGCAGAGACGGAACGACGGAAAAGTCTTTTGGCTGCTTTTAAAGGCACGTCAAACTCCGCTCAGGCCACGGGCATGCGCCGCCAGTTTCGAAAGCCAGCCGCGCGATGGCGGTGCACCTTCGGTTGGCGGCCGATGGCGCTCCATGGGAAGCGAAGCAATGAGAGGGTGATCGAAGGCGCTGCCGGTCGGACCCTTGTCGAGCATCGTCCCCGGCAAGGGGAAGGCATCGATCAGATCCTCTCCGGTAAACGTCTTCTGGTACCAGATGTCGTCGATCGCCCGGATCAGCACGCCCCAGTCCGTCGCCGTGCGGCGGGGCTGGTACCAGACATCGAGACTTTTCTGGCCGATGCCCTGGTAGAGATCGACAAAGCGAAGATCGAGCCCCTCCTCTTCCATCAGGTCGATCTTCCCCGGACCTGCCTGTGCAGCGCGGGGTGAAAAGTAAAGACAGGGAATGCCGTAGGATTCGGCAAAGACCATGCCGTGAAGGCTGGTAGAGACGATACGCTTGCAGGAAAGAATCTCGTCGAGCCGCTCCCGCAGCGCGCCAACAGAAATCGGGGTGACCGTATTGATCAGGCGCACGCTCGACCGGTCGGCGTCCGAGACATGGTGGCGCAACGATTCCGGCTTGGGGTGTGCTTCGTAAGCGCGATCTTCCAGTTCGGACAGATGCAGAATAACGCCGAGTTCGCAGGTCTTTTCGACCGGTGCGGTGTGAAACCGCGGCAGCAGCCAGAGCGGATCGCCGAACACGCCGGCCTCTTGTGCGTCGGGCGCCAACAGGCGTCGACTGAACGGACCGCGCGTCGCATAGGTGGTGATCCGGGTGTCTGCCGGCGTCTGATAGGCGATCTTCGGCTTGTCGCCTTGATGCGGATTGAGGTTCGGCGACGTGCCTGTTCCCCAGAACGAAACGTCGCCGCCCGCAAACATGTGCCCGATCGTGCCGACCGCCGCCAGCCGCGTGGCCTGGGACTTGGCAGCCATGTGATGCACCGGCAGGCCCGACATCATCGAAACAATAACGGCGGACAGGGCGTCACCAAGGTTGAGATAGGATTCCTTACCCGTCGTGGTCACCCAGGAGAGCGGAATGGTGCCCTCCGATTTAACAATATCAATGAGTTTTTGAGACAAATTCCACCATCGCGGCATTACTGAAATGGGCTTACCGGCCGCCCGGTATCGCCTTGGCCCTTTGGCCGAGCGTATACCATAGGCGAATAGTGTGCGAAAGTGGCGCGAGTAAGCCTATCCTTGCGGGACGATCCCGCGTTTTTCCTACCGGCTTTGCGTGACCTGCAGCGCGCAGCCGCAACGCCTGACGAGTTTTCATGTATCGCCTTTCCATGACGCCGCTGACGATTGAGACGCCGAGCGTGCTTTTCGATCTTTCGCGACTGGTGCGCAGTCGCCACAAGCCGTTCGGCACCGGCGTCGATCGCATAGACCTCGCCATCGGCCTCGATCTTGTCGCCCGCTTCGGCACCAACTGCCATTTTCTGCATGCAGGCATCCACGGCGTCTGCCGGCTCAAGCATTCCCTCGGCCGTGCCGTCCTCAGCCATCTCGATGCCGCCTGGAATGGCAGCCCTGGCAAACGACTGGAGAAAAGCACCGACTGGCGGCTCTCGGTCACGCCCTTCGTCGATCGCAGGGCACATCGCCTGCCCGGCTCGATCATCAATCGGCAGACCACCTATGTCGTTGCCTCCCATTCCGGCCTGGGCAAGGTGAAGGGCGGCATGAAGCGGCTCGATCCGACGGCCGAGATGAAGCGGGTCGTCTATATTCACGATCTCATTCCGATCGATTTTCCGGAGTATCAGAGGCCGCAGACCTATAAGCAATTCACCGCCTATCTCGATGAACTTTTCGATGCACCGGTTCAGGTCGTCGCAAACTCGAAGGATACGGCTCTGCGCATGCAGGCCTATGCCGCCGCGCAGGGCATGAGGCTGTCGGGCACGGAGGTGATCATTCCCACTCTGACATTCGGTGCCCCGGCTTCAGCGCCGGTCGCCCCTGCCGTTCGCGCCGTCATCGAGGATTCCAGCCCCTATTTCGTGACGCTCGGCACCATCGAACCCAGAAAAAACCATCTTCTGCTGCTGGAGATCTGGCGCATGATGGCGGATCGACAACAGATCCCGCGCCTTTGCATCATCGGCAAGCGCGGATGGGAAAACGAGAACGTCATCGACATGCTGGAACGGTCGCCCGTCATTCGGGAACATGTGCTGGAGTTCGGCGGTCTCGGCGATCACGAGGTTCAGTTGCTGCTCAAGGGCGCGAGAGCTCTGCTTTTTCCCTCCTTTGCCGAAGGGCTCGGCATTCCTCTTCTTGAAGCGGGAGCGCTCGGCGTTCCCGCCATCGTCTCGGACATTCCCGTGTTTCACGAGATTGCGCCTTCGGATACTGTCTTTCTCAACCCGATCGACGGTTTGGGATGGATGCGCGAGATCCTTGCCCGAAGCGGGCAAGGCACAACAAACGAGACGGAAGGCCAGGCGTGAGCGTTACCTTTACCAATGTGCACAAGACGCTTCGTCAGAAGAACGAGAAGACGAAGGTGCTGGACGATGCCAGCGCTCTGTTCCCCGGCGACAAGATCACCGGAATCCTGTCTCCGCCCGGCGGCGGAAAGACGACAACCGTGCAGCTGACCACAGGCAAGCTTCGTCCCGATATGGGCAGCGTGCGGCGAGAATCTCTCGTTTCCTTTCCGGTCGCTGGAGGCGGTGTGTTCAACAATGCCCTGACGGGACGGGAAAACCTCGCCTTTCTTTGCCGCGTGTTCGGTTTCGACCCCCTGCCGATCATCCGTTTCGTGATCGATTTTGCCGAGGTGGGCAAGGCGATCGACAAGCCGATGAAACTGCTCAATCGCGACGAACGCACGCGCCTGCTGTTCACCTCGGCCTATGCAATTCCATTCGAAACTTACATCGTCGATGAGACGCTACTGGGTGGCCGTGGTGCGTTTCGCGAGCGGTGCGTAGAACTGGTCGAGGAGAGGATGCAGACGTCAGGCTTCCTGATCTTTACGTCGTCAGCGGTCCTGGTACGCCGTTATTGCAACGAATTCTTCACCATAGACCGCATGAAAATCACGCAGATGGACAGCGCCGACGATGCCATTGCCGCCATCGGCGAGGATCGCCTGAAGTTCGGCGCCGGCGATATCGATGGCATCGACGAGAACAGCGACGACACATCTGTGATCAATCCGGGATGAGACCCGCCGTAGATCCACAAACCGAAAGACTGCCGGTCCTCACCTATGCCTTTCATATGCAGGCCTGGAAGCGAGAGGTGCTTCGCCGCTATTTTCCGGAGCGGACCTTCGTTTTCGTTCCCTTCTTTCTGAGCGAAACGCAGCTTCGGAAGGATTGGCTGGACCGGATCGATCTCACAGCCTCGCCCGAGATTTTCGTCTGGAGCCTGAACCTGCCGGAAACGGCCCGGGCATTCGCACGTCGCAACGCAATCCCCGTCCATGTCGTGGAGGATGGCTTCATCCGTTCGGCCGTTCCGCATGCCGGCCGCACGCCGCCGCTATCCCTGATCGTGGACAGGCAGACAGCCTATTTCGACAGCCGGACCGCCTCCGATCTCGAAGACATCCTGCAACATCACGACTTCGAGGGAGATCCCCTGTTGATGGAGCGGGCGCGTCAGGGGATGGCGCTGCTTCTCTCGACGGGAATCAGCAAGTACAACGCCCCCTTGCGTGAGGTCGCCTTGCCATACGGACCCAAGCGCAAGCGACGGGTGCTGGCGCTGGGCCAGGTGGATGGCGATGCATCGATCCGTTTCGGCTGCCCGCGGCCCGTGACCAACGACAACATGGTGCGGCAGGCCGTTGCCGAAAACCCGGATGCCGAGGTCATCTACAAGCCGCACCCCGACGTGCTGAGTGGTGTTCGAAGCTCGTCCGCAGACCTTTCCGAACTCGCGCGCATCTGCACGGTCCTCACAGACCGCATCCCCCTGTCCCGTGCCTTCGAGACGATCGACCATGTCTACGCCATCACGTCCCTTGCCGGGTTCGAGGCGCTGCTGCGGGGGCTGCCCGTCACCGTTCTCGGGCTGCCCTTCTATGCCGGATGGGGTCTGACGGAGGATCGGCAGACATCGGCGCGCCGGCAGCGGCGCCTGACCATCGAGCAGGTGTTCGCCGCGACATATCTGCTGTATCCCCGCTATTTCGAGCCAGAGACGGGTAAGAACACGACGTTCGAGGCCGTCATCGGCGATCTCCGCCGCCCTGTCGCGCCGGCCTTCGCCTATCGGAAGCCCCCTTCGTGGCACGCCTCCGGGCCTTACGGGGTTCTCGGCTGGCGCCACGCACTGGCGCCGATCGTCGCCGCTGCCGTCAAACAGGTCGCAACGGCCGAAGATGCAGATTACTATCGGCACTACCCGATCGACTTCTTTCGCGAGCGGCCCGAACGCGTCCTCCGCACCATTGGACGTCTCCTTTATCCTTTCGACGAAAGGCCGGACCGAAAGAGCGATGCACCCTTCCGGTTGCTTCCGGAAGGTCAATCGCCTAGATAACCAACGCAATTCGCTTCAGGACGCGGTCTTCCCATCCTTACAGACACATCTCCCCCTCGAGATGTGGGCTCGCCGCCCGCACCGCATTCGAGGGGACGAAGACAGGACGATAAGCATTCGATGACCAAGCCCCGCGTGATGATCGACGGTTATAATCTGGCCCTGGAAAAGGGAACGGGCATCGCCACCTATGCCCGCAATCTCAGCGGCCATCTATCCGAACTCGGCTACCCCATCGACCTTCTCTACGGCGTTCGCGCTTCGGTCGGCAAGAATGCCCTGCTTTCGGAAGTCGGGTTCTTCGACCCATCGACGCGGGCGCTGAAACCGACGGAGGTCATCAAGCGGCTGGCGACGTCGCCGCTCGGCACCACGTCGCGCCAGGTGCCGATCACCGGCAAGGTCATCGCGCGGCATGTGCCGGGCGGATTGCCCAAGCACGAGCGCATCTTCAACTTCCGCAATCTCTATACGATTTCGCGCTGGCACTTCCGCACCTACGGCCAGTTCATGCAGACGAGTTACGACCAGTCCGCCGACATCGCCCACTGGACGTATCCGCTGCCGATCAAGCTGAAGAACGCGGCGAACATCTACACGATCCACGACCTCGTGCCGCTGCGCCTGCCCTATGCCACGCTCGACAACAAGCGCGAGTTCCTGAAGACCGTCCGAAAGATCGCCGACAAGGCCGATCACATCGTTACAGTCTCGGAAGTCTCAAAGCGCGATATCGTTGAACTTCTCGGCGTGGATGAACGCCGGGTGACCAACACCTACCAGGCGGTCAACCTGCCGAGCCATATCCTCAACCGCGACGAGGACGAGGTGCGCAACGAGGTTGCGTCGATCTTCGGACTGGAGCACAAGAAGTTCTTCCTGTTCTTCGGCGCGATCGAACCGAAGAAGAACATCGGCCGGATTATCGAGGCCTATCTGGCGAGCCAGGTCAGCTATCCCCTCGTCATCGTCGGCCAGCTGGTGTGGAAGAATGCCAACGACCTCCGGCTTCTCGGCGTTCCCGGCGGCGGCAAGAAGACGGACGTCTATGACCCGACGGTGGGTCACATAACGCGCTCCTCCTCGATCATGCGTCTCGAATATCTGCCGCTGAGCCTTCTGACGTCGTTGATCCGCTGTGCCCGCTCCGTCGTCTTTCCCTCGCTCTACGAAGGCTTCGGCCTGCCGATCCTCGAAGCCATGCAGTTGGGAACGGCCGTCATCACCGGCAGCGAAGGCGCCAATCCGGAAATTGCCGGCGACAGCGCCATCGTGGTCGATCCCTACGACGTCAATGCGATCGCGCAGGCCATTCGCAATGTCGCCCATGACGATGCACTGATGCGGTATTACGAGGCCGAGGGTCTCGAGCGGGCAAAATTGTTTTCACCGGAGCGCTATGCAGAGCGGCTCGATTCGCTCTACACCACATTGAAGTAACACCTAGATGCAGTCGATACGGAAAAACAGCGATGAGTGACGAAAAGGCTCGGCTGGACGGTCTCGTGGCGCGTGCGCGCGAGACGGCAATTTCGGGTGCCAGCCCGGAGATCTCGGCCGTTCTCCTTGATATGGCGGCAGCGCTCGATGCGGCGCACAGCGCCGAGGAAACCGTTCGTCGCGAGGCATTCCGCGAGGGTATCCGTGGTGCCGCCAAGGTCATCCGCAATCGCCAAGCCACCCCCGGCTCTCCCCTCGGCGACCTTCTCTCCTCGGCCAATGCCGATCCAGAAGCCTTCGCGAACGAAGTGTTGAAGGTCGCGGGCGGAGAACCCGTGACGGTGGCCGATCTGCGGCGCCTGCGCCAGAAGGTCAATACGGCGATCGAAGGCTCCGACGATATCGATGACGATCTGAAGCGGATCTATTATTCCGTGATGACCGAGCGCAATCCGACAGCCGCCGACATCCTGCCGCCGGGCTCCCCGTCCCGCTCGCTCGATGTGACCACGTTCATTCTGGAGCGCATCCTGCGGGATGGCTGGTGGACGCTCGGCAATAGCGGCATCAATGCCAACGATCAGCCGGTGGGCAAGGTCGGGCTGTCGCCGGCGCAGAGCTCCAAGCCCCAGACGGCACCGACCCCGCCGCTCGCGCTGCTGTCCGCGCTTGTTCTGACACTGATCGAGACCAGCAAGGGGCGCTGACGCAGGCGTCGCGGTGCCGAGCGCTTGCGCGCTCAGGCCTTGTTGCGCAGCCTGTCGGCGAGGTTAAGCTCCTTCACGTCGTGCTGCAGCACCAGCCCCTGAAGCACCGGGTGCTCCCAGATGGTTTCGCCCGGACGGGCTTCCAGCGGCGCGACATCGAGCGGGAAAGCTGCGATCAACGCTTCCGCATCAAACGCCTTCGGCGTCCAGGCACGGTCGATGGCAGAGATGAGATCCTCCCAATCGGTCGGCTCGGCATGCGGCAAGGCATAGACTGGCAGCTCCGTGAGGCCGAGACCACGATAAAGATCGATAACCCTGGGATCGAGGTCGCAGGTCTCGTCGAGTTCTCGTGTCTGCAGCCCCTTCGCCGGACCATGCGTCGTGAAATGCAGGCAGGGAATATTATAGCTTTCGGCAAAGACCATGCCGTGCAGGCTGGTGGAGACGATGCGCTCGCAGGCCAGAATGTCGTCGATCCGTGCCTTCATGGAATTCATGTCGATAGACGTGACCGTGTTGATGAGGCGGACATGCGGGGCGAACGCTTCCGGAATCCTGTACCGCAGCAGCGTTTCCTTTATATGCGCTTCCGGATCGCGATCGGCGAGTTCCGACAGGTGGACGATGACGCCGAGCTTCCAGGTCTTTTCGACGGGCGGCGCATAGAAGCGCGGCAGCAGCCAGACGGGATCGCCATAGACGCCGACCGTGCCCTCGGCCGCGCCGGTGGTCAGAGCCTCGGACAAGGGACCCCGCGTCGCCGTGACATGGAACGTTGAGTCTTCGGAAGGCACAAACGGGATCAAATCATCCTTCGCCGCCGACGGATTGGTCCAACGCGATGATCCCGTGCCCCAGAACCAGACCTCTCCACCGGCAAAGCCATGCGCGATCGTGCCGACGCAAGCCATGCGCATCGTCTTCGAGCGGGAGGGAACCCGATGGACCGGCTTTCCGCTGAGGAGCGCCACCATGACCGGGCTCAGGGCATCACCGATATTGAGGTAATCCATGGCCATCGTCGATCCTGCCCACGACAATGGCACGGAACCCGTCTTGCGGACCTGCTCGGCGAGCCTGTTCATCTTCATCTGTCGATCTTCCTCGTTCCGACCCTCAATGGCTCGGCGGTTCTATGGAACGGATACTTCGGAAACCGGAGGTTTCCTGCGTGTGGTTCACGCGTCTGCGTCCGGCATCGGCATGAGCGTGAAGAGTTCCTGCGCCAGCTTCACGCCCCGCAACGCGTATCGGCCGATGGAGACCACCTCCCTGTCGCCCGGCGGCGGTGCCGCGGCCACAAAGGGCGAGGACATGACGACCGTGCGATCGACGAAACGGCAAAGCGAGGCGATGCGGCTGACCTCGTTGACGGCGGGTCCGATGACCGTGAAATCGAGGCGGTCGGCGCTGCCGATATTGCCGTAGAAGACGTCCCCGATATGCAAGCCGAGATAGACTTCCGTTGTCGGGCGGCCTTCCATGGCACGGCGTGCGTTGAGATCGGCGAGCTTGCCCCGCAGGCGCCGTTCGGCGTCCAGCGCCCGACGACAGGCGTCCTCCCGCTCCTCCGCCTTGAAGATCGCGAGCGTGCCGTCGCCGATCAGTTTCAGCACATTACCCCCGGCCTCGTGGATGGAGGTGATGACCGCATCGGCGTAATCGTTGAGGAACGGAATAATCTCGTCCGGGGCGAGGCTTTCGGTGATGCGGGTGTAGTTCTGCAGGTCGGAAAACCAGAGCACCGCCGAAATCCGCTCGGCCTTGCCCCGGGTGATGCGGCCTTCCAGCACGTGACTTGCGGCGTCTTCGCCGAGATAGACTTCGGCAATCGTCCGCGTGACGCGGCTCAGCGATCCTGCCTTGATGGCAAGGGCGAGGACGGGCACCAGCGAGCGCAGCGCATCGACCCCCTTATCCGAAAAACCACCCTCGTCGACCGTCGTCCAGTGCGAATAGAAACAGTCCATATCGCCGATATGGGCGTCCGGCGAGAAGCGGTGGATCATGGCGATATAGTCGCGATGACCGTCCGCCAGCAGCGTGTCCAGCGCATAGAAATCGGTGGGATCGCCGAAGCCGATCCGGCGGCGCAGCTCGTTGCCGTTGGTTTCGCGCAGGTGGTAGAACGGCGAGCGCTTCCAGTTTTCCTCGGAGACGCCTTCGTTCGTCGGGCCGTATTCGAACATACCCTTGCCCGGCTCACGGCTGTCCCACTGAAAGGCACGCCCTTCATAGACCGGGTGGAGGGTGTCGATGAGCGCGAGCCCCCTGTCAAGCGGCAGCCCGGCCTCGCGCAGGTGCTCGCAGAAGCCGCGCATGATCTCCATCTCGTCGGAGCCCTTGAGACCCTGCGTCGTCAGCCATGCGGAGATGCGTGCCATTTCGCCTGAGTCCATGTCCGCCACTCCCTGTCCCCGTCGTCATGATGCTGCAGTCCCGGCCCCTCGGCTTCGAAACGGAACGGCAAGAAATTGTTCGAGGGTGTCGGGTTCTACTGCATATTCCGCCAAACCGGAATCGTTTTCAGTCCGATTTCCGAAAGGTCAGACGAACATTAAGATGCGTCGGTGTTTAAGAGTCCTTCGACGCATAGAGCGCGCGGGAGCGTTCGAGGTGGCGCAGCATGGCCTGCTCCGTTGCATCGGCGTCTCGGGCGACGATGCAGTCGATGATGGATTGGTGCTCGGAGAGCGTCACGGTTTCCTTGCCGGTCCAGATCAGCATATGCGTGTGGTAGCCGCGCAACCAGGCGAGCATGGCTTCGCTGACGGCGATATAGATGGGATTACCGGAGATGCGGGCGATACGGCTGTGAAACTCCATGTCGGCCGCGATGAAGGCGGCGGCATCGTCCAGTGCCGCCGCCTGCCGACCGAGGATCGCGTTGAGGTCTGCAATATCGGCTTCGGTGGCCTTCACTGCGGCTTCCCGCGCCATGCCCCGCTCGAAGAAAATGCGCGCGCTCTTCAGGTGCTCCAGCGTGTCGGAGGATTTCGCGAGCATCATCTGGGCGGTCGTATCCACCTGACGCAGGATCGACCGGGCTGTAAGCTCCAACACCCGGGCGCGTTCCCCATGCGAGATGACGACGAGGCCCATATTGGCCAGTGCCTGCATCGCCTCGCGGATCGCCGGCCGCCCGACGCCGAAGCGCTCCATCAGCTCCCGTTCGGAGGGCATTTCGTCGCCTGGGTTCAGTTCGCCGGACGTGATCATCGCCTGCAAGCGGGAAAAGACCTCGTCGGACAGTTTTCGGCGCGTGATGGTTTCGGTCGGCTGGCTCATGAGGTTCCAGATATTTGTTCGATCCTGCATCTTCGCATGCCGCAACGCGCTTGGAAAAGGGAAACGCGTCCGCGCCTCGCTTTCTCCCCTGTCGCAACGGCTGCTGCTTCTGTGCATTTTCCGGTCATCGATACTTGCGTCATTGTTATACTCATTATACCAGTTCATCAACGACGATCTGCCGGAGCCGGCAGGTCGAGACGGGGAGGAGAAGCCGATGATCACGGTGACCTATCGCATCGAGACGACGGGAAGCGTCGAGGCCATGGCTGCCAAAATCGCCAGCGACCAGTCGACGGGGACCTTCGTGCCGGTGCCGGGTGAAACGGAAGAACTGAAGGCCCGGGTTGCCGCCCGGGTGATCGCGATCCGGCCGCTTGAGCCCGCCAAGACGCCGAGCTGGCCGGAGGTGCCATCGGATCACGGAACCATTCACCGGGCCGATGTGGACATCGCCTTTCCGCTCGACGCCGTGGGCACGGACCTCTCGGCGCTGATGACGATCGCCATCGGCGGCATCTTCTCCATCAAAGGCATGACAGGGCTTCGCGTCGTGGACCTCAAGCTGCCGCCGGAATATGGTGCCGCCTATCCCGGCCCCCAGTTCGGCCTGCCGGGCAGCCGGCGGCTGACGGGCGTCGAGGGCCGGCCGATCATCGGTACCATCGTCAAGCCGGCGCTCGGGCTTCGACCCATGGAAACGGCGGAACTGGTCGGCGAACTGATCGGCTCGGGCGTCGATTTCATCAAGGACGACGAGAAGCTGATGAGCCCGGCCTATTCGCCGCTCAAGGAGCGTGTCGCGGCCATCATGCCTCTGATCCTCGACCATGAGCAGAAGACCGGCAAGAAAATCATGTACGCCTTCGGTATCTCGCATACGGACCCCGACGAGATGATGCGCAACCACGATATGGTGCTCGGCGCCGGCGGCAATTGCGCCGTCGTCAACATCAACTCGATCGGCATGGGCGGCATGGCCTTCCTGCGCAAGCGCTCCGGCCTCGTGCTGCATGCGCACCGCAACGGCTGGGACGTCCTCACGCGGCATCCCGGCATCGGCTTCGACTTCAAGGTCTGGCAGCAGTTCTGGCGGCTGCTCGGCGTCGATCAGTTTCAGATCAACGGCATCGGCGTGAAATACTGGGAGCCGGACGAGAGCTTCGTCGAATCCTTCAAGGCCGTATCCACGCCGCTCTTTTCGCCTGCGGATTGCCCGCTTCCGGTTGCCGGGTCCGGGCAATGGGGCGGGCAGGCGCCGGAAACCTATCGTCGCACCGGCCGCACGACCGATCTTCTCTACCTCTGCGGCGGCGGCATCGTCAGCCATCCCGGGGGACCGGCCGCGGGCGTGCATGCCGTGCAACAGGCCTGGGAGGCCGCCGTTGCCGACATCCCGCTCGAAACCTATGCTCTCGACCATCCCGAGCTTGCCGCATCCCTGAAGACCTTCGGCGGGAAGGATGGCTGACATGGCGGCACCCCTGCTTCTGAGCTATTACGGCGACGATTTTACCGGCTCGACGGACGTCATGGAGGCGCTGGCCTCCCATGGCGTGGAAACCGTGCTCTTCCTGCGCATTCCCGACGACGCGCTGTTGCAGCGCTTTGCCCATTGCCGCGCCATCGGCCTTGCCGGCACCAGCCGCAGCGAAACCCCGGCTTGGATGGATGAACACCTGACGCCGGTCTTCCAATGGCTGAAAGGGCTGGAGGCGACCGTCTCTCACTATAAGGTTTGCTCGACCTTCGATTCGGCCCCTGCGGTCGGCAATATCGGCCGGGCGATCGAGATCGGGCTCGATGTCTTCGGGCAGAGCCTCGCACCCCTTGTCGTCGGGGCGCCGCAACTCAAGCGCTACACCGCCTTCGGCCATTTGTTCGCCGGCTATCACGGTGAGGTCTATCGGATCGACCGCCATCCGGTCATGAGCCGGCATCCGGTGACGCCGATGAACGAGGCCGATCTCACGCAGCATCTCGGGCACCAGACAAGCCTGCCGGTTGCGCTGGTCGATCTTACCATACTCACGGATGCGCAAGTCGATGCGCGCGCCGCAACGCTTGCCGGCGACGGCATTCTGATGCTGGACGTGGAGGGACCGGAGACACAGAAGGCGGCAGGCGCGCAACTTCTGCGGCTTGCCAACCACGGTTCGCGGTTCATGGCGGGATCGTCGGGCGTCGAATATGCGCTCCTCCACGCTTGGCGCGCCGCAGGACTGGTCAAGGGCGCACGCGACTTTCCGTCCCCCGGCAAGGCAGACCGGATCGCGGTCGTCTCTGGCAGCGTCTCGCCGACCACGGAGCGGCAGATCCGGCAGGCAACAGGCGCCGACGGCTTCGACGGCGTGCCACTTGATCCTCTCGCTCTTCTCGGGGAGGACGGCGAACGTGTCATCGAGCACGCAATCCGGAATGCGCAGACGAGCCTTGCAGCCGGCCGCAGCGTCATCCTTCACACGGCCCTCGGTCCGCAGGCCGATCGTGGCGGCGAGATCGACCGGGTGGCCGGCAGCCGGCATCGTTTGGGTCAGATGCTTGGCCGGATTCTCCTGCACCTCATCGAAACGCAAGGTCTTGGCCGGGCCGTCATCGCAGGCGGCGACACGTCAAGCCATGCGCTCGGCGCCCTGAAGGTCGATGCCCTCACAACCCTGCTGCCGCTGCCGGAAACGCCGGGATCGCCACTCTGCACCGCTCACGGCCTGCATGCACCGACCAATGGACTGCAGATTGCGTTGAAGGGCGGACAGGTAGGACGCGACGGCTACTTCGCCCAAATCCGCGACGGGCGCGCGACTTCGGCTGGTTGACTCATTATACCAGTCGCCCTTACATAGCCTGACCTGATTGGCCGGGCTGGACCGTGAACGACAATTTTCAAGGACATTGACCATGCCGAGTTTTCGAGGAGCGCTGATCGGTTGCGGCTTCTTTGCCGTCAACCAGATGCATGCCTGGCAGGATGTGCAGGGCGCCGAGATCATCGCCATTTGCGACCGCGACCCGGAGCGCCTGCGAATCGTCGGCGATCAGTTCGCGATCGCGCGCCGCTATAGCGACGCCGCGCAGATGATGGCGGATGGCGGCTTCGATTTCGTTGACATCGCCACCACGGTCAACAGCCACCGCGCGCTGGTGGAGATGGCGGCTTCGCACCGTCTGCCGGTCATCTGCCAGAAGCCGTTTGCGCCGACGCTCGCCGATGCCAAAGCCATGGTCGCCGCATGCGATGCGGCGGGCGTTCCCCTGATGATTCACGAGAATTTTCGCTGGCAAACGCCGGTCCAGGCGGTGCGGAAGGCGCTGGATGCTGCGCAGATCGGCACGCCGTTCTGGGGTCGCTTCTCGTTCCGCTCCGGCTACGACGTGTTCTCGGGCCAGCCCTATCTGGCCGAAGGCGCGCGCTTCATCATTGAGGATCTGGGTATCCACACGCTCGACATCGCCCGCTACATTCTGGGCGACGTCACGACGCTGACTGCCCGCACCAAGCGCGTCAATCCTGCGATCAAGGGCGAGGATGTCGCGACGATCCTGCTCGATCACGAGAACGGCGCGACTTCGGTCGTGGATGTCAGCTATGCGACGAAGGTTGCCGTCGAGCCCTTCCCCGAGACGCTGATCGAACTGGACGGGACCGAAGGCTCGCTGCGGCTGATGCAAGGGTACCGGCTGGAGATCACCAATGCGTCCGGCACGGAGATCCGCGATGTGTCACCGGCTCTCCTCCCCTGGGCATCCCGCCCGTGGCACAATATCCAGGAAAGCGTTCTTGCCATCCAGCAGCACTGGACGGAGAAACTGGCAAGCGGCGCGGAAACATCGACCTCCGGCGCCGACAATCTGAAGACCTTTGCACTGGTGGAGGCGGCTTATGAAAGTGCCGCAACGCTGCAGCCCGTCGCCATCGGACCGCTGATCGCATGACGGACACCGCGCTCGCCTTTCGCCTGACCGGCACCGTTCGCACTGAGCCGGATTCCCGTGTGCTCGCGGCTGGAGGACTTTCGGCAGAGCTTTCCGGCGGCGCGCTGCGCAACATCCGCTTTGACGGGGTGGAGGTGCTTCGCGCCGTGTCGTTTCTCGTGCGCGATCGTGACTGGGGCACCTGTGATCCCGACATCGAGGACCTCGTGGTGAACCAGCGCGCGGACGGTTTCACCGTCACCTACCGCGCGCTATGCCATGGCCCGCATGAGACACGGCTCGGCATCCACGCCCGTATCGAAGGTGACGCTCAAGGTCGGCTCGGCTTTTCCGGCACGGCATCATCCGGGACGGGGTTCGAGACCAATCGCTGCGGCTTCTGCGTCCTCCACCCGATCGTCGGCGTGGCGGGAACGCCGGTGCGCGTTGAGCATGTCGACGGGACCATCGAGGCCACCGTCCTGCCGGACCTCATCGAACCCTGGCAACCCTTCAAGGAGATGCGCGCCATCACGCATCACGCTCTGCCGGGCGTCAGCGTCGAATGCCGGATGGAGGGCGACACGTTCGAGATGGAGGACCAGCGCAACTGGTCGGATGCCTCCTACAAGACCTATGTCCGCCCGCTCGCTTTGCCCTGGCCTTACCGGATCGAGGCGGGCGTCGATGTCGTGCAGAAGATCACGTTGCAGATCGTGGACGAGCGACCGCGCCGTACGGGTTCCCCCTTCGCGCTCTCGGCCGGCCCTGCGCGGCTGACGCCGGGGCAAGGCCCTGCAAAGCCGCTGCCGCCCATCGGGCTCATCGTCACCCCCGAAGAAGCCGCGGCAACCCGGGCGATGCTGATGGCCGGCCTCGACCCAAAGGCGCAGGCCCTGCTTTTCCACGTCGATCCGCTCGCGGGTCATGACGACAGCGTATTCGATGCCTTCGTGGCTCTCACGGCTCAACACCCGGGTTTGTCCACGCTGGAGATCGCGCTGCCGTGCGGGGAGCCTTTTGCTGATGAACTCCGCGCGATGGCTGCGGCGATGGACAGAGCAGGTTTCGCGCCGGATGCCGTCATGGTGTCCCCCGCCGTCGACCGGCAATCGACGCCGCCGGGCAGCGCCTGGCCGGCGTGTCCACCGCTCGAAGATATTTATACCGCTGCGCGCACGGTGTTCCCGTCGCAGATGCTCGGCGGCGGCATGCTCAGCTACTTCACCGAGCTGAACCGTAAGCGCGTACCGGCGGCAACACTCGATTTCATCAGTCATTGTACCAACCCGATCGTGCATGCCGCGGACGACCGCAGCGTCATGCAGACGCTGGAGGCGCTGCCGTTCATTACCCGCTCGGTGCGCGCGATCTATGGCGACCGGCGCTACCGCATTGGCCCGTCCACCATCCCCATGCGCCAGAACCCCTATGGCAGCCGGACGATGGACAATCCGGATGGCAGCCGGATTCCGATGGCGAACCGGGACCCGCGCCAGAACGGCCTTTTCGCCGCCGCCTACGCCATCGGCTATGCCATCTCGGTCGCACCGGCCGGGCTCGATCAGCTAACGCTTTCGGCTCTCACAGGCTCGTTCGGCCTGATCGCCGGCGCAAACGAACCCGTTCCCGAAGGCGGGCGGCGACCACTGTTTCATGCCGTCGCCATGCTCGCGGGTCTTGCCGGCGCGGAGGCCACCACCATTGCATCCAACCGGCCGGATGCGGTTCTCGCAATGTGCGCGCACAGAAGGGATGACCGGACGATCCTTGCCGTCAACCTGACGCCGCTGCCGCAGACACTCGATCTGTCCGCGCTCGGCATCGCTTCGGATGCATCGGCCTTTCGGCTGGATGCGGAGACGATGATCGATGCTGCGGTCGGTCCGCTGAAAGGCGAACAGCTCGGCACCGGGGACGTTCGGCTCGGCGCTTATGGCGTGCTGCGGATCGACGGCTAAGCGCGCATTTTTCCGAAGCGGCGCCATGACGTTTGGGCTATCTTCTCCCTTGCGACTGTGATCGCCGACCCGGAGGAGCCACGCTTATGACCCTCATCCGCACCCCTCTCGTGCATCTGACCCTCATGATCGGCCTTGCCGTATCCCCTGCACAGGCGGCCTCGCCGCAGCCGGTTGCGGGTGAAAACGGCATGGTCGTCACGGCCCAGCATCTGGCCTCGGATGTCGGCGTGGAGATCCTGAAGCAGGGCGGCAATGCGGTCGATGCCGCAGTGGCGGTTGGCTATGCGCTGGCCGTCGTCTATCCCACGGCCGGCAATATTGGCGGCGGCGGCTTCATGACGGTGCGCCTTGCCGATGGCCGCACCAGCTTTCTCGACTTTCGCGAGCGGGCACCGCTTGCCGCGACGAAGACGATGTATCTCGACGATAAGGGCGAGATCACCAAGGGCCGCAGCACCGACGGCTATCTCGCCGTCGGCGTGCCCGGATCGGTGGCCGGTTTCGAGGCCGCGCGCACCCGCTTCGGCACCCTGTCGCGCGAAGCGCTTCTGGCTCCCGCCGTCAAACTGGCAGAGCAGGGTTTCATTCTCGATGGTGGCGATGTCGCTTCGCTCGGCAACAGCCTGAAGAAGCTCGGTCGCGACCCGGCCGCCGCCGCGATCTTCCTGACCCCGGATGGCCAGGCGCCGAAGATCGGCGCGACGCTGGTCCAGCCGGACCTCGCGCGCAGTCTGGCTGCGATCTCCAAGACGGGGCCGGACGCGTTCTACAAGGGCGCGATCGCGGACGACATCGTCAAGGCGAGCACGGAGAAGGGCGGCATCCTGACGAAAGAGGACTTCGAGCGCTACGCGGTGCGCGAATTGAAACCTGTCACCTGCACCTATCGCGGCTACGAGATCATCTCCTCCCCGCCGCCAAGTTCCGGCGGCGTCATCCTCTGCGAGATTCTCAACATTCTCGAGGGCTATCCGCTCGGCGAGCTTGGCGCGGGCTCGGCGGCGACGGCGCATGTGATGATCGAGGCCATGCGCCATGCCTATGTCGACCGCAACTCGGCGCTCGGCGACCCCGACTTCGTGAAAAACCCGGTCGAGAAGCTGCTCTACAAGGCCTATGCTCAGGAAATCCGCGGCAAGATCGACCTTAAGAAGGCCGGCGTTTCCGCCCAGCTTACACCCAAAGGGCTCGGGGAGAGCCACGAGACCACGCATTACTCGATCATGGACAGCGCCGACAACGCGGTCTCGGTGACCTATACGCTCAACGGCTCCTTCGGCGCCGGCGTCGTGGCGCCCGGTACCGGCATCCTGCTCAACAACGAGATGGACGACTCCACCTCCAAACCCGGCGCACCGAACCTCTACGGGCTCGTTCAGGGCGAGGCCAACGCGATTGCGCCGGGCAAGACGCCGCTCTCCTCCATGAGCCCGACCATCGTGACCAAGGACGGCAAACCGTTCATGGTCATCGGCAGCCCCGGCGGCGCCCGCATCATCACCATCACGCTCGAAGCCATCCTCAACGTCATCGACCATGGCATGACGCTGCAGGAGGCGATCGATGCGCCGCGGCTTCATCATCAATGGATGCCGGACACGGTCGCGATCGAGCCCTTCGCTTTGTCCGCCGATACGTTAAAGGTGCTTCAGGGCATGGGGCATGATGTCGGCCCGGACAAGAACTGGCCCGCCTGGGGCCAGGCTGCCGGCATCCTCGTCGGCGGCAGGACGGCGGCGGAGGCGGCGGAAGGTTCTGAAGGCACTCGCTACTACGGCGCTATGGACAGCCGCGCCGCATCGGGCGCGGCGCGGGGATATTGAGCGTTCAGGCAAACAGCGTGCGCATCGCCTCGATCTCGTTCTCGCGGATATCGTGGCCGCCATTGTGCCATGCGAGTTGCGTCGTTGCGCCCTGCGCCGTGAAGTAGTCGGCCAACGCGATGGTCAGCGGGGTCGGGCAGATGGGATCGCGCTCGCCAGCGGTGACGAGAATGCGGCGACCGGCCAGACCCGGTGCGGGCTTCGGCTGAAACGGGATCAGCGGATGCAGGAGTGCGGCCCGGTCGAAGAGGTCGGGAAACTCCACCAGCACGTTCGCCAGAATGTTGGCGCCGTTGGAGAAGCCGAGGCCGAAGATCTCCGAGGCCCCGACCGTTTCGGCCGTCTTTCGCACAAAATCGGCAAGCTTCTGCGTGCCGCGTGCGAGATCGGCCATATCGTAGACACCCTCGCCCGTGCGGCGGAAGAAGCGGGCCGCCCCATGTTCCGAGACATCGCCGCGCGGCGACAGGATGGTTGCGTCGGGACGCAGCTGGCTGGCGAAGGTGAAGAACTGGTTCTCGTCTCCGCCCGTGCCGTGCAGCGTCACGAGAAGCGGTACGCCGGTCGCGCCCTTTTTGATGAGGTGCTTATAGTCCGTGTCGGTCATGACAAAACTCCTTCGGTATGGCCGCCGCATGTCCTGCGACGGCTCCGGTTCTGTGTGATTTCCTGATCGTTGGCGGTGGAACCTCAGTCGAGCTTTTCCAGCTGCTGCTCCAGGATCGGCCGCAAATGCTTGTGCTGCTGCGGCAGCTTGAGTGCCTCGCCCAGATGCGCCCGTTCCTCGTCGCGCTCAAAGCCCGGCTCGTTGGTGGCGATTTCGAAAAGGACGCCGCCGGGCGTGCGGAAGTAGATCGCCCAGAAGTAATCGCGGTCGATGACCGGGGTGACCTGATAGCCCGTATCCATCAGCGCCTTGCGCACCTCCAGCTGGGCCGCCCGGTTATCGACGGCGAAGGCCACATGGTGGACGGAGCCTGCGCCCTGGCGGCTACCGGGTGCATCCGGCAGGGTCTCGATGTCGATGACGCCTGCTGCCTGCGCGCCGGGTACGAGAAGACGTGTGACGCCGTCGCGCGTTTCCAACGTGTCGTAGCCCATGAAGCCGAGCAGTTCCGAGGTTGCACCGGCATCCCGCAGCCGCAGGGCGACGGAGTGGAAGCCGCGAATGGCATGATCCGCGCTGATGCCGCCTGCCGTCCACGGCGTACGCGGATCGTCGGACGTCTCCACCAGCGCGAAACCATCGCCATCCGGCCCGTTGAAGGAGAGGCGCTTCTCGCCGAAGGTCTCGCTCGGCGTCACGCCGGTCACACCCTTCTTCGTCAGGCGATCGGCCCAGTAGGGGAGAGAGCCCTGCGGCACGGAGAAAACGGTTGTACCTACTTCACCGGTACCCGAACGTCCCCGCGCTATGTGGGGAAACGGGAAATAGGTCATGACGGTGCCGGGCGTGCCGATCTCGTCGCCGTAATAGAGGTGGTAGACGTCGGGCGCGTCGAAGTTGACGGTCTTCTTGATGCGGCGGAGGCCGAGAACATCCGTGAAGAACGCGTTGTTGACGCGGGCGTTTGCTGCCATCGACGTGACGTGATGGAGGCCCTTGATTTGGTCGATCATGATCTCATCCTTTCCTGCCCGAAGGTTTTGCCGCTGTGGCGGCGACCGGGCGTTTGATGAGGTCAAGATGGTGCAGGATCGCTGCCCGCGATAGAGGATCGATACAGGACGGATTGTTCTCAAATCGAGAACGATCACGTTTCGTTGTTCACTTCTCAGGCAGCGGCGGCGGAGGTCTCTCCGCCGCCCAAGCCCTCCGTTTTCTAGGCGCGGTCGAGGGCGAACAGGACCGAAAAGGGCGCCATGCTTTGCGTGCTGTGCGTGCCGTAGAGCGTTTCGCCGGTTGCCGGCGGCAGGTCCGCTGCCACGTCGCCGAAATTAGCGCGCAGCTGCAGGCGGCGATCGCCGAGCTGCCAGTCGATGGCGAGCAGCCTGCCTTCCGCCGTCAGGACAGTGCCGGCCGAGAGCGTGTTGGGGGCGGCAACCAGCAGGGGGATGATGGCCCGTTTGCGAATGGCAATCAGCTTACGATAGAGGCCACGCCATTTCTGGCCTTCGTCGGTTTCGGACTTGGCCCAGTCAAGACGCGTGTTCTCCATCGTCTCGATGGCATTGGGGTCTGCCACGTCCTCGACGGATTTGCCGTCCGGAAGGCCGCCGAAATTGTCCATGTCGGTGCGCCGGCCTTCGCGCACGGCCTTGCCGAGTTCGCCGTCGTAATCGGTAAAGAACAAGAAGGGACGCGTCTCGCCATATTCCTCGCCCATGAACAGCATGGGGATGTGCGGCGCCAGCATGGTGACGACGGTGAGTGCCTCCAGCATCTCCTTTGACGTCAGCGTGATCAGCCGGTCGCCGAAGGCCCGGTTGCCGATCTGGTCGTGGTTCTGAAGAAAGCCGACGAAAGCCTCCATCGGCACCGGCTCACTCATCTCCACAGGCTTTTGCCCGGGATAGATGTAGCCTTCGGTCAGCGCGCGGGCGAAATTCTCGACCGGTTTGTCGATGAATTTCCCATAGTAGCCGTTCTTCTCGCCCGTCGCGACCACATGGGCCGCGTGGTGATAATCGTCGTTCCAGTCGGCGTCATAGAGCAGCGCTTCATTGTCGTCGCTGCGGCGCAGTTCGATGTGGTTTTCCGGATCCTCGGTAACGAGGTGAATGTGGCGGCCTTCGAACTCGGAGCGGGCGCGACGTGCGATCTCGATCAGGACATGCGTTTCCGCATCGTCGAAGATCATGTCGATCGCGTCGAAGCGCAGGCCGTCGATACGGAACTCGCGCAGCCAGTAAAGGGCATTTTCGACAAAGAAGTCACGCACCGGCTGCTTGTTGTAGGCGATGGCGGCGCCCCAAGGCGTCTTCTTGCCCTCGCGGAAGAAGTCCGGCGCATAGGCGCTCAGGTAGTTTCCGTCCGGTCCGAAGTGGTTGTAGACGACATCCATGTACACCATGAGGCCGAGCCCATGCGCTGCATCGATGAAGGCCTTAAGATCGTCCGGCGAGCCATAGGCATTGTGCGGCGCGTAAGGATAGACGCCATCATAACCCCAGCCACGCGTGCCGCCGAAATGCGAGACCGGCATGATCTCGACGGCGGTGATGCCGGTTTCCGCGATGGCGGCCAGCTTGTCGATGGCCGCCCGGAAGGTGCCTTCCGGCGTGAACGTGCCGACATGGAATTCGTAGAGGATCGTTTCGGCCCAGGGCATGCCGGTCCAGCCGGCATGCTGCCACTGGTAGGCATCGGGATCGACCAGAACGGCTGGGCCGTGAACGTCTTCCGCAAGCGCACGCGCAGCCGGGTCCGGCACCACCTTTCCATCCGGCAAGACGAAGGCATAGATGGCACCGGGCTTTGCGTCGGGAATAATGGCTTCGAACCAGCCCTCGCCCGCCTTCTGCATTGCGTAGTCCTTGCCGTCCAGCCGTAGCGTCAGCGTGTCTTCGCCCGGCGCCCAGAGGCGGAACCGCGCGCCGCCCCCCGGCAGTAGCTCGGGTCCCCAGGCTGTCGTCTGCCGGTTTGCGGAAGGTGGTACGCTCTCAGTTGTCATCAGGGAGTTCATCCTGTCCTCGTATCGGTTCTGGGTCCGACGCACTGTCTGCGCCATTCCGGCTGGCCTGCGATCCGCCCTTCAACAGGCGGATCCGGACAAAGGTTCCGTGCGCGCTCGGGAGCTTGCTGCATTGCGAAGGAAATGCGTCGCGCGGTCACGAAATCCAGTCCACGAAGCGACGGACCGGCGATGTTTATTGCTGACTGAACTTGTTCATGCTCCGCCCGTTAAGATGCGAGAGGCGCAGACCAGCACCTTCCGGCTACTGGCAGGCCAGTACGCCGCCGCCGAAAAACAAGATTTCCTCTTCGAGAGGGAACAAAATGATGCGACGCACAATTTCCGATCTGATCAACACAGGGGATGTTTCATGGACGCCAAAGTCAATCAGTACGCGGTCGAGCCGGGATCGTGGCATACGCTCGGGGCAACGCCCGACAAGGATGGCGTCAATTTTGCGATCTTTTCGGCACATGCCGAACGCATCGAACTCTGCCTCTTCGATGACAGCGGCGCCGTCGAGGTCGCGCGCATCGAGCTTCCCGAATACACGAACGAGGTCTGGCACGGCTACATCCCCGGCCTGAAACCCGGCGCGCTCTACGGCTATCGCGTCCACGGACCGTTTGATCCGGAGCGGGGGCATCGCTTCAATCCAAACAAGCTTCTGGTGGACCCGTACGCCCGCGAACTGGTTGGCGATGTGGAATGGTCTAAAGCGCATTTCGCCTATGACATGGACGCCGAGACCGATAAGGATCTGACTTTCAACACGCTTGACAGCGCGTCGGTGACGCCGAAGGGTCGCATCATCGATCCGAAGACCTACGACTGGCAGGGCGATCGTGGCCCGATCATTCCCTGGTCGAAGACGATTTTTTATGAAACGCACGTTAAGGGCTTCACCAAGCTGCACCCGGCGATTCCGGAAAATATGCGTGGCACTTTCGATGGTATGGGCCACAAGGCAGCTGTCGATTATTTAAAGAGCCTCGGCATCACCTCGGTGGAACTGCTGCCGACCCACTTCTTCCCCGACGACAGCATGCTGGTTGACAAGGGGCTGCACAATTACTGGGGCTACAACACGCTCGGCTTCTTCGCGCCCGC
The DNA here is from genome assembly GCF_900067135.1 of Rhizobium sp. 9140. NCBI lineage: Bacteria > Pseudomonadati > Pseudomonadota > Alphaproteobacteria > Hyphomicrobiales > Rhizobiaceae > Rhizobium > Rhizobium sp. 9140. Next base: position 1,068,273 of record NZ_FJUR01000001.1, on the reverse strand, counting down.
GACGCGCTATTACGGCCCCCGCGCCCTCGACGGCTTCCGCGATATGGTTCGCGCCCTGCATGATGGCGGGCTCGAGGTCATTCTCGACGTGGTCTACAACCACACGGCCGAAGGCAACGAGCTTGGGCCGACGCTCTCCTTCAAGGGCATCGACAACTTCTCCTATTACCGCACCCTGCCCGACAATCACCGCTACTACATCAACGACACTGGCACCGGGAATACGGTCAACACCTCTCACCCCCGCGTGCTGCAGATGGTGACGGATTCTCTGCGCTACTGGGTCGAGGAAATGCATGTCGATGGCTTCCGATTCGACCTCGGCACCATTCTCGGTCGCGAGCCGGAAGGTTTCGACGAGCGCGGCGGCTTCTTCGATGCGGTCTCGCAGGATCCGGTTCTCTCCAAGGTCAAGCTCGTCGGCGAACCCTGGGATATCGGTCCAGGCGGCTATCAGGTCGGCGGATTCCCGCCCGGCTGGGCCGAATGGAACGACAAGTATCGCGACACGGTCCGCGACTACTGGATGGATACGGACGGCACGGCGCCGGATTTTGCAGCGCGTCTGTTTGGCTCCGGCGATATCTACGACCTTCGCGGCCGTCGCCCCTGGGCGAGCGTCAACTTCGTTGCCGCGCATGATGGCTTCACCATCAACGATCTCGTTTCTTACAACGAGAAGCACAACGATGCGAACGGCGAAGACAACAAGGACGGTCACGGGGACAACCGGAGCTTCAACTACGGCGCCGAGGGTCCGACCGAAGACGAGACCATCAACGCCACACGCGAACGCCAGAAGCGAAACTTCCTCGCCACGCTGCTGCTGTCTCACGGCACGCCGATGATTCTCGGCGGCGACGAATTCGGTCGCAGCCAGATGGGCAACAATAACGGCTACTGCCAGGACAGCGATATCAGCTGGATACATTGGGAGAACCTGCCGCCAAGCGCCGACGTTCTGCGCGACTTCGTGCGCCGGCTGACCACGCTACGTGCGACCCAGCCGCTGCTGCACCGTGAAAACTGGCGCGACGGCATGGTCATCACCTGGCTGAATGCCGGTGGCGGCGAGCAGACGGAGGAGCAGTGGCAGGATGGCGGCGGCACCACCATCGGCGCCCTGATCTCGCGCGACGATCTCGTCGGCAAGGAAGGCATCTGGTCGCATATCCTAATGATCTTCAACCCGCATGACGGCGTCGTTCCCTTTGCCCTCCCCGAATCGCCGAGCGGCAACTGGGTGCTGGAACTGACGACGGGCGATCCGGACGTCGAAGCGCAGCCTGTGGATACGGCAGAGGCGTTCGACATGCAGGCGCGCAGCCTCGCAGTGTTCCGCCCGGCCTGATCATCTCAGACCGGCCTGCGCTTCGCGGGCCGGGTTTCTATAGCGAACAAGAAAAAGCCGGTCAGACGCAAGGTCAGGCCGGCTTCTCTCGTTCAATACGATGATAGGATCAGGCCGTCGCCTTTTTCGCCTTTGCGATCACCTTGCCATACAGCTCGGCATATTGCTCGGCGCTGCGCTCCCAAGAGAAATTGGCCTTCATGCCCTGATTCTGCAAACGAGCCCACTTCTTCGGATCGCTATAGGCGTGGAACGCCCGGTGGATGGCGAGGCGGAGATTGTCGCTGGTGGCGGGGTGGAACTGGAAACCAGTGGCGACGCGCGCGGACATTGCGGCGTCGTTGGCGTCGATGATCGTTTCCGACAATCCGCCCGTGCGCGAGACCACAGGCACGGCGCCGTAGCGCAGCGCATAGAGCTGAGTCAGGCCGCAGGGCTCAAAGCGGGAGGGCTGGACGATGATGTCCGTACCGCCATGAACCAGATGCGCCGTTTCCTCGTCATAACCGATGCGGACGCCGATCTTGCCGGGATGTCGCCCGGCAGCGAGCAGCAGCTGGGTCTCGATATCCTTGGAGCCTTTGCCGAGCACGATCAGCTTGCCGCCGAGCGCCACGATCTCTTCGGCGACTTCGGCGAGCATATCGCCGCCCTTCTGCCAGGTGAGACGGGTGACGGCGGCAAACACCGGTCCCGGTGCGGCGTCGAGCCGGAATGTTTCAAGCAGCCGGGTCCGGTTGATGCCCCGGTTGCGGATGTGACGAACGTCGTATCGTGCCGGCAGATAGGGATCGGTAGCAGGATCCCAGATCTCGCTGTCGATGCCATTGACGATGCCGGTGAAGGTGTCGAGACGCGACAGAAGCGCACCTTCCATGCCCATTCCAAGTTCTGGCGAGACGATCTCGCGGGCATAGGTCGGGCTGACGGTGGTGATCGCGCTCGCGGTGCGGATGCCACCTTTGAGATAACTCATGTCGCCATAATATTCGAGGCAATCGATCGACAGCGCCTCCGGTGGCAGACCGATATCCTTCAGATGGGCGGCGGAATACTGGCCCTGAAATGCAAGGTTATGGATGGTGAGAACCGACGGGATCGTCCCGGCATTGGCGGAGTAGCGCATGTAGACGGAGGTCAGCGCCGTCTGCCAGTCATGGGTATGCACAAGATCGGGCGTCCAGTCCGGCAGAAGCCCGCCTGCGACGGCCGAGGCCACGTAGGAGAGAACGGCAAAGCGCTTCCAGTTGTCGGGGTGGTCGATGCCATCTTCGCCGACATAGGGGCCACCGGGACGATCGTAGAGCGCAGGCGCGTTCAGCACGAGAAGATCGAGACCCTGGCACTCCGCTTCGAGCAGCCATGCCGGATTACCGAAAAGATCCGGGAAGAAATGCACCGGTCGCGCGTCGCTCACCTCGGCAAGAACGGAGGTATAGCCGGGGATCAGGCTGCGGGTGCGATACCCGCGCGCGGAAAGGACTTTCGGCAGCGCCCCGGTCACGTCGGCAAGGCCGCCGGTCTTGATCAAGGGGAAGATTTCCGACGTCACAGATAGTACGTTCACGCAGGTCACGTTCCTCTTTGCAATCCGGTCGGATTGCCGGCTGAAATGGAGGTCGGGAGAAAAGCGAAACACCTCTTGCTCCGATGATGGAGGAAACCGGACCCCGTGTCCGCACAAATATTGCGGAGCAGGTGAGAAACTTGTGCAGTGCGATACGAGGCACGCAGCGTGCGCGAAATGTCTGGGGGGAGCCGTCGTCGCGAGGAAAATCAGGCACCGGTCAAAGCCGGCGCCTGTGTGGTCTTAGACCGTCTTGCGCTTGCGCTTGGCACCGGAATTTCCGGCAGCGCCACCGTCCACAACCGACAGCGGAGGCTTTGCCTTATCGGCATTGACCGGCGTATCGACAGGTGCGGCTTCGTCCTCTGGCTCACCGAGCACCGAGGTGTTTTCGGCATTGGCAAGCTCTTGATAGGCTTGGCCCCAATGCTCGTCATGCCGACCTTCTGGCCGGCCTTCGGATTCCCACAAGGCATAAGCCCGCTTCTTGATCAGGTCTTCGTCTTTCTCGGTCATGGCCTTCTCCCTTTGATAATCGGACTACCGCCACTCCCAAATCAGGGAGGGTCGATTTGGTTCCAGATCAGACAGACATTTTCCCTATTCCGGCGCTCTCTCATAGGGAGCGACGAAGGTCCTTGGAGACAGGGTGTCCACATGGCCGTTGCGGTCGACACGACGGCTGGATGACGGTCGAAACTGCCCTATCTAGCGCTCACGGATCGTCTCGGCGCAGGCTCTTATCCGCCGACGCGAAGAATCCGCCAAGTCACTGCCGCACCATGCGGCTTTCCGGAGTGTGTCATGAGAAAACGGATTGTTCTAGCCATTGCCGCCGCATCGGCTTTTACCGGCCTGTCGCCAGCCGCCGCACAAACGTCCAAAATCGAGCCCACGATCGAGAATGTCTGCGTGCAGGTCGCAAAGCACCTGCTTCTTGCCGAGACCTTTCAGACCGGCGTCGTCCAGTCCTTTCCGGAATTGAAGCCGCCGGGCGCCCGCCTCACCTTCTCCACCCGCGAAGGCGTCGAGAAGAAGGACATGGTGGATTCCATCGAGTGCGAATTCCAGAACACCGCCGCACCATTCAATGTGCAGCGCTTCTGCGTGTCCAGCACCTGCTATGGCCCGAACGAGCGCAACGAGGCGAACAAGCGCCGCTTCGAAGAGGTTCGCGCGCTTCTTAAACGCGATGGCCTTTAGTCCGACGCAAACCGCCATCGCGATCCCGTCGCGATGGCGGTTCTATCGAATTAAGCCGGCGGACGTGGCTTCAGGACGTGCTGACGCCGAAGGCTGTCAGCGTGTTGCGACAGGCGCGCTGGAAACACTGGGCGGGGCCTTCGAGCCCTGAGGCCTGGCGGCTGACGCGGGCGCCTTCCAGCAAGAGGAGCAGCGTATCGGCAAGGGTTTCGGGCTCTTCGATACCCGTCCGCCGGCAGAGATCCGTTAGCTTTTCGCGCTGCAGAATCTTGAAGGTCTCGATGACGGCATGGGCTGGATGGCCCGCCTCCTTGAGTTCCACCGCAGCATTGGCAATGTCGCAACCGAACTGGTCGCGCTGGAGACAATCCGAAAGGGCGGTTACCCAGGCGCAAAGCTGGGCCTTCGCATCTTCGGGAAACCGCGTTTCGATGTCCGCCCACATTGCGCCGCTCTTTTCCGAGGTCACACGAAGCGTCTCGCAGACGAGGTCGTCCTTCGAGCCGAAATGCCGGTAGAGCGTCATCTTGTTGGTCGACGCCGCCTCGGCGATCGCATCGACGCCGATGCCACGGATGCCATGCTGGCGAAACAGTTCGCAGGCCGTCGTGACGATACGGTCACGTGGAGCGACTTTTGCAGAGGAAAGACCGGGGGGCGATGTCGATTCCTGATCCGACTTCACAGTAGAGCCACGTTTGGCGTTTTTATTCACGACAGCGATTGACATGGGTGTGACCGTTCGGTAACAAATGACGCGTTACTTACCGGTAACACACCAAAGCATTTCGGTCAAGGACAGGCCCAACCCCGCCTGACCTCGGCTGTGGACGACACGAAGGAGAAGGCCATGAACATGGCACATGACGATCTGACCCTGAACGAGGTGCTGACCGATCCGATGATCCGCGCCGTGATGCGGGCCGATGGCGTGACCTCCTCGCAATTCAGGACGCTGCTGTACTCGGCAGCGAACGCGCTGGAGCATGCCAAGCCGGAACCCGGCGGCGCTCGCACGCATGCGGCCAAGCTTCTGGCCGCGCCGAAACGCCGCCTGCTCGCCATGGTCCATCCGCTGGCGGTGCGCACCGGCTCCGCCTGCGCTGCCTGCTACTGAGCGGCACCCCGATCCACGGGTTTGGCTCCGATCGAGCCGGTCTGTCGGACGCGCCCCGTTCCCGGGCGTCATGAAAACCCGACCGGAAGGACCTCCTCCGGTCGGGTTTTTCGTGTTTGCTGCAGGGTGACGCTGTCAGACGCGGACGGCGAGTTCTTCAAAGTCCTGCGTTCCGAAGAATTTCAGGTAGCGTTCCACCTCGGCCGGGTCGCCCGTCGCCTTGCGGGGATTATCGGACAGCTTGACGGCGGGGCGGCCATTGGCGTCGATGACCTTGCAGACGATGGAGATCGGGTTGAGACCACTGACCTCCGTCGGTGCGCAATCGGCAAAGTCATTGGTGAGGTTGGTGCCCCAGCCGAAGCTCATGCGCACCCGGCCCTCGAAATGCCGGTAGGTCTTGACGATCATCTCGACATCGAGCCCGTCTGAAAAGATCAGCAGCTTTTCCCGGGGGTCGCGGCCATGGGCGCGCCACCAGTCGAGAATGCGCTCGCCACCCTCGATCGGCGGAGCGCTGTCGGGGCGGAAACCGGTCCAGTCGGCGACCCAGTCCGGCGCGTTCTTGAGGAAGGCCGCCGTTCCGAACGCATCCGGCAGGACGATCAGCAGGTTGCCGCCATAAAGCCGGTTCCAGTCCTGCAAGACCTTGTAGGGCGCGTCCGCAAGCTCGGCATCGGTTCGGGCCAAGGCTGCCGCCACCATCGGCAGTTCATGGGCATTGGTGCCGAGCGCCTCGAGATCGGTATCCATGGCGAGGAGCACGTTGCTGGTACCTGAGAAGGATTCGCCGATACCTTCCTTCAACGCCTCGACGCACCAGCGCTGCCACAGAAACGAATGACGGCGGCGGGTGCCGAAGTCGGAGATGCGAAGGTCTGGCACCGCCCGCAGCTGTTCCACCTTCGACCACATCTTCGCCTTGGCGCGGGCATAGAGCACATCGAGCGCGAAGGGACCCATGCCCTTCATGGCCGTGCGTGAGCGCAGCTCGTTGACGATAGCGAGAGCCGGGATTTCCCACATGCTTGTATGCGTCCACTTGCCCGGGAAGGTGAGCTCATACTGGCCGTGACGGCGCGAGAGCTCGTAGTCCGGCAGCTGGAAATCGGCGAGCCAGGCGAGAAAGTCGGGCGAGAAGATCTGCTTGCGGCCGTAGAAGGTGTTACCGGCGAGCCAGATCATTTCCTTCTTGGTGAAGCGGATCGTGCGGACATGATCCAGCTGCTCGCGCAGTTCCTGCTCATCGATCTCCTCCGTCAGAAGCACCGTCTTGGTGCGGTTGATCAACGAGAAGGTCGCATCGACATCCGGGTAGAGACGCCAGATCATCTGCAACATCAGAAGCTTGTAGAAGTCCGTATCCAGAAGGCTGCGCACGACGGGATCGAGCTTCCAGGCATTGTCGTAGACGCGCCGCGCAATATCCGTCTTCGTCATGCCGTATCCTCGCATCCGCGTGAACGGCAAAACCGCAGCGGATATTCCTCCGGCGCTGCACTCTTGATGGCGCAACGAGCTGCATCTTCATGCCACGCCAAATCGCTACCTGCAACACGTGCAGGCTATCGAATCCTCCGAACAACGTAACATTCGATCATCACATAATATCATTCAGCATGTTGTCTTTCTGCACGACGCTGTTTATATCGCCGTGAGGATGGAGATTTCGGTGGCTTTGAAACCGGACGATCGGCGGCAGGAAATCATGGATATTCTGATGGAGGCAGGCTCTGCCTCCGTCGAGGATCTGTCTCTGCGCTTTTCCGTCAGCAAGATGACCGTCCATCGCGATCTCGACGATCTCGAGCAGGCGGGCCTTTTGCGCAAGGTGCATGGCGGGGCCTCCATCCAGTCGAGCGCGCAGTTCGAGAGCGATTTTCGCTACCGCGAGAAGATGGCGGCCGAGGAGAAGCGGCAGCTCGCAGCCTACGCCGCAACACTGGTGGAGCCCGGGCAGATCATCATCATCGACGACGGATCGACGGCCGGCGGGCTTGCCGATCATCTCGCGACCATCCGGCCGCTGACGGTGATCACCAACAACCTCTCCGTCATCGTCAAGCTCACGGCCGTTCCCGGCATCGAGGTCATCTCGCTTGGGGGTCAGTACAGCCGCAAGTTCAACGGCTTCTTCGGCATCGTCACGGAGGAGACGTTGTCGTCGCTGCGGGCCGACATCGCCTTTCTCTCTTCCTCTGCTATCCAGGGGGCCGCCGCCTTTCACCAGGATCAGGAAGTCGTGAAGACGAAGCGCCAGATGATGCGCTCGGCCAGCCGCAACTACCTAATGGTGGACCACGCGAAATTCGGCAAGCCGGCCCTACACTTTCTGACGGAACTGGACGATTTCAGCGCCGTCATCACCAGCGACCGCATCGACGCCGGCCACGAGTCCAGTCTGAGCGATGCCGGCATATCGATCATCAAGGTCTGACGACCGGGACGTCACGACGAGGAGCATGCAGTGAAAACGAACAGCATCTGGGTTGGAACGAGCTGGAAGATGAACAAGACGCTCGGCGAGGCCATGGCCTTTGCCGACGGTCTGGGACAAAGCGACGCGGCGCGCGATCCGCGCATCCAGCGCTTCGTCATCCCACCCTTTACGGCCGTGCGCGAGGTCAAGCAGCGGTTGTCGGGGACCAGCGTCAAGGTCGGCGCACAGAACATGCACTGGGACGATGCCGGCGCATGGACCGGCGAGATTTCCGCTCCGATGCTCACCGATTGCGGCCTCGACCTTGTGGAGCTCGGCCATAGCGAGCGACGCGAACACTTCGGCGAGACCGACCGGACCGTCGGCCTGAAGACGGCCGCCGCCGTTCGTCACGGCCTGACGCCGCTGATCTGCATCGGCGAGACGTTGTCCGAACGCGAGGCCGGCGAGGCGGATGCTGTCTTGAAGCGGCAGGTCGAAGGCGCGCTTTCGGGCCTTCCGGGTGCGGACAGGGAACAGCCGGTGCTTCTCGCGTACGAGCCCGTCTGGGCCATCGGCGTCAACGGCATTCCGGCATCCGCCGATTATGCCGACGACCGCCACGCCCGCATCGCCGAGGTGGCAAAAGCCTGTCTCGGCGTCCCTGTACCCGTTCTCTATGGCGGCAGCGTCAATCCCGGCAATTGCGCGGAGTTGATCGTCAAACCCCATATCGACGGCCTCTTCATCGGCCGCTCCGCTTGGAATGTCGCGGGCTATCTCGACATCGTGACCCGCGTCTCATCCGTTCTCTGACACCAAGACCAACAAAAGCCTGAAAGGAAACAGCCATGAAAATCGCCATCGGGGCCGACAGCGCCGGCAAGCCGCTTCTCGACGTCATCGCCAGGCATCTTGCAACCCGCGATGACATCGACGTCACGGATCTCAGTCAGCAGGGGTTCTACGCGGACCTGTCGCAGAAGCTCGCCCAGACCATTGTGGATGGCGAGAACGAGCGCGGCATTCTCTTCTGCGGCACCGGCATCGGCGTCAGCATTTCGGCCAACAAGGTCCCCGGCATCCGGGCGGCGCTGACGCATGACACCTATTCGGCGGAACGCGCCGCAAAGTCGAACAATGCGCAGATTATCACCATGGGCGCGCGGGTCATCGGCCCGGAACTCGCCAAGGCGATCGTCGATACCTGGCTTGCCTCGGAGTTCGATCCGAACGGCTCGTCGGCCGACAACGTCAAGGCGATCGATCGCCTCGACACCGCGAAATAACATTCCCTTCCGCCGGTCGCGCAGATCCTCCCGCGCGATCCCGGAGACAGACGCCCGGCAGCGATGCCGGGCGTTTGTCTTTGGAGATCAGGCGCGGACGCGCAGGAGCCGCAGGGCGTTGATGGTGACGAGCACGGTCGCGCCGGTATCCGCCAGGATCGCCGGCCAGAGGCCGGTGATGCCGACAATGGTCGTGACGAGGAACACGGCCTTCAGACCGAGCGCGACGGCGATGTTCTGCCGGATATTGGCCATGCAGCGCTTCGACAGATTGATCAGCGCCGCAACATCCGCGATGCGCCCATGGAGAATGGCGGCGTCGGCGGTTTCCAGGGCGACATCCGTACCGCCACCGATGGCGATGCCGATATCGGCGGCCGCCAGCGCCGGCGCATCGTTAATGCCGTCTCCGACTTTGGCGACCGTCGCACCCTGCACCTTCAGTTCGCGCACGATGGTCTGCTTGTCTTCCGGCATAAGTTCGGCCCGCACGTCGATGCCGAGGTCACGCCCGACGGCTTCAGCCACGCGGCGGTTGTCGCCGGTGAGCATCACGGTGCGAATGCCGGCTGCCCTGAGCGCTGCAAGCGCCTGCCGTGCGTCCTTGCGCGGCTCGTCGCGCATGGCGATGGCGCCGGCCACCTGACCATCGATGACGAGTACGGACACCGTCTTGCCGTCGTCATTGAGCGCCTGAATGGCGCTCCACTGCTCCGCGGAGAGCGCCGCGATCTCGGCCGCGGCATGGGGCGAGCCGAGGAACAGCTTTTGCGGGCCGACCGTACCGGTAACGCCCTTGCCGCCTAGCGCTGCTGAACCTTCGGCTGCGGGATAAACGATGCTGTCCGCTTCAGCACGCGCGAGGATGGCGAGGGCCAGGGGATGACTTGAGCCTGCATCGAGCGCAGCCGAGAGTCTCAGGATGTCGCTCTCCGCAACCGTGAAGGCAAGAATGTCGGTGACGACGGGACGTCCTTCGGTGAGCGTCCCCGTCTTGTCAAAGGCGACGGTATCGACCGTGCCGAGCTTTTCCAGGACGGCGCCGCCCTTGACCAGCAGTCCCCGACGGGCGCCGGCGGACAGGGAGGCAGCGATGGCGGCCGGCGTCGAGATGACCAGTGCACAGGGGCAGCCGATGAGCAGGATGGCGAGACCCTTGTAGACCCACTCCGACCAGGACCCTTCCGCCAGAAGCGGCGGCAGGATGGCGACCAGCGCGGCGACCACGACCACGCCCGGCGTGTAATAACGCGAAAAACGATCGATGAAGCGCTCGGTCGGCGCCTTTGCCTCCTGCGCTTCCTCCACGAGGCGCACGACGCGGGCAATGGTATTGTCGGCCGCTGCCGCCGTGACGGTGACCCGCAGCACGCCTTCGCCATTAACAGTGCCGGCAAAGACCGGATCATTCGCGGTCTTGCGAACAGGCACGCTTTCGCCTGTCACGGGCGCTTCGTCGATCGCGCTTTCGCCGGAAATGATATCGCCATCTGCGGGAACACGGTCGCCGGGACGGATGCGGATGATGTTGCCGGGAACGAGCGAGTCTGCTGGCACCTCGCGCGTGACACCGTTGTCGTCAAGGAACGCCGTCTTCGGCACGAGGTCCGACAAGGCCTGAATGCTGCGCCGTGCCCGGCTGGCCGCAACGCCCTCCAGCAGTTCACCGACAAGGAACAGGAAGACGACGGCTGCCGCCTCCTCGCCCGCGTCGATGATGACGGCGCCGATAGCCGCGATGGTCATCAGCATTTCGATCGAGAACGGCGTTCCCGCCAGCGCCGCCATGATCGCGCGCCGGCCGATGGGTACGAGGCCGACGAGAAGCGCGATGAGGAAGGCGTTGGAGGCAAGCGGGGGAAAGAGATGCCCGACGGCATAGGCGGCCACGAGAGCGCCACCGCAAAGAAGCGTCAACCGGCCCTTGTCAGAGGCCCACCAGGGGCCGGACATGGGTCCGTGGTCGTGACCATGCAGGCCCGAGGGTGGAGCGGTGGCTGCGTTTGCCGGATCTGGATCGTGGCCATGATGTTTATGGCCATGGTCGCCTTGGCCGTGGCTTTCATGATCATGGTCGTTAGGGGCGTTACCTCCGCAGCAAGCCGAGGCCTGCGGAGCCGCTTTCACCGGCGTCCGGTTCGCGGGCACCGTCTTGTAGCCGAGACCCGAAACCTTTCGCGCCAAAGCGGGAAGGTCCGTCGTCTCGTCATGGTGAACGGTCATGGTCTGCGTCGTCACCGAGACCGCGACATCGGCGACGCCCGGCAGCCGCCGGACGGCTGTGTCGATCTTGGATGCGCAGGAGGCACAGTCCATGCCTGAAACGTCGAATCGTGTTTGCCGCATCTCGCCCATCATCATCTCCGTCACGTGATGGAACCCTTGTAAAGGCTCTAGCGACTAGAGCTACAAGGCAGAAAATGATGGAACGTGCTTTCCCTGCATCCGAGCCGGATACGCAGGCGTAAGACGGATAGCACAGGGGTACAGGGATCATGGCCGAGAGCGAGGACGAACAACGCGACGAGGCGCGCTCAGCGGATGTCGACCGTCGGCCCATGATTGTTACGGTCGAGATGGAGGCAGCGGCGCAGGCGCATTTCGATCATCTGCGGAGCCGGTATTTCCCGCCGGAGCGAAACTGGCTCTCCGCGCATATCACACTGTTTCATGCTCTGCCGGGCGAGGAACGAGAGGCCATCATGCAGCATCTCGCGCAGGCCGTTGCCGGGCGATCGCCGATCACGGTGACGGTCGAGCGTGTGCGCTTCCTTGGAAACGGCGTTGCCTTTGCGCTGTCGAGCCCGGCACTACAGGGCCTGCGAGCCTCGCTTACCCAGCGCTTTCAGCCATGGCTGACGCGGCAGGACCAGCAGGGCTTCCGGCCGCATGTGACGGTGCAGAACAAGGTTTCGGCGGAAACGGCGCGGACGCTTCAGGCCACTTTGTCCGAAGACTTCGCGCCGTGGGATTTCACCGTCACCGGTCTGTCCCTCTGGTACTATGCCGGTGGCCCTTGGGAGAAGGCGGCTCGCTTTCCGCTCTCCTGACGGCGTCAGGTGCGGGCGCGATGACCGGTCTCCGGGTCGGCATCCGCGCCGGCTTCCAGGCGCTCGGTGTAGCGGCGCATCATTTCGAGCTGAACTTCGGTCTGAAAATCCATGACCTGATGGTGGATATCGTCCTCGTCACAGCCGAGTTTGCCAAGATCATCGGCAAGGCCGCGGCAGGCGGTGCGCCAGTAGGCAATAGCGGCCTCGCCATGGACGGCCTCGAGTTCGGCCGCGCAACGGCGAATCAGGTTTGTCCGTCCGGACAGCGGAAATGCGACGATCGCGCCATGCGTTTCCCGGGCGTCGTGTCCTGCCTTCATATTCACACCGATTCTCCTTCTGTCACACCGATGTAAGGAGATTTTGGTTAACGCTTCGTTTCCAACCTCTTGTTGCTGTTCTCTTATGTAACCAACGGCACGGCGATGGCGCCGAGAACCTTGAGCGCATCGGCGGGCGACAGACGGATCTGCAAGCCGCGCTGGCCGCCATTCATATAGACCAGCGGCTCTGCAAATGCCGTCTCCTCGATGAAGGTCGGCACTGTCTTTTTCTGCCCGAATGGGCTGATGCCGCCGACATGGTAACCGGTCAGCCGCTCGGCCGCGGCCGGCTTCATCATCGCGGCGGCCTTGCCGGCCGCCGCCGCCGCCAGCTTCTTCATGCTCACTTCGCGATCGGACGGCACGACCACACAGACCGGTCTGCCATCGACCTCCGCCATCAGCGTCTTCAGCACGCGCTGCGGCGCCTCCCCCATCGCTTCGGCCGCAGCTATGCCAATCCTGTCCACAGAGGGGTCGTAATCGTAGCTATGGGTGGTGAACGCTGTTCCCGCCTTGATCAGCATCTGCGTCGCACGCGTCGTCTTCGACATGGCTCGTTTTCCCCTGGCTCAGTTCCCGAAAAGCGTATCGTAGATCTCCGGCCGGAAACCCGCCGTCAGCGCACCGTCGCGGTCGAGGATCGGCCGTTTGATCATGGAAGGATTGGTCAGCATCAGGGCAATCGCCTTTTCCCTGTCGATGGCCTCTCGTTCCGCGTCCGGCAGCTTGCGGAAGGTGGTCCCTGCCCTGTTCAGCACGGCTTCCCAGCCCAAGGCAGCACACCAGCCCGATAGATACGCACGGTCGATACCTTCGATCTTGTAGTCGTGAAAACGGTACTCGACCGCATGACCATCCAGCCAAGTGCGGGCCTTCTTCATCGTGTCGCAGTTGCGGATGCCATAAAGGATCGTGGTCATGGGGTCAGTCCTCCAGCGTTCCGGCCCTGCGGCCTGCTGCGGTCATCTCGGCGCAGCCGATCTTCATCAGGTCGTCGCGGCGGCGGGCGAAACGTGCCGACGACCGTGTGACGACCAGCCCCGCCTGCGGTGCGCGTAGCTCTACGTCGTCTTCCGGAAAGCCGGGACGCGGGACGAGCACGGCCAGCAGATCGCCGGCTTCCACGTGATCTCCGATATCGCAATGAAAGAGGATCGTGCCAGGAATGGGCGCCTTGATCATTTCGATCGTATCGAGCGCGAAGGCAGGCCCCGCATAGGGCCGGAGTGCCGGCCCGCCCCCGTCAACGACGCCGCGCGTTTCGAGAAAGGCCCAGAGACCATCGGCATCGCACTGTGCGACATCCGGGCCGACATTGCGACGCCCGCGCAATTCCACCGTGACGGAGAGGCGACCGGGCAGCGGAACACCTTTGCCGCCCTCCTCCTGCTTCCACGCGTAGGAGACGGCCTCCTCGAAAGCGGAGCTTTCACCGTCGGAGAGAAATACGGCATCCATATCGAGGGCGGACGCCAGGTCGGATGCCTCGGGCCAGAAGGCGCTGTCGATATAGGCATAGGGCAGCGATTCGTCGTCGCAGTGCAGGTCGAGCACGAGATTGGCACCGAGCGCACGGTAGAGCAACTCCCGCTTCAACCGCTCCGGCGCGGTAAAGCGGTCGAGATCGACCAGCAGATCATCGCGGTCGGAGGCAGCGATCAACGGGAAATCGCGATTGTAGTTCCCGCGGGAGCCCAGGTCGAAACGGCCCTGCATCTCGCCGAAATGCGACTGGGCCGCTCCGATAGGATTGGCCTGCGGTAGGATGGTGATGTCACCCCGGATCGCTCCTGCCGCCTTTGCCTCGCGCAGACGGGCGCAGAGACGGTGAAGCGTCGCAACACCCGGAAGCTCGTTGGCGTGCAAGGCCGCCTGAATGTAGACCTTCGGCGTAGTACCAGCCTTGGCGCCTGAAAATTCGAGCACCGGAACCCGCCAGCTAACCCCCGGCGTATCTCCGGGAATGACGATTGCGTCCTGCTTCACACTGGCCTCCATCCTGTCGCGCGACTATAGCCGAACCCTCGCGACCTTCAAGAACAAAAAGGGAACGAAAATTCTGCGGTCTATCGATTAAGGGCTGTGAATGGCGCAAAAGAGAGAGATCTTCAAGCGATGGGACTGGCTTACCTGTGCAGCAACCATGCGGGCCTTGCGATCACGCGCTTAACTTGCTCCGGCCATGACCGTGCAGAACAGCCAGCGCGTCACCCCTCGGTTCCGCGCCGGCCTGCTTTGCTTATTCCCACTCGATCGTGCCGGGCGGCTTCGACGTCACGTCGTAGACGACGCGATTGATGCCGCGGACTTCGTTGATGATGCGGGTGGCCGTGCGGCCGAGGAAGTTCATGTCGTAGGGGTAGAAGTCGGCCGTCATGCCGTCGACCGAGGTGACGGCGCGCAGGGCGCAGACGAAGTCGTAGGTGCGGTAATCGCCCATGACGCCGACGGTCTGGACCGGGAGCAGCACGGCGAAGGCCTGCCAGATGACATCGTAGAGGCCGGCCTTGCGGATCTCGTCGAGATAGACGGCATCGGCCTTGCGCAGGATGTCGAGCTTTTCGCGCGTCACGCCACCGGGGCAGCGGATGGCGAGGCCCGGACCCGGGAAGGGATGGCGGCCGACGAAGCGTTCGGGCAGGCCGAGTTCGCGGCCGAGCACGCGCACTTCGTCCTTGAAGAGTTCGCGCAGCGGCTCGACCAGCTTCATGTTCATGCGGGCCGGCAGGCCGCCGACATTGTGGTGGCTCTTTATCGTCACGGACGGGCCGCCCGAGAAGGACACGCTTTCGATGACGTCGGGATAGAGCGTGCCTTGCGCGAGGAAGGCCGGGGCGCCCTTGCCGTCCGCGGCGATCTTGGCGGCTTCCGCTTCGAACACCTCGATAAACAGGCGGCCGATGATCTTGCGCTTGATCTCGGGATCCACCTCGCCGGCAAGCTCGGTGAGGAACAGGTCCGACGCATCCACATGAACGAGCGGGATGTTGTAGTGATCGCGGAACATCTTGATCACTTCGTCCGCCTCGTTGAGGCGCATCATGCCGTGATCGACGAAGACGCAGGTCAGCTGGTCGCCGATCGCCTCGTGAATCAGAACGGCGGCAACCGAGCTGTCGACGCCACCGGAGAGACCGCAGATCACCCGGCCGTCACCCACGTCTTCGCGAATCTTGCGGATCATCTCGGCGCGATAGGCGGCCATGGTCCAGTCCGACTTCAGGCCCACGATCTTGTGCACGAAGTTGGAGAGGAGCCTCGCACCATCCGGCGTGTGCACCACTTCGGGATGGAACATGGTGGTGTAGTAGCGACGGCTCTCGTCGGCTGCGATGGCGAAGGGCGCGTTCTCGGATGTGGCGATGACCTCGAAGCCGTGCGGCAGCTGCGTCACGCGGTCGCCATGGCTCATCCACACGGGATAACGGCCGCCGACCTCCCAGAGGCCTTCGAACAGCGGGCTTGCCGCCCTGATCTCGACATCGGCACGGCCGAACTCGGCAGCGTGGCCGCCCTCGACGGTGCCGCCGAGCTGGGTGCACATGGTCTGCTGGCCGTAGCAGATGCCGAGCAGCGGAATGCCGCTGTCGAACACGGCCTGCGGCGCGCGCGGGCTGCCTTCCGCCGTCACGGAGGCCGGGCCGCCGGAGAAGATGACACCCTTCGGACCCATGCGGGCGAAGGCTTCCTCGGCATTGTTGAAGGGATGGATCTCGCAGTAGACGCCGGCTTCACGAACCCGGCGCGCGATGAGCTGCGTCACCTGGCTGCCGAAATCGATGATGAGGATGCTGTCGGGATGGGCTATCTCGGTCATGCCTGGCCTTTTCACGCGCGGGATCATTCCGAGCCTTTAAATAAACAGGCCGGCAAGTGCAACGTCAAACCCGCTTTTGCGCCCTTCAAAGGCCGAGCCTGCCCTCTGCCACCGCCGTTTCCAGCCTGTCGATGACGGCTGCGAGCTTCTCGTCGATGACATGGAGATAGGCCGTCCAGTCGGAGATATGGCGAAGCTCGGCCTTGCCATCGGAAATACCGCGCAGCGCGACCAGAGGCACGCCGAAGGCCTGGCAGGCGCGCAGCACGGCAAAGGTCTCCATATCCACCATGCCGGCGGCGATGTCGGCATAGGCATCGCCCGACACGATATTGCCGCCGGTGGAGAGGCTCGCCTCTGCAAGACCGGGGATGCGCAGGGGCAGGGTAACCGTCACGGGAAGATCGAGAAAGGGCGTCGCGCCCTTCTCGAAGCCAAGCGGCGAGGCGTCCATATCGCGATAGGCAACCGAGATGGCCTGATAGATTTCCGCCTGCTCGAGCGTGGCGGAGCCGGCCGAGCCGAGGGAGACGACGAGCCCCGGAAGCCTGTTTTCGAGGGACAGTTGCGACAGGGCGCGCGTGACGGAGACGGCAGCCTCCACCGGACCGACGCCGGTCATCAGCGGCGTCATCCGGGTCTTCAGGTGCGGGCCGTATTCGGCCTCTGCCGCCATCACATAAAGAATGGCTTGCCCGCCCACCTGTTTCAGCAGGGTCTGCGGCATCACGTCGGGCTTCTCGTTCACTCTGCAAATCCTTCGCGGCCGCGCACGACCATCTTGGTGGCCGTCATCGAGGCGATCAGTTTTGGTGGGGCATCCTGCGACATGGCATAGGCGCGGCCGTCGGAGACGATGATGGTGGTGCCGGGCTTGGTCACCTCGCCGCGAAACAGGAAGCGCTCGCCTCTGCCGGGCGAGAGAAGATTGACCTTGAATTCGATGGTCAGC
The DNA here is from genome assembly GCF_900067135.1 of Rhizobium sp. 9140. Lineage (NCBI taxonomy): Bacteria > Pseudomonadati > Pseudomonadota > Alphaproteobacteria > Hyphomicrobiales > Rhizobiaceae > Rhizobium > Rhizobium sp. 9140. The sequence goes on along the minus strand of NZ_FJUR01000001.1, from coordinate 1,051,179 downwards.
AATCCCGCATCCGGCTCCAGCACCGAGTAACCGGCATAGGTTCCCGCCGTTTCCAGCGCGGACGAGATGATGCCGGCGTGGAGAATGCCGTGCTGCTGCGTCATCATCTCATCGAAGGGCAGCTCGATCTCCACCATGCCCTGCTCGACCCGCGTCAGGTCGGCGCCGATCGTGCGCATGAAGGCCTGCCGGTCGAAACTCCGGCGGACACGGGCACGAAAGTCCGGTTCAGTCGTCTCAGCCATGTCCACACCCCTCCGCCAAACCCGGCTGGCCCTCGGCGAACGGCTGTGGCCGGCCGCCTGTTCAGAACGGACGGAGACTGGCACGCGCTTCCCCTCCCCCGCAAGGCCTTCGCTTCGGGGATCCTCAGTTCAGGAGCAGAATGGAGCCGTTGAGCAGCGTCGCAAACGACACCCAGGCGGCATAAGGTACGAAGAGCCATGCCGACAAACGGTCCTGCCGCCACGACACGGCGATGAAGCCGTAGACCGAGATTAGCAGCGCGAGGACGACGATCAGCGCCAGGGCGATTTCGTGAAAGCCGAAGAACAGCGGCGACCATGCGAAGTTGAACAGCATCTGGGCGCCCCAGAACCGCATGGCGCGCGAGCGGGGATACCGTAAAAAAGTACGGGCGCCGACAAAGCCGATGATGATGTAAAGCGTGGTCCAGACCGGCGCGAAAATCCAGTCCGGCGGGTTGAACGGCGGCTTCTGGAGAGATTGGTACCATTCGCCGGGGATATTGTTGATCCCGATCAGCAAGCCGCAGGCGACGACGGCGACGATGAAGAGAGCATAGGTCAGGAGTAGGCGCATGAGGGTCCGATCAAGGGAATGTCCAGCCGGAGCGCGAATGCTTCGGAACCGGATAACTGCAAAACTGGGCTTGGGATTTCGGCAAGCGAGGTAGACGGAAAATTAGGGCAGAGCCCAGCGGTTTACAGTGAGGTGCCGAGCCACAGCGCCCGTCAGGTCGGGCGGGTGCGGACGATATGCTGGTCCCAGGCGACAGGCGAGGTCGTTCCCGCAAAACGGCCGTCGTAGGAGGAGACCGCAAAACCCGGGCTCTGCGCCGGCGCGATGCCGGCGGCATCGGCAAGCCGGTCCAGCCGGACGAAGGCGCCGGTGTGCGCATCGACGGTGACGACAGCGCCGCCTTTCGGAGACGCAAGACCCACCAGGCCTTGGCCGCGGTGAACAGCGATGGCGCCGACGTAGTTGGAAAGCGCCGCCGAGGCTTCCTCCGGCAGGTCGAGAAAGCGGATGTCCTCGCCGGGCGCGAACACGCCGGCAACGGGCGGGCGGGCATTGCGCGGCCCCTCGTACTGGCAGGCAAACCAGATCCGGCCTGTCGTATCGATGTCCACATGGCGGGTCGAGAGCTGCCGGAGATGCGATGGCATGAGATGACGTTCCACCAGACGGCCGGTCGCCGTTTCGATGAGCGCTAGTGACGGCTCCATGTGATCGAGGTTCAGCTTGGTCCGCCCGAAATCCGGATGCGTTTCGATACCGCCATTGGCGACCACCAGCAGGCGTCCATCCGGCGACAGCGTCATATCGTGCGGACCGATGCCGTGGGTCGGGAATTCGGCGATGTGGCGGAAACCGTCCGTGCCGTCATAGACGCCGATCATGCCGCGATTGGCGGCAAAATCGTTCTCCGTCGCGTAAAGCAGCCGGCCATCCGCCGAGAAGCAGCCATGCCCGAAGAAATGCCGTCCCTCGCTGGCGGTGATGACGACCGGCTCATTGCGTGCGGCCCCGTCGAGGATCATCGCGAAGGTTCCCGGGCGACGGGCAAAGGCGACAGTGCGGCCGGATAGCGGCGAATGCGCCAGTCCATGGGCGCGATCCGGCAGGACATGACGATCAATGACCTCGCCTTCCTCGGAGACGGTCGCGATGCCGTAGGACCCGTCTCGATCTCTGAAGGCGGAGGCGAAGACGGCGTCTGTGCGGGTAAAAGCTGTTGCTGCCGCCGGCGAAAGAGAAGCCGCCCAGGCGGCGCCGGCCATGGAGAGAAAGGCGCGTCTGTCGAGAAGGTTTGCGCGCGCTGGTCCGCCGGAAAGCGTCATGGCTCAGCCCCGTCAATCGCCATCGGCAAAGGAGAATCCGGCACCGAGCCCGATGGCGGCACCGAAATCCATGTTCAAGCGTTGCAGCAGATCGTTGGCATTGCGCAGGACGAGAAGCAGTTTCACGCGTTCGGCTGGGTTCATCAGTGCCTTGTCGATCGGCTGATCGACGGCATCGGCCGAGGCGATGAGATCGTTGAAGACGATGTCGATCGAGTCTGCGATCGACTGCCTGTCGGCCGGAAGCAGCGCGCGCATGCCGGCGGTGTCGAACAGGGCCTTGAGGCCAAGCGCATTGCCGGCAACCGAGTCCATCGTCTCGCCGGAGCGCCAGTAGACGGCGAGTTTCGGGTGGCCCGGCGAAGGCTTAGGCGTTATCTCGCCGGCAAAGACCGGGCGAAGGCGCTGATCGCGCAGGCTCTCAACGCCATGGACGAGGATGCCGAGAAGTTCGGTCGCGGCCTCCCCTTGCGTTCTGTAGAGCGGATTGTCCGGCCCCGGCGCCTTCCATGCGGCCTGTACGCCCCGCGGGTTCTCCCAGGCGGCGCTCAGTTCTGCGGCGACGCTGGTGAGGTTTTCGGCGATGGCGCGGGCATAGCGGCAACGGAAGCCATCGGGCGCGTCGAGCAATTCATCGGCATCGGTTCCGAACAGCACGTATTCCAGCGCGCCGAGCCCCTGCACCGCGACGCTCTTGCCGCGCAGCGAGGTGGCAATCGTGGCGGTCTCGTCGTTTTCGGCGAGAATCCGCTGGACCTGTTTCAGGCCCGTGCTCTTGCGGTCGGGGAAGAACAGAACGCGCTCGAACCGGTTGTCATCGAGAACGGGTCCGACGCGGACGATCTCGATGCGCGACCAGGCGGCGGTGACCTCGGAGAACGCGCGCCTAGCGCGGGCGAGCGACTGCGGCGATGGCCGGTGGCAGAGCGGGCGAAGATGATCGGCCAGCGCGCCCGTACGCTCCACCAGATCGCGGTAACCGGGGCGGATGAAGCCATCGACGGCGCGCGCCATGGCCGTCGGCACGGCCTCTGCCACAAGTCCGCCCGACGAGACCGCGCCGACATCCTCGTCCGCCTCTTGCGCGAAGGCGGGCGTGGCTGAGGCAAGCGCCGCAGTAAGCAGGATGGCTGTCCATAGACGCATCAGAGCGACTCCAGAAAGGCGAGCAACGCGCGGCGATCCGCGGCGTCGAGGGAAACGAAACGATCGCGCGCGGCCTGCGCTTCGCCACCGTGCCACAGAACGGCCTCGGTCAGCGTTCGCGCGCGGCCGTCATGCAGAAAGCCTGCCCGCGCATCGACGGTTTGCGCAAGACCGATACCCCAAAGCGGCGGCGTGCGCCATTCCCCCGGCAGCGGCTTCGCCGCGTCCGCGTTCCCAGGATCGGACGGCGAGACGGCATCGGAGAGGCCCTCGCCCATGTCGTGCAGCAGCAGGTCGGAATAGGGCCAGATGAGCTGGAACGCCGTGGCTGGCGAGGTTGGATCGCGGCGGGTGACGAATTTCGGGACGTGGCAGGAGGCGCAGCCCGCCTCGGAGAAGAGCCGCTTGCCCGCGAGCACGGCGGGTGCCGCGACGTTCCGCCGCGCCGGGACCGCGAGGTGACGGGCGTAGAAGGCGACGAGATCGAGCACCGGATCGGGTGCCTCACTCGACCCCAATCGGGGCTGCACGCCGTCTTCCATGGCAAGGCACTTCGGCTGCCGGTCGGTGCAGTCGCCGTGGCTTCTCATATCGTCGGGCGTGGAGATTCCGATATCGGTCGCGAAGGCGTCCGCTGCCTGAGCGCGAACTGTCGGGGCCTGCGCCTTCCAGCCGAACCGGCCGAGCACGGACACGCCACCTGCCCCCGATGTCAGCCAGGATGGCCGGCCGCTGATCCCGTCGCCATCGCGATCATCGGGGTCTGCATGGGCGAGGATATCGGCAACGTCGATCGCCTCCAGCAGACCGAGGCCGGTCATCGGCGGCGCGAGGCGCGGCGATAGGCGGGTGGCGCTGTCGAGAGGTCCGTAGGCGAGATCCTGAATGTCGTAGGCCGGGCGGCGCAGGTTGACGCGTTCGCCGCCGGCCAGCGTGACCGGCACTTCTTCGTAACGGAGGGCCAGATGCCCCTCGGCCGACAGGCCGGGAACGCCGCTGTCCTGCAACTGCCGGCCATAGACCGGGTCGCCTCCTGCACCGGATCGCGAGGCATCGGGGAACGAGAATTTCAGGACCAGAGACGGGCTTCCCGCCGCACCGGCCGGCGGGCGCCCTCGCCCGTCCCTGACATGGCAGGTTTCGCAGGAGCGGGCATTGTAGAGCGGGCCGAGGCCGTCCGATGCCTGCGTGGAAGACGGCGAGGACACCCAGAGCTTTTCGAAGAGGGCGCTGCCGAGGCGGAAGCTCTCCCCGCCACCGGCATCGAGATTGCCTGCCGGATGGGTCAGTCCCGCCCGGTCGGGCTTCGCCGTCGAGGTTCCCGCGCCGCCGGCCATCGTCTCGAACGGTTCCGGGCGGGAAAAATCGCGCGTCGGCCTGACCACATCGGCGACGCGGCGCCTGTCCATGTCCGACAGATCGGTCCGTTGCGCCATGTTCTCGCCTTGCGCGGTTGCAGGCGCCGGTACGGGGCCGGTAGCGGCAACGTCAGCCGCCGACAAACGCCAGCCGGCCCACACGACCGCGACAACCGCCGCAAGAGTCGCGGCGGCGATGGGCGTGACGAAACGAGGGGCGGTCCGGACGGTCATCGCGGATCAGGCTTTGCTGCGTCCGGGCGCGTTTCTCATTTGAAGACGGCGTTCGGGTTGTCGAGGCTGTCGGATCCTTCGAGTTCGATCTTGCCGAGATCGAGCGCGGTCAGCACGCGCTCGACGGTCTTCGACTGGGCGATGAGCCCGTCAATCGCCTTCTGAACGACGGCGTTGCCTTCGGTGTTGCCTTCCGCGATCATCTGGTCGTAGGCCTCGACCGTCTGGCCGCGTTTCGCCATGGCCTGCATGGCCGCAACGGTCGCTGCGAGCTTCTCCTTCATCTCCGCATCGACGGCCGGGTCCTTGGCCGCGACGAGTTCAGAGAGCGAGGGGCCGGTCAGTTTCGTGCCGTCGGTGCGGGTATAGGTGCCGAGATAGGCCTGCTCGATGCCGATCGCGTCATGAAGGTGCGAATTGTAGGTGTTGTCCGAGAAGCAGTCATGCTCCTCTTCCGGATCGTGCAGCAGCAGGCCGAGCTTCATGCGCTCGCCGGCCAGTTCGCCATAGGACAGCGAGCCCATGCCGGTCAGGATGGCGGTGAGGCCGACCTTCGAATCGGCTTCGACGTTCTTCGTGGCCGCACCGTCCGGCGTCCAGTTGGCGGTCATCTCCTTCAGGTCGGAAACGAGCAGATCGGTCGCGGCCTTGAGATAGGCGGCGCGGCGATCGCAATTGCCGTTTGTGCAGGCCTTGGTGTCGTAGTCGGTATAGGGGCGGTTGCCGGCGCCCGGGCCGGTGCCGTTCAGATCCTGCCCCCAGAGCAGAAACTCGATGGCGTGGTAGCCGGTCGCTACGTTCGCCTCTATGCCGTCGGCTTCCTGCAGCGTGCCCGACAGAAATTCCGGCGTAATTTTCGACGCATCGATCGTCTTGCCATCGATAGAGATCGTCTTGTTGGCAATGACGTTGGCTGTGAAGAGCGCGTTCTCGTCGCTCTCGCTGCCATAGCTCGCATCGACATAGTCGATCAGGCCTTCGTCGAGTGGCCAGGCATTGACCTTGCCTTCCCATTCATCGACGATCGGGTTGCCGAAACGATAGACTTCCGTTTCCTGATAGGGGTTGCGGGCGGCGAGCCAGGCTTCGCGCGCGGCCTTCAGCGTCGCCTCGCTCGGCGTCGCGATCAGCGCGTCCACGGCCTTGTCGAGCGCCTGCGCGGTCGTCAGGGCGTCCTCGAACTTGGCATGCGCTACGTCGGAGTAATGCTTGAGCACGGCGGCGGCATCGGTCGCAGCTGCGGCCGGCTGGATGGCCAGCGCAGAGGTGGCGGTTGCCAGCGCCAGAGCGGCGGAACGAAGGAATGATACGGTCATGACCTCTCCTCGGCGGAGCCCGACCGGGATCCGGACAGGGGTACCGCACGCGTGAAACGGATCCGGGACCGGGCGCACGTCCAGCGCGCCCCGCCCGTTCGAACCTCATGAACCAAAACGAAACTTGTGTCAAAGCGTATAGTTTAGAACGCTTTGAAGCTGTCACGCCTGCCGTTGCAGCATGGCGAAGAAGAAGCCGTCGGTCGCGGTGGATGCCGGGGACAGCGTCAGCGTGCGGCCATCCCGCGAGACCGGCCGGCGACCAGCCGTGCCGAACAGGGCATTCCAGCTATCGAGCGCTGCCATGGGTGCAAAGGCGGGGTTCTGGCCAAGAAAGCGATCGACCTGCTGGTCGTTTTCTTCCGGCAGGACGGAACAGGTGACATAGACGAGCCGCCCACCGGGACGGACATATCTTGCGGCTTCCGCCAGCGCCTCGCGCTGCTGGCCCTGACGCTCCTCGATGTTGCGCTCGTTCAGGCGCCATTTCGTATCCGGTCGCCGGCGCCATGTTCCCGTGCCCGTGCAGGGCGCATCCACCAGCACGGCATCACAACGATCCGTGAGACTGGCGAGCGCCTGCGCCCGGTCGTGAACCTGAACGTTGCGGGTGCCTGCCCGCTTCAGCCGCTCGATGATCGGCGCGAGCCGCTTGCGATCGGTGTCGAAGGCGTGGACCTGCCCCTTGTTGTCCATGGTGGCGGACAGAGCCAGCGTCTTGCCGCCGCCACCGGCACAGTAATCGAGGATCTGCTCGCTGCCCGTCGCGCCGACCAGATCGGCGACGATCTGCGAGCCTTCGTCCTGCACCTCGAACCAGCCCTTCTGGAAGGACAACTCGGCCGTTACGTTCGGGAGCCTCGATGGACCTTCGCCGGGCGCGACGCGCAGGCCCTGTCGCGCGGTTTCGGTCGGCCGCACACCGGCCTCGTCGAGCGCCTTCAGCACCTTCGCGCGGTCGGCCTTCAGCGTGTTGACGCGCAGGTCGAGCGCCGGACGCTCGGCCAGCGCGGCGGCCTCCTCCAGCCATCGATCGCCGAAAACCGCCTGGAAAGACGGCACCACCCATTCGGGAATATCGCCCTGGACATGCGCGGGGGCCTGTCCGAGATCGCGGCTATGGAAGGCGGCCAGGGCAGCGTCCGGCAGCGGCGGCGGCGCGAAGCGGTCGCCCTCCAGACTTGCCGCCAGCGATTCCGGCATCTGGCCCCATTGGCGCAGCATGACCGCGTAGCCGAGCGCCGTCGCGCTGTCGTCGTCCATCAGATAGGCGTGAGAGAGTTTCCGGCGGAGTGCGTCGTACACGATATTGCCGATCGCGGCGCGGTCGCCGGATCCGGCGAACCGATGGGCAAGGCCCCAATCCTTCAGCGCATCCGCAACCGGGCGCTTTCGCGTCTCGATATCGGAGAGGACATCGATCGCACCGGCAAGTCGTCCACCCAGTCGCATCAGTCACACTCCATCGGCCCGTGGCAGAAAGTCCATCGTCTATCGTGGCGCTGTACCGGCGATGAAGGCGAAGAGCAAGCGGGAAGGCCTTTTGTGGCCTCTGTCTCTGCCTCCACAGTCCCGGGTCGTGGAGGAGGTCTCATTATCGATCCCGAATTTTTCTGGAACCTTTTTGAGCGCCGGACCTTAACCGACCACGCGATAACAGATGCTGGCGTGACCGGAACTTACCATGCCCACCTGCGACGCGGCGGCCTTGGAGAGGTCGAGAACACGACCGCGAATGAACGGCCCGCGGTCATTGATGCGCACGACGACACTCTTGCCGTTACGCTTGTTGGTGACTTCGACCCGTGTTCCGAATTTCAGGCTGCGATGCGCGGCCGTCAGGTAGGAGGCGTTCATTCTCTCGCCAGACGCCGTCCGGGACGAGAGGGCATACCAGGAAGCGCCGCCGCAGCCCGCACCTGCCGCCTGTGATGGTGTGATGGATGTGAAAGTTGCCCCCAAAGCAACGCATGCCGCCAGTGCGACATTGGCAAGTTTCAGTCTCGTCAACAAGGTACCCCTTCGTCGTATCGTCTTGCTTTTCAGCGAACGAGACGGCTTGTCCGGGGCAAAAATGGCGGAAAAGTGCTTCAACCGTTAAGCAACGGTTAGGATTTACTATCCCTGAGGCTTGTTGAATTTTCTTAAAAATTTGAAAAATCGTTGTTTCCATGAAAAAAGCGCGTGGAATCAAAATGATTCATGAAATACGGCTTTTTGTGGAATGATTTTTCCACAGGTCAGATAAAATGAGATTAAAAGTTTGAAATCGCGAAAAGCGGGCCGCTCTGCGGTATCTTAAAAACTAATATTCTCGAAAAGGTTGCATCGCCGGCGAAAGGAAATGTGCCCCTGACGTCAGGATTTCCAGCAATCGTCGTTCCACATCTGACGAAGAGACTGGCGATATTCGGGATGAAGGAAGGTATATCCGGCAGCGCGCAGTTTCGCGTTCGAGACGCGCTTGTTCTCGCCATAGAATGTGCGCGCCATCGGCGAGAGTTCGGCCGTCTCGAAAGGGATTTCCGGCGGAGGCGTCACGCCCATCAGGCGCGCGGCTTCCAGCACGACATCCTGCGGCGGGGCGGGCTCGTCATCGGTGACGTTGAAGATGCCGCCCGTGCCGCTTTCGCTCAGAAACGCGACGGAGCCTGCGATGTCCTCGACGCGGATGCGGTTGAAAACCTGTCCCGGCTTGACCAGTCGCCGCGCCGTGCCATTGGCAAGATTGCAGAAGCCATTGCGGCCCGGCCCGTAAATGCCCGACAGACGCAGAACGGCGACGGGAATGTCCGCCGCCTGCCCAAGCTCCAGCCATGCCTGCTCCGCCTGGACGCGTTCCTTCGATCGGTCCGAAACGGGATCGAGCGGCGCATCCTCGGTCACCCATGCTCCCTTATGGTCGCCGTAGACACCGACGGTCGAGAGATAGGCCGCCCACCGCAGGTTCGGCATGAGGCTGGCGACATCGGGCCTATCCGGGCGCATCAGCGGATCGCCGGCCTTGCCGGGCGCGATGGACTGCACGAGATGCGTGACCCGCTGCATCGCGGCGCGAAGCTCGGCGGAGATCGTTTCGCCGTCATAGATCAGCGCTTCGAGACCCATATCGGCCAACGCCTTCTGTCGCTCTGCTGACCGGGTGGTGCCGGTCACAGAGGCTGCCGCCGGCAGAAGACGGCGCGCAATGGCGGCTCCGGAAAAACCGGCACCCAGAATGAGAACGTCCATCATGCTGCTCCTGCTCGTATCCATTCGTCCAAGACCTCGCTGTCATCCTCCAGCGGTCGACGCTCCGCAAGCTCCCTGAAAGCATCGGCCGACATCAACCGGGACAACGCCCAGATGGCCATGCCCCGCACGGCGGGTGCGGCATCCGTCAGTCGCTCGCGGCATGGGGCCACCAGCGCAGGGTCGCCGGAATTCCCGGCGGCGATCAGGCAGTTCCGCACGAAGCGGTCGCGCCCGATGCGCTTGACAGGAGAGCCGGAGAAAAGCGCGCGGAAACCCGCATCATCCAGCGCGAGAAGGAGAGCGAGCGAAGGCGCTGAAAGATCGGCGCGGGCCTTCAGCTTCATCTCGCTTGCGGCGGCCGCAAACTTGTTCCACGGGCATGCCGAGAGACAGTCATCGCAGCCATAGATGCGATTGCCGATAGCCGGGCGCAGCGCGGGGTCAATTGGCCCCTTGTGCTCGATTGTGAGGTAGGAGATGCACCGGCGCGCATCGATCTTGTAGGGTGCGGGAAAAGCATCCGTCGGACAGGCATCGAGGCAGGCGCGACACGAGCCGCAATGATCCCGCTCGGGTGCATCGATCTCCAGATCCTCCGTCGTGAACAGGCTGCCGAGGAAGAGCCAGGAGCCGAAGCTGCGGCTGACGAGATTGGTATGTTTGCCCTGCCAGCCGAGGCCAGCCTGCTCGGCCAGCGGCTTTTCCATCACCGGCGCGGTGTCCACGAATACCTTGACGTCGGCACCCGCCCGGGCAGCAAAGCGCGTTGCAACCTCCTTCAGCCGGCCCTTGATGACGTCATGATAGTCGCGGTTCTGGGCATAGACGGAAATGGCGCCACGATCCTTCAGATCGAGCACGGCGCGAGGGTCGTGATCTGGGCCGTAGTTCATGCCGAACATGACGACGGAGCGGACTTCGCTCCAGAGCGTGCGCGGGTCGGCGCGCCGCTCGGCGGTCTCGGCCATCCAGTCCATGGTGCCGTGATAGCCGTGATCCAGGAAATCGGTCAGCCGGGCCGGCGCGTCCGGTATCGTATCCGGCGTCGTGACACGGCAGACGTCGAAGCCCTTGTCGCGTGCTTCGGCCTTCAGGAAGGCCGTGAGGCTCCCGCGGCGGCGCAGGGGTGCGCCGTCCGCGCGGCGTTGCGGATCAGAAGTCGAGGTCCGCATAATGCGATACTGGGGTCAGACCGCGCACACGCTCGGCCAACAGCGGGCGAAAGGAGGGGCGCGACTTCAGGCGCTGGTACCAGTCCTTGGCGGCCGGCGCCTCCGTCCAGTCGATCTCACCCATATAGTCGAGCACGGAGAGGGCGGCAGCGGCAGCGAGGTCGGCATAGGACAGGCGGTCGCCCGCCAGATAGGTGCGCGACCCTGCAAGCCAGGACAGGTACTTCATATGCTGGCGGATATTGGCGCGCGACAGGCGCAGCATCTTCGAGTCCGGCGCGCCGCCGCCCTGCTCGGCCGTCATCTGCAGCTTGAAGATCCGCTCGCGCACCAGCGGGCGTGTCACGTCCGCTTCCATCTTCAGGAGAAACCATTCGGTCAGCCGGCGGATTTCCGCGCGCTGGAACGGGTCTTCCGCCAGAAGCCGGCGCTCGCGTTTCAGGACACCATTGGTCTCGTCGAGATATTCGGAGATGACGGCGGCGCCGCACAGAGCCCGCATGCTGTCATCGACATAGACGGGCAGCGTCGCAGCCGGATTGAGCGCCAGAAAATCGCGCCGCTTTTCCCAGGGCTGCTCTTCCGTCAGATCCGTCTGGTAGCCGTATTCCGACAGGATGAGCCGGACGAAACGGGACGCTGTGGACATGGGGTGGTGATAGAGTGTGGGCATCGATGCGTCTGTCTCGGAACAGGTTTTCAAGGTTGGATCGCGGGGCGCGGTTTCGTCTGGCAATGGCAGAGAGAAGGCAGCTATAAGACAGCGCTCGTCGCAGCTATAGAAGCAAGCTTTCCCGAACTCAAGCGAATCGGCCCTCCCCCGGTTCTTGAACCCTTAAACTCCTTTGCTTAAAGGAAACTTTACCTCATGCCCGAACATTCGATCTTCAGTGCGCTCATTCTGGGCCTTATCGAAGGCCTGACCGAGTTCATTCCCGTGTCCTCCACGGCGCATATCCTGCTGGCAGGCCATTTTCTGGGCTTTGAGTCGAAGGGAAAAACCTTCGAGATCATCATCCAGTTCGGCGCGATCCTTGCCATCCTCACTGTCTATTTCCAGCGGCTCTGGTCGATCCTGATCGCGCTGCCGAGCGACCCCAGGGCGCGACGCTTCGTGCTTCTCATCCTGCTCGCCTTCTTGCCGGCGGCGGTTATCGGTTTCCTCGCCCATGACTTCATCAAGAACGTACTATTCGAGACGCCGAAACTGATCTGCATCATGCTGATCGTCGGCGGCATCATCCTCTACGCCATCGACCGCATGCCGATGGAGCCGCGCTACCGCGACATGATGGACTACACGCCGGCGCTGGCCCTGAAGATCGGTCTCTTCCAGTGCCTCGCCATGATCCCCGGCACGTCCCGCTCCGGCGCGACCATTGCCGGCTCGCTCCTGATGGGCACGGACAAGCGCTCGGCAGCCGAGTTCTCCTTCTTCCTCGCCATCCCCACCATGCTGGGTGCGACGGTTCTCGATCTCTACAAGAATCGTGATGTGCTGGATTTCAACGATGCCTCGCTGATCGCGGTCGGCTTCATCGCCGCCTTCGTCTCCGCGCTGCTCGTGGTACGCTCGCTGCTCGCCTTCGTGTCCAGCCGCGGCTTTACCCCTTTCGCCATCTGGCGCATCGTCGTCGGCACGGCCGGCCTTATCGGCCTCACCGTTTTCGGCTGACGCGCAAAAACAAACCGCATGCAGCCGGATCACGGTCTGCATGCGGTTTCCTGGCCCCCGCCATACCTTCAAAAATTCATGTCGCCAGCAGGTGAAACATCACTGCGGCAAGACGACGTCAACGACCGGAAACGAGACCGATCGACGAGGTCGTGCAAGGATCCACGCCATAAGCCGGCGCACAGTTATCGTGGCTGCCTGCCACGGTCTTCGGAGCGGCGAACGAGCCTGCAACGATGACCAATGCCGCGCACGCAAAGAAGATTGCGATCGACTTACCCATTTACTCTCTAGCCTTTCGAGATGTCGGAATGGCGTGCCTCGATCCTGACAAAAGCACGCGGCTGCTGTCTATGCTCCAGCGCCGGCACAAGCAATAACGCAACATGTTGAATCGCCGGTAAAGGCCGACGGCAAATGTGCAGTGCGGCAGAACTGCAACGCCGCACTTTCCGAACAAACGAAAGCCGCCGGCTCATCACCGGCGGCTTTCGTCATTCCAGCGATTTGAAAGGGCTCAGGCAGCCTTGCCGGAGCGCGTGTACTGGCCCTGCGGCCGGTAGCGCACGAGATAGCTCGGGATGATTGCCTCGACCAGCGTCGGCTCGATGCCGAACGCCTTGAAGGTGCGGCCCTCCGCTTCTGCCGCCGGCGAGACGACGTTGTCGCTCTTGAGCAGTGTCACCTGATCCGTCGTCAGCGGCGGGGCGATCAGCGGAACGAGGGAGGCGATGCTACCGATGAGAGAGGCTGCACCGAAAGGCAGCGTGACGAGCGCGCGCTTACGGTCGATCGCCTTCAGCATGATCTCGAGACACTGGCGGAAGGTCAGCACTTCCGGGCCGCCGAGTTCGTAGATCCGGCCCTTCTCGACCTTGCCTTCGACCGCCTTGGCAACCGCTTCCGCGACATCGGCGACATAGACCGGCTGGAACGCCGTCTTACCGCCACCGATCAGCGGAAGGGCCGGCGAGAAGCGTGACATCTGGGCAAACTTGTTGAAGAAGCCGTCTTCCGGACCGAAAACGATCGAGGGACGCAGGATGACCGCATCCGGCTTGATCTCCATCACAGCCTTTTCCGCCTTCGCCTTGGACTGGGCGTAGATGGATGCGCTGCCGGCATCGGCGCCGATTGCCGAGACATGGGTCAGCGAGGCGCCGACGCTGCGCGCGGCCTCGGCCACGGCGCGCGCGCCGAAATCCTGTACGGCGTCGAACGTGTTGCGCCCGGCCTCAAACAGGATGCCAACGCAGTTGACGACGTGATCGCTGCCGTGAACGGCGGCATCGACCGACTGGCGGTAGCGCAGATTCGCCTGAACGAAGGAGATCTGGCCGACATTGCCGAGCGGCTGGAGGAATCCCGCCAGATCCGGACGGCGCACGGCGACCCGGATGCGGAAACCACGCCGGGCAAGCGCGCGCACCACGTGCCTCCCGACGAATCCCGATCCGCCGAAGACGGTGACGAGCGGGGGAAGATTGGACAGGGTCATGGAACGGCGCTCCGGTGTTTTTCAGGCATGATCAGTCATGCGATATAGCTTACCTCGCCTCGTACGGGAAGGTATCATGCAGCGCAACATGTCGCAGATGGAAGGCGCGGCTCAGACGCCTTCGACCACCAGCATGTCGGCATCGGCGACCTCCTGGCGGATGGCCGCCGCGATCTGGTACTCCGGCGAATTGTAGCAGGCGACGGCGGCCTCCATCGACGGGAATTCGATGATCACGTTGCGCGCCCGGACGTCGCCTTCGAGCTTTTCCGCCAGCCCGCCACGCGCCAGGAAGACGGCGCCATATTTCTCGAAGGCGGGCTTGGCCGCCGAGACATAGTCCTTGTAGCGCTCGGCATCGCGAACATCGACGCGGGCGATCCAGTATCCCTTGGCCATGACGATCTCCTTCTTGAGGCGTTCGATCTTGAAAGGTCAGTCGTTGCTGGGCCAGGCCGCGCGGCGCATATCGTCGAGGATAGCGCGCGTTGCCGCGCGCGGATCCTCCGCCTTGACGATCGGCCGTCCGACGACGAGATGGCTCGCGCCAGCCGCAATCGCATCGAAAGGGGTCATCACCCGCTTCTGATCGCCCCTGTCGGCCCCCACGGGGCGGATGCCAGGTGTGACCACGGCGAGATCGGGACCGACGATCTCGCGGACGACAGCGGCTTCCTCGGCGGAACAGACGATGCCGCCCATTCCCGCATCGCGCGCCTGCGCCGCCCGGCGCAGCACCAGCGCGCGGGGGTCGTCGGCATAGCCGGCCGCCGTCAGATCGTCCGCATCCATCGAGGTCAGTACGGTCACGCCGAGCAGGCAGAGGCCGGAGCCCTTCGCGGCCTCGACGGCAGCGGCCATGGCCTTGGGATAGGCGTGCAGCGTCAACATGGTCATGCCCATGCGCGCGATGTTCTCGACGCCCTTGGCGACCGTGTTATCGATGTCGAGAAGCTTCATATCGAGAAAGATTTTCTTGCCGGACGCGGCGAGGTCCCGCGCGAAGTCGAGACCGCCGGCAAAGACCAGCTGATAGCCGATCTTGTAGAACTGGCCGTCGTCGCCGATGGCATCGACGATGCTTTGAGCTTCAGCGATCGTGGGAACGTCGAGGCCGATGATCAACCTGTCGTGTGCTGCCTCAGCCATCCGTCCACCCCTGCCAGTCCTCGATGCGGGTCCACTTGCATACCGGGCGTCTGCGGGCAAGGGAAAATGCGAAGAGATTGCCCCCGCCGCCCGGACCCTGGTCGTGTGCCCGCGAAACGGGAATGCCGGAGAGGTGACAGAAGAGCAACGTGCCGACGCCGCCATGGCCGATGAAGGCGATCGGGATCGACGGATCATGCGCGTCAAGCACGGATGTAACGGCGCGAACGATGCGGGCCCTGGCGTGGTCCGCCGTTTCCC
Source organism: Rhizobium sp. 9140 (assembly GCF_900067135.1). Taxonomy (NCBI): domain Bacteria; kingdom Pseudomonadati; phylum Pseudomonadota; class Alphaproteobacteria; order Hyphomicrobiales; family Rhizobiaceae; genus Rhizobium; species Rhizobium sp. 9140. The sequence continues at coordinate 1,036,052 of NZ_FJUR01000001.1, read as the reverse complement.
AACCGCGAAAGCTCACAGCCGGTTCGGCAAAGAAGCTGTCCGCTGCGGCTTCGAACTCGGCTGGCGGCAGGAAACCCGTCGCCGAGCGGTCATTCTCGCCGCTGTCCGCCAACACCTCGACAGGCACTCCGGATGCCTCGGCAAGGAGAGCCGCCGTCTCCAGCGCCTTCGTCTCGTCCGAAGAGACGATACGACCGAGGCCCCGCGCCCAGCCTGAAGCGGCTGCGACCCGAGCGCGCTGATGCCCCTTTTCGGAAAGGCCCCAGCGCGGAATTGGCACGTCCGGATCGATCGCAACCTCCGGGTGGCTGATGTAGAGGCCGAACATGACAACCTCAGTGGGTTTTGCGGTAAATCCAGAGCCGCGCCGGCGGGATGTTGCGCATGATGAAGTCGAGCTGTTCCGTGCGGAAACGGTCCGGCATATTGGCGACCGGCGAGCGCGGGCCGTAGGAAATCTGCACCACGGGGCGGCCGACGGGCACCCGCGTCAGCAGATCCTCGATCAGCGCGACACGGCTGTGCATGGGCATATTGAGGAGAGGTACCGCCGAGATGACGCAATCGAACTGTTCGCTGGCGCGTAGGCCGAGCGTCGTATCGAGATTGAACGCATCGCCGTTGATGAACTCGACGGTGGGAAACCGTTTCAGGAGTTGATGGTAGAAATCGGTCGAATACTCCACCGAGACCAGCTGCTCGGGTGCCACGCCACGATCAAGGATCGCCTTTGTGATCACGCCCGTACCCGGGCCGAGCTCGAGAACCGGGAGCCCTGAGCCATTGTCGATGACGCTTGCCATCCGCCGCGCAGCAATGGACGAGGTCGGCGTAATCGCGCCCACGGCGCGCATATTGCTGCGCCAGCCCTTGAAGAACCGGATTTCCTCATCGAATTTCTTGCCGAAACGCTCTTTCAAACGCAAATTCATACTCGTCTCCACTCCGACTCGCTGCTTGAGCGTTCGCTGTCATACCGCATTCAAAAACCCTAGGCGACAAAAACCATTCTCTTTGCGTCATTTCGTTGTTATCTTTGAGGCTAGCCAACATGCCTGACACGATCCCAACACTGGCTGCGAGAATGATGGCCAGCGTGTAGACTGCTGCTCGAAACAACACGGAGCTCCAGTATGATCGGTGCATCTTCCTTCCTCGGCTTTCCGGAGCGCCTTCCCCAAGACACCAAGCCTATCGCCGCCATCTTCGGTGCCGGGCATGGAAGCACCTATCCCGGCAAGGATAGCAGTGGTTATGCGCTTGCCGCCGATGCCGTTCGGGCTGCGAGCCGGGAAGACGCCGGTTTGATCGATCACTGGGATTTCGATCTTGGCGGGCCGCTGTTCGATGACGGTGCGCATTGCTGCATCGACCTCGGGAACGTGCCGACGCGGATGGAGGACAATGCCGGCAACCGGACTCGTATCGAAGCGATGACACGGGAGGTTCTCACAACGGGTGCCGTTCCGATTCTTCTCGGCGGCGACGACTCCGTGGTGATCCCGTTCCTGTCGGGCTTTGTGGACGCAGGGCCGATATGGATCGTCCAGATCGATGCGCATATCGACTGGCGAGACACCCTGCACGATGAGCGATACGGCTATTCCAGCCCGATGCGGCGGGCGAGCGAGATGGCGCATGTCGCAGGCATGGTTCAGGTGGGCATGCGCGGCATCGGCAGCGCGCGCCGTGCCGAGGTCGAGGATGCGCTGCGCTTCGGCAGTCGGCTCGTTACCGCACGGCAGGTTCACGCCGAAGGTGTCGCGGCGGCCCTTCGGCATATCCCGGAGGGCGCGAGGGTCGTCATGACGGTGGATTGCGATGGGCTCGACCCGGGCATCATGCCGGGCGTGGCCGCGCCATCGCCGGGCGGGCTGACCTACACGCAGGTGATCGACATCATTGCGGGGGTAGGCAAACGCGGCAGGCTCGTCGGGTTCGATCTGGTCGAGCTTTTTCCACCGGGCGACATTGCGGGCCTTTGCGCGCTAACGGCGTCGCGCCTGGTCGTCAACGCGATCGGCACGATCATCCGCCAGAGGTAAACGTCCCGGCTTTCGATTGCAGACATCGGCCTGCCGCAGCAGGTGGGACTACACCCGCATCGGCATCAGCACATACAGCGCATCTTCGCCGGCAAGGTCGCGCACGAGCGTGGGCGAACCCGCATCCGCGAGCATGAAGACGGCTTCCGTACCCGAAAGCTGGGCCGTGATGTCGAGGAGATATTTGGCGTTGAAGCCGATTTCGAGCGGCTCGTTGTCGTAACCGACCGGCAGTTCTTCCGTCGCGCTGCCGCTGTCCGGATTGTTGACGGTCAGCGTCAGTTGTCCGTCGGCGAGCGCCAGCTTCACGGCGCGGCCGCGCTCGGAGGAGATCGTGGAGACGCGATCCACGGCCTGCGCGAAGGACTGGCAGTCGATCCGCAGTTCCTTCTCGTTATTGGCCGGGATGACGCGCTGGTAATCCGGGAACGTGCCGTCGATCAGCTTCGACGTCATGACAATCGAGCCGATGCTCATGCGGATCTTGGCGTCGGAAATTTCCAGCGTCACGGTTGCGTCGGGCTGGTCCACCAGCTTCTGCAGCTCGCCCACCGTCTTGCGGGGAATGATGATGCCCGGCATGCCTTCGGAGCCGGACGGCGCTTCCAAATCGGCGCGTGCTAGGCGGTGACCGTCGGTCGCCACCGCGCGCAGCTTCAGGTCGCCCTTGCTCTCGATCGTGTGGATGTAGATGCCGTTCAGATAGTAACGCGTTTCCTCGGTCGAGATCGCGAATTGCGTGCGATCGATCAGCATCTTGAGATCGGTCGCCTTCATCGTGAACTTGTGCGTGAAGGTGCCTGCGTTCAGATCCGGAAAATCCGACTGCGGCAGGCACTGGAGCGAGAACTTCGAGCGACCGGAGGCAACGGTCATCGCCGTCCCCTCGGCATTGGTCGACAGCCGCACTTCCGAACCGTCCGAGAGCTTGCGCACGATGTCGTAGAGAAGATGGGCCGGCACGGTGGTGGCGCCCGGCTGCTCGACCTGAGCGGGCGTCGCCTCGGTAATTTCGAGATCGAGGTCGGTCGCCTTCATGTCGAGACTTTCGCCTTCGGCCCGCAGCAGCACGTTCGACAGGATCGGAATCGTGTTCCGGCGCTCGACGACCCGGTGGACATGGTTCAGCGATTTGAGAAGATTGGACCGCTCGATCGTAATGCGCATGTGATGCTGTCGCTTTCCATCAGGACCGGAAGACGCTTCCCGGCATGAACTCTTGAACGCCTCGGCCACCGGGCCGCGGGCGGCCGAAGAGCGGCGTGGATATGGACGCGCAAAATGGCACTACACTGTGGCGAAGTGCAAGGGCCAAGCCGACCCTGAAGCCGAACTACCCACCATTATCGTTCAGTGCACCGGCTTGCGGGCAAGAGCCGGCTCGCCCATAAAGACTGCATGAAGGACAAGACAACAGAACGGGATACGGCACCGGATGCCGGCATGCGGCAGCGCAGCTACCGCGTCCACGACACGATCGTCGAGGCGCGGCCGATCGAGCCGGCGCTCTATCTGGTGGCGACGCCGATCGGCAATCTCGGCGACATCACCCTGCGGGCGCTGGAAACCCTGGCCGGCGCCGATGTTCTCGCCTGCGAGGACACGCGCGTCACCCGCGTCCTGCTGGATCGCTACGGCATTACCAACCGTCCCTATGCCTATCACGAGCACAATGCCAACGAAGCAGGCCCCCGGCTGATCGCGGCGCTCGACGCTGGCCGCTCCGTCGCGCTCGTCTCGGATGCGGGCACGCCGCTGGTCTCCGACCCCGGCTACCGGCTTGCCCAGACGGCCATCGAGGCGGGGCACCGGGTGGTGCCGCTTCCCGGACCCTCCGCGCCGCTGGCGGCCCTCGTCGGCTCCGGCCTTTCCAACGAGGCTTTTCTGTTTGCCGGATTCCTTCCCTCGAAGGACAAGGCGCGGCGCGACAGGCTTGGCGAACTCTCACGCGTGCCGGCAACGCTCATCTTCTTTGAGTCCCCGCACCGGATCGGCGCGACGCTCGTCGGCGCGGCGGAAACGCTCGGTCGCGAGCGCGACGCCGTCGTCTGTCGCGAACTGACCAAAACCTTCGAGGAATTCCGCCGAGGAACGCTCGGTGCGCTTGCCGATCATTATGGCGGCGATATCGTTGTCAAGGGCGAGATCGTGCTGGTCATCGGCCCCCCACCGGAAGAGGCAGCACCGGACGAGCGGGATGTGGATGCACTGCTGACGCGTCTGTCGGCTGATCTGCCGGCCGGCAAGGCCGCGACCGAAGCGGCGAAACTGACGGGCCTCAACCGGCGAACGCTTTACGACCGGCTTCTGACGCTGAAGGAGCAGCCGTGACGGGAACGGCCGACCGACGGCGCTTGCAGGCGGTTCGAAAGGGTGCGCTTGCAGAATATTTCGCTGCCTTGGCGCTCATGGTGCGCGGCTACCGGATCATCGCCTTCCGCTACCGCACGAAGCTCGGAGAGATCGATATCGTCGCCCGGCGTGGCAATCTCGTCGCCTGCGTCGAGGTCAAGGCACGGCCGTCGGTCGATGCCGCAATCTTTGCGGTCAGCGAGCAGTCGAAAGCGCGCATTCGCAGGGCGAGCGAACTCTGGCTTCAAAAGCAGAGAGACGCGGATCGCCTTTCCATTCGCTACGACATCATCGCCGTTCGGCCATGGCGCTGGCCGAGCCATGTCCAAGACGCGTTCTAACCAGGCGCTGACAGCTTCGGAACGGTCAGTGGCGGCGGACGATGACGTTGTTCTCGACAAGATGAACACCGATCACGGACGCCGCTGCCTGCTCGACGCAACCGACTTCGGCCTCGCTGGCAACGGAACCGGAGAGGATGATGGTTCGTCCGATGGCAATGACGTTGAGGTGGGCCGTATCCACCAGCGCGACATACTGGATGTAGCGGGTGACCTTGCCCGCGAGATCGTCGTCCCGCAGGTGAGGCTCGTCGTCGCGTCGGCAATACATCTGCTTGTCCATCGGCATGCACGCATCCCTCGCTGCTTGCTGGCCGCTTCCCGCTTTTGGCCCCTGCCGGAGCTTCTTGCCGATCGGCGTTTTAGTTGATGTGCAAACGCGAGGTATCCCTGGATGTTCCATCATGATCCGTGTGGCTGGCCGGGTACCAACACCGGGCGCGACAGCAGGCGTCAAGAGGCTGAAGGATGGCTCTCATCGACATGAATATAGGCCTCGACCGCAGCGGCGATGAAATCCTCGCGCGCGTAGTCGGCGGGTTGCTCGCCGTTGAGCACATAGCGGCACATCCGGATGGCTGCCTTGTAGGCAACGCCCTCATGGGTCGGCCATCTGTCGAGCAGGACCTCTGCCGCCTCCCGCGTATTGCGAACGGCGCGATAATCTCCGATGCCGTCCAGTTCGAGCAAAACGGGCTGTTGCCACCATTTTTCGCTGACCGCCATGTCCCATCCCTCTATTGCGGGTACCGATCCGTATTATGACAGCTGAAGCTTACGCTGGCATTGCGCCGTAAACGGAAAGGTTGCGGAGCGCGTACGAAGCAGTCTATGCGGTAGAAGCACGGAGAGCCTCATGTCCGACGTCCTGATCAATGTCCTTCCCCTCTTCGTTCTCATCTTTGCCGGTTGGGTGATCGTGCGCACGGGCTATCTGAAGCCGGCCGTGGGCGATGCGCTCGGCGACTTTGTCTTCAAGGTTTCCGTCCCCATCCTGCTGTTTCGCACCATCGCGACGGCAGATTTCACCGGGGGCTCGCCCTGGCCGCTATGGGTCGCCTATTTCTCCGGCGTCGCGGTCGTCTGGACGCTCGGCCATCTCGTCGCCACGCTCGGCTTCGGGCGAGACCGGCGCATCGGCGTTCTCGCCGGTGTCTCCTCGGCCTTCGCCAACACGATCTTCATCGGCCTGCCACTCGTCTCGCGCAATGTGGGCGATGCCGGCGTCGTCGCGCTGTCCATCCTCATCTCGGTTCATCTTCCGGTGATGATGATCGCCGGCACGATCCTCATGGAGCGTGCGGAGCGCAAGACCAATGGCGGCGTGGCGCAGAGCCCGCTGGCGCTCTCCCGCGGCATTCTTCGCAACCTCATTCGGAACCCTCTGGTGATCGGGCTTGTCTGCGGTGCGCTGATGCATGTGGCGAACCTGCCGCTGTCGGGGCCGCTCAAGATCGCCATCGACCAGACCGCTGCCGTCGCCGGTCCCGCTGCGTTAATCTCCATCGGTATGGCGCTCGACAAGTACGGCCTCTCCGGCAATCTCGGCCTTGCCGCCTTCACCAGCACGCTGAAGCTTGTCGTGCTGCCCGCCTGCGTCCTCGGTGCCAGCCATCTGCTCGGCCTCGACCGTGACTGGACGGCGGCCCTGGTGTTGACCTCCGCTGTGCCCACCGGCGTCAATGCCTGGCTGATTGCCAACCACTTCAACGTAGGCCACGGCCTTGCATCCTCGACCATCACGCTGACCACCGCCCTCGGCGTCGTCACCGTCTCCGCCTGGGCCTACGTGCTTCTCTGAAGCCCGCGAAACGTTCGCCATCGAGACATGAAAAAGCCCGGCGCGAGCCGGGCTTCGAAAAGATCCGCCAGGAGAATTGCGTCTCAGTTCGCCGGTGCAGCAGCCGCCGGGGCGGCAGGCGCTGGGGCGGCAGGCGCTGGGGCAGCCGGTGCGGCACCTTCGGCCGGAGCGGCTGCAGGCGCTGCAGACGCAGACGCCTCGGGAAGGGCGACCGGGGCATCCGCCTGGCCACGCAACCAGGCGATGAGGTTTGCGCGCTCATCCGGCTTCTTCACGCCGGCAAAGCCCATGGCGGTACCGGGCACATGCTTCTTCGGCGCTTCGATGAAGTAGCTCAGGTGGTCGTAGGTCCAGGTCTTGTTGGCTTCGGCGAAGGTCTTCATGCCGGCCGAATAGGCGAAGCCCTCATGCGAGGCGATCGGCCGTTCGACGACACCCCAGAGATTGGGGCCGACCTTGTTCGGCCCGCCCTTCTCGATGGTGTGACAGGCAGCACACTTCTTGAACACGGCTGCGCCGGCGTTCGCATCTGCGCTGGCTAACAGCGGCTTGATGTCGACCTCGGCTTCTGCCGCAGCACCCGCTCCCGCTTCGCCCGTCGTCTCCTCGGCGATGATGGCGAAGCCCGGCTTTTCCGGTGCTTCGGAATGAAAAATGCCTTCCGAGGCGATCGATACGGACATCAGCACGAAGACCGTTCCGAGAAAGGCTCCCACGGCCATGTTTACATGCGAGTTCATCAACACACCTCCCCTTGCGTCCGGCTTCAAGCATATGTGCCGCCGATATGAACAATCTGCCGCGACACCTTGAAATCGCGCGGAAGCTATGTCTTTTGACCGAGCGTTGCAACAGCGATATCCGTGCCGGACGAACCACTTCTGGCACTTTTCGCGTGCGTTTTGAAGGGCTCGGCATGAAAAGCGACAATTTGGCCAGAACACTCGTGCTGATCCCGGCGCGGATGGCCTCCACGCGGCTTCCCGGCAAGCCGCTGGCCGACATCTGCGGGCTGCCGATGATCGTGCAGGTGGCGCTCCGCGCACGCGATGCCCAGGTCGGACGGATCGTCGTCGCCGTCGATCACCAGGAGACGTTCGATGCCGTGACGGCTGCCGGTTTCGAAGCCGTCATGACGCGCACGGATCACCAGTCCGGCTCCGACCGCATCTACGAGGCGCTGAGCCTGTGCGACCCGGACGGCGCGATCGAGACCGTCATCAACGTGCAGGGCGACCTGCCGACGATCGAGCCGGAGACCATCCGTGCGGCACTGCGGCCGCTGGAAGACCCGACCGTGGATATCGCGACGCTGACCGTCGAGATCGTTCACGAGGCGGAGAAGACCAATCCGAACGTCGTGAAGGTCGTCGGCGTGCCTGTGTCGGACAACCGCATGCGGGCGCTCTACTTCACCCGCGCCACCGCACCCCACGGGGCCGGGCCGCTCTACCATCACATCGGCCTCTATGCCTACCGCCGCTCGGCTCTCGAACGGTTCGTCGCCCTGCCACCCTCGACCCTCGAGAAACGCGAATCGCTCGAACAGCTGCGGGCGCTGGAGGCGGGCATGCGCATCGACGTGGAAATCGTCAGCTCCATTCCGCTCGGCGTCGATACGCCCGACGATCTCGAGGCCGCGCGACGGCTGCTTTCGTCCAGCACCGGAGCCGCATCATGATGCCCGCGACGAACCGCATCTCATTCCAGGGCGAATACGGCGCCAATTCCGACATGGCCTCGCGGGACATGTTTCCGACGATGGATCCCCTGCCCTGCCAGACCTTCGAGGATGCGTTTCTCGCTGTCGAGAACGGCGAGGCGGACCTTGCGATGATCCCGATCGAGAACACGATCGCCGGCCGGGTTGCCGATATCCACCACCTCCTGCCGGAATCGCGCCTGCACATCATCGGCGAATATTTCATGCCGATCCGGTTCCAGCTGATGGTGCTGCCGGGCGTGTCGCGCAGCGAGATCCGGACCGTGCACAGCCACATCCATGCGCTCGGCCAATGCCGCAAGATCGTGCGGGCCAATGGCTGGAAGCCGGTCGTGGCCGGGGATACCGCCGGTGCCGCCAAGCTCGTGGCCGAGACCGGCGACCGTTCCATGGCCGCCCTTGCGCCACGGCTCGCGGCAAACCTCTACAAGCTCGACATCGTTGCCGAGAACGTCGAGGACACCGAAAATAACGTGACCCGCTTTGTCGTGCTCTCGCGCGACGAGAAGCCCATCCGGCGCGATGCGCCGAGCGACCTCATCGTCACCACCTTCGTCTTCAATGTGCGCAACATCCCCGCCGCGCTCTACAAGGCGCTGGGAGGCTTTGCCACGAACGGCATCAACATGACGAAGCTGGAGAGCTACCAGATCGGCGGAAAATTCATCGCGACGCAGTTCTACGCCGATATCGACGGACATCCGGATGATGCGAACGTGAAGCGGGCGCTGGAGGAGCTGCGGTTCTTTTCAGAGAAGGTCCGCATCCTCGGCTCCTATCCGGCGCACCCGATGCGGCGCGTGTTATAAAAGTCGCGCCCTTCTGAAATCCCTCGCGCACGGACGGAGAGACCAGAATTGTGGGGTAGTGTTTATGGCGCGAAAGTGATTGCGTACGGAAAAGAGGTGACTGATTTGCGGCCAGGCCGTGCTCGCCTCTCTTTTCGACAGCCGCGGAAATGGCGGCATCCGGAGGACGCCTACCATGATCATCAGAACGCTTTTCCTGGCCTCGACGGCCGCCCTTTCCATCACCGCCGGCGCGCAGGCGGCCGATGCGATCGTTGCAGCAGAACCGGAAGCCATGGAATATGTCCGTGTCTGCGACGCCTTCGGCGAAGGCTTCTTCTACATTCCGGGTACGGAAACCTGCCTGAAAATCGGCGGTTACGTTCGCTTCGACAACAATGTCGGCGACAGCCCCTATGACGGCGAAGATCAGGCCTGGTCGCCCTTCACGCGCGGCACCCTGACGCTCGACGCCCGCAGCGATACCGAGTACGGCCAGCTGCGCTCCTTCATCGAAATGCGGTCGGAAGCCAGCAGCGGCGAGACGACGAGCTACATCAACTCCGGCTTCATCACGCTCGGCGGCTTCATGGCCGGCGTCAATGATTCGCGCTACGACCTGTTCCTGAATTCGGCCGGCAACATCATCAACGACGACGTCATCGACTATACCGGCAGCCGGACTAATCAGGTCAGCTACCAGTGGGGCGGCGACAAGGGCTTTTCGGCGTTCATCGGCCTGGAAGAAGGCGGTGGCACCTACGACACCGGCTTCGCCGGCCGTCCGACCGAAGACTACAAGGGCGCGCATCCCCTGGCCGGCGCCCGCATTCAGGAGGATTGGGGCGGCCTGTTCGTCATCGGCGGCTACGATACCGAAGCCGATGCCTTCGGCGGCAAGATCCGCGCCGACGTCGTCTTCAACGACGTGTTCAAGATCTTCATCATGGCCGGCTACCAGTCCGACTGGGACAACGACAAAGGCCTGGGCAACACGCGCCAGCGCAATTATTACGGCCCCTGGAACGGCGACTGGGCAGCCTGGGGCGGCTTCACCGCAACAGTCAACGACAAGACGTCCATCAACGGTCAGGTCGCCTATGAGGAGGACGGCACGCTCGCGACGGCCCTCAACATGGAATATATGATCGTCGATAACTTCAAGGTGCAGCCGGAATTCAACTACACCAAGTTCGACGGCGAGCGCGGCGATGGCGATGCGTTCGGCGGTACGATCCGCTTCCAGCGCGACTTCTGATCGCGCGTCTCTTCAAAGCGATATGGACAGATGAGAACCGGCGCCTGCGCCGGTTCTTTCGTTTCCAACTCTGGCGTTTACAGTTCTGGCGTTTCCAGCTCTGGCGTTTCCAGCTCTGGCGTTTCTGTCAGGCCGGCCAGTCCAGCCAGTCACGCATCAGCTGGTGGGCGATGGCGCCTTTGGGCGGGGTGGAGTGTTGGCTCGCGTCCTGACCCGTGTTGCGGGCGAGCATGACGCGCGTTTCCTCGCGCGTGAACCAACGGCAGTCTTCCAGCTCCAGATCGTCCATGCGGATGTCGCTCGACTGCGCTTCCGCATAGCAACCGATCATCAGGCTGTGCGGCATGGGCCAAGGCTGCGAGGCGTGATAGCGCACGCGGCCGGTGCGGATGCCGGATTCCTCCAGAGTCTCGCGGCGCACGGCATTCTCGATCGTCTCCCCCGGCTCCAGGAACCCGGCAAGGCAGGAATACATGCCTTCCGGGAAATGCGGACTGCGGCCGAGCAGGCAGAGATCTCGCTCGACGTCGATGGTCAGCATGATGACGACGGGGTCGGTGCGCGGGAACGCCAGATGGCCGCAGGCCGTGCAGACCCGCCTGTACCCTCCGCCCTTGGCCTCCATCGGGCTGCCGCACTTGCCGCAGAAGCGGTTTGCTGCGTTCCAGGCGATCAGGCTTGCAGCCTGCGCGAACTGTCCGAGAAGTTCGTCGGGCAGCATGGCCTGCCGGTAGAGGCTGCGGCCGTCGGCGAGTTTGAAGGGTTCCTCCAGCGTCGCCTCCGTCCGGTTGACCGGAACGGCGATCCGCGGCTCACCCGAGGGCAGCCGTCCGAGAAGGATTGCGGCATCGAGATCGGGCTGGAGAGCGGCGATCTCGTAGGGCGCAAACAGCGGGTCGATGACGTTTTCGTCATGCTTGACAACCAGTTTGCCCTCCGCGAACGCGAAGAGATGCGCGCCCTCGGTTCTCAGCGCCTCTTCCAGGCAATCGTCGCTTCGGTGTTCGCTGTCGCGCACGAGGTGGTTTTCGGCGAAGGCAACGAGCGAGCTCGGTTCGGGATGAGGCCCCTTGAGGTCGAATATCGAGTGGGTCATGTCAGGGATTCCGTCAGACGTTTCAGGAAGGCGTCGCGCTCGCTCAGGTCCCGGGCTTCCGCCGTGCCGAAGCCCCAGATCGGGCCGGGCCAGTTTGCATCGCCTTCGGTGCGGGCGACGATATGGACATGGAGCTGGCGGACGATATTGCCCAGCGCGCCGATGTTGATCTTGGTCGCCCCGGTCACCTGTTTCAGTGCGGCGGCGACGCGGTTGGTTTCGTGCGACAGCGTCGCCTGCTCGTCGGGCGACAGCTCGAACGTCTCGCTGATGGCGTTCCGCTCGGGGATGAGAATGAGCCAGGGCCAGCGGGCGTCCCGGCTCAGCCGGAGCTGGCAGAGATCGAGATGCGCCACGAGGTCGCTGTCGCGCGCCAGGCGCGGGTCGAGATCGAACGTCGTCACGGTTCTTCCTTCTAGCATGCGTCGTCTTTGTCCGAGTTCTGACAGGGATGCCAGATTCTTCCAAGGGCCGACTTGCATTCCGTTTCGATATTGCCGATATGGAGATCGGGAGGTTGGTGGTGGACGAGCCACTCGCCAACCGGGTCAGGTCCGGAAGGAAGCAGCCCCAACGAGCCCGGCACGGGTCATCGTGCCAGCCTCCCACCCTCAGGGTCTTCGTGAAAGATCCTGAACCATCAGACCAGGGCCGCCCGTTCGCAAGCTCGCTGCCGCGTCCAAAGCTTGCCGACTGTCCGGACAGACGGAACCAGCGGCGGGGCGCATGAACGACATCACCATCCCATCTCCTGATACAGCCCCCGCCCCGACGGAAAAGCCGGCCACCTATCGCGTGCTCGCCCGCAAGTACCGCCCGAAGGACTTTTCCGACCTGATGGTCGGCCAAGAGCCGATGGTGCGGACGCTGACCAATGCCTTCGAGACGGGACGCATCGCCCAGGCCTATATGCTGACCGGCGTACGCGGCGTCGGCAAGACGACCACCGCACGTATCCTTGCGCGTGCCCTGAACTACAAGACCGACGAGATCGACAAGCCGACGATCGATCTTCGCACGCCCGGCGAGCACTGCCAGGCGATCATGGAAGGCCGGCATGTCGATGTGATCGAGATGGACGCCGCGTCCCACACCGGCATTGACGATATCAGGGAGATCATCGAGCAGGTGCGTTACCGGCCCGTATCCGCCCGCTACAAAGTCTATATCATCGACGAAGTGCACATGCTCTCGACGCAAGCCTTCAACGGGCTCTTGAAGACGCTCGAAGAGCCGCCGGAGCATGTGAAGTTCATCTTTGCGACGACCGAAATCCGCAAGGTCCCGATCACCGTTCTGTCGCGGTGCCAGCGGTTCGATCTGCGGCGGATCGCGGCGACAGATCTGGTCGGCCTGTTCTCCACCATCCTCGGCAAGGAAGGCATCACCGCACAGGCCGAAGCGCTGGCGATGATCGCGCGCGCCGCCGAAGGCTCGGCCCGCGACGGCCTGTCGCTGCTCGACCAGGCCATCGCCCATGGCGGCGGCATCGTGGATGCCGACGCGGTGCGCAGCATGCTCGGCCTTGCCGATCGCGCCCGTATCGTCGATCTTTTCGGCCATGTCGTGCGCGGAGACGTGAAGGCGGCGCTCGAGGAGTTTTCCTGGCAATACGAGGCCGGCGCCAGCCCGGCGGTCGTGCTGACCGATCTTGCCGATTTCACGCATCTCGTGACCAAGCTGAAATTTTCGGCGGAAGCCGCCAACGACCAGTCGCTGAGCGAGGTCGAGCGGGTGCGCGGCGCGGAATTCTCCGCAGCCGTCGCCGTCTCCACCCTGTCGCGGATCTGGCAGATGCTGTTGAAGGGCATACCGGAGACGGAGAACGCCGCCCGCCCGGCGGGCGCGGCTGAAATGGTGCTGATCCGGCTGACGCATGCAGCCCATCTCCCGTCTCCGGAAGACGCCGCGCGCCGGCTCCTGGAGATGTCGGGCAGCGATGCCGGTCGTCCAGCGCCGCGCGGGGCTGCACCTGGCAATGGTGGCGGCACTGGCGGTGGCAATGGCACGACCTCGTCCGTGTCGTCGCAGGGCCAGAGCAGCATCCAGGCGCGCGCCGGCGAACCGGTCATGCCCTCGCGGATGACGGCCAATGGCGCGGCCATGCTGCGCGCCGTGCCGGAAGCCGAACTTCCCACGGCGCAGGAAGGCGGACAGGCTGATATAAAGCCGGAACCGGAACCGGCCGCACCGGTCGTGCCGCTGCGCTCCGTCGCCGATATCGTCGATCTCTGCCAGAAAAACCGGGACATTCTCCTGAAGACGCTGGTGCGCAATTTCGTGCGGCTGGTGCGGCTCGAACCGGGCCGGCTGGAGTTGAACATCCCGGACGATGCGCCGAAGACGCTGGTGACGGACCTGCAGCGGAAACTGGAGGAATGGACCGGCATCCGCTGGATGGTGACCGTCAGCCGGGAGCCGGGCCAGCCGACCATGGTAGAGACGGAAGCCGCAGCGAAAGAGCAGCGCTTCAACGATGCGCGGCAGGACCCGGATGTCGCCGCCATCCTCGCCCGCTTTCCCGGATCGAAAATGGTCGATGTCCGCATCAAGGTTTCGGAGATCGAGCTGGACGAGACGCCCGAGGTCGCTGCCGTGGCCGAGTCCGAAGAGGGCGACATCCTTCCCGGCGACGATATCGAACATTAACTGATCAGCAGAGGAGACGGACGATGCGCGACATCATGGGTATGATGGGCAAGGTCAAGGAAATGCAGGCCAAGATGGAGAAGCTTCAGGAGGAAATCGCCCTTCTCGAAGTGGACGGCACCTCCGGCGGCGGCCTCGTCACTGTCCGGCTGGATGGCAAGGGTGCTCTGAGGAGCATCAAGATCGACCCCTCCCTCTTCAAGGAAGACGATGTCGAGATCCTCGAGGATCTCATCGTTGCCGCGCATAAGGACGGTAAGGACAAGGCCGAGGCGATCACAGCAGAAAAGACCCGCGAACTGACCGCCGGCCTGCCGATCCCGCCCGGAATGAAGCTGCCGTTCTAAGGCTCCGGCAGAAATGCCGGGCCGACCATGCGCACCTTGCGCGGAAATCTTGGAATATCCGTCTTCGTGCCGCGCAGGCTGACATTCATGAAAAGCCCAGTCGTCGGCTCGCTTTCAAGGACCGCGACAACCGTCGGCTCGATTGCCGGTATCGTCTCGGGGGCCACCACCGTCATGGCCGGCAGCACGGCTACGGCTACGGCTTCGGTCGCGGTCTTGATCGGCTTCCGGACGACACGTTTCGGTTTCGGCTTGCTCTCTTCACGCACAGTGCGGATGACGGGCTTGCACGCGGACGGCAAGGCGGCAAGTTCGGCGCGTGCCTGCGCGATACGACCGGCGATTTCCCGGCACGCAAAGCCGCTGCTTTCTATGGTGCAGACGTGATTGCGCGCCATGGCCATGTTGGATGCGATCTGGCGCTGAAGCCGCGACGCTTCGCTGCCGGATGGCGTGCAGGTCTTGGCGAGGCTATGGCTTGCGGGTATGGCGACGAGAAGAAGGAGCGCGAGACATCCGGCCTGCCGTCTGATCCTGTCTGCCCAAGCCATCGCATCTCTCCATCGCCAGCCCCGTGGGCATGCCGACGACATAGCCGAGAGGAACGCGCCTGCGAAGCGGATCCTTAAGAAATGGTTAAGGCGCGAAGCCATCCAGCTGCGCGCGGACGCGCTCGCTGATCGGGGCCGCACGGTAGCGGGCACGGTCCTCGTCCGACAGGTTCTTGACCGAAGCGCCGAGCATGTCCGGCATCGTGATCCTGGGGCCTTGGAACGCCCGATAGGTGACGGCATCGCCCACGCTGAGCATGCCCGGCCGCAGCACGCGGCAGTAGAAGCCGGGCCGGGCCACGGCACGGAACCTTCGGGCGAAACTCGGATCGTTCAGCCGCAGCGACAGTGTTGAGCAGGGGATGCGGGTCGAGGTGACCTCCAAAGTCACGCCGTCCGTCTCAAAGCGGTCGCCGACCGCGATTGTCCGGCTATCGATCTCTGAAATGACGAGGTTTTCGCCGAACAGGCCGGGCTCGATCCCGTAGCCGAGTTCGTCCGCCCATGCCGCCAGATCCAGAGAGCCGAGACCGTAGACGGCCTGATCCGGTCCGCCATGATGTTTCCGATTGCAGACCGCATCGCCGGCAAGCCCCGCGGCATCGACGATGACGGCACCGCCCTGCGGATGCTTGAGGATGCCGGTCTTCGCGGTCTTGCCTTCGATGACGGTGGCATGGCCAATGCAGACGGCGTCGATCTTCATGGTCCACCTCTTTTCCTCCGCCATCGCGGATCATCGCCGTTCGATGCAAAGCCTTTTCACTCCGACGACATATGGGATAGAACGCGCCTCATGGCAAAGCGAGTCACCGGCCCCGAAATCGAAAAACTCATCCAGCTTCTGGCAAAGGTGCCGGGCCTCGGGCCGCGCTCGGCGCGCAGGGCCGCGCTGCACCTCGTCAAGAAGAAGGACCAGCTGCTCGGCCCGCTCGCCGATGCGATGGTAGAGGCGCACCGGAAGGTCAGGATCTGCTCCTGCTGCGGCAATGTGGATACGAGCGACCCGTGCAGTGTCTGCACCGACGAACGGCGCGACCACAGCTGCATCATCGTG
Organism: Rhizobium sp. 9140; assembly: GCF_900067135.1. Classification (NCBI taxonomy): domain Bacteria; kingdom Pseudomonadati; phylum Pseudomonadota; class Alphaproteobacteria; order Hyphomicrobiales; family Rhizobiaceae; genus Rhizobium; species Rhizobium sp. 9140. The sequence goes on along the minus strand of NZ_FJUR01000001.1, from coordinate 1,020,044 downwards.
GTGGAAGACGTGGCCGACCTCTGGGCGCTGGAGCGAACGGGGGCGATGAACACGGCCTACCATGTGCTGGGCGGTACGCTCTCGCCGCTCGATGGCGTCGGGCCTGACGATCTCAACATTCGCGGCCTTGTCGATCGCGTCGTCAAGGGCGAGGTGCGCGAGCTGATCATCGCCGTCAATGCCACCGTCGAGGGCCAGACCACGGCGCATTACATCACCGACCAGCTCGACGGGCTGGACGTTCGCATCACCCGGCTTGCCCATGGCGTTCCCGTCGGAGGCGAGCTCGACTATCTAGACGACGGTACACTGACCGCAGCCTTGCGAGCGAGAACGGCAATCTGACATGACATTCCTGAAACATTTCCGCCGCCTGGGCCTCGCGGCTCTCCTCTGCACTTCCGCCGCCCTTCCCGCGTTTGCCGCGTCGAAGGCGGAAACCGAAGCGCAGTTCCGCCGCTGGCTCCAGACCGATCTCTGGCCGCAGGCGCAAAAGGGCGGTATCTCCAAGAACGCGTTCGACAAGGCCTTCGCGGACGTGAAGCTCGACTGGGACCTGCCGGACCTCGTGCCACCGGGCTCCAAGCCGCAGGGCGAGCAGAAGCAGAGCCAGGCGGAATTTGCATCCCCCGGCGCCTACTTCTCCGAAAAGCGCCTTCAAGGTCTTGCTGCGACCGGCCGGAGCCTCGCCTCGGCCCATGCCGCCACGCTCCGGCGGATCGAGAAGACCTATGGCGTACCCGGGCCGATCGTGATGGCGATCTGGGGCCGCGAATCCGGTTTTGGCCGGGCGAAGATCCCGCATCCGGTTCTCGATGTGCTCGCGACGAAGGCCTTCATGTCGACCCGTGGCGAGCTTTTCACCCGCGAACTGATCTCCGCCCTGCACATCCTTGAAAGCGGCGACGTCGATGAGGCCGACATGCGCGGCTCCTGGGCAGGCGCCATGGGCCAGCCGCAGTTCCTGCCATCGAGCTTCCTCTCCTATGCCGTGGATTTCGACGGCGACGGGCGGCGCGACATCTGGAATTCCGTGCCGGACGTGCTCGGCTCCATCGCGCACTATCTGTCGGAAAAGGGCTGGCAGCGCGGCCGTGACTGGGGCTTCGAGGTGTCGATCCCGCAGAATGTTTCCTGCGCGCAGGAAGGGCCGGACCTTGCAAAGCCACTCGGTCAATGGGCCGCGACCGGCATCACCCGCATTTCGGGCAAAGCGTTTCCGCGTAGCGAGGCGAAGGCCAGCGGCATGATGCTGGTGCCGGCCGGGCGCCACGGGCCGGAATTCCTGGTGACGCCGAATTTCTACGTGATCAAGGAATACAACAATTCCGACCTCTACGCCCTCTTCATCGGCAATCTCGCCGACCGGATCGGCGCGAATGGCGGGTCCTTCCAGGGCAGCTGGGGCGATGTCGGCAAGATGCTGCGCTCGGACGTGCTGGCCATGCAGAAGCGGCTGGAGGCGCAGGGCTACGATATCGGCAAGGCCGACGGTCTCGCCGGTTACAAGACCCGACGCTCGCTCGGGCAGTGGCAGGAGAAGAACGGCCTTGCTGCGACGTGTTTTCCGGATGCGGGGCTGAAAGCAAAACTGCGGTAGATCACAAAGCTCAGTGGCCGATATCGACCTGCCGTTTGAACTGCTCGTATTCGTGCGGCAGGATGGTCTGGCGCTCGATCATCCGGTGCACATAGGGCGCGTTTTCGCCGCGGTGGAGCGCGCGGAGCTGTTCGTGGATCGCCGCGTCGTCCTGGGTACGCCGCTGGTTGTGGCGGACGTACTCGACCCATGTCGGCACGTGATAGGTCTCCGTCCAGATTTCCGGCCGCTCCAGATCGCGCATCAGCGTCCACTGGCCGGCACCATCGCGGATGCGGACGCGACGACGTTCGGTCATGATCGACAGGAACGCCTCGACATCGGCGGGATCGATCTCGTAATCGATCATCACGACGATCGGCCCGCTTCTCGGCTTCAGATCGAGCTTCAGCATCGGCTCGGTGAAACTGCCGAGAGGATCGAGGTTGAGCGCCTTGAACTCCGGCAGGGCGAAGCGCAGCCCGACGGCCGCCCCGACCAGCATGACGACCGCGGAGGCAACGAGGGCCGTCGAGGGACCGTAGTCCTCCGCGGCCAAACCCCAGACCCAGCTGCCCAGCGCCATGCCGCCGAACGTGGTTGTCTGGTAGAGCGAGAGGGCGCGGGCAACCACCCAGCGCGGCGTGGACAGCTGCACCGTGGTGTTGAACAGCGACAGCGCCAGAACCCAGCCCGCCCCCGACATCAGCATGGCAAGGCCGGTCAGGATCTCGGAGCGGCTGACGGCCGCCAGGACGGCCGACAGGGCAAAACCGATAAAGGCGATCCGCACGACGGCTTCGCCGGCCAGACGCTCGCGCAGGCGAGCGCTCAGGAGCGCACCGCCGATCGCGCCGATGCCGAAGGCGCCAAGCAGGACGCCGTAGGTCAGGGGTCCGCCGGCCACGAGATCGCGGGCGACGAGCGGCAGAAGCGCGAGGATGGCGCTAGCGGAAAGGCCGAAGAGAAAGCCCCGCAGCATGACCTTCAGAATGTTCGGTGACATCGCGACATAGCGCAGGCCGGCGCCGACCGCGCGCGCCAGCGGCTCGCGCGGCAGGGCGTTCAGCGCCGGTGTCCGCTTCCACCGCAGCAAAGCGGTAATGAGCGCGAAATAGGTGAGCGTGTTTACGGCAAAAGCCGCCGCCGCACCGGCCGCCGCGACGATGACGCCGCCGATGGCCGGGCCGACGCTGCGCGTCATGTTGAAGCCCATGCTGTTCAGCGACACGGCGCCCGGCAGATCCTCGCGCGGAACCATGTCGCCGACGGAGGCCTGCCAGGCCGGATTGTTCAGCGCCGTTCCACAGCCGATGAGAAAGGTGAACATCAGGAGCAGCCAGGGCGTGATCAGCCCGAACCAGGCAAACGCCGTCAGCAGCGCGGACACGGTAAGCATGAAGAACTGCGCGATCAGCATGATCCGCCGCCGGTCGAAACTGTCGGCCAGCGCGCCGGAGATCAGCGAAAACAGCATGATCGGCAGCGTCACCGAAGCCTGCACCAGCGCGACCATATTCACCGAAGTGGAAATCGAGGTCATCATCCATGCCGCACCGACGGACTGGATGAGGCCACCGAAGTTGGAGGCAAGGCTTGCGATCCAGATGATGCGGAAGGTGTCGTGACGGAAGGGTGCCAAGGGCGATATTCGATCTGGCAAGGCCGTCTCCTTCTTCACGCACGCAGCCCTCGCGCACCAAACGGCGGAATGACCGCAACGCGGGAAAAGCATCGTCAGGCTGTCTAAGGTCCTCGAGTGCAATGTAGCCCGGTCGTCCCGTGTGACAACCCGCTGCGATACGCGAAATTCGCCGTGGAGTACCCATCGGCGCGGCGCTTGCAATTGCGGCCGATGCGGCGTATATGACGCTCAAATTCTTGATCGGTTGATGAAGAGTGGGCCCGTCAGGACCCGCTCTTTTTTATTACCATCATGACAGAACATGCATGACGGGAGACATCGCTTGTCCGACATCGACACCGCAGACATCCAGCAGGAACCGCGCCTGATCACCGAGACCGGGATCGATCGCCGCGTTGCCGACATCATCGAGCCTGTGTTGATGCCCATGGGCTACCAGCTGGTGCGCGTGCGGCTTTCGGCCCAGAACGGTGCGACGCTGCAGATCATGGCCGAGCGGACCGACGGCACGATGACGGTCGAAGACTGCGAAGCGGTTTCCTCGGCGATCTCGCCGGTGCTCGACGTGGACGATCCGATCGGCAAGGCGTATCATCTCGAAGTGTCTTCGCCGGGTATCGACCGGCCGATGGTGCGCAAGGGCGACTTCGTCCGATGGATCGGCCATCTCGTCAAGTGCGAGACCTCGGTTCTGGTGGAGAACCGCAAGCGCTTCCGCGGCGTCATTCTGGGTGCGGACGCGGACGGGTTCACCATCGAGCGCGACCAGCCGGGTCCGGAGGAGGCGCCGACGGTGGTCGTGCCGTTCTCGGCGCTGGCCGAAGCCAAGCTGATCCTGACGGACGAGCTGATCCGCGATGCACTGACGGCCGACAAGAAGGCCAAGGCCGCACGCGAGGCGGCAAACGAGAATTTCGAAGAGCTCGACGGCGACGACGAGACCCCTTCGCAGGAATGACACGCGCCCGGCCGGCGCTTCTCCTCTGGAGCGTGGCCTGAGAGGCACCACCCGGACTATTCGACCTACGGAGACCTACCCCATGGCAGTCAGTGCTAACCGGCTCGAACTTCTGCAGATCGCGGATGCCGTCGCGCGCGAAAAGGTGATCGACCGCGAAATCGTGCTGGCCGCCATGGCCGACGCGATCCAGAAGGCGGCGCGCTCACGCTACGGCTCGGAAAGCAACATCCGCGCCGACATCAATTCCAAGACCGGCGAGATCCGCCTGCAGCGTCTCCTGGAAGTGGTCGAGGTTGCCGAAGACTACGGCACGCAGATCCCGCTGGAACTGGCGCGCGACCGCAACCCGGACGCCAAGCTCGGCGACTTCATTGCCGATCCGCTGCCGCCGATGGATTTCGGCCGTATCGCCGCACAGTCCGCCAAGCAGGTCATCGTCCAAAAGGTTCGCGAAGCCGAGCGTGACCGCCAGTTCGACGAATATAAGGATCGCATCGGCGAGATCGTCAACGGCACGGTCAAGCGTGTCGAATACGGCAACGTCATCGTGGACCTCGGCCGCGGCGAAGGCATCATCCGCCGCGACGAGATGATCCCGCGCGAAAACATGCGCTACGGCGACCGCGTCCGCTCCTATGTCTACGACGTGCGCCGCGAACAGCGCGGTCCGCAGATCTTCCTGTCGCGGACGCATCCGCAGTTCATGGTCAAGCTCTTCACCATGGAAGTGCCCGAAATCTACGACGGCATCATCCAGATCCGCTCGGTCGCCCGCGATCCGGGTTCGCGCGCCAAGATCGCCGTGATCTCCAACGATTCGTCGATCGATCCAGTCGGCGCCTGCGTCGGCATGCGCGGCAGCCGCGTTCAGGCCGTTGTCGGCGAGCTTCAGGGCGAGAAGATCGACATCATTCCGTGGAGCCAGGATCCGGCATCCTTCATCGTCAACGCCCTGCAGCCGGCCGAAGTGTCCAAGGTCGTTCTCGATGAGGACGCAGAGCGTATCGAAGTCGTCGTGCCTGACGAGCAGCTGTCGCTCGCCATCGGCCGTCGCGGCCAGAACGTCCGTCTCGCGTCGCAGCTGACCGGCTGGGACATCGACATCATGACGGAAGCCGAAGAGTCCGAGCGCCGCCAGAAGGAATTCAACGAGCGCACCAACCTCTTCATGGAATCGCTCGACGTGGACGAGATGGTCGGTCAGGTTCTGGCCTCCGAAGGCTTCGCGCAGGTCGAGGAACTCGCCTATGCAGAGCTTGACGAAATCGCCTCTATCGAGGGCTTCGACGAGGAGACCGCAAGCGAGATCCAGACCCGCGCCCGCGAATATCTGGACAAGCTCGAAGCCGAGATGGACGAAAAGCGCAAGGCGCTCGGCGTTGCTGACGAACTGCGCACGATCAACGGTATGACCGGGCAGATGATGGTGGCGCTCGGCCAGGACGGCATCAAGACGATGGAAGACTTCGCAGGCTGCGCCGCCGACGACCTCGTCGGCTGGTCGGAGCGCAAGGACGGCGAGACCAAGCGTTTCGAGGGCCTGTTCTCCAAGCTGGAAGTTTCGCGCACGGAAGCGGAAACCATGATCCTTCAGGCACGCTTGGCTGCGGGCTGGATTACGGAAGAAGACCTTGCACGTGAGACCGAGGCACTCCAAATAGTGGAAGCGAGCGAGGAGGACGAGGCGGAAGCCGCGTCCTGATCTCTCATGAATTCCGTGACCAACCAGCCAGACATGGCACCAGACGATGCGAACGTCCCCGATCTCGTGCCGCACGGGGATGATGACGACTTGCCGCTGAACGGGCGCATGTGCATCGTAACCCGCATGAGCGCATCAGTCGATGACGGCCTGATCCGCTTCGTTGCCGGGCCGGACGGCCGGGTGGTTGCAGACCTGAAACGCCAGTTGCCGGGACGCGGCTGCTGGGTCACCGCCGAACGCGCGGTTCTGGAGAAGGCGATCAAGCGCAAGCTTTTTGCGCGGGCGCTGAAGACGGCGGAGGCCAAGCCCGGCCCCGAGCTTCTGGACGAGGTCGACAGGCTTCTCGTCCACCAGCTGATCGGCATGATGAACATGGCGCGCAAGGCCGCGCAGTTCATCACCGGGGCTTCGAAGGTGGAACAGGCGGTTCGCGGAATGGCGGCCATCGCCACGTTCCACGCTTCGACGGCCGCACCCGACGGTGTGCGGAAAATAGACCAGGCGCGCAAGGCCATGAGCTTTGTCGCCGACGACGGCGAGCAGATACCCACCTTCCGCTTCTTCACCGGAGAGGAATTGGATACGTTGCTTGGAAGTAATTCTTTTATCCATGCCGCAGCGCTTGCAGGGCAGGCGGGTGAGGGTGTAGTGAAGCGCGCAAACATGCTGGAAAGATACCGGGGCGAAATGTCCCCCCGTGCCTTCGGCGACGCTTCCCAGCCGACATTATGACGCGGGACACCGGCCACGGCCGTGACGACCGCAATACGGTAAGACGACAATCGAACGACGGGGTCTGGTGATACGCATCCGGCTTCGATCTTAGGAACGGAACGGAATGACCGATAACAACGACGACAAGACCCTGAGCGGAGCCGGCAAGAAGACTCTGACGCTGCGCCCCTCCGGCGTGAGCCAGGGCACAGTCCGCCAGGACATGGGCCGCGGCCGCACGAAGGCTGTCGTGGTCGAAACCCGCAAACGCCGCCCCACCCGGCCCGAAGACGAGAAGCCGGTCGCACCGATCGCCTCGGCTGCGGCTCCCGTGCGTGCGCCGCAGCCGCGCCCGCCGGAAACCCGCCCCATGCAGCAGACCACGGTTCGCCCGCAGCCTCAGGCTCCGCGGCCCGATCCGGCGCGTCCGCGCACCGGCGTCGTTCTGAACCAGCTGTCGGCCGGTGAAATCGACGCGCGCCGCCGCGCGCTTGCCGAAGCGCAGATCCGCGATGCCGAGGAAGCCAAGGCACGCGTCATCGCTGAAGAGAAGCGCAAGATCGAAGAAGCCGAACGCCTGAAGCGCGAAGCTGAGGAAGCCGCACGCCGCGCGGCGGAAGAGGCTGCCCGTCCGGCTGCCGAACGCGAAGCCGAGAAGGTCGCGCTCGCCGCTGCTGCCGAGGCCGAAAAGGCCGCCGCCGCCGCAGCAGCTGCTGCTCCCCCTGTGGTCGAACGCCCCGCCCCCGTCATCACGACGGACGCGAATGGCGTGCGCACGCGCCGCACCAATGAAGCCGAGGAAACGCGCCCTGCCCGTCCGGGCGCCGTGCCGGTTCGCGGCAAGCCGGTTCGCCCCGAGCCTGCCAAGGCTCCGGCGCGTCCGAAGACAGAAGAAGAGCGCCGCAAGGGCAAGCTGACGCTGACGGCAGCCCTTGACGACGATGGGAATGCCCGTGGCCGCTCGCTCGCCGCCATGCGCCGCCGCCAGGAGAAGTTCCGCCGCAGCCAGATGCAGGAAACGCGCGAAAAGGTCATGCGCGAAGTCGTTCTGCCGGAAACCATCACCATTCAGGAACTGTCGCAGCGCATGTCCGAACGCGCCGTCGACGTCATCAAGTACCTGATGAAGGACGGCCAGATGATGAAGCCCGGCGATGTCATCGACGCCGACCTGGCCGAGATCATCGCTGCCGAATTCGGCCACACGGTCAAGCGCGTATCGGAATCCGACGTTGAAGAAGGCATCTTCAATCAGGCCGACGATGCCGGCGAAATGGTGTCGCGTCCTCCGGTCGTGACCATCATGGGCCATGTCGACCACGGCAAGACCTCGCTGCTCGACGCCATCCGCCAGACGAGCGTCGTCTCGGGCGAAGCCGGCGGCATCACACAGCACATCGGTGCCTATCAGGTCGAGAAGAACGGCCAGAAGATCACCTTTATCGACACGCCCGGCCACGCCGCCTTCACGGCCATGCGTGCCCGTGGTGCGCAGGCAACCGACATTGCAATCCTGGTGGTTGCGGCCGACGACAGCGTCATGCCGCAGACGATCGAGTCGATCAGCCATGCAAAGGCTGCCAACGTTCCGATCATCGTTGCGATCAACAAGATCGACAAGCACGAAGCCAACCCGGAGAAGGTGCGCCAGCAGCTGTTGCAGCACGAAGTGTTCGTGGAATCGCTCGGCGGTGAAGTTCTCGACGTCGAAGTGTCGGCCAAGAACAAGCTCAATCTCGACAAGTTGCTCGAGGCGATCCTGCTGCAGGCCGAAATCCTCGACCTCAAGGCCGATCCGAGCCGGACGGCCGAAGGTATCGTCATCGAAGCCCAGCTCGACCGCGGTCGTGGCTCGGTTGCGACCGTCCTCGTCCAGAAGGGCACGCTGAAGCCCGGCCAGATCATCGTTGCCGGCGACCAGTGGGGCCGCGTGCGCGCGCTCGTCACCGACAAGGGCGACCATGTCAAGGAAGCCGGCCCGGCGACCCCGGTCGAAGTTCTCGGCCTGTCGGGAACGCCGGCTGCCGGCGATCGCTTCGCCGTGGTCGAGAACGAAGGCCGCGCCCGCGAGATCTCCGAATATCGCCAGCGCCTGACGCGCGACAAGGCGGTTGCCCGCCAGTCCGGCCAGCGCGGTTCGCTCGAACAGATGATGAGCAAGCTGCAGAACACCGGGTTCAAGGAGTTCCCGCTGGTCATCAAGGGCGACGTGCAGGGTTCAGTCGAAGCCATCATCGGCGCGCTCGATCGTCTGGGCACCGACGAAGTTCGTGCCCGCATCGTTCATTCGGGGGCCGGTGCGATCACCGAGTCCGATATCGCGCTGGCGGAATCGTCGGATGCGGCGATCATCGGCTTCAACGTTCGTGCCAACGTGCAGGCACGCCAGGCGTCCGAGCGTTCGGGCATCGAGATCCGCTACTACAACATCATCTACGACCTGGTGGATGACGTGAAGGCAGCGATGTCGGGCCTGCTCTCGCCAGAGCGTCGCGAAACCTTCCTCGGCAATGCCGAAATCCTGGAAGTGTTCAACATCACCAAGACCGGCAAGGTTGCGGGTTGCCGCGTGGTCGAAGGCAAGGTCGAGCGTGGTGCGGGCGTCCGCCTGCTGCGCGACAACGTCGTCATCCACGAAGGCAAGCTCAAGACCCTCAAGCGCTTCAAGGACGAAGTCTCCGAAGTGCCGGTCGGTCAGGAATGCGGTATGGCCTTCGAGAACTACGAAGACATCCGTTCCGGCGATACGATCGAGTGCTTCCGCGTGGAGCACATCACCCGCACGCTGTAAGGCGACAGTGGATCATAGATTTGAAAATGGCGGCTTCGGCCGCCATTTTTGTGTTTCCGCTCAGATCTGTCGACCGAGCTTCGCATCGACCGACTGGGCGTTGGAGCCGCGCACGGCAAAGGAGAGGAAGATCGCCGCCCAAAGGATCGACGTCTCCGCACCGGCCAGCCCCTCGGCCTTGACGATGCCATGGAAATAGATGGTGACCAGAAGCACAATCATAGAGGCGAATGCCGCAGGCCGCGTGAACAGGCCGATGGCAACGAGAATGCCCCCGAAGAATTCGGTGGCGGCCAGCAGCGGCGACCAGAAGACGCCGGGGTAGAAGCCAAGGCTTTCGACCATGCCGACGGCGCCGAAGGGATTGGTGATCTTGCCGAAGCCGTGGGTGACGAGAAGGGCACCGGCGACGACCCGCAGGACGGTCTCCACCATCGTATCAAAGGGGCGGTAGAGGCGCTGGAGGGCGGGGAAGATCGGCCGCGCCGGCTGGTAACGATATCGGTCCTGGGAATGGCTCCTGGGTTCGGGGCAAAAGAATTTCCCTCCCCGTCTTCCCGCAGTTACCCGCCGCCGCAAGACGGCTCCCTCGAGAAACATGAGCCTGCCAGTTAACATTTGCGTGAAAGATCACATGGGAAATACGGCAGACGGCGTGCAAACCGTTTCGGCGCCATCGAGAATGCAGTAAGCCTCATCCGCAACCGTCACGCCGAAGGAGCAGGGTCATGAGCCAGGAAAAACCCCGTGTCAGCATTCTCTATTGCACGCAGTGCAACTGGCTTCTGCGCTCCGGCTGGATGGCGCAGGAGTTGCTGCAGACCTTCCCGGACGCGCTCGGCGAAGTCGCGCTGATCCCCGCAACAGGTGGCAATTTCGAGATCCGCGTTAATGACATACTGATCTGGGAGCGCAAGCGTGATGGCGGTTTCCCCGGGCCTAAGGAGCTGAAGCAGCGCGTGCGCGACATCATCGCGCCCGAGCGCGATCTCGGACATACCGATCGGCCTGCCTCTTGAGCCTTGCAGCCCTCTCCGGCGTCTTCGCTGCCGCCTTCCTGTCCGCCACGCTTCTCTTCGGCCTGTCGGAAGCGGCTGTCATCGCAGCCCTTCAGGATCCGAGCCTGCCGCGCGGCTTCGTCTTCCTCGTCGCCACGGTCGGCAATGTGCTCGGCGCCGTCGTCAACTTCGTCCTCGGGCGCTTTTTCCTGCGGTTCGAAGGGCGCCGCTGGTTCCCCGTCTCGCCGAAGGGTCGCGGCCGGGCAGAGGCTACCTTCCGCAAGTACGGGCAACCGGTCCTGCTTCTCTCCTGGGTGCCCGTCATCGGCGACCCCCTGACGCTGGCAGCCGGCCTGCTGCGCATGCCGTGGCTGCCGTTTCTGGTCTACGTCACCATCGGCAAAGCTGCGCGCTATGCTGTGCTGGTCTGGGTATTCGGATAAGACGGCCTCGGTAACAGCCTTTCCATTTCTCTGCTGCGCAATGCTCCCATGCCTATGATGCGTCATGGGTTTGCGATATTCCTGCTATCAGCATCGCATCGAGACACGATAAGCCGCAGGAGAGACGCGACATGAGCCTGAAATTCGGAACAAGCGGGCTTCGTGGCCTTGCCATCGATCTCGAAGGTCCGGCTGCCGCGCTCTATGCCACGGCCTTTGCGCACTATCTTCTTTCCACCGGTCAGGCAAAGCCCGGCGATACCGTCCTCATCGCCCGGGATTTTCGGCCCTCCAGCCCGGCTATCTCCGCGATCGCCGCAGGTGCCCTTCTGCGGGCCGGCTTGACCGTTCTCGACTGCGGCACCGTGCCAACGCCGGCACTTGCGCTGCATGCGCTGGCCACCCGTTCCGCGGCCCTGATGGTCACGGGGTCGCATATCCCCGCCGACCGCAACGGCATCAAATTCTATCGCCCGGATGGCGAGATCGGCAAGGCCGACGAACAGGCGATCACGGAGGCGGCGGATGCGCTGCGTGCCGGACAGACCACGATCGACGCGACACCTGCCGAGGTGCCGACGATCGAGGCGACGGTGCGCGATCTCTTCATGGCCCGCAATGTGAGCCTTCTGCCGGGTCACGCGCTCTCCGGCCTGAGGATCGGCGTCTACCAGCACTCGACGGTTGCACGCGATCTCTTTGTCGACGTGCTCGTGCATTACGGGGCGGACGTGGTGCCGCTCGGGCGCTCGGAAACCTTCATTCCGGTGGATACCGAAGCGGTCGCTCCGGACACCATCACGGCTCTGCGCGGCTGGGCCGGCGAATACCGCCTCGACGCGATCGTTTCTGCCGACGGCGACGGCGACCGGCCGCTCGTCAGCAACGAAGCCGGAGAACCGGTCCGGGGGGATCTTCTCGGCCTCATCGCGGCCGAATTCCTCGGGGCAACCATCGCCGTGACACCGGTAACATCGAATTCCGGACTGGAGCGGCGAGGCACGACGGACATCCTTCGGACCCGCGTCGGCTCCCCCTTCGTCATCGCCGGCATGGTGGAAGCGGCAGCGGCCGGACATGAGCGCGTGGTCGGCTTCGAGGCGAATGGGGGAACGCTTACGGGGAGCGCGGTGACGGTGAACGGCACCACGCTCGCACCGCTTCCGACACGCGACTGCTTTCTGCCGGTGCTGGCGGTCCTTCATCAGGCCGCTCAGCGTCGCCAGTCGCTTTCCGCCATCGTGAATGGTTACAACCTCCCGATCGCCCTCAGCGACCGTCTGGAGCGGTTTCCGGTGGAAACGAGCCAGGGCTTGATGGCGCATCTCCGGAGCAGCCCTACAGCGCTCGCGGCCTTTCTGAAGCCGCTCGGCATACCGGTGTCCGTCAGCGATATCGACGGCCACAGGATCACGCTGGCAGACGATAGCATCGTCCACCTCCGCCCCTCGGGCAATGCCCCGGAAATGCGCTGCTACGTCGAAGCGGAGACGGAGACGAAGGCTCTTGCTCTGCTGGCAGCCGGCCTTATCCGAATTCGCTCATGGGCCGAAGCCGACAGCATCGGACATGCTGGAGACACCGGCAAGGCGGCAGAATGAAACGTTACCAAAAACAACAACTTGCCTAAGGTGTCGTGAAATCTTCAAAATCGCTGTTGACACCGGACGCCCGGCCTTTTACATCCCCGCTCGTCGCCCAGATGGCGGAATTGGTAGACGCGCCAGCTTCAGGTGCTGGTACCCGAAAGGGTGTGGAGGTTCGAGTCCTCTTCTGGGCACCAAATTCCCAAGGACTACCCATAAAGCCCTGCTCACGCAGGGCTTTTGGCGTTCGGGGATACTGTCGGCGACAGTCCTTCCTTGAGCGATCGATGTTCTGGGGTGCATCGAGGTCATCCGGAGACGTCGGCCTGAGAGAGCGCCTCCGGTCTGCACCGACGGCCAAAAGGTCCTTGGAACGCCGCTTCCGAACTGCTGCCACAAAACCCTTACTTTTCATCGTGCAGAAGTCACGCTTCTCAGGGAGTGATATTTCGCATCTTCTTGAACATGTTTCCATGATTCGCGGCGCATCCGTTTTGCACCTCGGAGGGAACGCGTCGAGCTTATGATCAAGCGAAGGGGGTGTCGTGATGGGGAAGAACGATAACGTTGAAAATTGGGCCGTGCTGCGGGCGCAGCAGATCCTGATGCGGGAAGGCATGGACCTTGCCGTGTCGGCACGCGATGCGAATACGGGGACGGTTCGCGCGAAGGGCAAACTTTTGGCCATGGCGATCGCCGCATCGCTGATGGAGGCGTCCGCCGCATCCGTGCGGGCGGAGGCTGCCTCGTAAGCGCGTCGCGATCTTTCAGATTCGCTTGGCACGCTTTCCGTTTTTGTTTCTCTTCATGTCGTTATCGCAACATCGCGGCCTAGTTTTGCGCGACATGCACGAGATCTAGCGATGTCGAGACCGGCATGACGCATGCTATAGTCCGCCCTCCTGCAGCGGAAGGGAGCCTTCATGTCGTTTCTATCGGATATGGCGCTCGGGCAAACGGAGATTGATGTCGTCTATCGGGCGCTCGATCTCTGGTGTCAGGAAATCGGTGCGCCCATCGACAGTGCGGACGGCCGCGATGTCGCGACCGTGCTGCTCGCTCTTTACAAGACAGGCCATAGGAGCGAGTCGGCGCTACTGGAAGCAATGCGCAGGATCAATCCCGAGGGACCGATCCCCGCATCTCCTTAAAGCATGCCAAGCTCCCGAAGCCGCGGTCCAGTTTCGGGCGACACGCCTTTAGTTATTGGTGACAGGCTTGGAGCGCATGCGCGACACGGTCTCGCGTTCCGCGCGCTTGCAGCGCATGGGCGGCAGTCCGCGATCCATCAGGTCCATATCCTCCAGCACCATGTCGCCCATCTTCTTGAACGCGCTGTCGAGCGCCCCTGCCCTGTGTGCGGACCGCAGAAAACCGGGCAGGCTGCGGACCTTGTGGTCGAGCGCTAGCGGCTCTTCCGGGAAGACGTCGCTGGCAGCGACGATGTGGCCCGCCTCGACGGCGGCCATCAGATCGTCGAAATCCACCACGTTGGCGCGGCTCAGCAGAATGAAGGCTGCGCCCTTCTTCATCTTTGCAAATGCCTGCGCATCAAGGAAATTCTGGTTCTCGCTGGTCACGGCCGCCACGACGAAGATAAAATCGCTCTCGGACAGCACGGTGTCGAGATCCGCCGGAATGACGCCATTGTCCTTCAGGATCGAAGCGGGCAGCCAAGGGTCGAACACGCGCGTGACCGTCCGGAAGCCGGTGAGAACGCGGTTCAGCGCCTTGCCGAGATCACCGAAGCCGATGATGCCGACGTTGGAGCCACTCAAGAGCCTTGCCGTCTGGTTGCCGTCTCCACCCCAAAGTTCACGCCCCTGGCGGAAGTCGAGATCGGCATCGACAAGCCCGCGCGCGATCCCGAGTGCCATGGCGAGGCCCATTTCCGCGACCGGCTCGGCAAACACCTGCCCGGTGGTGACAACATGAATGCCGCGCTCGAACAGCACATCATAGGGCATGTTGTTGATCAGGTTGCTTTCCACGTTGAGGACGCAGCGCAGTTCCGGCATGCGTGCAAGCGTCGCGGAATCAAGCGGCGGCTGGCCGAGCACGTAGCGCGCCGTCCCCAGAAGATCGCCATCCAGGCTTGCGATCGTATCGGCCTCCACCTCCACGACCCGGTATCGGTCGTGCAAAACCCCGAAGGCTTCCGGCGTGAAAATCAGATCGAGCGTTCGCGGCTCGGGCGCGCTGATCACCAGCGGCTTTTCGTTTTCGGACATTCGCATTCCTCCCGCATCCTTCCAGCCCTATCCCACAGAGCGGAGACATGGCCCTCTGCTCCAACCTCTCGCGATTGGAGACGGTCCTCAGTACCAGAGGGAACGCGTGCAGGACATCCGAAGGTTACGTCAATAATTGAAACCGCGAAGCTGCCGGTAATTCGAGGGCGGTAGGCGGGGAGAGACGAATTCGGGGCCGCCGTCGCGGCTGCAGACATTGACCGTGTGGTAGCGCGGCCCACGATTGGGCAGGATATTGCCCTGCGCGCGGTCGATGAGGGCCTGTTCGCAGCGCAGACTGCTGGTGGTGCCGATCGGATCCAGTGGCACGACGCCGGGCAGGCTGTCGAACGTCGCGACCGGCTGTTGCGGCTGTGCAGCAGCCGGAATCGTCATCTCGCCCAGTGCTGCCAGGATGCCGACAAGGAGGATCGACCAGTTTCGCATGCTCGTTCGTCCCATGGCTCACGCCCCACCTTCGCCCATCATATGGCCTTTGAGCGAACGCTATCGCATCGAAGGCGGTTCCGCGTTATACCGCCTGCGCTGTCCACCGGTCGAGGGCAACACGCTCGTGACAGCCCTGACCGTCGATATGGCCGGCAGCCTGCCCATCGGGCAGGATGATGATGTGGGGAATTTCATGCCGAATACAATACGGTTTCACGAAGGTGATATCGCCGCCAAAGACGCAGCCCGCTACAATGGCGCGATCGCGGTCGATACCGAGACGCTCGGCCTTGTGCCGCGTCGCGATCGTCTCTGCCTCGTGCAGCTTTCGCCGGGCGACGGGACGGCCGATATCGTGCAGATCGCGGCAGGGCAGACGTCGGCGCCCAATCTCGTGAGAATGCTCGCCGATCCCGCGCGGCAGAAGATCTTCCATTACGGTCGGTTCGATATCGCCGTGCTCTTCCACACCTTCGGTGTCACCACGACGCCGGTGTTCTGTACGAAGATCGCCTCGCGCCTCTCGCGCACCTATACGGATCGCCACGGTCTGAAGGACAATCTGAAGGAAATGCTGGAGATCGACATCTCCAAGCAGCAGCAGTCGTCCGACTGGGCAGCACCCATTCTGACACCGGCGCAGCTGGACTATGCCGCCTCCGACGTGCTGCACCTGCATGCGCTACGCGACACGCTGAACCAGCGGTTGATACGCGACGGGCGGATCGACCACGCGGAAGCATGTTTTGCCTTTCTGCCCACCCGCGCGAAACTCGACCTGCTCGGCTGGAATGACACGGATATTTTCGCGCATAGCTGACCGGGTGTCGTCACGTCTACGACGGCATGCCCGTCGCCCGGCGCGGCGATGGCTTGATGTCACCGTGCCTGTGCACGGACCTCCTCGAACGACCAGTCCTTCAGCAGGCGGCCGTCCTGCCAGACGGGCCGCAGGTGGTTTTCGCGGCCGGCCAGCGCATCGAGCCGCACGGCCTCGAGGCCTGCCATTCCGGAAACGACGGCCTGGCGACCGGCTTTCGAAGCCTTGACGTTCATCGTGGCCGGGCGCTTCCACACATCGTGCCAGCGGCCGCTCGTGTCCTGTCGCGCATTTGCCTTCATGGCAAAGGCATAGGTATCGCGGTTGACCTTCTGGAGGAGGCCGCCGCCCATGGCGAAGGTCATGTTCTCCGCCGAGTAGCCGAACGCCTCCAGCCGGTTCAGGATCTGGTTCATGTCGGCGAGCGTAATGCCGTCGCCCTGGATCACCCGGACGCAACGGTCGAGAACCTTGAACCCCTTGCGGTTCTGGGTGGCGCCGAAGCGGTAGTCGAGCTGCTGCACCACCTGCACCGGCGTTTCGATCGGGTCGCCGCTATCGGGGCGGATATAGACGGTGGCGCCAGCGGCCTTGACCGTGTCGCGCAGCTGCTTGCCCCAGATGAAGGAAACCGCCTGATTGATGTCGTAGCTGTCGGACACCACGGCAAAGGCGCCGGAGGGCGCGAAGCGGGAGACCATGTTGGCATAGGCATCCGCTTCGCGGTCGCCGCCCCAGGCGGTCATGGTCGAGTGCTCGGAGGCGGGCATGGAGCGCCCGGCCATGGCTGCGCCGTAGCAGCGGCGTGCCGTGAGGACGCCGGACAGCGTATCCGTGCCCGTGAAGTGGACGAGATGGGCGGCACCGCCGATGCCGGCCTGCTCGAAGGCGCCGACGCCGCGGGCGCCGTAATCGAGCAGGCGCGATGGCAGCAGCAGTTCGGGCTCATCGGCCGTGCGCTCCAGCGCGTCGCGCAGCGCCAGCTTCACCTTGCGGACATTGCTGGCCACCGATGAGGGATACCAGACGGCGCGCAGCAGCGCCGTCTCGATATGCGATGTCAGCCACCAGCAGGCAGGGTCCGTGTTGACGACCTGAACCAGCGGTACGCCCCGGCGCGTCAGCGTGCCCTCCGGCAGCGCCTCGATCCTCAGCGGCAGGTAGCCGCCATGCGCGTTGACGATATGCGTCCAGCCGGCACGGTCGAACGGCAGGCCGTGCGCCTTCGCCACCTCCTCGGCCTCGGCAACGTCGCTCATGGTCACCGGGCGGCTCAGCACATCCTTCAGAAAGATCTGGAGACCGAAGAACACCACGTCGATGAGATCGCTTCCGCCGCGCGTTTCGACGTAGGAGGAAATCGCGGCTGTTTCCGGCGGATATTGCAAGAAATGGCTGAGCTTGTAGCTATCGATGTTGAGGATGAGATTTGCCCAGTTCATGGCGTTCGGCCTTCCGTCCATCGCGCGGCATGTCAACCGCAGTCCGGTAACGATATCGTAACCATGTTGCGCTAATCTGGAGACATTCATGCCAAGCCGGCTCTTTTCCCGGCACATGCTGCCTCCAGGTGTATCCTGTCGGGTATGCGCATGACGCGCCCATCGACATCATGACGCTGGCACTTCTGCCGCACCTGAACCCGCCGGCCGGCAGGGCACACCCGTTCCCTGCGTCGCTTTTCAGCAACTGCACCCGGCCGTGGCCGGATTATGGACGGAGACTGCCATGCAGACATCGGCCGCCATTTCCCGGAGTGCCGCCGCAGCGTTGACCGATGGCGGTACGGCAAAGGACCGGCATGCGCTGCCGTCAGCGGCAACGAAGCGGTTCGATGCGATCCTCCACGTTATCGAGATCGTGCTGCGCGACATGGCGAATGCCGATCCGGCAACGCGGGTCGCACTGGCGCGCCTGACCGAAGCCCTGGCCCGGATCGTCGATTTTCCGCCGCAGCCGCAGGAGAGCCTGCGCGACTTCACGCGCCGGCTGGCCGCTCATATGGACGTTCTGTCGACCGCTGCCCGCGCGCTGCTCGAAAAGCAGCTCAACCAGCAGCCGCTGCTCGCGGCCCTGAAGATGCTGGTGGAAACGCTGCGGCCGGCGCTGACGCTCGATCTGCGGATCGACCTGCCGCTCACGCGCGACGGTTTCTGGCATCCCGATCCCGTCTCCGCGCTCTTTCCGGACGAAGATAACCAGCCCGTCTTCCGTCAGCCGACCATCCAGGCGCCGCTTCCGACCCGCATGGCCTTCTCGCAGGCGCCCGGCGTGGCACCCGGTGCGCCGCATCTGCAGCAGGCGCTGGGGCAGGCCTTCTCTCCCGAGACGACGTTGCAGGCGCCCGACGCCCCTGCCCCTGCCCCTGCCCCTGCCCCTCAGACAAACCCCACAGCGGATGCGTCAAATCCGGTCGGCAATCTTTTGCAGACCGCAGACGAACCCGTGCCGGCCTTGCGCGAGGCGGCGGCCTTCCTCGCCTCCGACGCACAGGCGCTCGCGCAGGCCGTGGCCATCGCCAGGGGACACGAAGGCGATGCCCTGCTCGACCTCATCACGGATCATCCCCCGGTCGGAGAGCACCTGACCGACATGGATGTGCCGACGTCGGGGATCGAGACGGGCGAACCCGGCGCGCCGGATATCGCTCAGGATGAGGCAGCCGACGCGCCTTCGAGAAGCTTCGCAATGCCCGAGGATATGCCTGAGCGGCCGGCTCATCTCGCACCGGAGCGTCGCGCACCCATGGCTGTTGTCGCAACGGCGGCAGGCCTGAAGCCAGCGACGGGCGACCAGCTACACCCTGTGAAATCCAGCGCCTTATTGCCCGCCACATCCGCAACAGGCGATGTGACTTCCGAGCATAAAGTGACCGTTCTTGCGACATCTGGCGTCACGGCTGCCAGCACCGGCCAACAGATGCCGATACGGGCTGAGGATGTCAGTGCTCCCCTCAAACCGGATGAAGCCGTAACCGGCCAGCACATGGCCGCTCAACGCTGGATATCCCAAGCCGACGTCTCGATCACTCAATCGATAGCGGCGTCAACCTTACCGGCAACGTCACTTCAGCAAGCACGTGCGGCGGCACAACACATCGCCGAACCGCCCTCCCATGCGTCCGGTCATCCGAACCCGACGCAAGCCGTCGGGTCTCCTCAGGTCCAACCGCAGCTGTCTTCCGGGCGGCCCGATCCTTCCCTTCCCGCGTCTGCCTCGCAGGCATTCTCCGAGCCACACCACACCGCAGGCGGCGCAACACCGCTACAGACGACCCAGACTGCGCCGGCTGCGCCACCCCCGGTGCGAACTGGCGAAGCTGCCGGAACCACGGTGCCCGCTTCCGCCACGACCGCAAGCCGCCTTGCGCCGCAACCGGCGGACGGCGAGACCCTTTTGCCAGGACTTCGCCGGATCGAGGAGACGATCACGTTTCGGGCTCGCCCGATGGCGTCCGACCTGCCGGCAGGACGCGTTCAACAGCAGGGTGCGTCACCTGTACCGTCGCCACCCGTCGAAGACAGTCCGAAGCCCTCCGCTTTGCCGGAGCGCGATGGCCAACGCCTACGTCATCCCGCTGCATCCCTCGACGCGGATCGGAACCGGAGCCCGCAGAGTTCGACCGACTCCATTGCTCCCGGTCTCGATCATCTCGCGCCCAAGGTAGAGATCGCCCTGATCACGACGGGTGTACACGAGGTTGCGAATACGATCGGTCAACTCGATGAATGGGAAACGCTGTTCTACATGCTGTCCGGCAGCCTTGGTGAAAGCTCCGAGGCGCCTTCGCCATCGGACGCCCATCGCCTCCCGGACAATCAGCAGGATGCCGCCAGTCCGCGCCCGCCTGGAAGCCGCAGCGTCGAATCCGACCTTCTGACGGTGATCGACGAGGATCGCCCCGCGCAGGCACGCGTTCCCCACGTGCCGGTGGAGGATGCGATCCCTGCATCGCTTCTGCCACGGGGAATGGAGGCCATCATCGCCCGCGAAGCGATCGGCTATGCGTTCGCCCCTTATCTCCCCGTCACCGATTCCGGCAGCGTTGACGTCGAGGAGGAAGAGCCCCGTCGCCAGCGCCGCGAGAACGAGGCCGAACTTTCCGGAGGCGAGGACGAAAGCGGGCGACGCGGTTCCGGCTCGTCCTCAAAGCATGACGAGGCGTCTCCTGCCGAACCGGCTAGCGACGAGGATGGCGAACGTCATGACGCCTACGATCTCTACCAGCGCCTTTCGGACCTTGCCTGACCTAGGGATACGAGGTCCGCGCCGGTTGGAATCACGCGCTGGTTAGAATCACATGCAAAAAGCCCGCGGCGATATCTCGCCGCGGGCTTTTCTGTTTCAAACCATGTTCGACCGACTGTCGAACCGGGCAATGATTACTCGTTGCCGCCACGGTTCTTGAGGGCTGCGCCCAGGATGTCGCCGAGCGACGCACCGCTGTCGGACGAACCGAACTGTGCGACGGCTTCCTTCTCTTCGGCGATTTCCAGCGCCTTGATCGAAAGCATGACCTTGCGGTCCTTCTTGGAGAAGTTCGTGACGCGGGCGTCTACGGTCTGGCCGACCGAGAAACGCTCGGGACGCTGCTCGTCACGGTCGCGCGACAGGTCGGCACGACGGATGAACGAGGTGATGTCCTCGTGGTTGACGAGACGAACTTCGAGGCCACCGTCGTTGACGGCAATGACTTCGCACGAAACGACGGCGTTCTTGCGCAGTTCGCCGGACGTGGCGGCTTCGCCGACCGCATCCTTGCCGAGCTGCTTGATGCCGAGCGAGATGCGCTCCTTGTCGACGTCCACATCGAGAACGACGGCCTTGACCATATCGCCCTTGTTGTATTCCTCGATGACCTGCTCGCCCGGACGGTTCCAGTCGAGATCCGACAGGTGCACCATGCCGTCGACGTCGCCGTCGAGGCCGATGAACAGGCCGAATTCGGTTTTGTTCTTGACTTCGCCTTCAACTTCCGTGCCAGCCGGATGGCTGTGCGCAAAAGCCTGCCACGGGTTCTCGAGCGTCTGCTTGAGGCCGAGCGAAATGCGGCGCTTGGTCGGATCGACTTCGAGAACGACAACGTCGACTTCCTGCGTCGTGGACAGGATCTTGCCGGGATGGACGTTCTTCTTGGTCCAGGACATTTCCGAGATGTGGATCAGGCCTTCGATGCCCGGCTCCAGCTCGACGAATGCACCGTAGTCGGTGATGTTGGTGACGGTACCGGAGATCTTCTTGCCGACCGGGTACTTCGCACCGATGCCATCCCAAGGATCGCTCTCGAGCTGCTTCATGCCGAGCGAGATACGGTGGGTTTCCTGGTTGATGCGGATGATCTGAACCTTGACCTGCTGGCCGATGTTCAGGATCTCGGACGGATGGTTGACGCGGCGCCATGCCATGTCCGTCACGTGCAGCAGACCATCGATGCCGCCGAGGTCAACGAACGCACCGTAATCGGTGATGTTCTTGACGACGCCGTCAACAACCTGGCCTTCTTCGAGGTTCTGAACGATTTCAGAACGCTGCTCGGCACGGGACTCTTCCAGAACCGTACGACGCGAAACCACGATGTTGCCGCGGCGCTTGTCCATCTTGAGGATTTCGAAGGGCTGCGGGTTGTGCATCAGCGGGGTAACGTCGCGGATCGGGCGGATATCGACCTGGCTGCGCGGCAGGAAGGCAACGGCACCGTCCAGATCGACGGTGAAACCGCCCTTGACCTGGTTGAAGATGACGCCTTCGACGCGTTCGCCGGCTTCGAACTTCACTTCCAGACGCATCCAGCTTTCTTCGCGGCGAGCCTTCTCGCGCGACAGAACGGCTTCGCCCAGAGCGTTTTCGATGCGCTCGACATAGACTTCGACTTCATCGCCGACCTTCAGCGTGCCGTCCTTGGCCTTCGCGCCGAATTCCTTCAGGGCGACGCGGCCTTCGACCTTGAGACCGACGTCGACAATGGCGACGTCCTTCTCGATGGCCGTGATCACACCCTTTGTGACGTAGCCTTCGGCCAGATCCTGCTGGGCGAAGGATTCCTGCAGCAACGCTGCGAAATCGTCGCGGGTGGGTTGTGCTTCAGACATGAATACTCCTGGTCGTGCCAGCTGGCACGGGCGCCGGGGGTTTGCGTTGATCATATCCGATGACCCTCCGCTCCCGATTGCCCCATAGGGCATCGTATCGGGAACAATTCCGGCGCGGGGACGGTCGGTTCGGACTGCTAGTGCGCTAACGCGGCGTCGACCACTGACTTCGCCGCTGAAAACGCCGCCTCTATACCCATTTCCGAGGTATCGATCAAGTGCGCGTCTTCGGCGGGGCGCAAGGGGCTGTCGGCGCGGCCCATATCGCGCTCGTCGCGCTTGATGATGTCGGCGAGGACGGCGAGATAATCGGCCGGCACGCCGTGCCCCGTCATTTCGTCGAACCGGCGGCGCGCGCGCACGTCGGGCGACGCCGTGACGAAGAGTTTCACCTGCGCCTGCGGGCAGACGACCGTGCCGATATCGCGCCCGTCGAGCACCGCGCCGGGGTTACGGCCCGAAAATGCCCTCTGCGCCTCGACCAGCGCCCGCCGGACCGCCGGCATCACCGCGATCTTTGACGCGGCTTCGCCGATCTCGTGCGCTGCAAGCACAGAACGGTCGAGCCCGGCAAGATCGACCTTGAACGCCATGGCCTCGGCGACAGCTTCGTTATCCAGCGGCAGAGCGGCATCAAGCAGCGCCTTGGCGGTCGCACGGTAGGTCAGTCCGGTATCCAGATGGTGAAACCCATAGGTTTCGGCGATCCGGCGCGAAAGCGTGCCCTTGCCCGCCGCAGCCGGTCCGTCGATGGCAATAATGAATGTCATGCTTCACCTGAAATGTGGGGGCTCACCTGAAAATGAATATGGTCGTCGTGACGCGCTGCGCGGCATCCCTGAAACCGGACGATCTCGTTCTCCACGCCGAGCATCCTGGCAAGATGGGGCTCAATAAAGATCTTTTCCACACCGAGATCCTGCCCACGCGTCGAAAGCCAGGAAACGGCGGCAGCGGTTCGGGCCTCGTCGAGCGGCAGACGCTTGAACATTGGCTGCAGCACATCGAGATCCCAGCGGAAGCTCAACAGGTCGTGCCGCCCGGCGCAGGGAAGCACGTCGCCGGGCTGCGGCTGTTCGAACGCGAAATAGCCGAGCGGCGAGCGCGTGACGCCGTTGAGCGGTTCGCCGCCCGACGTCCTGTAGTAGAAGGCCACATCGAGTTTCCTGCCGTCATTGTGCGAGAGGTGCGGCAAAAGCGGGAAGCCGCTGAGAAACGGAAAGTTCGCATCGAGCGCCAGCGTTAAGGTACCGGGATAGGTCGCCTCCATGTGGCGCGCGAGGGCGAGCGCAGCCGTTTTCATGGTCGGCGTCACGTAGTTGCGGTTGAGCGCGCAAAAGAGCGGCGACCGGACTGCCAGCGGCATATCCACCTGCCCGCAGGACAATGGCACCCGTCCGAAGACCGGCGCGACAGATTGGGTGAGGACTGTCGCTCCGGCATAGACGACAAGAAACACAGAGAAGGTCGCCACGCCCTTGCGCCACCCGGCAAGACGCGCCAGCCCCAGCGAGACGAGATAGGCAAGGCCTCCAATCTGCGTCAGGGCGGTGAGGACAAGAACCAGCAGGAAGCGCCAGAGGAAGATCATCGTGATTCCGTCGTTATGATACCTTGCGTCGCCCGGCGGGCAGTCCGCCGTCCGACACCGCCTTACAACCCCTTCTCGCGCATGGAAACCGTCACCATTCACGTTTTGGCTTTGACAGTTTCCGCCCTTACGATTAAGGGGACCGGCTAATTCATCTTAGGTTTACCGCCGGCATTCCGGCTGACGCCGGTTCGTCCGGCCGTTCAAGAGGCATCGACAGTGGCAAAAGCGGAACTCGGAACCAAGCGCATCGACCCGGAAACGGGACGCAAGTTCTATGACCTGAACAAGGACCCGATCGTGTCTCCGTACACCGGCAAGTCCTACCCGCTCTCCTTCTTCGAGGAGACATCCGTCGCCAAGGTCATGGAAAAGGCTGCGGCCGAGGAAGAGGACGTCGCCGAAGTCGACACCGAGAACCCGGAAGTCGAACTCGTCTCCCTGGAAGAGGCCGACGAGGGTGCGAACGGCGACGACATCCCGGATCTGGGCGATGACGAAGTCGAGATCGACAATGACGACGACGACACCTTCCTCGAGGAAGACGAAGACGACGACAATGACGGCCTGTCCGACCTGATCGGCGTCAACGACGACGACGACGAAGTCTGATCATCTTCATCTTCGAATGTTTCGAGGCCTGCCTTTCCCATGAGAGGCAGGCCTTTCTTTTGGCCCGCGACAGAGCTTTTTCGTCGGGATTTCAACAAAATATCGATGCCACCAATTTTATGGCTTGCCATCTCCGGGAAGCGGAAGTAATAAGCCGCACCTGCCCGGCACGAAGCGCCCGGCGGTACCCGGAACCGGCCTTGCCGGACCCTTTATGGGGCTATAGCTCAGCTGGGAGAGCGCTTGCATGGCATGCAAGAGGTCAGCGGTTCGATCCCGCTTAGCTCCACCAAATCTTCTCAGATACGAATATCCTGACACTCTTCAGCGCTTCACCGTGCCCTCATAGCGAAAGCTCGATCCAGACCGGCGCGTGGTCGCTGGTCTTGGCCCATCCCCGAACGTGACGGTCGACGCCGCAGGCGGTGAGGTGGGGTGCGAGATCGGGGCTGAGGAGGCAATGGTCGATGCGCAGGCCGGCATCGCGGGCGAAGGCGTTGCGGAGATATTTCCAGAAGGTGAAGATCTGCTCGTCGGGGTGCAGCGCGCGGACGGCATCTGTCCAGCCGGTTTCAACGAGGTCGCGATAGGCTTTACGGACCTCGGGGCGGAAGAGCGCGTCGTCCTGCCAGCGGGCGGGGTTGTAGACGTCGCGATCCGTGGGCATGACGTTGAAGTCGCCGATAAGTGCGGCCGGCATGCCGAACTCCAGAAGCGTTTCGCCATAGTGCGTTAGTGACTTAAACCAATCCAGCTTTCGGGTGAATTTTGGTCCGGGATACGGATTGCCGTTCGGTGCATAGAGGCAACCGACGATCACACCACCGGCGATGGCTTCGATGTAACGGCTCTCGTCCTCATCCGTGCGATCGGGAATGCCGCGCCGTGTAAGAACGGGCACGGCATCGCGCGCAAGAATGGCGACACCATTCCACGCTTTCTGGCCATGCCAGACGGCGCCATAGCCTGCTTTTTCCAGAGCCTTCTTGGGAAATCTGGCCTGTGGGGCTTTTAGTTCTTGCAAGCATACAATGTCTGGACGGCTCTCCTTCAGCCAGCGTAGAAGGATGTCGAGCCGGCCGTTGATACCGTTAACGTTGTAGGTCGCAACCCGCATGTACTGCCTCCGCTCCCGAGCCGATGCGGCCTGCCCATAAGAAGGTAGGCCATCGAGTCCGAAGCGTCAGTCGCCATGTCGGCCGCCATGCCGGTCGCCCTTGTCACCCTCTCCAGGCTTCGCCGTCGTCTTCGCATCATGGCGTGCGTCGGCAGACAGCGAGCGGCTGACATCGACACTTTCCTCGAAACGGCCTTCCTCGTCGCGGCGGACATAGCGCTTGTCCTTACCCGTATCGATCAATTCCCGCTTTGACATGGTCTTTTCCTCTTGGCGAACGATACCGGGATAACGCAAGATCCATCAAAAGGATGCGTCTAGGGCTCTGCCACGGGACGCGCATCGCATGGCTACGCATCAAGAGTGGGGTGGTGCCAGACCAGCGCGCTTGGGCCATGCAGACAAACGGTGCAGGACGAAGAGGGATCAGATGGGGACTTGGAAAGTCTCCTCCAGAAACTGAAAAGCCTGCCGCGGGAGGAGGTGCGGCAGGCTTTCCAAAAGAACCGAACAGCGGCTGGGAGGAGGAGTGCCGCTATTCCTACAGGGGTCCGGGGAGGAGGATCGGAGCCCTGAAACTCGAAGAACGCGGGAGGAGGTGCGTGCTTCGATGAGGAGATCATACGCGAAAGCGGAAGATCCGAAAGTCGTGATATTGCAGTGCAGCTATGCAGCATGAGCATATCACTCGAAATCTGCCGAAGATATTGACCAAATCTTCATCGTTTCCAAAGCAGCTCTCGTACCTCCACATATAAAGGTCCCAGATCTAAGGATCTATGTGCCCTCGGTGCAGCGTTGGCGGGGCCTGCATATCGCCAAGCTTTCGACATTCGAGACAATGGCACGTGTCAATCCTCGAACATGACGATCTGCTTGCGTGCCAAAAAGAGTAGCGGACCCGGGCGGAAAACGTTATCGCTTGCTAACCAGAAGTGCCGTGAGCGCGCAGCCGCAACCCTGTGGGAAACTCATTGCTCTTTCTGAAAAATCATACATTCTCGCGCAAACGAGAATTCAGCCGGTATTTCTGCAGGAGCGACTATGAACGCGAAGGCCCCCCATGCGATCGATATTTACGTCGGAGGTCGTGTTCGTGCGCGCCGGCTTATCCTCGGGATGAGCCAGACTGCGCTGGGCGACCGGCTGGGCATTACCTTCCAGCAGATCCAGAAGTATGAGAAGGGCGTGAACCGGATGGGCGCGAGCCGGCTGCAGGCCGCCGCCGATATTCTGAGCGTGCCGATCAGCTACTTCTTTCAGGACAATCCGAGCGACCAGACCCGGCCGGAGGCCGCGGATTTCGACGCGGTCAATGCGTTTCTGTCCACGCGCGAGGGCCTTTCGCTCAACAAGGCGTTCTCCTCCATCAAGAGCCCCGACATCCGCAAGACGGTCGTTGCCCTCGTGACGTCGCTGGCGCAGGGCGAAGAGGCTGCCGCCCGGCAGCCCGCGGATGCTCCCGCCGCGCAGGCTTCCGCCAACGCCTCCTGATGTCACCGCTGCGGCTGCAGACCTTCGGCAACCTGGCCTTGAAAACGGCGTGCGGCGAAGACCTCGCCTTTCCGCAGAAGGCCTTGTTGCTCGTTTGCATGCTGCGCCTGGGAGACCGTCCCGTCCTGCGACGGGACGAAGCCTCGGCCCTACTCTGGCCGGAAGCCGGCCGCGAGGCGCAGCACATCAACCTGCGCAAGATGGTCTCGCGCATCCGCAAGGCGCAGCTTGCCTATCGCAGCGTGATTCTCGATATCGACGACGCATCCATCACGCTGGGTGACGACGGACAGCGCCTGGCCATCGACGCTGCCTGTTTCCGGCGAGACGACACGTCGCTCGAAACCATGCTCGCGCTGTTTCGGGAACGCTTCCTCGGCGGCAAGCTGCCGGACGGCCCCCTGCGCCGCTGGGCCGATCTGCAGATCGATACGCAGTATCACGTCCTGCGCGAGCGGCTGCTTTCCCTGCCTGGCGAGGCCTCTGCCAGGCCGGATACCGCGGCGATGCGGGAAGCAGCCTTTCTGCTCCTCGAGCGCAATGTGCATGACGAGCCGGTGCGAGCCCTTCTCGAAGATAATGCGCCCTCGGCACGGCAGGCGATGCTCTCGACCGCCGACGGGCAGGCCTCGACGCCGACCCTAAGAGCAACGATCACGCCTGCAAGCACACCATCGGACACGCGCCTGCCCGTCTACGCCCAGGTCGTGCCGCGCGTGCAACGCGCGCTGACGGTGACGGCATCGCTGCCGAGACTGGCGCTCTTGCCGCCAGCCTTGCGAGCCGGCGCATCGCGGACACTCACCGGGACGGTCGCCGCCCTGATCGACGACATCGCCATCAGCCTCTGCACCCTGCGCAACATCTCGATCGTCGCGCCCCACACCGCCAAGCGGATCCAGGAAAGCAACGACAAGATCGCCATGCTGGAAACACATGCCGTCTCCTATCTCGTGGATACGACACTCTGTGCGGAAGGCCTGATGGTCCAGATCATCTTCGTTCCGCTCGATCGGGTCATCTGGGCGCAGCGCTTCGACCTCGACGTTCCCTTTTCCTCGCACCGCAAGGTGATCGCCACGATCATCGCGGACAGCATCGCGACGGAACTGCAGCGCAATCAGAATCCCCTGGTCGAATACGAACATCACCCCGATGCCTATCGCGCCTATCTCTCTGGTGCCCGCCAGACGAAGGATCTCTCCCTGCCCTCTATTCGCGGTGCACGCCGCGGCTTTCGCGAGGCGCTTCAGTATCGGCGGGACTTTGCACCAAGCTTTGTCGGGCTCGCGCGCACCTATTCGCTGGAGTGGGTCCTGACGGCGCGCGGCGACAAGGGCCTTCTCCACAAGGCAGAGGATCATGCCCGGCTCGCCATCGAGCAGGATCCCGAAAGTGCTGCCGGCTACAAGGAACTCGGCGTTGCCAAGCTCTATCTCGGCGACCTCGACGAGAGCCTCGAGGCCCTGGCGCGCGCGGAAGCCCTGAGCCCGCATTACGCGGATGCGATCTACAGCTATGCCGACTCGCTCGTTCATGCCTCGCGGCCAGACGAGGGCCTGCGCAAGATAAAGCGGGCGATCGAGCTCAATCCGCTGAGCCCGGACGATTACTTCTGGAGTGCGGCGGGTGCGAGCTACTTCGTCGGCCATTATCAGGATGCCATCGATTATATCGGCAGAATGGCCCACCAGTCATCTGCCGACCGCCTGAGAGCGGCCGCCTTCGCCATGCTCGGAGACATCGCAACGGCGCGGCGATACCGGCGCAAGGACCGCGAAGCCAACCCGCATTTCGACCTCGATCGTTGGCTGTCGGTTCTACCGATACGCGAAACCTGGCAGAAAGAGCTTTACCGTGAAGGTCTTTCAAGGGCAGGATATTAACGGCAGAATCGCCTGTCGATCCTGCCGGGACCGTCGCTGCCGCACTCAACCTCAGGCCGCAGCCGGTTGTCTTTTCATTCTCGCCACGAAGGAAATCGCATGTCCAAAACTGTCGTTTTCGGCTTTCCCGGGGATAGCCAGCTCTATGTCGCCGATGTCGAGGCGGGCACTGTAAAGCCGCTTGAGGACACGGACGGTCGAGCGGGCGAACTGCGCTCGTCCAGCGCGCCATTCATCCGCGGCGTGGACTTCGCCGTCGCGCTCGATCCGGCCGACAAGGCCTTCTCAGGCCTCTTCGACTGACGCCATTGCGCCTTCAAAGCTTCGCCAGACAGTGCACCGCGGCCGAGACCTTCGACCGCGTTTCACCTTTCCTTGCCGATTTCGGCATCACGCGGGTGGCGCGGCATACCTCGCTCGACCGCATCGGCATTCCCGTCTGGTGCGCCTACACGCCCAATGCCAAATCCATCGTCGTGGCGCAGGGCAAGGGTGCGACGGATGCGGATGCACGGACATCCGCCGTCATGGAAGCGCTGGAACGTGCGGTGGCCTGCGATCCCGCTGTTGCGGTGCTCAAAACGAGCATGGCGGACCTGACGCGTCGCGGACAGGCTTTTCATGCGCTGGCGGGATTGGTGGCATCCGGCCATGATCCGCTTTCGGCAGACGAGGAGACGGACTGGGTCGCGGGACAGGATCTTGTCAGCGGGGAGACGATCTTCGTGCCCTGGCAGGCCGTTGTCCTCGACCGGACGATCCGGGACAGTCGCTACTGGCAATCCTCCGACGGGCTTGCCTCCGGCAACACGGTGGAGGAGGCGATCCTTCATGGGCTGATGGAGCGCGTGGAGCGCGATGCACATGCGCTCTGGCAGTTGCGCCCCCTGATGGCGCGACAGGCGACCTGCGTGGACCCTGCCGGTTTCGACTGCCCGGCCATCCACGAGCTGGAACGCCGAATCGCGGATGCGGGGCTGACGCTGCGTCTGTTCGACGTGACCGGCGACCTCGACATTCCCTGCTTTTCCGCGTTCCTCGGCCCTTTCCGAACGTCCTTCTCGGGGCGGCTGCGGCATGTGGACGTGACGTTTGGATGCGGCGCGCACCCCCTGCCCCGGCAGGCAGCCCTCCGCGCCATGACGGAAAGCGCCCAGTCGCGCCTGACCTATATCAGCGGTGCGCGGGACGACGTGTTTCCCGCCGACTACGACCGACCCTTGGCCGACAGCACCCGACAAGCCATGATGGCGGCGCCCGGCACACGGGAGGTTCCCGACCGGCCTGCGTGCACGCCCGAGACCCTGCTCGATCATCTCCATGCGCGGCGGGCCGGCCCGATGATCGCGGTGCGGCTCTCCCGCCCCGACCTTCCCTTTGCCGTCGTCAAGGTTCTCGCACCCGCGCTCGAAAATCCCGAGGGGAAGCGGAGGCAGCGATACGGGACGCGCGCGCTCCGCCAGGCACTGACACAATGATGAGGCGAGCATGAAGGTTCTGTTCATCGGGCCGACGCTGCCGGATGCCGCGCGGGTCGCGCCCGGCCTCGACATCCGACCGCCGGCGATCCAGGGCGATCTCTATCGCGCCGTGCGCGATGGCGCCGCCGCGATCGGTCTGGTCGATGGCGGGTTCGAATATACGGCGCCGGTCTGGCACAAGGAGATCCTCTACGCATTGTCCGAGGGCGTCGCGGTCTTCGGTGCGGCCAGCATGGGTGCGCTCCGGGCTGCGGAGTGTCGTGCCTTCGGAATGGTCGGCGTCGGCACCATTGCGCAGGCCTATGCCGATGGCACGCTGGTGGACGATGCCGATGTGGCGCAGCTTCACGCGCCCGCGGAGCTGGGGTGGGTGAGCCTCACCGAACCCCTGGTCAATATTCTCGCCACGCTGCAGCTGCCCGATCTACCGGCCGGGCTTACACCGAACATCTGCAACCGGATCGAGGCGGCGGCACGGCAGCTGCATTTCAAGGACCGGACTTGGGCGACCATCGCGGATCGCGTCACGCTGCAGGACATGACGCTTCGCAAGCGGCTCGAAGCCGAACTGAAGGCCTGTGCGCACAACAGGAAGCGTGATGACGCCCTGCTACTCATCGCCGCCATGAAAGCGCATGACGTCGGACGGTCGCGCGAAAAGCCCGACTGGGTTTTCCAGGAGACGACGCTCTGGCGGGACCTCATGAACCGCGAAAATGCGAAACGTCTAATGTCTTGAAGAACTTTCACGGGCTTGTGACAGGTCACGCTTTGCATGTCACGGCTGTGTCACGCGCGTTTTCCTGCGTCAGTCGCTACAGTTCTTCCGGGACAACGGAACGGCTTGGAACATGACACTCAGCAATCCCCACGCGAAACATATCGACGTCGCTCACGCAGAGCGAGACCCTCAGGAAGTCCGGGCCCTCGCCCGACTGATCCTGTTCGCCCGGCAGAATGCGATCGATCTCAATATGGAAGATGCGGTGCTTTGCCTCGATCTCGCTTTGCGCTCCGTACTTCAGGAAGGCGACAGCACCTTCGATGGTCTCACCTTCCCCGATTCGAGCCTGCAGAGGCTCCGCGCGCATTAATTCCCACTATGGCTTCGTCTTTGTCCGGTTAAGAACGGACTTGTCTGGCCAGGTCAGAGGCCGGCGCGGCGGCGCAGGCGGGCTTCCAGCGCCGAGAGACCGTCGTAGATGAGCACGGCGAGCGCGCCGACGATGAGGCCGCCTTGCAGGATGAAGGCGAGGTTGTTGGACTGGAGGCCGGCGATGATGACCTCGCCAAGGGTCCGCGCTGCAACGGTCGAGCCGATCGTCGCCGTAGCGAGACTGACGGTGATCGACAGTCGGATCCCGGCGAGAATAACGGGTGCTGCCAGCGGAAGCTCCACCCGGAACAGGCGCTGTCTATCCGTCATACCCGCGCCCCGCGCGGCCTCCATCACGGCTGGCGGCAAAGTGGTCAGTGCCGTCAGGGTGTTCTCGAAAATCGGCAGCAAACCATAGAGAAAGAGCGCCACCAGTGTCGGCTTCTCCCCGAAGCCGAGGGCGGGCACCGAAAGCGCGAGCACCGCGACCGGGGGAAAGGTCTGCCCGACATTGACGAGGCTGCGCGACAAAGCGAGAAATTCTGCTCCGAACGGCCGCGTCACAAGAATGGCGAGGGTGACCGCAACCAGAATAGCCGCTGTCGTGGCGATGGCGACAATGCGCAAGTGCAGCAGCGTCAGGTTGAAGAGACTGCCCTGATTGTAGATGGCCGGCGCATTGTCCTGCACCAGCGGCTTCAGGATCGGCTCGAAGATCGAGGGCGCAATGAGGAAGGTAAGAAGCGTGCCGAGCAGCAATGCCCGCAGTGCGAGCGGTATCCATGCTCTTGCCCGCGGACGCGCCGCTGCACGGTCGGCCGTCGTGGGAGAAACCGTCATCGGCGCCTCGCAGCACGCCGGACCAGCCCATCGAGCGTGATCCGGCCGATCGGCTGACCGTCGGCGCCTGTAATCGGTGCGGCATCCCGGCCGCTCCACAGAAGTTCGGCAAGCGCATCGCGCTGGGTCGTCGCTGCGGCGATAGCAGCGCCCTGCGCATCTCCGGGTTCGGCAGCGGCGCCCACTGTGTCGATCGACAGCATGCGGAACGGACGCTCCGTGGCGCCGATCAGGGTCTCGACAAAATCGGTCGCGGGGCGCTCGACCAGCTCGGCCGGCGGGCCGTACTGGACGAGTTCGCCCTTGTCCATGACGGCAATACGGTCTGCGAGGTGGAACGCCTCCTCCATGTCGTGCGTCACGAGGATGATGGTCGTGCCGAGCAGCCGCTGGATCGCCAGCAGATCCTCCTGCGCCTTGGCGCGGATGATCGGATCGAGCGCGCCGAAAGGCTCGTCCATGAGGAGCACGTTCGGCTCTGCCGCGAGCGCACGCGCCACGCCGACACGTTGCTGCTGTCCGCCTGAGAGTTCATGCGGAAAGCGATCTGCAAAGGTATCCGGATCGAGCTGGAACAGCGCCAGCAACTCCGCCACCTTGGCCTTGATGCGCACTGTGTCCCAGCCGAGCAACACGGGCACCGTCGCGATGTTTTCGGCCACCGTGCGATGCGGGAACAGGCCATGGCCCTGGATGGCATAGCCGATGCGGCGGCGCAGCTCGAAACCGGGAACGGAGCGGTTGTCCTCGCCATCAAGGCGGATCGTGCCCGAGGTCGGCTCGACGAGACGGTTGATCATGCGCAGCAACGTCGTCTTGCCGGAGCCGGACGTGCCGACGATCACGGTGACGGTGCGCGGGTTGATGGTCATCGTGACATTGTTGACGACGGTGTTGTCGCCATATCGCTTGGTGATGCCGTCGATCTCGATCATGCGGTCCTGCCTGCGCGGTTGAGCGGCGCGTTGATATCGATGAGGGCATCGAGGATGATGGCGGCGGAAAAGGCCAGAAGCACCGTCGGCACCGCGCCAAGCAGCACAAGATCCATGGCGGTCTGGCCAATGCCCTGGAAGACGAAGACGCCGAAGCCCCCGCCGCCGATCAGCGCCGCGATGGTCGCAAGGCCGATATTCTGCACGAGGACGATGCGGATGCCAGTGAGAATGACCGGCAGGGCCAGCGGAAATTCGACCCGCAGCAGGCGCTGTGCGCCCGTCATGCCGATGCCGCGCGCCGCCTCGTTCGCCTCGCGCGGCACGCCCGCAAGGCCCACCACCGTGTTGGCGACGACGGGCAGCAGCGAATAGAGAAACAACGCCACGAAGGCAGGTGCCGCGCCGATGCCGCGCACGCCGATCGCATAGGCACCGGGAACGTTGACCGCGATCCAGCCGAGCGGCGCGATCAGGATGCCGAACAGCGCGATGGAAGGGATCGTCTGGATGAGATTGAGGACGTTCAGCACCCCGGCCCGCAGCGGCCGCACCCGGTGACAGAGGATGCCGAGCGGCAGGCCGACGACGACCGCGGCAACGAGCGAGCCGATGGCGAGCGTTACATGCTTGGCCGCTTCGTTCCAGAAGACATCCGCCCGGCCGGAATATTCCTTGAGGAGCGACAGCGCGTCCCACCGACCGGAAGCGAGGATGGCGGCGAGCACACCGAGCGTCACGCCCAGCAGGAGCACCCGGACCGCGGGCTTCGGCTTCATGCGCGTGATGGCATCGGCCGCAAGCAGCAGAAAGGCGAAGAGCAGTGTCCAGAAACCGGATGCCGGAGACACCCGCGCATAGGTATTGCCTTCCGGCGTCAGGACGCTTCCCGCCGTGCCGATGAGCAGCATCAGCGCGAGCAGGCCGAGAGCGGCGACAGCGAGCCTGACTGCCGCCGATGTCTTGAGGATGGCGAGCACAGCCGCCACGCCGAGGGCGATCATGAGAGCCGTTCCCCACACGGGCGGCAGGGATTCGAGGATGGAGCGCGGGCTGCCGGGGACGATCCGGTTGGCGCGGAACGTCGCGAACGGCGCAAGGAACGCACCGAGGCCAAGGAGGATGGCGATCAGGACGCCGAGCTTGTCGAAGCGGATGCGCATGCCTCTCCTGACGTTTCGGAAGGATTGCCCGGTGCCGCAAGTGGCTCGGACGCCGGGACTTTTCATTCTGGTACCGGCTGCATCGCAAGGGCGTCGTCCGAGATCGATGCGCTCGCCGTCCGCCACCATCGTTCAATGTCAGAGAGCCGGCCGGGAGATCAACGTCTCCCGGCCCCGTCGCTTACTTCAGAAAGCCGTTCTTCTTCAGAAAGTCCTCGGCCACGGCCTTGGCCGGCTCGCCGCCCACCTGCACGCGACCGTTCAGGTCCTGCAGGGTCACGAGATCGAGCTTTTCAAAGACGGGCTTCAGAAGCGTCTCGATCTCGGGATTTTCCTTCAGAACGGCTTCGCGGATGATCGGCGCGGGCTGGTAGACGGGCTGCACGCCCTTGTCGTCTTCCAAAACCACGAGGCCCGACGGTGCGATGCCGCCATCCGTGCCGTAGACCATGGCCGCATTGGCGCCGTTCGTCTGGTTGGCGGCCGCTGCGATGGTCGCCGCCGTGTCGCCGCCCGACAGCGTGATCAGCTGGTCGGGCTTCAGGGTGAAGCCGTAGGTGGTCTGGAAGGCCGGCAGGGCGGCTGCGGAATTCACAAATTCCGAAGAGGCCGCGAGCTTCACCGTACCGCCATCCGTGACGTATTTGCCGAAGTCGGAGAAGGTCTTGACCTTGGCGCTGTCGGCGACATCCTTGCGGATCGCAACGGCCCAGGTGTTGTTCGCCGGCGACGGTGTCAGCCAGACGATCTTGTTGGCGTCGTAGTCGAGCTTCTTGGCCTCCTCATAGGCCTTGGCTGCATCCTTCCAGGCGGGGTCTTCGGCCTTCTCGAAGAAGAAGGCGGCATTGCCCGTATATTCCGGATAGATGTCGATCTCGCCGGATGTGATCGCCTTGCGCACGACCGGCGTTGCACCGAGCTGCACGCGATCCGTCGTCTTGATGCCGTTCGCATTGAGGACCGACAGGATGATGTTGCCCAGCACGCCGCCTTCGGTATCGATCTTGGAGGACACGACGACCTGGGCCTGGGCTGCGGCGGCAAACGACATGGCCGCGGCTGCAGCCGCGATGAGTGTAGACTTGAGACGCACGTAAATTCTCCCCTGATGACACACTATCGTCCACGCGATGACGGCGATCGTCGCGGCATAGACTGTCATATGTGGCGACATCGAAGGAAAAACAGAGCGGTTCCGGGGCAAAATGCGACCCGTTCGTTTCAATGCAGCCTAAACGTGTATGCCGGGTGCCTCCTGCCCCGTCCGCTCGACATATTCGGTATATCCGCCGCCATATTGATGGATGCCATCGGGCGTCAGCTCCAGCACGCGGTTGGACAGCGCCGCGAGAAAATGACGGTCGTGCGAGACGAACAGCATCGTGCCTTCATAGGCCGACAGCGCCTTGATCAGCATTTCCTTCGTGTCGAGGTCGAGGTGGTTGGTCGGCTCGTCGAGCACGAGGAAATTCGGTGGATCGAACAGCATCGCCGCCATGACGAGGCGAGCCTTTTCGCCGCCCGAAAGAACCCGGCAGCGCTTGTCCACATCATCGCCGGAAAAGCCGAAGCAGCCCGACAGGGCTCTGAGCGGCGCCTGACCGGCCTTGGGAAACTGCTCTTCCAGCCACTGGAGAACCGTGCTCTCGCCGTCAAGCAGATCCATGGCATGCTGTGCGAAATAGCCGACCTTAACACTGGCCCCGACGGTAACCGTGCCCTTGTCGGGTGTCGTCGTGCCCGTCACGAGCTTCAGCAGCGTCGATTTTCCGGCACCGTTGATGCCCATGATGCACCAGCGCTCGCGTCGGCGGACCATGAAGTCGAGCCCGTCATAGATGGTTCTCGAGCCATAGGCCTTGTGGACCTGCTTGATATTGACGACGTCTTCGCCCGAGCGGGGCGCCGGCAGGAAGTCGAAGGCGACCGTCTGCCTGCGCTTCGGAGGCTCGACGCGGTCGATCTTCTCGAGCTTCTTGACGCGGCTCT
The DNA here is from genome assembly GCF_900067135.1 of Rhizobium sp. 9140. NCBI lineage: Bacteria > Pseudomonadati > Pseudomonadota > Alphaproteobacteria > Hyphomicrobiales > Rhizobiaceae > Rhizobium > Rhizobium sp. 9140. Next base: position 983,828 of record NZ_FJUR01000001.1, on the reverse strand, counting down.
GCACCTGCGAAGCATGCGACGCCCGCGCCTTGAAGCGCTCGATAAACTTGATTTCCTTGGCAAGCATAGCCTGCTGTCGTTCGAATTGCGCCTGCTGGTGCTTTTCGCTCAGCGCCCGCTGCTGCTCATAGAAGCCGTAATCGCCGGAATAGCTGGTGAGCGAACCGCCGTCGATCTCGATGATCTTGGTGACGATGCGGTTCATGAATTCGCGGTCGTGCGACGTCATCAGCAGCGCGCCGTCATAGGTCCTCAGGAAGCTTTCCAGCCAGATCAGGCTTTCGAGATCCAGATGGTTGCTCGGTTCGTCGAGCAGCATGACGTCGGGGCGCATCAGAAGAATACGGGCGAGCGCCACGCGCATCTTCCAGCCGCCCGAGAGCTTGCCGACATCCCCGTCCATCATCTCCTGGCTGAAGGAGAGGCCGTCGAGCACCTCGCGGGCGCGCCCCTCCAGCGCGTAGCCGTCCAGTTCCTCATAGCGCGCCTGCACCTCGCCATAGCGCTCGATGATCGAGTCCATTTCGTCCATGCGGTCGGGGTCGGACATGGCCGCTTCGAGGTCGCGCAATTCGGCCGCAACGATGCTGACGGGGCCGGCGCCCTCCATGACCTCGGCCACGGCGCTGCGGCCGGACATCTCGCCGACGTCCTGATTGAAGTAGCCGATCGTCACGTTCTTCTCGGTCGCGACCTGCCCCTCGTCGGGCAGCTCGGAGCCGGTGATCATGCGGAACAGCGTCGTCTTGCCGGCTCCGTTCGGGCCGACGAGGCCGATCTTCTCGCCCTTGTTGAGGGCCGCCGAGGCCTCGATGAAGAGGAGGCGGTGGCTGTTCTGCTTGGAGATGTTTTCGATGCGGATCATGATCGGTCGGGCCTAAGTGCGTTTCGGGTCGCCTTATGGCACGGGATCACCCCGATGTCCCGGGTTTTTGCTGCAGCGCACGCGCATCACAATAGGGATAGGCCGACGAGCGTGGCGATGGAGAGGAGGAGCGCCGGGATCATCACCACGGCCCCGAGCTTCAGGAAAGCCCACGTGCCGATCTCGATGCCCTCGCGGCGCAGGGCGGTGAGCCAGAGGATGGTGGCGAGCGAGCCGGTGACGGAAAGATTGGGGCCGAGATCGACGCCGATGAGGATGGCGGCCGCAACAAGGCTCGGCGCACCCGCGGCCTGAACGGCGCTGCCGGCAAAGAGCCCGGCCGGCAGGTTGTTGACGAGGTTTGCCGCAAAGCCGACACCGATACCGGCAACGCCAGCCGTCCACGCGGGCGAGGTCGCCGCGTTGCGGGCGAGGAGATCACTGAACATGCCGACGAGACCGGTGCCGCTGAGCGCCTCCACGATGACGAAGAGACCGGCGACCAGCGGCAGCACGCTCCACGAGATACCCTTGACGACGTCGACAGGCGGTTCGCGATTGACGACGACGATCAGGAGCGTCGTGGCGATGCCGGCAACCAGGGTGGGCAGGCCGAGATCGAGATCGAGCGCGGAGACGATCACGAGGCCGATGGCCGTCAGCGCAAGGCCGACCCCTGCGACGCGGGCGGCGGGCGACAATATCGGCATCGGCACATCGGCGGCGACGGTTTCCGAAGCGATGGCCCGGCGCTGTGTGAAGGCAAGCGTTACATATGTAACGGCAATCGCCACGATGGAGGGCAGCGTGAAGGTGCGCAGCCATTCCCCGAGCGGCGGCATCTCGCCGCCGCCGAAGATCACAAGGTTGGCGGGATTGGAAATCGGCAGCACGAAGCTCGCGGCATTCGCAATGAAGGCGCAGATCAGCAGGTAAGGCAGCGGGTTTGCAACCTTCGCCGCCCGCGTGGCGGCATAGACGGCCGGCGTCAGCACCACGGCCGTGGCATCGTTGGAGAGGAACATGGTGACGAGCACGCCAACCGCATAGATGAGGAAGAACAACCGCTTCGACGACCCCTTTGCGTGCCGCGTCGCGATGGCGGCCAGCCAGTCGAACAGGCCTTCCTTGCGGGCAAGCTCCGACAACAGCATCATGCCGATCAGGAACAGATAGACGTCATAGCCACGGGCGATGCCGCTCCAGACGGCCGATAGCGGCATGAGCCCGAGCGCCGCGATGACCGCAGCACCCGCCACCGCCCACACGGCCTCCGGCAGATGGAACGGCCGGGTGATGACGCCGGCGACGGCAAGGGCTGAGATGCCCCAGGTGAGCATGACGGGGGAGAGGAACGTCGGCATGAGTTTTCCGGCTGTGTTGACGCTTGAGAGATGGCGGGGAAGCGCGTTGTCTGGACCGGTCTTCTACACGGCCTGAACCCGCACGCGAAAGGCGCTGATCGGCTGGGCGATGTTCTTCACATGCTGAAAGCCGAGGTCGTCGAAGGTCAGGGGGCGCTGCTTGCGGACATGATCGCGCACCGCGCGGGAAATGCAGATCGCGCCCGGTTCGGCGAGGGCTTCCAGCCTTGCCGCCACATTGACCGTATCGCCGAAGACGTCGCCATCCTGCACCACGACATCGCCGACATTGATGCCGATCCGGAACGTCAGCCGCGCATCGTCATCGAGCTGCGCATTTGCCTGCGCCATCGCCTGCTGAATCTCGATCGCGCAGTCGATGGCCGAGAGAGCGCTGGCGAAGGCGGCGAGAACGCTGTCGCCCGCCGTGTTGACGATCGAGCCGCTGTGATGCTCGATGATCGGATCGATGCGGTCGCGCACGATCTTCAGGCTTGCCAGCGTCCGTGTCTCGTCGCCCTCCATCAGCCGGGAGTAACCGACGACATCGGCCGCCATGATCGCAAGAAGCCGCCGGTCGAGCCGCGAGAGCAGCTCGTCGCGCGTCAGTTCGGCGGAACGGGCGCGGCGGGCGGTGGCGCGCACGGCGACCAGCGCGAAGACGGCGGTGAGCAGCGCTAGAGCAAACACCACCATCTCCATGCGGGCACTGGCCTGCTGGGCGTCGGCCACGCGCTGCATACGCTGGTTGCTTTCCTCGGCCCGCATGGTCTTCAGCGCGTTGCGCACACCGTCCATCAGCATCTTGCCCTGGCCGGTCTTCATGATGGCCAGCGCCCCTGCCGTATCGCCCTCGCGCTGACGGTCGATACTCTGGCGCAGCTCCGACAATTTTTGGACGATCAGCGAGCGCAGGACGGCGACGTTGGCATCCTGACGCGTATTGTCGGAGAGCCCTGTGGCAAGCTCTTCCATCATGCGGTCGATCTCTTCGATCGAGGCCTCATAGGGCTCCAGATAGGTCCGGTCCTGCGTGATGAGATAGCCGCGCTGCCCGATCTCCGCATCTTGAAGCAGCGATTGCAGCGTCGAGATCCGCCGCTCATTGCCGATCGTGTGGGCGATGGCCTCCTGCGCCTGGCGCTCCCGCTGGGACAGAAGAACCGAGGCGCCTATGGAGGCGAAGGCGACGAAAAGCATGGCGACGATGATCATCCCCGCGCTCTGTCGCACCTCGTTGCGCGCCTGCAGCAGGAACGTGTTCACCGTCGGTCTGGCCATAGTCCCTCGCGCAGCAGCGTCACGGGCGTGCCGTGCGGCCCCGCGTAACAGCATAGATGTGTTCGTCACGTCGAATGGAAAGCATCGTCCGCGCATTTATGCTGCACAGCTTTTCCACCGTTTCCTGACGTTCAACAGTTAGGATCACTCCACGTCGAGCAGGGCCTGCGCAGTAGGCTCGTCGGTGATGAGGCCGGACAGGCGGCGGCTGGTGAGAACCGCGCGGATCGCCTCCACCTTGCCCGGGCCGCCGGCGATGGCGACGATGCGATCGGCCTTCGCGGAGTGGAACGAAACCGAGAGCGTGCGGGCCGTCAGCATGGTCTCAAGCAAGCGGCCGCGGGCATCGAAGAAATGGCCGAGCAGTTCGCCGACCGCACCGTTGCCAGAGATCTCGCGGATCTCGCGCGGCTCGATCATGCCGGAGGCGACCAGCTGGGCTGCAGGCTCTACCGTGCCGATACCGACGAATTTGAGGTCGGCGCCTTCGGCAAGCGCGAAGACCTCGCCGACGCCGCGCTGGGCGAGAAGAACCTCGCGATCCTCTGCCGTGTTGGCAAAGAAGGGGACCGGCATGACATAAGCCGTCGCCCCGGTCTTCTCCGCGATCTGGTGCATCACGTCATGCGGGTTGATGGCATAGTTGCGGGTCACGCCGCCGAGGAGGGACACGAAGGAGACCGTGGTGGCGGAAAGGCGCGGCATGTGGCGCACGGCGGCGGCCAGCGTGCGGCCATGGCCGAGACCGATCATCGCGTGCTCGCCGCGCTCGATCTCGCGCCGCAGATAGGATGCGCCGGCATAGGCGAGCGCCCGCAGCGGCAGGCCCTCCTCGCGCATGTCCGGCGCGACTTCGCAATATTCGAGGCCGTAGCGCTCGGCGAGTCGCGCCTCCAGATCGACGCATTCGACGATGTCGCCATCGATGGTGACTTTGACCATGCCGTCGGCCACGGCGCGCGCGATCATCCGGTGGGTCTTGACGGAGGGCAGGCCGAGCATCTTGGCGACGGCCGCCTGGGTCATGCCGCCGACATAGTGCAGCCAGGCGGCGCGGGTTGCGAGCGATTCCTCGGGGTCGATGGGGCGTCGGTTTCCGGCCATGTGTCCTGTCATGCGTTCTGTTGAGGCTTCTGGCGTTCTATAAAGGCTTCCGATCGCCAACGTCCTGCCGCAGGCCGATCCGTTTCGCCCTCACTTCTGCCATATACCCCGTCCCTCACGCCTGCACGTCATTTCAGCTCCCGCCTCCACGAACATCGGGCCTATCCGATGTTGAGGTCGGCAGCGCCCGTATCGATATGCGGCGCCCAGAAGGCGATGCTTTCCGCGATCTGTTCGATCACCTGACGGTCGTTCGGATCGCGCTCCTTGAAGGACAGCTCGAGGCAGATCTCGTTGTCCTCGGCACCTCCCTCGGCGAGTGCTTCCAGCAGCGGCGCGGGATGCACCCGGCCACGGGCGTTGAACTCGGACGTGAAAGGCCTGTGGCCACCCTTATCCATCAGGCTCTGCTTGATATGGATGATCGGCGAGAGCTTTGGCACCGCGCGCGCCCAGGCATAGGGATCGACATCGTCGGGATTGGGCGAGGTCACGTCGCCATGATCGATATCGGCCATCATCCACATGGGAATCGCCATATCAGCCGCCGTCAGCCGGTCCTGCAAGCGTATGCATTCGGAAATCGTCTCGCCGAACTCGCGCCCGACGCTCATCGGCTCCCAGAAGATGTAGTGAAGACCGGCCGCCTTGCCATGCTCGGCAACCTCCGACCAGCAGTCGATGGCGATCTTGACGAGCTCTTCGCGCCGGGCGGGATTGTCGAAATCCTTATAGGTGAAGATGGCGAACTGCGTGCCGACCGAGACGCCGCCGAGATCCGCCGTGATATCGGCAAAGGTCTTGAACCAGTCGACATAATAGCGCCGCACGTCCCGGTCGGGGTGGCCGAAATGGTTGAGGCGTCCGTAGGGACCCGTCATGCCCGAAGTGATGCGCACGCCGGTCCGCGTGAGAGCCGCCCGCATATCCCGCGTCAGGCGGCGGATGACGGGTGCGGGCCAGCTCGGATTGATGAACTCGTGCGTCAGCTGCAGATCGCGGATCTTCAGTTCACGCGCCACGGTATCGATCAGGTCGTCCGGCTCGGCGAACCGGTTGACCAGCGGATTGGTGTTGAGCGACAGGGTCAGCTTCATGATCGATCCTCAGGCCGCCAGCGCGACATGCGCGTCGAACCAGTCCGCAAACGCCGTCCGCTCGGCTTCCGTCAGATGCAGGTTCTGCTTGGTGCGGCGCACGAGCACGTCTTCGGCCGTCTCCGCCCATTCGTTGGCAACGAGATAGCGCACCTCGGCCTCGTAGAGTTGTCCGCCGAAGTGGCGGCCGAGCCCGTCGAGCGATGTCACACCCTTGACGATGCGGTTAACGCGGGCGCCATAGAGGCGGCCGTAGTGGTTGACCAGTGCGCGCGGCATCCAGGGGTAGTCGCTGCGCATCCGTTCAGTGAACTGCACGTAATCGGCGTTCGGGATCTCGCCGCCCGGCAGCGTCGCTCCCCGAGTCCAGTCGCCCTTCATGTTTGGAAAGAAGCCGGCGATCTTCTGGATGGCGTGTTCGGAGAGCTTGCGGAAGGTCGTGATCTTGCCGCCGTAGATGTTGAGCATCGGGGCGCCGCCGGTCTCGTCAAGCTCGAAGACATAGTCGCGCGTGACGGCAGACGGGTTGCCCTTGCCGTCGTCGAAGAGCGGACGAACGCCGGAGAAGCTGTGCAGCACATCGCTGCGGCGCAGCTTCTCCTTGAAGTAGCGGTTCACGGCGGCGAGCAGGTAATCGATTTCCTTCTCCTCGGCCTGCACCTCTTCCGGACGGCCTTCATAAGGAATGTCGGTGGTGCCGATCAGCGCCTTGTCGCCCTCGTAAGGGTTGATGAAGATGACCCGCTTGTCGTGGTTCTGCACGAGATAAGCCTGTTGACCGTCCCAGAACTTCGGCACGACGATGTGGCTACCCTTGACGAGGCGCACGTTGCGGCTGCTGTTGGAGCCTGCGACCCTGCCGACGATATCGTTGACCCAGGGGCCGCCGGCATTGACGAGAACCTTCGCCCGGAAGGACGATATTTCCCCGGTGCGCTCGTTGCGCGTCTCCACGCGCCAGCCGCCGTCCTCCCGGCGGGCGCTGATGCAGGCGGTGCGCGTCAGCACCGTTGCGCCGCGCTCGGCCGCGTCGAGCGCGTTCAACACCACGAGGCGGGCGTCGTCCACCCAACAGTCGGAATACTCGAAGCCTTTGGTATATTTGTCGAGGATCGGCGCGCCCTCGGGATCGCGATGCAGATCGAGCGAGCGGGTGCCGGGCAGGCGCTTGCGGCCGCCGAGATGGTCGTAAAGGAAGAGGCCGAGCCGGACGAGCCAGGCGGGACGGTCGTCCGGGCTGTGGGGCAGCACGAAGCGCATGGGCCAGATGATGTGGCTTGCCGAATTGAGGAGAACCTCGCGCTCGATCAGCGCCTCGCGCACCAGCCGAAATTCGTAATATTCGAGATAGCGCAAGCCGCCATGGACGAGCTTGCCGGAGCGCGACGACGTGCCTTCTGCCAGATCCCCTTTTTCGCAGAGGATGACCTGGAGGCCGCGGCCTGCGGCATCGCGCGCGATGCCGGCGCCGTTGATGCCGCCGCCGATCACGAAGAGATCGACCGTCTTTGCTTCTGTCATGTCAGGCTCCTCAAAGGTGGGACGCGTCGTCGCGCGTCGTCGTGTCGGCAAGGCCTAAAACGGCCGTCGTCTCGTCTTTCTCGGGGCTCGCCTGCCCATGCTCGTCGGCCAGCGTTTCCCATACGGGCGCAAGCGACTGGCGCGCCGCGACATAGGCCGGATAGAGGCGGTCGTAGTGGCGGGCGAGATCGGGATCGGCCGCTTCGGCCTGCCCCAAGAGCGGGCTCACCCATTCGTCGATGCAGGCATCCATGGTGGGGTATACACCGAGGGCCACGGCCGCCATCATCGCGGCACCGGCGGCCCCTGCCTCCTCGCGGTCGGAGATGCGAACCGGAGCATCGACCGAGGCGGCAAGGACGCTGCGCAGCGCGCGGGAACGGGCGGCACCGCCGGTCAGCCGCAGTTCCTCCGGCATCGCGCCCATGGCCGCGTAGCAATCGCGCGTCGCCATGCCCAGCCCCTCGACCACCGCGCGCAGCATGTCGGGAAAGCCATGGCGGGTGGAAAGGCCGATAAAGCCGGCGCGGGCATTGGCATTGACGAAGGGTCCGCGTTCGCCGGCCTCGGAAATATAGGGATGATAGAGCAGCGCGCCGGGCCGCGTCGTTTCCAGCCAGTGCTCGATCCGCCCGACGAGATCGGAAAACGCGACCTGCCGGCCCGCATCCGCCATCAGATCGGCGGCCAGGCGCAGGATCCAGTCGATGTTCAGGGTCGCGCCCATGTTCGTCTGAACCTGGGTGACGATGCCGGGTACGGGCAGCGCGATGACATAGCCCGTCCCCTCGGCGTTCAGATGCACCGCGTCCACGGGCTTGGCGCGCATGTGGACGCCGGTGGAGCCGACGGTGGAGCAGGCGGCATTCGTCGAGCGCGTGCGCACGCCGGCACCGAGCGCGGTCATGACCATATCGACATAGCCAAGCGACACCGGTGTTCCCGCGAGAAGTCCGGTCGCCCGGGCGGCGTCGGCGGAGAGCGGGTGCATGACCTCCGTGCCATCGATGATCTCCGGCAGGAGGGTGCGGCGATGGGCAAGACCGAGGCTGTCGATCGCCACGTCATCGTAGCGCCGGGTGCGGAAATTGCCGAAAGTGAAGCTAGCTTCCGACGGGTCCGTGGCGCGGATGCCGGTGAGGTTCAGGTAGAGCCAATCCTTGCAATGCAGCGCGACATCGGCGCCGTCTAGAAGCTCGGGGCGGTGCCGGTCCATATGCGCCATCTGCGCGCCCTGCTGGCAGGTGTTGAGCCCTGTGCCCGTCGCCTCGAAACGGGCGCGGTCCTCGCTGCGGCCGGCAAGGCGGCGCACGGTCGGCGCGGCGCGGGCATCGAGCCACAGCCAGGCATCGCCGACGGGACGGTTGTCCGGCCCGACGAGCCAGGTTCCGTCCCCTTGCGCGGTTACGGCCAGGGCCGCGGTTCTTGCCGCAAGGCCGTCGATCTTTTCGGAGAGGCCTTTCAGCGCGGAGACGCAATCCGCCCAAGTCTGCGTCAGGGACTGGGTGGCGGAGCCATCGTCGCCGGTGACATAGACATTGCGGACGGATGCGCAGGCGAGCTGTCGTCCGCCCAGATCGAAGGCCACGGCCTTGATGACCGACGTTCCCGCGTCGATACCGATGATGATGTCACGCATGACGCCGGTTCCTGCGCGCCAAAACGGGTCGCAGCCGCGCTCCTGCCCATCGCGTCATCGAAACTCCTCCCATCCTCGCAAAACTCTTCCTCCGAAGAGTGTTCGGCGCCGGCGCCTCCAGAGAGATCAACCGGGAAAGCAGAACCCCTGAAACGTCCGGCCAACCGAAACGATCGATATCTCACAGACATAACATTGTCATCGAAATATCTTTCTGTTCTCGTATTTTTTTTCATAGAGATTGCGATTTGTCAAGATCGTCTGGAGGCGATCCCAATGAGTCACCTTTATAATTCCGTCACCCTCTCACCTGTAATGACACCCGCAAGCGCCGCGTCAGACAACGTTGCAGATCATCCCGATATCACCAGATATCAGATTATTATTTAATATTTTCAACTCACTAAACCGACATCCGTGCCGGTCAAACGCCACACCCGCGGCCAATGCCTCCTCCTGATCCTGAATTCTGATAAGCACGACCTCCCCGACATCCGAGCGTGCCACACGTCCGTTACCCAAAATTTCCGCGCTTACCAACATGCCTTTCCGAAAGCCGCAGCCGTTGACACCTCGAAATTTTTCTATCATTGTTTGCCTCGTTGATAACACAGACCTACCATCTGTTATCACCCAGCATGAAGGCCGATGGGAGGAGATCGTCGGCGGATGCGTGAAGGAGGAGACGCCATGACCAGCACCGCAATCCCGTTCCGCCGATCTGCCCTGCTCTCGCGGCAGGCGCTGCCAGCAGACAGGTGCATTCCCGTCATCCTTCGCCAGAGCTGAAACCCGACCCGACCGTCCCTCCGTCGCGGGAAGTCTGCGGCGTCCATTCGACCCTTGCGCCTCTTTCGAGAGGCGATTCCAGATTTGAGGCTTTCGTCATGAGCACCGTTGCCGACACGAAATCGCTGAACACCCCTCTCCTGACCCGCGGACGCGCGATCGCGGCGGCACTCGCCGTGGTCCTCGTCGGTGCCATGGTCTACGACACGAGAGTGGTGCGGATCGGCTCTGAGCATGACGTGCGCGCCGACGTGTTCTCACCCGAAGCCTTTGGGACGGAGAACTTCCCCAAAGTGCGCGACAGCGTGGTCAGCCGCGCGGTCGATGCCGCCGAACTCGGCAGCGCGATCGCCGCCGACAAGGCTGCAGCCGGCACGAAATACGGCGTTGCCACCAGCACCGGACCGGTCATTCCGGTCAAGTTCACCGGCACGGTCGGCGAGCGGATGTCGAGCACCAACACGATCGCCGTTACGGGGCTGCCCGAGGGAACCGTGGTGCGGGTGCAGACCGGCCCGGCCATCAACGGCACGGACCTGCGGGACGCGACCGGCGAGATCGAGTTCGGCCAGTTCACCAACCAGATCGAGTACCAGAACGCCGGCTCTGCGCTGAACAACGCCATGAAGAAGGAGACGCTCGGCAACATCGATCCGACAGCGCTCGAAGGCAAGACGGTCGAGATCACCGGCGTCTTCAAGCTGATCAACCCCAAGAACTGGCTGGTGACACCGGTAATGGTGACCGTGAAATGAACGCCGTCACCGCCAGCACAGCCCGCAAAACATCCGGCGACCACGGCGCCGTCGTCATGGAAGCGCGCAACATTGCCAAGTCCTATGGCAGCATCCACGCGCTGAAAGGCGTGAACTTCGAGATCTGTCGCGGCCAGGTCACCACGCTGTTCGGCGAGAACGGGGCCGGCAAGTCGACGCTGATGAAGATTCTCTCTGGCGTCATTCAACCGACCTCCGGCGAGATCATGCTGGATGGCGCGCCCGTCACCTTCTCCTCCTCGTCGCATGCCCGCGACAGCGGCGTCTCGATCATCCATCAGGAACTGTCGCTGGCGCTGAACATGAACGTTCGCGACAACATCTTCATGGGCCGCGAGATCATGGGCGCGACCGGTGTCGATTACGCCGAGGAAGAACGGCAGACGCGGCTTCTGATGGAAGAGCTGGAGGAAGAGATCGACCCGCTGACGCCGGTCGAGGCGCTTCGCCTCGGGCAGCAGCAGATCGTGGAAATTGCCCGCGCCCTGTCGGTCAATTCCCGCATCCTCATCATGGACGAGCCGACTTCGGCGCTGAGCGCGTCGGAAGTCGAGGTGCTCTTCAAGGTCATCCGCGACCTCACAGCGCGCGGCGTTTCCATCGTCTATATCTCACACCATCTCGAAGAAGCGTTGCAGATCACCCATCACGCCGTGGTGCTGCGCGACGGCACGATGACGGCCTATGCGGCGCGGAGCGAGATCGATCTCGAATGGATCGTGCGCAACATGGTCGGCGAGAACTTCGATCTCGGCGCGCCGCCGACCGGCTATGCCTTCGGGCCGGTCGCGCTGTCGATCGAGAACCTGTCGGTGCCGGATGCCTCGGGCGCCGACTATTCCGTGGTCGACAATCTCTCGCTCGACGTGCGCGCCGGCGAGGTCGTCTGCATCTACGGGCTGATGGGTGCCGGGCGCACCGAGCTTCTCGAATGCGTGGCCGGCCGGCTGCAACCGTCTGCCGGCCGCGTCATGCTGCACGGGCAGGACGTGTCCGGGCTCTCGATCGCAGCGCGTATCGACAACGGGCTGGTGCTTGTGCCGGAAGACCGGCAGCGCGACGGGCTGGTGCAGACGATGACCGTCGGCAGCAACCTGTCGCTCGCCAGCATCGGCGCCTTTACCAAGGGCATTTTCACCTCGCGCCGCAGCGAGGCGGGGCTCGTGACGGACGCGATCGCCAAGGTCCACATCAAGACGGATGGTGGGGCCGCACCCATCGGCTCGCTGTCGGGCGGCAACCAGCAGAAGGTGGTCATCGGCAAGATGCTGGCGACGGACCCGGAGGTCATGCTGCTCGACGAGCCCAGCCGCGGCATCGATATCGGGGCGAAGTCGGAAGTGTTCAAGCTGCTCGCCGAGCGCGCCCGCCAGGGCCTCGCCGTCATCTATTCGACATCGGAAGTGGGCGAATGCCTGAGCATCGCGCATCGCATCGTCGTCATGCGCCGTGGCCGCATCTCGGCCGAGTTCGGCTCCGACGTCACCAAGGAAAGCATCATGGCGGCATCCGGCGAAAAGGCTGGCGGCCATGGATCAGATGGGCACGAGCCCGAAACGAGGACGCAGTGATCATGTCGGCAACCAACTCATCCGCGCGCCCGACCCCGCAGAAGAAGACGATGAATATCGGTCAACTCCTGCTCGAGGGCCGCGCCTTCTTCGCATTGATCGCGATCATCGTCGTGTTCTCGCTGCTGTCGCCCTATTATTTCTCCGTCGCCAATTTCCTGATCATGTCGTCGCATGTGGCGATCTTCGGTATCCTCGCCATCGGCATGCTGCTCGTCATCCTCAACGGCGGCATCGACCTCTCGGTCGGCTCCACCCTCGGCCTGTCCGGCGTCGTCGCGGGCTATCTGATGCAGGGCGTGACGCTCGATGCGTTCGGCGTGGTGCTCTATCCGCCTGTCTGGGTCGTGGTCATTCTCACCTGCGCGCTCGGCGCCTTCGTCGGCGCCGTCAACGGCGTGCTCATTGCCTATTTCCGCGTTCCCGCCTTCGTGGCGACCCTCGGCGTGCTCTATGTCGCACGCGGCGTGGCGCTACTGATGACCAACGGCCTGACCTTCAACAATCTCGGCGGTCGCCCGGAACTCGGCAATACCGGCTTCGACTGGCTGGGCTTCAACCGTCTGTTCGGTGTGCCGATCGGCGTTCTCGTGCTCGCCCTCCTCGCCATCCTCTGCTTCGTCATGCTCAGCCGCTCGGCCTTCGGCCGCTGGCTCTATGCGTCGGGCGGCAACGAGCGCGCGGCCGAGCTTTCCGGTGTGCCGGTGAAACGGGTCAAGATCATCGTCTACGTGCTTTCGGGCATCTCTGCGGCCATTGCCGGCCTCGTCCTTTCGTCGCAGCTCACCTCCGCCGGCCCGACGGCCGGCACGACCTATGAGCTGACGGCGATTGCGGCCGTTGTCATCGGCGGCGCGGCGCTGACCGGCGGACGCGGCACGATCGGCGGCACCATGCTCGGCGCCTTCGTCATCGGCTTCCTGTCGGACGGCCTCGTCATCATCGGCGTGTCCTCCTACTGGCAGACCGTCTTTACCGGCGCTGTCATCGTGCTCGCCGTTCTGCTCAACAGCATCCAGTACGGCCGCCGCCCGAAGTAAAGGCGACCGACACACGACCTTCTCCGCATCACCGGCTTTCTGCCTTCTCAAGGAGAGGCAGGGGTCCGGCCACGGACAAGCACCGCCGGGTGACCGGCACAACCGAACCGCATTTCAACCGGGAGAGAGACCATGATGAAAAAAGCAAGCCGCCTGCTGATGGCAGCCGCCGCTGCCGCAACGATGTTTGCCAGCACCGCCTATGCCGAGGGCCTGATGACGGTGATCGTCAACGACCCGTCGAACCCCTACTGGCTGACCGAAGGCAATGTGGCGAAGGCCGCCGCCGAAAAGCTCGGCTACACCGCGACCGTCGGCGCGCACAAGGGCGACACCAACACCGAAAGCAACCTGATCGACACCGCCATCACCAACAAGTCGGTCGCGATCATCCTCGATCCGGCCAACGCCGACGGCTCCGTCGGCGCTGTCAAGAAAGCCGTTGCCGCCGGCATCCCGGTCATTCTCGTCAATGCCGAGATCAACCAGGAAGGCCTTGCCAAGGCGCAGCTCGTGTCCAACAACGCGCAGGGTGCAGCCCTCGGCGCCACGCAGTGGGTGGAAGCCGTCGGCGACAAGGGCAAGTATGTCGAGCTTTTCGGCGCACCCTCAGACAACAATGCCGCGACCCGCTCCAATGGCTACGAGACCGTGCTGACGCAGTATCCGGACCTCGAAAAGGCGGCTTCCGAAGTGGCCGACTGGGACCGCACCAAGGGCCACGACAAGATGCAGTCCATGTTGCAGGCCAATCCGGATATCAACGGCGTGATCTCGGGCAATGACGAAATGGCGCTCGGCGCCATCGCAGCGCTGAAGGAAGCCGGCAAGATCGCCAACGTCAAGGTCGGCGGCTTCGACGGTTCGCCGGATGCAGTCGCCGCCATCAAGGCCGGCGAATTGCAGTACACCGTGCTTCAGCCGGTCGCCGTCTTCTCGGAAGAAGCCGTGAAGCAGGCCGACAGCTTCATCAAGACGGGTGCCACGGGCGCCAAGTCCGAAAAGCAGCTGTTCGATTGCCTGCTGATCACCAAGGACAATGTCGACAAGTACTCGGCACCCTTCGTGCTCGACAAGTAAGCATTCGACACCAGAGAGGGTGCCGCTTGCGGCGCCCTCTTTCTCCTGACGCGCCCCTTGTCACGCCCGGCGGTCGCATCCTTGCGAACGGGTTTCCCGTTAGAGGTTTTATGCGCTAGGACGCATACAGAGCGAACAGAGGGGCTAAGGGATGACGAACAGGACAACCGTCGGTCAGTTCATGTCCGAGCTTCCCAGCGACAGTCGCCAGGCCCGCCAGATCGTGCGCCGCCAGCTGATCGCCGAGGCCGTGATGGCCGAGGGCTCGATGCGGATCGAAGACCTGACCGACCGTTTCGGCATCAGCCTGATGACCGCGCACCGGGATGTCGACGAGCTCGTCAGCCGCGGCCTCTTTCGCAAGACGCGCGGCATCGTGACGGCCGCGCCGACGAGCCTTATCGAATCCAGCGACGTCTACCGCTCCAGCCGTCAGGCGCGGGAGAAAGCCGCCATCGCGCAGGCGGCCATGACCTTCATCGAGCCGGGACAGGCGATCTTCTTCGACGACAGCACCACCGTGCTGCAAATGGCGCATCACCTGCCCGAAAAGGTGCCGCTGACGGTCATCACCAATTCGCTCAATCTGATGAACGACCTGAAGGCCGTGCCGGACGTGACGCTGCTCGGGCTCGGCGGGCAGTTCTACAATTGGTGCAACGCCTTCATGGGGCGCATGACGATCCGCGAGATCGAGAAGCTCAGGGCCGATACCGTGTTCATGTCGATGTCGGCCATTCTGGACGACGTTGCTTTTCACCAGTCGCCGGAAATGGTGGAGACCAAGCGGGCGATGTTCGACAGCGCCGCCATGCGCATCCTTCTGGCCGACCACACGAAATTCGAGCGCCGGGCGCTCTATTCCTTCGCTGCGCTGACCGAATTCGACCTCGTCATCGTGGACGACAACATTGCCCCGGAGCATCTGGAGCGCATGCGCTCCAAGGGCATCAACCTGATGGTCGCGCCAGTGGATCGGCCGAAGGCAGGCCGATAGGACGTCCGCTCACGCAGCACTTTCCGGATTGACGAAGACGAGCTCCATGCGGTCGGCGAGGAAGCGGGTGCGGATCGCCTGCAACGGCCGGCCGTCGAGATCCACATCCACCGCATTAGTCACCAGCACGATGGCATCGCCGGCACAGGAGAGCGCATCGGCATCGCCCGGCGAAACGCGTTCCGCCGTCAGCCGCGTCTCGCGCCTTCGATAATCGGCAAGTCCACAACGGCCAAGCGCCTGGGTGATCGAGCCTTCCTGCGCATAGGCGGCGATAATGCCGGGGAACCGTTCAGCCGGGAAATGCGAGGTGGAGCGGGACAGAGGCACGCCATCCACCACGGCCATATGATCCAGCCGGTGAAGCGGGGCTCCGAGCGCTAAACCGAGCAGCCGCGCCATGGCCATGTCGGCCGATACCTTCTGCGATCCGACAAGCCGGCCCGAAGGCTCCAGCGACTGGCGCATCATGTTCTCGGAGAACCGCGCCCGCGTGCCGATCGGATAGGAGATGCGCGGCTCGACCGGATTGACGAAGGTGCCGCGCCCCCGCTCGGCCCGGACGATCCCCTCTGCCGCGAGAACCGCAATGGCGCGGCGCACCGTGTGTCGGTTGACGCCGTAGTCGGCTGCGAGCTCAGTTTCCGGCGGCAGGCGGTCGGTCACCACAGCGTCCATGATCGATGCGCGAATACCGTCGGCAACGCGCCGCCAGCGGGAAATACCGTCATCCTGCCCGTCCAATGTCAGCTCCTTCTCTTCGTATCGCGCCGTAGTGTCATAGCGGCGTCACGATTCCCGGGTTATAAATCGGATCAAGATTAGTTGTCTACACAAATAGACAAATAGGATCCGAAATGACCAGAGAACATCAGATATCGGGCCGCAAGCGCGCCCTCGACGCCATGGCGTCCATGCCGGCCGATCTTCTCGGCGAACGCTACGGCGCGATTGCCAAAGCGGCACCGCAGGCCATTCCAGTGCGCGGCCCCGAGATCGGCGCCGTGATGGTGCGCGGGCGGATCGGCGGCGGCGGCGCTCCGTTCAACCTTGGCGAGACGAGCGTGACGCGAGCGACCGTAAAGCTCGACAGCGGCGAGGTCGGCCATTCGATCATTCTCGGCCGCGACATCGAAAAGGCCCGCATGGTCGCACATCTGGATGCGCTCGGGCAGCTCGACGCATGGCAGGCCGTGATCGAAACGGATGTCGTCACGCCGGCGCTGGCGCTCGATGCCGAGGCGCGCAAGCAGCGCGCGGAAGAAACGGAAGCGACGCGCGTCGATTTCTTCACGCTGGTCCGGGGAGAAGACCGATGAGCCTCGCCTTTGTCGACGGCGGCTTCGCCGAACCCGTCTTCGGATCGCAGCGCGCCTTTCGCGCCCTGATGGATGCCTTCGCGCGACCGGGCACCGTCGCGGATCTCTCCGGCCTTGCCGTGCCGCCGGCACCGATATCCCCTGCGGCCGGCGCGATCCTGCTGGCGCTCGCCGATGCGGACACGCCCGTTTTCTTCGAGACGGACATGCCGGACGTGAAGGCCTGGACCGGCTTTCACACGGGTGCTGCGGCAACCGCTGACGCGTTGTCGGCCCGTTTCGTCCTCCTTTCGGATGACAGCGACTGTGCCGGCTGGCGCCGATTTGCCGTAGGCACGGCGGAATATCCGGATCGTTCGGCCACACTGCTCCTGCCGGTTGCGGAGCTTCGCGGCGGGCAGCGCCTCACCCTTCGCGGACCTGGCATCGAGACCACGACCGACATCGCGCCGCAGGGCCTGGGCGCCGGCTTTCTCGACGTGATGGCCGCCAACCGTGCCGGCTTTCCGCTCGGCTTTGACCTCGTCCTCGTTTCGGGCGGCGAGGCTCTGGCTTTGCCCCGCACCACACGCATTCAGGAGGCCTGAGCCATGTATGTAGCCGTCAAAGGCGGTGAAGCCGCCATCGAGAAGGCGCACAAACTTCTGGCCGACCGTCGTCGGGGAGATCGCTCCGTTCCTGCTCTCTCGCTCGAACAGATCGCGGGCCAGCTTTCGCTGGCTGTGGACCGTGTCATGGCCGAGGGATCGCTCTACGATCCCGAGCTTGCAGCCATGGCCGTGCGACAGTCGCGCGGCGACATGATCGAGGCGATCTTCCTCATCCGCGCCTATCGCACGACGCTGCCGCGTTTCGGCGCAACCCGGCCGGTGGAGACGGCGGCCATGCGGATCGAGCGGCGCGTCTCGGCCACTTACAAGGATATTCCCGGCGGACAGCTGCTGGGGCCGACCTTCGATTATACCCACCGCCTGATCGATCCCGATATGGCCGGCGACCATCCCGTCGCGCCCGGCGCGCGGCGTGACGTGACGGAGGATGCCGCCTACCCGCGCGTGACGGATATCCTCAACGCCGAAGGCCTGATCGAGCCGGATATCGCCTCCGATGCCGAGCCCGGCGACCTCACCCGCGACCCGACCGGCTTTCCCGCCGGCCGCGACCTCCGGCTTCAGGCACTTGCGCGCGGTGACGAAGGTTTCCTTCTGTCGCTCGGCTATTCGACCCAACGCGGCTACGGCCGCACGCACCCCTTCGTCGGTGAAGTGCGCATTGGCCTCGTCGATCTGGAAATCGACCTGCCGGAACTCGGCTTTGCCATCAATATCGGCGCGATCCGGGTCACCGAGTGCCAGATGGTGTCGCAGTTCAAGGGCGGCGGCGAGGACGGTCCGCGCTTTACGCGCGGCTATGGCCTCGTCTTCGGCCAGTCGGAACGCAAGGCCATGTCGATGAGCCTTGTCGATCGCGCGCTGCGTGCGGACGAGTTTGATGAAAACAGGGCGGCACCGGCGCAGGACGAGGAGTTCGTCCTCTCGCACTGCGACAATGTCGAGGCCACCGGCTTCGTCGAGCATCTGAAACTGCCGCATTATGTGGATTTCCAGGCCGAACTCGACCTGCTGCGCATGCTGCGGCAGGAACATGCGGCGGAAAAGACCGCCGGGACGGACCGACAGGAGGCCGCGGAATGACCTTGCCCGCCTATAACTTCGCCTATCTGGACGAACAGACCAAGCGCATGATCCGCCGCGCGATCCTCAAGGGCATCGCCATTCCGGGCTATCAGGTGCCCTTCGCCTCCCGCGAGATGCCGATGCCATACGGCTGGGGCACCGGCGGCGTACAGGTGACGGCCGCCATTCTCGGGCCGGACGACATTCTCAAGGTGATCGACCAGGGCGCCGACGACACGACCAACGCCGTCTCCATCCGCGCCTTCTTCGCAAAGACCGCCAATGTCGCGACGACGACCAAAACAGCGGAGGCGACGATCATCCAGACCCGCCACCGCATTCCGGAAGAGACGCTGAAGGCGCACCAGACCATCGTCTTCCAGGTGCCGATCCCCGAGCCTCTGCGTTTTCTCGAGCCCCGCGAGACCGAGACGCGGGTCATGCACGGGCTGGAGGAATACGGCCTCGTGCATGTGAAGCTCTACGAGGACATCGCCCAGCACGGCCATATCGCCACAACCTATGCCTATCCGGTGAAGGTCGAGGGTCGCTATGTCATGGACCCCTCGCCCATTCCGAAATTCGACAATCCGAAGCTCGATCGCTCGCCCGCCTTGCAGCTCTTCGGCGCGGGACGCGAGAAGCGCATCTATGCGCTGCCGCCTTTCACCCAGGTGACGAGCCTCGATTTCGAGGATCACCCCTTCACCGTCCAGACCTTCAGCCGCCCCTGTGCGCTCTGCAACGCGACCGGCGTCTACATGGACGAGGTGGTGACCGACGACCGGGGCGGGCGGATGTTCGTCTGCTCCGACACCGACCATTGCGAGACGCGGCAAGCGGACGGCCACACGGGGGCCGGCCTGCCGCAGCTCGGGGAACATGCGTCAATCGAGCAGGAGACCACGCGATGACCGATCCCATCCTCTCCGTCCGCGGGCTCGAAAAGCGCTACGGCGCCTTCATCGGCTGCACCGACGTCTCCTTCGACGTCTGGCCGGGCGAGGTCGTCGCCATCGTCGGCGAGTCCGGCTCCGGCAAGACGACGCTGCTCAACTGCATCTCCGGCCGGCTGGAGCGCTCGGCCGGCGAGATCCGCTACCGGATGCGCGACGAGCGCTTCCCCGACCTTGCCGATCTCTCGGAAGCGGAGCGTCGCTTCCTGATGCGCACCGACTGGGGCTTCGTGCACCAGAACCCGGCCGACGGGCTGCGGATGCGCGTTTCGGCTGGCGCCAATGTCGGCGAGCGGCTGATGGCCGTCGGCGAGCGTCATTACGGGACTATCCGGCGCACGGCTGGCGACTGGCTGTCGCGCGTGGAGATCGCCGCCGAGCGGATCGACGACCAGCCGATCGCCTTTTCCGGCGGCATGCGTCAGCGCCTGCAGATCGCCCGCAATCTCGTTACCCATCCACGGCTGATCTTCATGGACGAGCCGACCGGGGGCCTCGACGTTTCCGTGCAGGCCCGCGTGCTCGATCTTTTGCGCGGACTGGTCACCGACCTGTCGCTCGCCGTCGTCATCGTCACCCACGACCTCGCCGTGGCGCGACTTCTGTCGCAGCGCATGATCGTCATGAAGGGCGGGCACATCGTCGAAGCCGGGCTGACGGACCGGGTGCTGGACGATCCGCGCCATGCCTACACCCAGCTTCTCGTCGCCTCCATTCCTGAATCCTGAGCCCGAATGCCGAACCGGAGCCCGCCGATGTCCATCTCCTCCATCACGCCGACTCATCCTGCCATTTATCCTGCCATGCCGGAAGGCGCGCTGCTCAGCGTGCGGGATGTCGCCAAATCCTTCGTCATGCACCTGCGCGACGGCGTCATGCTGCCGGTGGTCGCCAATGTCCGCTTCGATCTCTTTCCCGGCGAATGCGTCGTTCTCGGCGGCCCCTCGGGCGTCGGCAAATCGTCCATCCTGCGCATGGTCTATGGCAACTACGCCATCGATCAGGGCTCCGTTCTGGTGCGGGACCCTGAAAGCGGCGCGGTTCGCGATCTCGGCGGCGGCGATCCGCGTCTCGTTCTGGCCATCCGGCACAACGGCATCGGCTATGTCAGCCAGTTCCTGCGCGCCGTACCGCGCGTCTCCGCGGTCGAGATCGTGGCCGAGCCGCTGGTTTCACGCGGCGTCGATCGGGTGGAGGCGACCGCGCGCGCCCGTGACATGCTCTCCCGGCTCAACCTGCCGGAAACGCTGCACGGGCTTCCCCCAGCCACCTTTTCCGGCGGCGAAAAGCAGCGCGTCAACATCGCCCGCGGCTTCATCACCGATCATCCCGTCCTCCTCCTCGATGAGCCCACCGCCTCGCTCGACGCGGAGAACCGAGACGTGGTGACCGCGATGATCGGCGAGAAGCTCGCACGCGGCACGGCCATTCTCGGCATCTTCCACGACCAGCCGGTGCGCGAAGCCGTGGCGACCCGCACCATCGACGTTTCCGCATTTTCCGCCCGAAAGGCTGCGTGATGGCCAAGCTTTCCGAACATCGCCCCACAATCCACGAGACGGCCGATGTCACCGACTGCCGGCTTGGCCGCTATGTCGAGATCGCCCAGAGATCGCGCCTCGGCGAGGTGGACCTCGGCGACTACTCCTATGTCATGGAGGATTGCGCGCTCTGGTGCGCGACCGTCGGCAAGTTCGTCAACATCGCCTCCATGGTGCGGCTGAACGCCACGAACCACCCGATGGAGCGCGCCACGCTGCATCATTTCACCTACAGGGCCGGCGACTATTTCGACGGAGCTGCGGACGAGGCGGACTTCTTTGCAGCGCGGCGCGCCCGCCGCGTCACCATCGGGCACGATGTCTGGATCGGTCACGGCGCGACGGTTCTGCCGGGCGTGACGGTCGGCAATGGCGCTGTGATCGGCGCCGGTGCCGTGGTGTCGCACGATGTGGCGCCCTACACGGTCGTCGGCGGCGTGCCGGCACGGCTGATCCGCGAGCGCTTCCCGCGCGCGACGGCGGAGGCCATGGAGCGGCTCGCCTGGTGGAACTGGCCGCACGACAGATTGTTCGCGGCGCTCGAGGATTTTCGCACGCTGACAGGCGAGGCGTTCGTCGAACGCTACGGCGCCTAATGTAAGCGGTTGACGCAAAAGTTTCATGCAAATGTCACGCAACCATCATCGCTTGCCGCTCACAGTCCTCGGACGTGCAGCCGGCATGACGTCGGCTTTCGAGCTGCTGCCCGGGATCAAACCATGACCGAAATTACCCCTATCGCGCTTTCCGTGAGCAATCTGTCGAAACGCTATGGCGAAACGCGAGCGCTCAACGGCGTCAGCCTCATGCTGGAGCAGGGCGAGATGGTGGCGCTGATCGGCGCTTCCGGTTCCGGGAAGAGCACGCTCATCCGCCACATCGCCGGCCTGGAGATCGGCGATGGCGATGGCGGGCGTGTGGAGATCCTCGGCGCGGTGTCGCAGGCCGGCGGGCGGATGAACCGGGAAGCGGCGCGCGGCCGCGTTGCCGTGATCTTCCAGCAGTTCAATCTCGTCGGGCGGCTTTCCGTGCTGACCAACGTGCTGATCGGCCATCTCGGCCGCATACCGCGCTGGCGGGGCACGCTCGGCCTGTTTAACCGACACGAGAAGGACAAGGCGCAGGCAGCGCTCGCCCGCGTCGGCATTCCGCAGGTTGCCGCCCAGCGCGCCTCGACGCTTTCGGGCGGCCAGCAGCAGCGCGCGGCGATTGCCCGTACCCTCGTGCAGGAAGCGCGCATCCTGATTGCCGACGAGCCGATCTCGGCGCTCGATCCGTCGGCCGCCCGCCGGGTGATGGATGTGCTGGCCGCCATCTCCCGCGAGGACGGGATTACCGTGCTCGTATCGCTTCATCAGGTCGAATATGCGCGGCGCTATTGTCGCCGCACGATCGCCATGCGCGACGGCGCCATCGTCTATGACGGCCCGTCCACCGCCCTTTCCAACGATTTCCTTGCCGAGCTCTACGGAGCGGCATCGGAAGAACTCGTCCTGCCGGATGCTGCCCCGAGCAGCCCGGCCGACCCCATGGCGCCATCCGGCGTCGAGCTTCACACACGTCAGGCGGCGCTCGCCACCGTCTGATCGCACGATAACTGCCAACCGGAGACCACCATGAACGCGATCTTCAAGAGCATTGCGGCGCTTTCGCTCGCCGCTTCCCTCAGCCAGCAGGCGCTTGCCGCCGAGACCATCAACTTCGGCATCATCTCGACCGAGTCCCAGCAGAACCTGAAGACGGCCTGGGAGCCGCTTCTGGCCGACCTCAAGACCAAGACCGGTCTCGACGTGAAGCCCTTCTTCGCGTCGGACTATGCCGGCATCATCGAAGGCATGCGCTTCAACAAAGTGCAGGTTGCCTGGTACGGTAACAAGTCGGCCATGGAAGCGGTCGACCGTGCCGATGGCGAGGTGTTCGTGCAGAGCGTCGCCAAGAACGGCGATCCGGGCTACTGGTCGGTCGTCATCGTTCCCAAGGACAGCCCGATCCAGACGATCGACGAACTGCTCGCCTGCGACAAGTCCAAGAGCTTCGGCCTTGGCGATCCGAACTCCACCTCCGGCTACCTCGTCCCCATGACATTCGTGTTCGGCGCCCGCGGCATCGACCCGAAGGAATGCTTCAAGACGGTGACCAACGCCAACCACGAGACCAATGCCATGGCCGTCGCCATGAAACAGGTCGATGCGGCGGCCAACAATACCGAGAACATGGCGCTGATCCAGCAGAACAAGCCGGATGCCTTTGCCAATATCCGCGAGATCTGGCGCTCGCCGCTGATCCCGTCCGACCCGATCGTCTGGCGCAAGGACCTGCCGGAAGAGGCCAAGACCAAGCTGCGCGACTTCTTCCTCGCCTACGGCACCGCCAACTCCACGGGCGATGTCGCCCATGAGAAGGACGTTCTTGCCGGCCTGAAATGGGCGCCGTTCAAGGCCTCGACCGACAAGCAGCTCCTGCCGATCCGCGTGATGGAACTGTCGAAGTCGATTGCCAAGATCGAAGCCGATGCCTCGCTGTCGGCTGACGCCAAGGCCAAAAAGGTCAAGCCGCTGACCGAGCAGAAGGCGAAGTTCGAAGCCGAGCTCGGAACGGCTTCCAACGGCTGATGCTTCAAACCGGAGCGGGCGGCACCGTCCGCTCCGGTTCTCTCCTGATTTCATTGCCTGATCTTACCGCCTGATCCATCAAGGACGACGCCCATGACCGACGTCATCGCCTCCACAGGCGCAACACATGCCCGCCCGATGACCAGCCCCGCTGTCGTAAAGCCTGCACGGAGCGGCATGCGCGGCTGGATCGCCACGCTCGTCTTCGTGGGTGCGCTTGCCGCCAGCTGGGGGCCGGCCGAAATGGGACGGTGGACCTACCTCTTCTCGGACGCCGGCAACATGGCGACCTATGCCAAGGATTTCCTGAAACCGGATTTCAGGGAATGGGCGTCCTATCTCCGCGAAATGATCGTCACGATCCAGATCGCGCTCTGGGGCACCTTTCTCGCGGTTCTCCTGTCCATTCCTTTCGGTATCCTCTCCGCCCACAACATGGCCCCCTGGTGGGTGCTGCACCCGGTTCGCCGGCTGATGGACCTGTTCCGCGCGATCCATGAGATCGTCTTTGCCGTTCTGTTTGTCGTTGCCGTCGGCCTCGGGCCGTTTGCCGGCGTCATGGCGCTGTTCGTTCACACGACGGGCATTCTCGCCAAGCTCTTCTCCGAAGCCGTCGAAGCGATCGATCCGCGGCCGGTCGAGGCGATCCGCACCACCGGGGCTTCCCGGCTGCAGCAGGTCATCTTCGGCGTCATCCCGCAGGTCCTGCCGCTCTGGATCTCCTTCTCACTCTATCGCCTCGAATCCAACATCCGCTCCGCCACGGTTCTCGGCCTCATCGGTGCCGGCGGCATCGGGCAGATCCTGTTCGAGAGCATTCGCGGTTTCTACTATCCGCAGGCCTCCGCTATCCTCCTCATCATCGTCGCAACCGTGACATTGATGGACATCCTCTCGCAGCAACTGCGCAAGCTTGTCATATAAGGCGGCGCTTGCCGCCCGCTTTCACCTCTCACTTGAAAAGCTGCAGCCAGGCGCTGCGGAACGGCAGACCATGACCCGCGAACAGATCTTCACCCACTGCGCCATCGTCCTCCCCACCGAGATCGTCGAAGGCACCGTCGTCGTGCGCGACGGCGTGATCGCCGATATTTCCCCGGGCACGACCGCGCAGGGCATCGACATGCAAGGCGATTACCTGATGCCGGGCTGCGTCGAGCTGCACACCGACCATCTGGAAACGCACATCCAGCCGCGGCCGAAGGTTCGGTGGAACCTTGCCGCAGCTCTCCAGGCACATGACGGGCAGATCGCCACCGCCGGCATCACCACCGTGTTCGACGCGCTTCGCGTCGGGCTCGATGGCGATACCGATCTCGGGACCGGCGATATGGCCGACATGGCGGCAACCATCTCCGCTGCGACGGTCGCGAACCGCCTGCGCGCCGAGCACTTCATCCACCTGCGCTGCGAAGTCTCCATGCCCGAAGTGGTCGAACAGTTCGATGCGATGAAGCGCAACGACCGGGTGCGGCTGGCGTCGCTGATGGATCACGCGCCCGGGCAGCGCCAGTTCGTGAGCCTTGAGGCCTACCGGATCTATTATCAGGGCAAGAAGAAGATTTCGGATGCGGAATTCGAAGCGTTCAGCGCCCGGCGCATCGCCCAGTCGGAGGAGAACGCCGACCGCAACCGTCTGGCCCTCGCGACTCGCTGCCGCGAGGCCGGCATCCCCATGGCCTCGCATGACGACGCAACAGCGGCGCATGTTCGTGAGAGCGTCGATCTCGGCATCGCGCTCGCCGAATTCCCGACCACGATCGAGGCTGCGACACTTTCCAAAGCGTCAGACCTACAGGTGCTGATGGGCGCGCCGAACGTTGTCCGGGGCGGATCGCATTCCGGCAACGTGTCCGCGCTCGATCTTCTGGAGCGCGATGCGCTCGACATTCTCTCGTCGGACTACGTGCCGTTCAGCCTGCTACAGGCCGCATTCCTGCTGGCCGAACGCGGGCAGACGGACCTGCCGCATGCGGTGCGCATGATCACCGCCAATCCGGCCCGGGCCGCAGGCCTTGCCGATCGCGGCCGGATCGAGACCGGCCTTCGGGCCGATCTTGTGCGCGTGCGGGCAGAGCACGGTGCACCGCCTCTGGTGGCCGGCGTCTGGCGGGCCGGCGAACGCGTCGCCTGACGCGTCGCCAGCTTGGTACCTCAGGCCGTCGGCTGCTTCGTCTTGCGCAGGTAGGGCAGCACCGTGTCGAAGCTGCCGAAGCGAGCCAGCGCGTCCTCGTTGGACACAGCCGCAGTGATGATAACGTCCTCGCCCTGCTTCCAGTTGGCGGGCGTCGCCACCTGATGCTTGGCCGTCAGCTGGATCGAGTCGATCGCACGCAGGATTTCGTCGAAGTTGCGGCCGGTCGTCATGGGATAGGTGAGGATCAGCTTGATCTTCTTGTCCGGCCCGACCACGAAGACCGAGCGAACGGTCGCGTTGTCGGCGGGCGTGCGGCCGTCCGAGCTTTCGCCGGCGCCGGCCGGCAGCATGTCGTAGAGTTTCGCGACGGCGAGGTCCTTGTCGCCGATCAGCGGGTAATCGACCTCGAAGCCGGTGGCCGTGCGGATGTCGTTCTTCCAGCGCTCGTGGCTTTCGACCGGATCGACCGAGATGCCGATGACCTTGACGCCGCGCTTGGCGAACTCGTCCTGAAGGCCAGCCATGGCGCCAAGCTCCGTCGTGCAGACCGGCGTGAAATTCTTCGGATGCGAGAACAGAACACCCCAGCCATCGCCGATCCAGTCGTGGAACGAGATCGTTCCCTGGCTGGTTTCGGCGGTAAAATCAGGGGCGATATCGTTGATGCGCAGGCTCATGGAACGATCCTCTTTTCAGTTGCCGGAAAGTGGCATCATCGCAGCTCCGGTTCAAGGCTGCGCCGGTCGGCGCACCATAGAGCCGGCCATCAATTTTTCTCATCTCGCCGTCGGAAAACCGAATGCCATGCCTTGACGGGATGCGCGATCCGGTGCCGCGCGGTCGGCTCTCAAGGGCCGTTGACCAGCGCCAGAATAAGCGCGTGGACCGCACCGCCCTCGGTGAACTCCGCCTGGTCGAAGGCGCGGTCGAGATCGCGCCGTTCATTCGAGATCGCACCAAGACGGCGGTTCATCTCCGTCTTGATCTTCGTGCAGCCGGGATCATCCGTCTGCCGGAGCCCAATGGTCGCCGTCTCGATCTTCGCCACAAGGTCGCGGACATAGTCTCCGTGCACTGCCTCATGCCGGCGGACGCCGTCGATGAAGGTCGTCCAGCTGGCGTGAACGGGCGCCGACAGCTTGGCCGCCGGCTTCGGCAGGGTGGTGACAATGATCAATCGCGGGATCGCCGTTGCCAGAAGACAGTCATTGCCCTGCCTCTGATAGTCCCGCCGCCAGGTCAGCTTGAAACGCGTATGGGCAATGACGCGGTTTGCGCCGAGGAGAGGCCCGCGCTCGCCGATCGATGCATAGAGTTCCGCACCCGTCTTGCCCGGGATGGCATAGGTTTCGACGGTCTCCGTTGCCTTCACCTCGGCAGTGGCCGACAGCGGCATGACGAACATCATGATCGCTGCCGTGAAACCCCAAATCATCCTTGTCAGCGTCACTGTCATCCGCCCATGTTTGCGGGCTGGACCCTAGGCGGAATGTCGGTGCGTTGCAATTGGCCTGGCGGATCAGACCCGCACGATGCTCGCATAGATGAGGACGCTCAGATACATCAGAAACGCGGCAATGGCGAAAACTGCGATGAACATGACGATCCCTTTGCCGGCCTTCGATTTACGCTCCGTCTGCTCCGGTGCATCGGCGGAAGGGGCGATATAGGGCTCGCGGTCTCGATCTCCGGTCAAGATGTTCTCCCGTTTTCCAGCGTCGTGTCCTGGCGATCCTGGCGATCCTGGCGGCCGGAGGATGCCATCGTGGCATTGCGCCGGCGGCTACGGAGCGCCCAGGCGCCAACGACGCCGCAGACGACGACGAGCACGACCACCATAACGATCAGGGATGTGTAATTCTCAGGCATATCGACCTCACGCTCGGCGCGCGGGCGCGCGCTCTGGATGAGCCTGTCGCGGCAGAACCGGCGACAGGGGGGAGCCGGCGCGGCCGCGACAGGCATGCCGGCACGGGGCCGGATGATAGGATGGCCGGGTGTTCCTGCGCATCCTTTGTCATGGGTCGAACCAGTCGGGACGCCAAAGGTTCCGCAATCGGAGCGCCGACATCCCTATCCGTCACGTGGCGTAGGCCGGTTTGGCCGACATCACCTGATAATGGCAGGCGATACGTCTTCCTTGTCGTTCTCGTCGATCAGGCGCGCGCCACGCTGACGGGTGAGATACCGCCAGATCCACTGGACCGTGACCAGCATCCGCTTTTCGAAGTTGACGAGAAGATAGACGTGGACGATCGCCCAGAGGATCCAGGCGAAATAGCCCTTCAGCGTCCAGCGGCCGAAATCGAAGATCGCGGCGTTGCGGCCGATGACCGCCGTGTTGCCGCGGTTGGCGAAGTGAAACGGCTTGGCCGCCTCGATCGCATCAGGCCTGGCCAGAAGCTTGCCGAGATAACGGCCCTGCTGCTTGGCCACCTGGGCCAGGGCCGGCAGCGGCGCACCGCTCTTGTCCGGCTGGAAGGAGGTATCGCCCAATGAAAAGATATCCTTGAAGCCTTCGACCCGAAGCTTGGCATCGACCGGGATGCGGCCGCCTGCCTTACCCTCGATCCCGAGCCACCGGAACGCTGGCGATGCCTTGACGCCTGCCCCCCAGACGACGCTGCCGGCGGGAACCATATGTCCGGCGATGACGGCGCCCTCCGCCGTGATATCCGACACCTGCGCCCCCAGCCGCACCTCGACGCCGATCTTTTCGAGATAGCGCAGGGCATAGGCCTGCAGGTGTTCCGGAAAAGCCGCGAGGATGCGCGGTCCCGCCTCGACCAGAATGACACGGAGATCGCTTGCCGGAATGGTGCGGAAGTCGCGCGATGCCATCGAGCGACCGAGCTCGGAAATGGCACCTGCCATCTCGACGCCGGTCGGCCCGCCTCCCACGACGATGCTGGTGAGCAGAGCCTTCCGCTCCACCGGATCCTTCGTCCGCTCGGCCTTTTCGAACGACAGAAGCAGGCGGTGACGGATGCGACGGGCTTCGTGCAGGGTCTTCAAGCCCGGCGCGAAATGCTGCCACTCATCATGGCCGAAGTAATTGTAGTCCGAGCCGGTGGCGATCACCAGCTGGTCGTAGAAGACGGTGCCGCCATCTTTAAGCTTCACCTGCTTCGTTCCGGTGTCGATGCCATCGGCCTCGGCCAGCATGATGTGGATGTTGCGATATCGCCCGAGCGTGCGGCGGATCGGCTCCGCGATATCTGCCGGAGAAAGCGCCGCCGTGGCGACCTGATAGAGCAATGGCTGGAACAGATTGTGATTGCGCCGGTCGATGACGATCACATCGACATCCGTATCTCCAAGAGCGCCCGCGCAGGCGAGACCGCCAAAGCCCGCTCCGATGAGCACGACACGGCGGCGGGGTGGCGTCACGACGGGGTCTGCGGGTTCCAGATCATTCATCACCGCGAGCTCCTTGCAGATGATTGAGAGACGTCTATGCGCAGTCCTGCACATGAAGCATGAACGGGGTATGCAAAACAAGAAGAACAGATTGAGGCAAGCAACCCCCTTGGGTCCGTGCTGGTCCCGAGATGCAGCCATCTGGATGCACGCTCGAAAACGCTGAACCGTGGCGCTGACATCTGCTGAAAGAGCGTCCGCTGGCCGGAACCAAGCAAGGTTCATATACTTGACCATCCAGATCGCAGGCCGTGTCAGGCGGACGCGATGGGGATGAAGAACATAGGGATTTTTCCGCTTTCTTCCTATGGCCAACGAAACGGCAGACGAGCTTCCCACCCATCCGGCCAGCGATCGCCTCACCGCAAAATCGACGTCCCTACTGCGGAAAAACGGCGTGTTTCGATCTAGGAAGGCCGCTCAGCGAGCAGCCTCGTCCTGCTGCGCTTCCCGCTGCTGGCGAAGCCGTTTCAAGCGCTCCGTTTTCTCACGGGCAGCGTTTAGCTGCGTCTCGATGATCGCCTGCGCAACCACCTTGGTTTCATCGATATTCCCGAGCGCCGGCCCCGCTTTCGGACGGCGTTTTTTCTTCTCTTCGATCATAGAGGGTCTCCGTCTTATCTAGACGAGCGTTTTCCTCCTCGATGCGCGTCGGGTCATTCAACTATTTTAAAGCAGGGGCCAACCGTACGAAATTGGACAATTTTATATATGCCTCATAAGCAGGAACAACCATAGGCTTTAGCCCCCGCATCGGAGATGTGCCCGGCAATCCCCAGACCGCTATCAGGAACAAATATGGGACGAACGCGTTTGCAGGCGAACCCGTTCGTAAAGGAACCACCATGCTCAAGTGGGCGCTGATCTTCTTCGTCGTTTCCCTCGTCACCGGCTTTCTCGGCTTCTCCGGCGTTTCCGCTGCGACAGCGACGATCGCACGCGTGCTGTTTGCCATTGCCGTTGTCGTCTTCCTGATCTTCGTGGTCCTCGCCTTTATGGCAGGTAGCGCCGTTCTCTGAACCTCACCGCTGACGCCGGGCCGGCTGGAAATTGAACCTTCCGGCCGCCCGTCCGTTTGATGATCACAGTTTTCAAGAAAGAAACCGTCATGGACGTCGTCCGAATTCTGCTTGCCATTCTCGTGCCGCCCGTGGGCGTATTTCTTCAGGTCGGCATCGGCTTGCATTTCTGGCTGAACATCCTTCTCACGATCTTCGGTTATATCCCCGGCATCATCCACGCCATCTGGGTTATTCTGAAGAAGTAAGACAAGCGTCCGATCTCTCGGATCACTGCCACAAAAATGCATCCGCGATGGAACCTTTTTCGTCGCGGATGGTTCGCTATCCACCAATCAAAGGGGATAGATCGTGAGCGAGCATATCGATGTTGCCAAAGTGGAAAACAGCCCGTTGCGCCGGGTGCGCAGTGTGGACGATTTCTGTCGGCGCTATCGGCTGGGCGATGACGAGAAGATCCGTCTCACACGGTTGTTCGGGCAGTTCGCGACGGAACAGGAATTGCTGACGAACGCCACGCGGGCGCCGGTTTTTCGCTAAACCCTGCCCGTTCCGCTAAACCCTGTCCCTGTCGGCAAGCCAATCCAACAGACCTGACGCCGCAGACCGTCCCGTGGCCAGACAGGCTGTCAGCAGATATCCGCCGGTCGGCGCCTCCCAATCCACCATTTCGCCCGCGACGAAAACGCCAGGCATCTGCCGGATCATTCCGGCAGCGTCGATCGCGGCCAGCGGGATGCCGCCGGCAGACGAGATCGCCTCCGCGATTGGCCTTGGGCGATCCAGGGGGATACGCAGCCTTTTCAAAGCTGGAGCCAAATCTTTCGCCGGCAAACGATCTGCATCGCGAACGACTTCCCGCAGCAAGGCCAGCTTCACCCCGTCGATCCGTGCAGCCTTGCGCAGACGATTGCTGAAGCTCGCCTTTCGGGGTGCCGCCTCCAGCGCCGATGTCAAAGCCTCCAGCGAGCGGCCCGGCAGGAGATCGAGACAGAAATCAGCCTGCCCTTCCGCCTCCAGCCTGTCCCGCCGCGCCGCCGCGTGGCTATAGACGAGGCTTCCCTCGATCCCGTGACGCGTGATGACGAACTCGCCTTGTGTGCGGCCACCCTCCGACGTTGCCACGACCGACTTCACCGGGGTCCCTGCAAACCGCGTTGTAAAATCCTCGCTCCAGGCGACATCGAAGCCGCAATTGGCCGGACGGAACGGCGCAACGGCAATCCCCCTTGCTTCCAGCATCGGCACCCACCGCGCGTCGGATCCGAGCCGCGGCCAGCTTGCGCCGCCCAGCGCCAGCACGGTCGCATCGCTGGTAATCGTCCGGATGCCCTCCGGCGTTTCGAACACGAACTCCTCGTTATCACGACCATCGCCAAAGCCGATCCAGCGCCAGCGGGTCTGGATGATAACACCACGCGTCTCCAGTCGCTGGCGCCATGCGCGCAGCAGGGGCGATGCCTTCATGGCTTTGGGAAACACCCGCCCGGACGAGCCGACGAACGTCTCGACCCCAAGACCTTCCGCCCATCGCTGCACGGCTTCCGGGGAGAAGGCATCAAGCGCCGGCCGAAGCCTGTCATTGGCTGCGCCGAAGCGGCCGGCAAAAGCGTCGTAGGGCTCGGCATGCGTCAGGTTGAGGCCGGACTTGCCGGCAAGCAGGAACTTCCGGCCGATCGTCGGCATGGCGTCGTAGACCGTGACCCGATGATGCGTTTCCGACAGGACTTCGGCCGCCGCCAGACCCGCCGGTCCGCCGCCGATGATCGCGATCGTCTTTTCTGTGCTGTCCGCTGTCGTCATGGTTCGTTCATGCGGCAAAGTGCGCCTCGGGGCAAGCCGGGGAGACCGAGACGCGGCGATCACGCCGCCGTCATCGCCGCACGCGCAATATCGCGCCCGGTTGCCTCCGGGCAAGGCGGACGTCTATGGTCGTTCATCGATATCCAAACCTTGCGTGCGCACATCCATGTTTCTCGTCTCCAAGATCTTCTGGCTGCTCGCCCAGCCCCTGTCGCTCGCCTTTGCGCTCGTGCTCTCCGGGTTCGTCGCCGTCGTCACCGGCTATCAGCGGCTCGGATTTCTGTTCTCGGGCCTTGCGGCGCTTCTCCTCTTCGTGGCTCTGTTCACGACGACGGGCAGCGTGCTCTTGCAGCGGCTGGAAGACCGGTTTCCGCGCCCGCCTGCCCTCCCCGCCGATCTCTCCTGCATGATCGTCCTCGGCGGCGCTTTCGAAAACGAAGTGATGTCGACGCGCGGCGGGATCGAGTTCAACCAGGCGGCCGACCGCTTCGTCGAGGCATTGCGCATCGCCCGCCTCGTGCCCACAGCGCGCATTCTCATTTCGGGCGGCGACGGCTCGCTCAGCGGCACCTATGATGGCGATGCAGAGGCGGCCGAACGGTTCTTTCCGCTCTTCGGCGTGCCCGTCGAGCGCCTGATCCGCGAGGACGCATCGCGCACGACATTCGAAAACGCGGCGAACACGCAGGCGCTACTGTCGCAAAACGGACTGTCGAACTGCCTGCTGATCACGTCGGCCTTCCACATGCCTCGTGCCATCGGGCTCTTCCGCAAACTCGGCATACCCGTCACGCCATGGCCGACGGATTACCGGACGACGGGCAAGGCGCGCCCCGGCTTCGACTTCAGCCAGCCGGCGCTCAATGCGCAGCTGACGACAACGGCCGTGCGCGAGTGGATCGGCCTTGCCGCCTATTCCTTCACAGGCCGCACTTCTGCGCTCTTCCCCTCGGTGGAAAGCCCATGAGCGTTCTCGATCTTCTCGATTATGCCGGCGTTGCCGTCTTCGCCGCCACCGGCGCGCTGTCCGCCTCGCGCAAGCAGCTCGATATCATCGGCTACATCTTCCTCGCCTCCATCACCGGCATCGGTGGAGGTACGTTGCGGGACGTTGTTCTGGGGGCGACGCCCGTCTTCTGGGTGAAGAACCCGCTCTATATCGTCATCTGCGCCAGCGTTGGCGTCATCCTGTTCCTGTCCTCACACCGGCTTGATTCGCGCTATCGCGCGCTCGTCTGGCTTGATGCCATCGGGCTGTCAGCCTATTGCGTCATGGGTGCCGCCAAAGGGCTGTCGGCCACGGGTTCACCCGTCGTCGCTCTGGTCACGGGCATGCTGACGGCGACCTTCGGCGGCATCCTGCGCGATCTTCTCGCGGGCGAACCCTCTGTGCTTCTGCGTCCGGAAATCTATGTGACGGCGGCATTGACGGGCTCTGCCGTGTTCACGCTCGCAACGCTTGCCGGCCTGCCGCTGATCGCCGCATCCGCGCTCGGCATCGTCTCTGCCTTCATCGTGCGGGGCGGGGCGCTGAAATTCGGCTGGACGCTACCGACAGGCAAGGCCGGCCCGGGCCGAGACCCTGACGATGTGCTCTGAGAGGGGAAACCTGACGGGGAAACGACGTGTCAGCGCTGCTTCGGCTTCAGCCGGATGACCACGTCGACATGGGAGATCTCCATGCCTTCGGGCGGCTCGGGGAGATTGCCGATGGTGATGTTGTTAACAGGGATATCGAGCACCTCGTTCGCACCCTCCACGAAGAAGTGGTGGTGATCGGAAACATTGGTGTCGAAATAGGTCCTTGCACCCTCGACCGAGAGAACGCGGATCATGCCTGCCTCGGTAAACTGGTGCAGCGTATTGTAGACGGTGGCCAGCGACACGGGCACGCCGACAGTCACAGCCTCCTCGTGCAACTCCTCGACCGTCAGGTGACGGTCGCCCTTGGCGAACAGGAGATCGGCCAGCGCCATGCGCTGACGCGTCGGCCTGAGGCCGAAGCGGCGCAAACGGTCGTCAGGCCTCATCTCTGTTTCCATCGTCATGCAGACTTGTCCGGGCGGCTCTTGTTAAGTGGAGTCATCGTGTCGATATAACTTTGGTCGGCCGGCCTTTCAATACACATAAAGGTGCCTGACCCGCCCCGGAGGATAAAAGGCCGCGAAAAAATGACGATATGGCAATTGCTACTGGTTGTTTTCGGTATCATGCGCTATGCGACTGCGGATATAGGCCAAAGCCGGCATGTCCCGGACGGCGAGAGAACGACGGGTCGAGCGGCTCGGCAAAAGCAAGACCTGGTTCGCAACCGGGCTAACCAAAGACATCTTGGCGGAGACACCAGAGGTTCATGACGACCAGACAATCCAGCTACGGCTACGACGACATCCTGCGTTGCGCGCGGGGCGAACTGTTCGGCCCCGGCAATGCGCAGTTGCCGCTTCCGCCGATGCTGATGGTCCATCGCATCACGGACATTTCCGAAACGGGTGGCACCTTCGACAAGGGCTATATCCGCGCCGCGTATGACGTAAAGCCGGACGACTGGTATTTCCCCTGCCACTTCCCCGGCAATCCCATCATGCCCGGCTGCCTTGGCCTTGACGGCATGTGGCAGCTGACGGGCTTCTTCCTCGGCTGGCTCGGCGAGCCGGGCCGCGGCATGGCTCTGTCCACCGGCGAGGTCAAGTTCAAGGGCATGGTTCTTCCCGATACCAAGCTGCTAGAATATGGCATCGACTTCAAGCGCGTGATGCGCGGCCGGCTGGTGCTCGGCATCGCGGACGGCTGGCTGAAGGCCGACGGCGAAACCATCTACCAGGCAACGGATCTTCGCGTCGGCCTGTCGAAGGAGAAGGCCGCCTGATCCTTGACGGATCGCAGGCGCTTTTTCCAGTTCACTTCAAGAAAAGGTCATCGAGATGAGACGGGTTGTTGTCACGGGTCTTGGTATCGTTTCCTCCATCGGGAACGACGCCGAAGCAGTTACGGCTTCGCTGCGCGATGCGCGCTCCGGTATCAGCTTTTCCAGCGATTTTGCCGAGCACGGGTTCCGTTGCCAGGTCTGGGGCTCTCCCGACCTCGACACGACGGATCTGGTCGATCGGCGCGCGGCGCGTTTCCTGTCGCAGGGCGGGGCCTGGAACCATGTGGCGATGAAGCAGGCGATCGCCGATTCCGGCCTCGAGGACAGCGACATCTCCGGCAACGAGCGGACCGGCATCATCATGGGCTCGGGCGGACCGTCCACCCGGACGCTGATCGAAGCCGCCGACATCACCCGCAAGAACAACAGCCCGAAGCGCATCGGCCCGTTCGCGGTGCCCAAGGCCATGTCCTCGACCGCGTCGGCGACGCTGGCCACCTGGTTCAAGATCCACGGCGTCAATTACTCGATCTCGTCGGCCTGTTCGACTTCGGCGCATTGCATCGGCAATGCCGCGGAAATGATCCAGTGGGGCAAGCAGGACATCATGTTCGCCGGCGGCCACGAGGATCTCGACTGGACCATGTCGAACCTGTTCGACGCAATGGGCGCCATGTCCTCGAAGTTCAACGACACGCCCGCGACCGCCTCGCGCGCCTATGACGTTTCCCGCGACGGCTTCGTCATCGCCGGCGGCGCCGGCGTGCTGGTGCTCGAAGAGCTGGAACACGCCAAGGCCCGTGGCGCGAAGATCTATGCCGAGCTGACCGGCTACGGCGCCACCTCCGACGGCTACGACATGGTTGCTCCCTCGGGCGAAGGCGCCATCCGCTGCATGCGGCAGGCGATGGCCACCGTGAAGACGGAAATCGACTACATCAATACGCACGGCACCTCGACGCCGGTCGGCGACAGCAAGGAAATCGGCGCCATCCGCGAGGTCTTCGGGGCGAAGATCCCGCCGGTCCAGTCGACCAAGTCGCTGACGGGCCACTCGCTGGGTGCTGCCGGCGTTCAGGAATCGATCTATGCGCTGCTCATGATGCAGGAACGCTTCATCGGCGAGAGCGCGCATATCACCGAAATCGATCCGGAATTCGACGGCGTCCCGATCGTTCGCAAGCGCATCGACGATGCGAAGATCGACACCGTGCTCTCGAACTCCTTCGGCTTCGGCGGCACCAATGCCACGCTCGTTTTCCAGCGTTATAACGGGTAAGTCGCCATGACCGGTCTGATGTCGAGCAAGCGCGGGCTCATCATGGGCGTTGCCAACAGCCATTCTATCGCCTGGGGCATCTCCCAGGCGCTTTCGCGCGAAGGTGCGGAGCTTGCCTTCACCTATCAGGGCGAGGCGCTCGGCAAGCGCGTGAAGCCTCTGGCGGCACAGCTGGACTCCGACCTGCTGCTGCCCTGCGACGTCGAGGACCTCGCCTCCGTCGACACCGTCATCGAGACACTGAAAGAGCGCTGGGGCAGCCTGGATTTCATCGTCCACGCCATCGGCTTTTCCGACAAGAACGAGTTGAAGGGCCTCTACGCCGATACGAGCCGCGACAATTTCAGCCGGACCATGGTCATCTCCTGCTTCTCCTTCACCGAGATCGCGCGCCGCGCGGCCGAGATGATGACGGAGGGCGGCTCCATGCTGACCCTGACCTATGGCGGCTCGGTTCGCGTGATGCCGAACTACAACGTGATGGGTGTTGCCAAGGCCGCTCTTGAAGCCTCCGTGCGCTATCTTGCCGCCGATTACGGCCCCCGTGGCATCCGCGTCAACGCAATCTCCGCCGGCCCCATCCGCACCCTGGCCGGCGCCGGCATCTCCGACGCGCGCGCCATGCTCTCCTGGAACCAGAAGAACGCGCCGCTGCGCCGCACCGTCACCATCGACGACGTCGGCAATTCCGCTCTCTACCTCCTCTCCGACCTCGCCTCCGGCGTGACGGGAGAGATCCACTATGTGGATTCCGGCTACAACATCACGTCGATGCCGGTGCTGGAAACGTTGCGGAACGCTGACGGGGAGTGACCCGATACAACCCGCTGCAGTTCCAGGTAGCCGTTTCGGCAGGAGCGGTTTATTGCAACCTGAAATTTAACTTGTAGTCTCTCACGCTGGTTCAGCGCAGGGGGAATTCATGGTTATCGGAAACGGACATAGCGGTAAGGTCGGGTCAGAAGACGGTGTCCTGGCAGACAGCGGGCCTCTGCTGGACAGCCTGCTGCCTCGCCTGACGGGGTCGATTCTCGTCACCCTTGATGACGGGGCCTCTGTCGGAGAAAGCGTCGATCTCCTGACAGCGCGTACACAATCTCAGGTTCATATTATCCCGTCTTTCGAAGGTTCCCGCTCGATCAAAGGTGAACATACCCTCCTTTTTGAAGATATCGGCGTTGCCCTCTTTACCCCGGCCAGGTCTGGTCGGTCTGCTGGCGTCATGGCTGAACTGCTAAGGGATGATATTGTCCTCGAAGCACGTCCGGAATTCTTTCTCTTCTCCCAGCAAGAGTATCGGGACACGACGGAACACACATGGGGTGTGGGCGCAACGAAAGCATGGGAGTCGCCCTACACCGGGCTTGGCATTCGCATTGCCATTCTGGACACCGGGATTGACCTTGACCATCCAGACTTCAAGGGACGGTCGATCGTCACGCGCTCTTTCGTAAACGGCGAAGATATCATGGACGCCCAGGGGCACGGAACGCACTGTGCCGGGACGGCAGCCGGACGAGCCCGCTCCCCGGGCGTCCCGCGATACGGCGTGGCGCCGGATGCCTCCCTTTATATCGGGAAGGTTCTGAATAATCGTGGTTTCGGTGCGGAGCGTGACATCATTACGGGCATCCGTTGGGCCATCGAACAGCGGTGTGAGATCATTTCGATGTCTTTGGGAAGTCCGGTTCAACCTGGCGCCTCCTACAGTCGCGCCCATGAGAGACTCGCAAAGATAGCGCTCGACAATAGCTGCCTGATCATGGCTGCGGCAGGAAACGAGAGCAACCGGACCTTCAATGCCATCGCGCCGGTCGGCTGGCCGGCCAATGTTCCGTCAATTCTTGCGGTCGGCGCGGTCGACCCGCTTTACAAGCCTGCCAGCTTCTCGAACGGCGGGATCAATCCGGATGGTGGCGAACTCGATCTCGTTGCACCGGGCGTGAACATCTTTTCGAGCGTTCCGCGTCCCCGTCTCTACACCACCAACAGCGGCACGAGCATGGCATGTCCCCATGCAGCGGGCGTGGCAGCATTATGGGCCGAGAGCGATCCAAGCCTGCGCGGAAGAGCGCTCTGGAACGCTTTAAAAGCTCATTCA
Organism: Rhizobium sp. 9140; assembly: GCF_900067135.1. NCBI lineage: Bacteria > Pseudomonadati > Pseudomonadota > Alphaproteobacteria > Hyphomicrobiales > Rhizobiaceae > Rhizobium > Rhizobium sp. 9140. Next base: position 945,972 of record NZ_FJUR01000001.1, on the reverse strand, counting down.
CGAAAGCTGCCGTATAATGTCAGGGATGTAGGAGCGGGGCTCGTAGCGGCGCCACCTGCGCCGTGAGTTGATTTCGCTACCCATATTCCTACTTATTGTGTCACATATGCACATCAGATGCAGAAGAGGTAGACTATGAGCAAGCTTAGCTATGCCGTCGTGGTCGACGATCATCACATAGATGCCACCCGAGCGATTGCAGACACGATGTCCAGCCAGGGATTCATCGTCATGTCTGTCATGCCGGATATCGGCGCGATTTACGGCGAGGCGGAAGAGACTGTGGCCTCCCGCATCAGGAAGATGGAGGGTATCGAGGAGGTGCGCCTGTCGATGGATGTTCAATTGCCGCCATTCTCAAGCGCCGTACCGCAGTAACAGATTTGCAGGGCCTCGTGATCGATGCCGACAGCCAATTGCGAAATTGAATGGCAAAAGGCGCCGCGATCATCTCGCGGCGCCTTTTGCATGATAGATGCGACCCGAATCAGGCCTACTTCCGGCCCCACAGCACCTTGAACCGCGCATTCCGGCAGGTTTCGCCCCATTCCTTGAAGGCTGCGTTCATCGTCGGCTCGTAGGGAAGGCCGCGGTTGGCGACGAGCATGAGGCGACCGCCGGCTTTCAGCGACTTGGCGGCCATGGCGATCATGGCGGCTCCCAAGGCAGGATCGGCGGCCTGGGTCTCGTGGAAGGGCGGGTTCATGACGACGAGGTCGTAATGATCGCGCGGTGTTTCCTGCGTCAGGTCCTGCCAGTGGAAGCGTGTGGGCACCTTCGGCGCATTGGCCTTCAGATTGCCACGGGCCGCCTCCAGCGCGTGATAGTCGGCCTCAAACAGGTCGATGCCTTTGACGCCGGGCGCGCGTTCGGCGAGCATCACCGAGAGGTAGCCCCAGCCGGCGCCGAAATCGGCGGCGTGGCCGGCGAAGTCCGTCGGCAGGCGCGAGGCCAGCAGTTCCGAGGCGCCGTCGATCCGGTCGTGCGAGAACATGCCGGGGGCGGCATCGAACCGACCCTCGACGCGAACCGAGGTGGATGCGAAGCGTTCGATTTCGGCTGCCGGGTCCTCGGGACGCGCGAACCAGAAGGCGACGCCGTGATATTTCGGCATGCTGTCGCCGCCCCACTCCAGCGCACCGATGCGCTTGCGCAGCGACTGGATACCGTCTTCCTTGGTGCCGGCAACGACGATGACGCCGCCGATGCGGGTGCGCTTCAGCGCCTCGGCAATACGGTTCTCGTTCTCGCCGCGGTGCTTGCCGCAGAGGATCAGCGTTGCAGCATAATCGTCGCCCTCGACGAAGGGGGTGACGGTGGCGCCGGCAGACACCAGCGCGCGGTAGGCGGGGCGGTTCGGCTGGACGCAGACGAGGTCCGCATCGAAGCCTTCCGGCAGCCGGTAGCCGGTTTCGGCGGCCAGGAAGAGGACGCGTTCGCCTTCGCCCGGCGGCGACAGCACGCCGCTGTCGAAGGGATGAAACAGGGTCTTGACCTTGTCGCTCGTCATTGCGTCTTGCCTCTTCGGCGGCCTCTTGCGGCTGCCCGTCGTGCCGGATCTCATCGGGATACCAGCGGTGTTCTTCTTGTCGCGGCCAAGGGGCCGCTTTCGTGATCATGCAAGAAGGGCGCGGAGCGATCAACGCCCCGCGCCCTTCCTGTCAAAGTTCGGCGGTTCGCCTTATTCGGCGGCTTCGCCACCCTTTTCGCTGACTTCCTTGCCAGTCGCCTGATCGACGACCTTCATGGACAGGCGCACCTTGCCGCGCTCGTCGAAGCCCATCAGCTTGACCCAGACCTTGTCGCCTTCCTTGACGACGTCGGAGGTCTTGGCAACGCGGTCGGAGGCGAGCTGCGAGATATGCACGAGGCCGTCACGCGGGCCGAAGAAGTTGACGAAGGCGCCGAAGTCGGCGGTCTTCACAACGGTGCCTTCGTAGATCTGGCCGACTTCCGGTTCTGCGACGATCGAGTGGATCCACTTGCGGGCCGCTTCGATTTCCTTGCCGGAAGAGGATGCGATCTTGATCGTGCCGTCGTCTTCGATGTTGACCTTGGCGCCGGTCTTCTCGACGATTTCGCGGATGACCTTGCCGCCGGAGCCGATAACTTCCCGGATCTTGTCGACCGGGATCTGCATGACTTCGATGCGCGGTGCGAATTCGCCGAGCTGGCTGCGGCCTTCGGTGATGGCGTTGGCCATCTCGTTGAGGATGTGCTTGCGGCCGCCCTGTGCCTGGCTGAGCGCGACCTTCATGATCTCTTCGGTGATACCGGCGATCTTGATGTCCATCTGCAGCGAGGTGATGCCGGCGTCCGTGCCTGCAACCTTGAAGTCCATGTCGCCGAGGTGGTCTTCGTCACCCAGGATGTCGGAGAGAACCGCGAAACGGTCGCCTTCGAGGATCAGGCCCATGGCGATGCCGGCGACCGGCTTTGTCAGCGGAACGCCCGCATCCATCAGTGCCAGCGAGGTGCCGCAAACGGTGGCCATCGAGGACGAGCCGTTCGATTCGGTGATCTCGGAGACGACGCGCAGCGTGTAGGGGAACTGGTCCGGGCTCGGGAGCATCGGACGGATGGCGCGCCATGCGAGCTTGCCGTGGCCGATTTCGCGACGGCCCGGGGAGCCCATGCGGCCCGTCTCGCCAACCGAGTAGGGCGGGAAGTTGTAATGGAGCAGGAAGCGCTCCTTGTACATGCCCGTCAGGCTGTCGACGTACTGTTCGTCTTCGCCGGTGCCGAGCGTGGCGACGACGATCGCCTGCGTTTCGCCGCGGGTGAAGAGCGCCGAGCCGTGGGTGCGCGGCAGGATGCCGACTTCCGAGACGATCTTGCGGACCGTGTCGAGATCGCGGCCGTCGATACGGCTCTTGGTGTCGAGGATGTTCCAGCGAACGATCTTGGCCTGCAGGTGCTTGAAGACGGCACCGATGACTTCGCTCGTGTACTTGGGCTCAGCGCCTTCCGGGAAGAAGTGTGCCTTCACCTTGGCCTTGACGGCATCGACAGCTGCGTAGCGCTCTGCCTTCTGGGTGTTCTTGTAGGCGGTGCGCAGCTCGGCTTCGAAATGCTGAAGCATTTCGGCTTCGAGGGCGGAATGATCTTCCGGCGTGAAATCGCGCGGTTCCTTGGCGGCCACTTCGGCAAGCTTGATGATCGCGTCGATGACCGGCTGGAAGCCCTTGTGGCCGAACATGACGGCGCCGAGCATGATCTCTTCGTTCAGTTCCTTGGCTTCGGACTCGACCATCAGGACGGCGTCCTGCGTGCCGGCGACGACGAGGTCGAGAACCGATTCGTCCATCTCGTCGAGATGCGGGTTCAGGACGTATTCGCCATTGATGTAGCCGACGCGCGCGCCGCCGACCGGACCCATGAAGGGGATGCCGGAGAGCGTCAGCGCAGCCGAGGCTGCAACCATCGACAGCACGTCCGGATCGTTTTCAAGGTCGTGCTGGACGACGGTGACGACGACCTGGGTGTCGTTCTTGTAGCCTTCCGGGAAGAGCGGGCGGATCGGACGGTCGATCAGGCGGGAAACCAGCGTTTCCTTCTCGCTTGGACGACCTTCGCGCTTGAAGTAGCCACCCGGAATCTTGCCGGCGGCATAGGTCTTTTCCTGGTAGTTGACGGTCAGCGGGAAGAAATCCTGGCCGGGCTTGGGCGACTTGGCCGAAACGACGGTGGCGAGAACGACGGTTTCGCCGTAGGTGGCGAGAACGGCGCCGTCGGCCTGGCGGGCGATCTTGCCCGTTTCCAGCTTCAGCGGGCGGCCTGCCCATTCGATTTCGACGCTATGGGTATCGAACATATCTTGTCCTAACATTTGTGCGGCAAGGCCGCGCCGCAGGCCTTTGTAAAGAACGGCGCGGGCGGCCCTGCGTGGTCGACGCATCACGGGCAAGACAACGGGAGGCTTCCGGGTTCACGAAGCCTGAAGAGGCTCCGAAGCATCCTGCAATCCTGCCCCATGACAGGTCATCTGTTGCTCTGCAGTCCGGCACGTCCGGCCTGCTCGTGGACTTTCAGTCGAGATGCGGAAACCGCATCCGTAAAAAGAGGCCGGCGGGCGAGCGTCTGAAGACGCCGCCCGCCGGGAACGATCTTAACGGCGGATGCCGAGGGAAGTGATCAGCTTGGTGTAGCGGGCCTCTTCCTTCTTCTTGAGGTAGTCAAGAAGCGAACGACGGCTCGAAACCATGGCGAGAAGGCCACGACGCGAGTGGTTGTCCTTCTTGTGGCCCTTGAAGTGTTCGGTCAGGTTGTTGATCCGCTCGGTCAGGATAGCCACCTGGACTTCCGGAGAACCGGTGTCGCCTTCGGCGGTTGCGTATTCCTTGATGAGCTGGGTCTTGCGTTCTGCAGTGATCGACATCGTGTGATCCTTTCGATTTTAAGGATTGCGGGTCGCCGGCAGCCGGGATGTCGTCTAGCTGCGGCCTTGAAGGCAGAAGGAGACGGGCACGTTAAAGCCCGTTCTTATGCTGGCGGTGCCTATAAAGCATTCGTGACAGAAAGGAAAGAGCCGCATTCCCAAGGACAGCCGGCCCAAGGACAGCCCGCCCGAGGACAGCCCGCCCGAGGACAGCCCGCCCGAGGACAGCCGGCCCGAGGACAGCCGGCCCGAGGACAGCCGGGCCGGGCGTGTCCCTGCCCTACTCTGCCGCCGCGTCCTTGCCGCCGCCGGGTGCGGGCGTGTTCAGCCGGGCGCTGTCGATCTCCACCCGCCACTCGATACCGTCCTCGTGCATCAGCCGCTGCAGCCGCGCGTCGAGCGACATGCCGAGCATGCGCTCCAGCACGAGCGTGCCGAAGCCCTTGCGGCCGGGCGCCCGCATCTCCGGCGTCAGGTCGGCGAGGCTCTCGCGCCAGACGAGGCGGAACGTACCCTCCTCAAGGGTCCAGAAGAGATCGACCCGGCCGTACGCATTGGCGAGGGCGCCGTATTTTGTGGCGTTGGTGGCAAGCTCGTGCAGCGCCATTCCCAGCGTCTGCGACACCTGCGTATCGAGCCGCACCGGCGGGCCGGAGATGTGGAAACGATCGCCGTCATCGGGGATGAAGGGCTGCAGTTGATTGTGCGCCAGCTCGTCCATGTCGATGCCCTGCGCCGCATTCGCGATCATCAGGTCGGTGGAACGTGCAAGGCCTGCGACGCGGCGGCGGAAGCTTTCCACGAAATCCTGCCGGCTTTCCGGCGATGCGCCAGACTGGCTGGGCATGGACTGGCTCAGCATGGACTGGATGACGCTCAACTGGTTCTTGGAACGGTGCGCCACCTCGCGCATCAGGAAGCGGATTTCCGCCTCGGCCCGCGCCCGTTCTTCCGCGGCTTCCGAAAGGGCGGTCGAGACGATCGTCACCTCCTCCACCATATGCGGACGCAGGGCGACCGGCTTGCCCTGCCCGAGCCTGCGGGCGTCGTCCGCCAGCAGGCGCACGCCCCGGCTCATCATACGCGCGATGGCGAGCGAAATGCCAAGCGCAATGGCGGCGAACACCAGCGCACCGCCGGCCAGCCAGGCATAGGAGCGACGCGCGGCCGCTTCGACATCGGAAGCTTTGGCCCAGGCGACGATCTTCCAGCCGCTGAGCACGGAGAACTCCGTGACGGTTCGGTAGCGGGTGCCACCCTCGTCCGCTTCGCCCACGCCGACACGCAAGGAGGGCACGATGGACATGAAGAACGGGTTGCCGGGCTCGACCTTCGGATCCGAGGCGGCCACGACATCGCCGGCCCCGTCGATGATCGCGGCGTTCCAGCCGGGTGACAGCACATCACGACCGATCGAGCGCTCCAGCGACACCGCATCGCGCGTCAGCGTCATCAGATAGTCGCCGCGCCGGTCGGCCGAGAAGACGGGGAGGTAGACGTTGAACACCCACGTTTGCGCCGTGCGCCCGAAGAACACCGGCGAGACGAGGGGCACGCCGCTTCGAAACGCCTGATCGACCGAGACCGGATCGGACGCGCGGCCGAGCGGCTGGCCGAAGGGAATGCGCGTGTTGAGCAACTGCTGGTAGCTGCGGTCGATAATCAGGAGGTTCATGCCCGTGCCGGCAAGCGCCGAAGAGGCGCGCCGGTAGAAGGCGCCGAGATCGTCGTTTTCGAGCGACCGGGTGGCGGCGAGCACGCGCAGCGTGGTCAGCATGCCGTCGACCTCGCGCTCCACGGCGCGCGTCACCGAGCCGGTCGAGGCTTTCAGAAGTGCGGTGACCACGCGCTCCTGATCGTCCATGCTGCGCTTCAGCACCACCATGGAAAAGAGGAAGGACGGGATGATCGCCACCAGCAGCAAGGCGGCGAGATAGAAGGCCAGAGGACGGCGCAGGCGTTTGCGCAGGCCCGAAAGCCCGCTGATGGTTCGTTGGCGCAAGCCTCTGTTCAGCCCAACACCCAAGATCCCTCGCCCCCGCAGCGCCGCGTCTCCGTCTGGACACGCTGGAGGCGCCGCCTTTCGACCCCGCTCCGGACGACGATCGCCGGCTCGCTCCTCACCCGGAAGGCGTTTCCGGCCGGGAAGGCCGACGCCCCGAATCACGCCACTACACCATGCCCGCGCCCTGTTTGGAAGGACACGGGCTTGGTGCGCGCGGAAGCGGACGGTCTGGGCCAAGTGCGGGCCAAAGGTGCGGGCCAAAGTGCGGGCCAGATAAAGGCCGGCGAAGGGCCGGGTCAGTCGGTGTTGAAGACGCGTTTGGGACGGAATTCGCCTTCGCCAATCTCGCCGATGGCCACCAGCCGGCCGCGAACGGTGGCATAGGCCTCGTCTTCGGCGAGCGGCGCATCGCGACCGCGCAGGATGATCGGGTTGCCCATGCGGATGCGGTGCGCCTGATCCTCGCTGATGGCGATATGCGGCAGGTTCGACAGGGCCTCACCCGTGTCGATCAGGAACGCGTCGAGCGCCGCCAGCCGGTCCTCGTCGCTCTCGATGGCTTCGAGCGCCGTCAGTTGCGACAGCGGCACCATCTTCTCCTCGGCAAAGGGCGCGACAAAGGAGCGGCGCAGCGAGGCGATGTGACCGAAGCAGCCGAGATCGCGGCCGAAATCGCGCGCGAGCGAGCGGACATAGGTACCCTTGCCGCACTCGATCTCGAAATGCGCGAGATGGGGCGTGCAGCCGAGCAGCGACAGGCGGAAAATCTCCACTTCGCGCGACGGAATATCAAGCACCTCGCCGCCGCGCGCCAGATCGTAGGCGCGTTCGCCGGCGATCTTGATGGCGGAGAATTGCGGCGGGACCTGCTCGATGACGCCAGTATAATTCGGCAGGAGGGCGCGGACGTCCTCCTCGCTCGGGCGGCTCTCGGAGGATTGGACAACCGCGCCTTCCAGATCGTCGGTCGTGCGCTCTTCGCCCCAGGCGACGGTGAATTCGTAGATCTTGCGCCCGTCCATCACGTAGGGCACGGTCTTCGTGGCATCTCCCAGCGCGATCGGCAGCATGCCGGAGGCCAACGGATCGAGCGTGCCGGCGTGTCCCGCCTTCTGCGCCTTGAAAAGCCACTTGATCTTGGAGACGGCCTCCGTCGATCCGAAATCCAGCGGTTTGTCGAGGATCAGCCAGCCGGAGACCGGCCGCCCTTTTGGTTTGCGCGGTTTACCCATCGTCTTGTCGTTCCAATATTTGTGTCGGTTTCGTGGAAACCCGAAGGTCTCGCATCCTGTTCAGGCACATCGCGTCATGGAGGACGGATGGCGCTCTAGCGCTCATCGCCCTCGTCGTCACTCGGCCCCAGGTCGCGGGCGACATCGGGCGAACGCAGGAGATCATCGATCTTCTTGTAGTTGTCGAAGCTCGTATCGTCCTCAAAGCGCACTTCCGGCATATACTTCATCTGGCGCAGATGCGGCGACAGGCGGCCCCGCAGGAATTTGGCATGCCGGTTCAGCGCGTCTACGATGCCGGCGTGATCGGCGACGCCGAGCGGCGTCACATAGGCCGTGGCCACCTTAAGGTCGGTAGACATGCGGACTTCCGAGATCGAGATCACAGTACTTTCGATCAGCGCATCGCGCACCTCTCCCCGCTGCAGAACCTGAACCAGGGCTGCGCGGACTTGTTCGCCGACCCGCAGCATGCGCTGGGTGCGGCCCGAAGAGGTGGATTTGGCCATGGTGTATCCAATATCGAGCGCCGATCTCGGCGCGATTGAGGCGGTGCAATGCCTCTTTCGCGGCTTAAGGTCAAGACTCGGCGCGCAAAAGTCCCGCAAATGCGGGCTTGTACCACCCTCTTGAACCTCTCCGCCGCGCATGATCTCTATCCGACAACGCCAAGCCTGCGGAGCCGCCATGCACGTCCTCGTCATCGAAAACATGCCCCATTCGGATCTCGGTCTCGTCGGTATCGCGCTGGCGGAAGCGGGCGCGCGTCTCGATGTCCGCAAGGCCTATGCCGGCGAAGGCCTGCCGGCAGAGCCGGAGCCTTACGATGCGATGGTGGTGCTGGGCGGGGAGCAGAGCGCGCGCGACGATGCGCTCCACCCCTATCTGCCGACGCTTTGCGATCTGATGCGCCGTTTTGCGGAAACGGACCGCGCGGTGCTGGGCATCTGCCTCGGCAGCCAGCTTCTCGCCCGGGCGCATGGCGGCGACAATCGTCTCGGCGCATCGCGCGAGTTCGGCTGGCAGGAGATCGCCCTGACGGCGGCGGGGCAGGTTGACCCGGTTCTGTCTGCGGCCGGCGCACGCTTTCCGGCCTTCCAGTGGCATTCCGACACCTTCACCCTACCCTCGGCGGCGGAGGTTCTGGCGAGCAACGACGCGGTTCCGCTACAGGCCTTCCGCATCGGCCGGGCGAGCTACGGGATGCAGTTCCACTTCGAGGCGGGAACGGCCGTCATCGCAAGATGGAAAGAGATCTACAAGGACCAGATCGACGGGATCGACCCTGACTGGCTCTCCCGCTCCGCAGACCTTGAAGCGCAATACGGTGCGGCCTCGGACGCGGCGGGGCTGGCGCTCGCGCGCGCCTGGGTCCGCGCGATCGTTGTGGCGCAGGCTGTGACGGCCGCAGGAGTGGATGCGGCCTGACGCTCTGGTTCGTACCGTTTTCGAATAGTCGGGCCGGTCGCGTGACTGCCTTGACCTCGACTTGGAGGCGTTCGTCAAACGCAACGTTGGGCCTACCGACCATTGCAGCACGGAGCCCTTGCCCCTAGTATGGTCATCATGAATACATGGAGGACGCGCTGGCTTCCGGCGTGCATGGAAATGACGAACACCATCGGCCGGCCCCCGACATCATCCCTTCTTGATCGGATGGATCTCCGCGCAAAAGCTTTTCTGGGCTTCAGCTTGCCGGTTGCAGGCCTTTGCGCGCTCATTGCAGCTGTGAGCCTTTCCGGTACGGCCGGCCGGGTCGAAGCGGCGGATTGCGAGGCGACGCCCAATGCCGGGATCGACTGGAGCGGCTGCAGCAAGGCCAACCTGATGCTGCCCTCCAGCACCCTGACCAAGGCCGTTCTTGCGGGCGCGAACCTCTCGGCCACCGACCTCGGGAGCTCGGATCTGACCGAGGCGAACCTCGAAAAAGCCACGCTGATCCGCGCGTCGCTGAGCGGCGCCATGGCCGAGAAGGCGAACTTTTCACGGATCGAAGCCTATCGCTCCAACTTTTCCGGCATCAAGGCGGCCGGAGCGTCCTTCGCCGGAGCCGAACTTCAGCGCACGAATATGACGGAAGCCGATCTGACCGGAGCGGATTTCAGCAAGGCCGAGCTTTCCCGGGTCAACTTCTCGAAATCGACCATTACCGGCACGCGCTTCTCGCTCGCCAACCTCGCCCGCGCCAAGCTGACCGGTGTGACGTTCAATGGCCCGATCGCCTTCGACGAGGCATTCCTGTTCCTCACCCGCGTCGAAGGGCTGGACCTGTCGGCGGCGACCGGCCTGAAACAGGAGCAGATCGCACTCGCCTGCGGCGACGGCACGACGAAGCTTCCGGCGGGACTGACGCCGCCGCCGAACTGGCCCTGCAAGCACGATTGAGGAAATTGGAATGACGGTTTCACCATCCCTGCCTCTGACGGGCGCCTGCCGTTGCGGCGAGGTCCGCCTGCGCATCATGGCCGAGCCGATCCTGACCATGGCGTGCCATTGTACAGGCTGCCAGAAAATGACGGCCGGACCTTATTCGTTGAGCGCGGCCGTTCCGGCGACAGGCTTTTCCGTCACGCAGGGCGAGCCCGTCATCGGCGGCCTTCATAGCGAGATGCTGCATCACTTTTGCTGTCCGCATTGCCTGAGCTGGCTGTTCACGCGGATCGAGGGCCTGCCGGATATGGTGAATGTCCGCGCGACCATGCTGGATGATATCACCTGGTATCGCCCCTTCATCGAGACCTATACCTGCGAGAAGCTCGACTTTGCCGAGACGGGTGCCGCCCATAGCTACGAGCGTTTTCCGCCGATGGAGGATTTCGAGCGACTGATCGCTGCCTATCACGCGGAAGGGTGACGATCAGAAGCCCTGGAAGAGGAAATCGAGGGCGGCTGTGATATCGTCGGAACGGGAGGATAGGTTCGCAACCTCTCGACCGATATCTCGCTGATCCACAGCCGACATCCTTTGCGTTGCCATGGAATACGCTTGCCCGTCGATCACAAAACGTGGGTTCAAGCGACTGAAGGCCCAAGTCATCGTCGTTAGTGGATAGAGCGGCGCCATGACTCGTGTCGGCAAAAGCTCCACGAGATCCGCCTGCAGATCCAGCGCGAAAACCTCTGAAGACTTCAGTTCATAGACACGGAAGCGTGCCATCAGAATTGGCGATACTTCGCCAACGGCAGCCCGTGCTTTTCGATATATTCTCTCTCGGCTCGGAAAGCCTCGGCGTTCTCGATCAGCCACAGCCGTTCCCGTTCGGCCTTGACCGCCCTGGCGATGCCGTCGGCAGCCGCGCTCGATATGTCGATATTCAGTTCCAGCGCGTCGGCAACGAGTTTTTCATCGAGCGAGACGTCGGGCCGTATGCGGGCAGTTTGCGACATGAAAGCATCCTCGATAGCTCCCGAGCCGTCCTGCACCTCTTTTCCAAACTTGCAGGCCGCTTCCGGGCGAGAGCGACAGGATAAACCATCCCGCCCGGATTGAAAGAGACGATCCGTCACGCATACCCGCGGCGATAAGGGCTTCCTGCGGGATATCGACCTTGCCGAACCGGCGCCTGCGCGTCGTGCGGCTTCAAGCCGTGACCGTCTCGTCCTCGACAGGTGCATCCGGCGCGTTTTTCTTGACGGATTCGATGCAGTTCCGGGCGCTCGCCTTTGAGGCGTAGGCTTCGGACTGGACCATGGGCTCGCCGTTTGCCGCCTTGAAGCGGACGAAGTGCTCGCCGCCCTTGTTCTCGACGATCTCGAAACGATATCCGGAGCCGGTTTCATCCTTGGTCAGATCGACCGTCGACGCGCCCGGGGCATTCTTCTGGATGGAGTCGATGCAGTTTTTGGCGCTGGCTTTTGAAGCGTAGTTCTCCGACCAGACCATGACCTCGGCATTGTAAAGGAACTGAACGCGGAACTGGCCGCTGGCGGCTTTCAGGATCTTGAACCTATGCATGTCATATCCTCCCTTCGGATACGGCCGGGTGCCGTCCTCCGTGAGAAGGATCTACAACAAAATTCGCAACTCAGGAAAGCAGATTAAAAAAGACATAACCGATGCGCCGCCGAGAGTTCGGCACCGCACCGGCTGCATCTCAAGACATTATTCGTCGCTCATCTTCAGAGCGGCGATAAAGGCTTCCTGCGGGATATCGACCTTGCCGAACTGGCGCATGCGCTTCTTGCCGGCCTTCTGCTTGTCGAGCAGCTTGCGCTTGCGGCTGGCGTCGCCGCCATAGCACTTCGCCGTCACGTCCTTGCGCATGGCCGAGATCGTCTCGCGGGCAATCACGTTGCCGCCGATGGCCGCCTGGATCGGGATCTTGAACATGTGCCGCGGGATCAGGTCCTTCAGCTTCTCGCACATGTCGCGGCCGCGCTTTTCGGCCGCCGAGCGGTGCACGAGCATGGAGAGCGCATCGACCGGCTCGCCATTGACCATGATGGACATCTTCACGAGGTTGCCCTCCTTGTAGCCGTCGAGATGGTAGTCGAACGAGGCATAACCCTTGGAAATCGACTTCAGCCGGTCGTAGAAGTCGAACACGACTTCGTTGAGCGGCAGCTCATAGGTCAACATGGCGCGCTTGCCGACATAGGTCAGCTCCGTCTGCACGCCGCGACGGTCCTGGCAAAGCTTGAGAATGCCGCCGAGATAATCGTCGGGCGTGAGGATCGTCGCCTTGATCCAGGGCTCGTGGATCTCGGATATCCGCACCGGATCCGGCATATCGGCCGGGTTGTGCAGTTCCTTCTCCGAACCGTCCGTCATCGTCAGCTTGTAGACCACGGAGGGGGCCGTCGCGATCAGGTCGAGGTCGAACTCGCGCTCCAGCCGCTCCTGAATGATTTCGAGATGCAGCAGGCCGAGGAAGCCGCAGCGGAAGCCGAAGCCGAGCGCGGCCGAGCTTTCCATTTCGAACGAGAAGGACGCGTCGTTGAGGCGCAGCTTGCCCATGGCCGAGCGCAGATCCTCGAAATCCGCCGCATCGACCGGGAAGAGGCCGCAGAACACCACCGGCTGGGCCGGCTTGAAGCCCGGCAGCGCTTCCGCCGTCGGCTTCTTGTCCTCGGTGATGGTATCGCCGACGCGGGTATCGGCCACTTCCTTGATGGAGCCGGTGAAGAAGCCGATCTCGCCCGGGCCGAGGCTGTCCACCGCGAGCATCTTCGGCGTAAGAACGCCGACGCGCTCCACCTGATACTTCGCGTCCGTGCCCATCATGCGGATCGTCTGGCCCTTGGTGAGCACGCCGTCGATGATGCGCACGAGAACCATGACGCCGAGATAGGTGTCGTACCAGCTGTCGACCAGCAGCGCCTTCAAGGGCGCCTTCTCGCCGCCGGGGCTTTTCGGCGCCGGCAGCTGGTGGACGATGGCTTCGAGAACGTCGGGAATGCCGAGGCCGGTCTTGGCCGAGATCAGCACGGCCTGGCTGGCATCGATGCCGATGACCTCCTCGATCTGCTCGCGGATGCGGTCCGGCTCGGCCGCCGGCAGGTCGATCTTGTTGAGGACCGTGACGATCTCGTGATTGTTGTCGATGGCCTGATAGACGTTCGCCAGCGTCTGCGCCTCGACGCCCTGGCTGGCATCCACAACCAGCAGCGAGCCTTCGCAGGCCGACAGCGAGCGGGAGACTTCATAGGCGAAGTCCACATGGCCGGGGGTGTCGATGAGGTTCAGGATATAGGTTTCGCCATTGTTGGCCTTGTAGTGCAGACGCACCGTCTGGGCCTTGATGGTGATGCCGCGCTCGCGCTCGATATCCATCGAGTCCAGCACCTGCTCGGACATGTCGCGTTCGGCAAGGCCGCCCGTCGACTGGATCAGCCGGTCGGCAAGCGTCGACTTGCCGTGGTCGATATGGGCGACGATGGAGAAGTTGCGGATATGATCCAGCGGCGTCTTGGAGGATGGTGTGCTCATGCGCCCGCATATAGCAGCGGTCCCCACGGGCGCAAAGCGGGAAATGCAGGGTGTTCAGCATTCGGATACCATAATTTCCGACGTCAAGGCCACATGTTGACTCCACTATAGAAGACTGTAATTCTCCTATGATGGAAAAGACCCCATCACCATCCGACGCGGATATCGGCGAGCGACTGCGATCCCTGCGCCAAAGACACGCAACGACGCTCGATGCGCTGGCACAACGCTCCGGCGTCAGCCGCGCCATGATCTCGCGGATCGAGCGCGGCGAGGCCAATCCGACGGCACAGCTTCTGGCGCGCCTCTGCCACGCGCTCGGCACGACCCTGTCGCGGTTCTTCGCCGAGGATGCGCCGCCGGAGAGCCCCTTGCGGCGGGCCGGGCAACAGCATGTCTGGCGAGATCCGGAAACCGGCTATGTCAGGCGGGCCGTGTCTCCGGAGGCCACGGGGTCGCCGGTCGATATCGTCGATGTCGGCTTCCCGCCGGGCGGGCGGGTCGTGTTCGAGCCGCAACCCTTCGACAGCGGCGCGACGCAGCATCTCTGGCTGCTCGAAGGCCGCATGACGATGACGGCCGGCGACGAGACCTATCACCTTCACCCCGGAGATTGCCTGTTCATGCGGCTCGGCGAGACGATCGTGTTCTCGAACCCGCATGCGGAGATGGCCCGCTACGCCATCATCCTCCACCGCGGCCATCCGCAGACGAACAAGGGACGTTCATGACCATGCCGACGACTGACATATTGCCCGACCCATTGCCCGCGATCCGCCGCCTGACCGGCGAGGATGCCCGCGCGGCGATCCCAGCCCTTTCGGCGATCCTAATCGACTGCATCGCGGACGGCGCATCCGTCGGCTTCCTCCAGTCCTGCGGCGATGAGGAGGCGGCAGCCTACTGGGACGGCGTCGCGGACGCCGTGACCTCGGGACACACGATCCTGCTGGTGGCGGAAGCCGATGGCGAGATCCTCGGCACGGTGCAGCTCGGCGTCGGCCTGTCCCCGAACCAGCCACATCGCGCCGACCTCAAGAAGCTCCTCGTCCACCGGCGTGGCCGCGGGCGGGGCCTTGCCCGTCTGCTGATGACGGCAGCCGAAGGCGAAGCGCTGGCGCTCGGGCGGCATCTTCTCGTGCTGGACACGGCAACCGGCAGCCCGGCCGAGGCGATCTATGCGCGTCTCGGCTGGAGCCGCGCCGGTGTCATCCCCGATTACGCGCTCTTTCCCGATGGAAGCTTCTGCGGTTCCACGTTCTTCTACAAGTCGCTCGCGATGTCCCGCACACTCGCCGGCGCGATGGAAACCCCATCTCCGTCATCTCTGTTTCCATCATAAGGCCGTAATCAATGCTATGAGAAACAGGGAGCAATTTCGGGGACCCTTGATTCGATGATGAAGAAACTCGCCATCGTGGCCGTCTCGGCCATCTACCTTTCCGGCTGCACGACGACCGACCCGTATACGGGTGAACAGAAGATGTCGAACACGGCGGGCGGCGCTCTGATCGGCGCGGGCCTCGGTGCGGCAACCGGCCTTCTCGTCGGCGGCAGCGCCCGTGGGCGACGCGATTCCGCGCTGGTCGGCGCCGGTATCGGCGCGCTCGGCGGCGGCCTCATCGGCAATTACATGGACAGCCAGGAAAACGAGCTGCGCGCCCAGCTTCAGGGTACCGGCGTCTCCGTCACCCGCCAGGGCGATCGCATCATCCTGAACATGCCGTCGAACATCACGTTTGCGACCGATCAGGATCAGGTCATGCCGGGCTTCTATTCGACGCTGAACTCGGTCGCCATCGTGCTGCGCAAGTTCAACAAGACGCTCGTCGATGTCGATGGCCACACGGACTCGACCGGCAGCGCCGGCTACAATCAGGGCCTCTCGGAACGCCGCGCCGCTTCCGTCGCCAACTATTTGGGGTCGCAGGGCGTGGACCAGCGCCGCATGTCGGCCATGGGCTACGGCGCCGAACGTCCGGTCGCCTCCAATTCGAGCGAAGCCGGCCGCGCCCAGAACCGCCGCGTGGAAATCTCCATCGCGCCGATCAAGGAACAGTAAGCGTTACCTCGCTTCGGGAATGACGAAAGCCGGTGCCGAAAGGTGCCGGCTTTTCCCGTTCAGCGGGGCGGATAATTGTGGATGCCGCCCCGGAAATCCTCGACCCTGTGGCCCTGGTCCGTCCGCTCGATACTCGGAGCGGCAATGACCGCCTTGCCGTGGCCGCCGGGAATGTCGAGCACATAGGTCGGCTGGCAGAGGCCGGAAATCACGCCGCGAAGCCCGGCGACCAGCGCCTGCCCTTCTTCCACCGACAGGCGGAAATGCGCGGTTCCCGGCGCAAGGTCCGGGTGGTGCAGGTAATAGGGCTTGATGCGGGTCTCCACGAACGCCCGCATGAGAGCCGACAGCGTGGCGACATCGTCGTTCACGCCCTTCAGCAGCACCGTCTGGCTGATCATGACGATGCCTGCATCCACCAGCAGAGCGCAGGCATCGCGTGCTTGCCGGGTCAACTCGCGCGGGTGGTTGGCATGCAGCGCGACATAGACCGTCTTGCCGCTCGCATGAAGGGCGGCGATCAGCGCCGCATCGATCCGCAAGGGATCGACGGCGGGAACGCGGCTGTGCAGGCGAACGATCTTGACGTGGTCGATGACGGAGAGACGCGCCATGATGTCCGCCAGACGGCGGGGCGACAGCACCAGCGGATCGCCACCCGTGAGAATGACCTCCCATATCTCGGCATGGTCCGCGATATAGGCGATCGCCGCATCCAGTGCGTCCGCCGCCAGCGTTCCCAGACCGTCCGGGCCGACCATCTCGCGGCGGAAGCAGAAGCGGCAATAGACCGGACACACATGCACGGCCTTCAGGAGCACGCGATCGGGATAGCGATGGACGATGCCTTCGACGGGACTATGGGCGGCATCGCCGATCGGGTCGGCACGCTCTTCCGGCCTGTGGTCGAGCTCGGCGAGATCGGGAACGAACTGGAGCGCGATCGGGTCGCGGGGATCGGCGGGATCGATAAGCGCGGCCATGGCCGGCGTAACGGCGACGGCATAGCGACGCGCGACCGCCTCGACATCGCCGGCCCGTTCGCCCAGAAGCCCGGCGTCCCGTAAGTGAGAAATGCTTTTCAGCGTCATGCCTGTCATCGGACCCTCAACGTCCCGCTTCCGTTTCGACGACCGGCGCCCAGAGCACCTGTTCGATCCGCGTGGCATCCGTCGCCAGCATCACGAGTCGGTCGAAACCGAGCGCGCAGCCGCTCGCCTCCGGCATGATCGCGAGGGCTGCCAGAAAATCCTCGTCCAGCGGGTAGCGCTCGCCATAGATGCGGCTCTTTTCCGCCATCTCCAGCTCGAACCGCCGCCGCTGCTCGCCGGCATCCGTCAGCTCGCCGAAGGCATTGGCAAGCTCGACGCCGCAGGCATAAAGCTCGAACCGCTCCGCCACGCGCGGATCTTCCTGCGAGGGGCGCGCGAGCGCGGCCTCGACCACCGGATATTCCATCAGGATCGTCGCCCGGCCCATGCCCAGATGCGGCTCGATCTTCTCCACCAGGACACGGCTGAAAAGGTCGGACCAGCTGTCGTCGTCCGCCATGCGGATGCCCGCGCTGCCGACGGCTGCCGCCAGCGCATCGCGGTCGGTCTCGCCGGTGGGGGAGACCGTGCCGAGGAGATCGATACCGGCATGGCGGGCAAACGCCTCCGCCAGCGTCAGGCGCTCGGGCGCAAGCGCGGGATCGCAGGACCGGCCGCGATACCGGAGCATGCCCGTTCCCGCAGCCTCCGCCGCGCCTATCAGCATCGCATGGCAGTCGGTCATCAGCGCGTGGTAGGTTTCGCCTGTCCGGTACCATTCGAGCATGGTGAACTCGGGGTGGTGCAGCGGGCCGCGCTCGCGGTTGCGGTAAACGGCTGCGAAGCAGGCGATGCGATGCTCGCCCGCCGCCAGCAGCTTCTTGCAGGCGAATTCCGGCGAGGTATGGAGATAAAGCGGCGTGTGCGCGCCGTCGTGGCCGATCGCCGCCGTCTCGAAAGCATGGAGATGGGTCTCGTTGCCGGGCGAGACCTGAAGGGCTGCTGTCTCCACCTCGATGAAGTCCTCGCGCGCAAGATAGGAACGCAGCGCCGCCTTGATGCGGTTTCGCGCCAGCAGGAACGGACGTCGGTCGGCGTGAACATGCGGTGTCCACCAGGGGGAGGCTGCGGCTGGCGTCATGGCAGGGTTGGTCACTCATTCGGTGTTGGGGGTTCGGCGTCGGGCATCGCTTGCGCCTGCGAGCAGCCCTTCGTGTTCAGGCATTCTTGGCGTCCGCCGCGCGGCCCGCACTGGCTATTTGCCCTGATATGCGCTAGGTGCGGCCCAAATCCGGTTTTACCCGCATCGCAGATGGGCAGATTTCAACGCTCTACGATGCATCTTTATCAGTTACAAGGAAGACTTATGGTCAAGGTGATCGCCTCCTCCGTTCGCAAGGGCAACGTGCTCGACGTCGACGGCAAGCTCTATGTCGTTCTCACGGCCGCCAACTTCCACCCCGGCAAGGGTACGCCGGTGACGCAGGTGGACATGCGCCGCATCTCCGACGGCGTGAAGGTTTCCGAGCGCTACCGCACGACCGAACAGGTCGAGCGCGCCTATGTCGAGGACAGCGACCACACCTTCCTGTATGAAGACGGCGAAGGCTTCCACTTCATGAACCCGGCGAACTACGACCAGCTCACGATGACGGCGGAAGACATCGGCGACCAGAAGGTTTTCCTTCAGGACGGTATGACCGTGACGCTGTCGATCCACGAAGGCCTCGCCATCGCGATCCAGCTGCCGCGCCACGTCACGCTCGAGATCGTCGAAACCGAGCCGGTCACCAAAGGCCAGACGGCATCCTCGTCCTACAAGCCCGCGATCCTGTCGAACGGCGTCCGTACGCTCGTTCCCCCGCACATCGTCGCAAACACCCGTGTCGTCATCGCGACCGAAGACAACTCCTATGTCGAGCGCGCGAAGGACTGATCGTCCCGCAAACGAACACCGCAAAAAGGGCGCCGCGATGAACGGCGCCCTTTTCTATGGTTCAACCATGCGGTTGAAATCAGTGCTTCAACTCGGGATAGGCCGCGTTCACATCGGACGCGTCGCTTCGAGTATCGTCATAGCCTTCGAGCGTCACCGAGACGGCATCGTCCACATCCAACCCGCCTTCGCGGCGGACGGGAATGCGGTCACCATTGGCACGCACGAGGGTCGCCTCACCCTTGAAGCCCTGGCCCAGTAGCCAATCGCGCGATGCACTGAGGCGGATGCGCACCTGACGCGATTCGTCCTCTTCCCGGGCGACGACAAGTTCGTACGTCACGGGCGCTGTCTGCCCATTGATTTCCAGCTTGCCCTGACCGTTGCCTTCGGCAGCGAATGTCAGCATGTTGTTCTCCTAGAAAAGGTCGCGGTACGTTACGCCTGCCGCCCTGTTACGCCGCTTAGCGGCGCACCATGCGCCCGATGGCGATGAGAATGCAGGCACCGATAAAGCCGGTGATGAGGTATGCGATCCAGCCGGCACCCAGCGATACGCCGATAGCCGCGAGAATTGCGTTGAGCACGACAGCACCGATGATGCCGAGGATGATATTCATGAACACGCCCATATTGGATTTCATGAACTGTTCTGCGAGCCAGCCGGCAAAACCGCCGATGATGATGGCTGCGAGCCAGCCTACGCCATTTACGTCCATTGTCATTCTCCGTGGGTTCAATGATTTTGAATTGCCCAAGTGAACGTAACGCGTGTGGTTTTGTTCCCTCGTCGGGTCCTCTGCGTAAGCCCTGCCCGTTTTGGATCCCGTTTTGGATAAGGAATCGCATAGGCCGCCCGACGGTGCGGCTTCAGGGAAGAGGCCGGCGCATTCGCACTTGATCTAGTCGCCAAAGAGTCTAGTTTAGAATTATTCTAAATTCAGGATCAACCATGCTGACAAGCTTCTTTTCCCGTTCCCGCCGCACTTTCGTCAGTCTGAGCGAGCAGGAAATCCTGGCGCTGGCGATATCGTCCGAAGAAGATGACGCGCGGATCTACCTTGCCTATGCCGATCACCTCAGGGTTGCCTATCCCGCCTCCGCCAAGGTGTTCGATGACATGGCGACGGTCGAGCATACGCATCGCAACATGCTGATCGACATGCATCGCCGGCGGTTCGGCGAGCGCATTCCGCTCATTCGCCGCGAGCATGTCAGCGGCTTCATCCGCCAGAAGCCGGATTGGCTGCAACGCAGCCTGACGCTCGACCAGATGCGGCGCGAAGCCGAGACGATGGAACGGCAGGCGCAGAACTTCTATCATGAGGCGGCCAAGCGCACCGGGGATGCCGAAACGCGAAAACTGCTCGGCGACCTGGCACTGGCCGAAGAGGGCCACGAGGACATCGCCCGCATGCTCGGCGCGCGGCACGCGCCCGACGACGTCAAGGCCTCGGAGGACGACACGGCACGGCGGCAGTTCGTGCTCACCTATGTGCAGCCGGGGCTCGCGGGCCTGATGGACGGGTCCGTCTCGACGCTCGCCCCGATCTTCGCCGCAGCTTTCGCGACGCAGGATACCTGGCAGACCTTCCTCGTCGGCCTCTCGGCCTCCGTCGGTGCCGGCATCTCCATGGGCTTCACGGAAGCGGCGCATGACGACGGCAAGATTTCCGGGCGCGGCTCGCCGCTCAAGCGCGGCCTTGCCTGCGGCATCATGACCGCCGTCGGCGGCCTCGGCCATGCCCTGCCCTATCTGATCCCGGATTTCTGGACCGCGACCACGCTCGCCGTCGCCGTGGTCTTCATCGAACTCTGGGCCATCGCCTTCATCCAGAACCGCTTCATGGAAACGCCGTTTTTACGCGCGGCCTTTCAGGTGGTGCTGGGCGGCGGGCTGGTTCTGGGGGCGGGTATTCTGATCGGAAATAGCTGAGGCGTCCTCAGGCGCCTCGCAATACTTCAGGTTTCCGCTACTGCATCATTCCTTAAATCGGAATCGATTTCAGGGTAGAATGATGCAGCAAATATAAAGTGCTGTAGCCGTCGGGCCTTAACGTCCGACCGAACCCACGACGATTTCGGCACCGTTCTCGATCGTCACCCAGCGGCCCGTGTTGAACGAGGCCTGCCGCTTGAGGAAGCGGTAGGACGTCTTGGTCCAGAGCTTCACCTCGTCGTCGAGATTGTCGAGAACGAAATCGCCTTGGGCGGTGCGCACGGTGAGGACCGCATGGCCTTCGCCGTCCGGCTTGCGCACGACGGTGATCAGCACGTCGGCCGGCGAGAAGCCCTTCTCCATGAGGCGCTTGCGCTTGAGAAGAACATAGTCCTCACAGTCGCCGGCCGTTTCCGGATAGGCCCAGACTTCGTCCCGGCCGTAAAGCTCGAGATCGGTCATGGGCGTGATCTCGTGATTGGTGTCGGCGTTGACTGCGCGGATAACGGACCAGCCATAGGCGGTGACGCGGGGTGCGGGCGTCGAGCGGGTGCGGATGTCGCACTCGGCGGCATGCGTCCTGCAGAATTCGTAGTGGCCGATGGGCTGGGACGTGATGGCGCCTGTCTGCATGGACAGCGCAGTTGCCGAGAGCGCCGGTACGGCGGCACCTGCCGATACGAGAAGGCTCGCGAGCGCGAAAACCATTCCCTTGAGCCCCGTCATCTGTGCCATGCACATCCCCTGTGGCGCAGGGATGCCTTCGCCGCAAAGCATGCGACGTCCGGTCCCCGCTCGAAAAGTGACACCAACGTCGGTTTCGCGTCTTGAAGGCTGCGCGCACCGCTCTAATCGTTAACAGAAAGTTAACAGCCTCTTTCCACCTGCGTCAATCTGAAGATTTCGGGATCGATTCATATGGTTAAAATGGGAGGCAATTCGGCATCACGTCCTCCATGCCTTTGAAATCGATGTTCTTTTCCAGAAAAATGCACCCCGTCGGGAAAGATTAACATCGCGCTTCCACGGTTTTTCAGGCATTTGCCGGTTTCGCGCGCACCGCGCTACGTCAATTTCGACCGTCATGATTCCTTAAGAAAAGCGACGCCTGACTGTCATGCCCGGCTGCTAGCAGCGGCGAGGATTTATCCGAGGCCTTCCGTCCGGATGGCCTTCCGTCCCTGCAAGAGGCACAAACGATGAAACCTTCCGTTCTCACATCCGTCCTGGGGGCCTTTCTGGCCGCCACCACCCTCGCCGCCACGACCACCCCGGCCCATGCGGAAAAGACCAAGTTCGAATTCTGGTACGGCCTGACGGGCGATCTCGGTGAACGCGTGCAGGAAGCCTGCTCGAAGTTCAACCAGTCGCAGGGCGACTTTGAAATCGTCTGCACCTCGCAGAACGCCTATGACACCACGCTCCAGAATACGATTGCCGCCTATCGCTCGAAGAAGCAGCCCGCGATCACGCAGATCTACGATGCCGGCACGCTGGACCTGATGCTGTCCAAGGCCTTCATTCCCGCCAAGACGCTGATGGCCGATAATGGCTATACGATCGACTGGGACAACTATTTCGGCGGCATCGCCAATTACTATGCGACGGCCGCCGGCGAGCTGAACTCGTTCCCGTTCAACTCCTCCACCGCCATGTTCTATTATAATGTCAGCGCCTTCGAGAAGGCCGGCATCGATTTCAAGCCGGACACCTGGGAGCAGGTCGAAGAAGCCGCGCGCAAGCTGAAGGCTGCCGGCTATGAATGCCCTATGGGCATGAGCTTCGACACCTGGGCGACGATGGAGCAGTTCTCGGCCATCCACAACCAGCCGATCGCAACGCAGGCCAACGGCTACAAGGGCCTCGATGCCGAAGTCGTCTTCAACAAGACGAAGTTCGTCGATCAGGTCAAGTTCCTGAAGAAGCTGGCCGACGAGAAGCTGGTGGTCATCAAGACCAAGCAACTCGGCATGGACGTCGTGCCCGCCTTCACCTCGCAGACCTGCCAGATGATCCAGTCGTCGGTCGCCGACCACGGCACGGTCGGCAAGACCCTGCCGGAAGGCGTCAAGTGGGATGTCGCCATGCTTCCGGTCTGGAAGGGCACCGAGCGGCAGAACTCGCTCGTCGGCGGCGCTTCGCTCTGGGTCATGGCCGGCCTTCCCGATGCCCAGTACAAGGGTGCCGCCGCGTTCCTCAACTATCTCGGCACGCCGGAAATGGCGCAGTGGTGGTCAACGGTCACCGGTTACATCCCCGTCACCAAGACCGGCTTCGACGCCATGAAGGCCAACGGCTTCTACGACAAGGCACCCTACAAGGGGCGCGAACTGGCCATCGCCAGCCTCACCTACACGCCGACCTCCGAGAACACCCGCGGCATCCGCCTCGGCGGCTTCACGCAGATCCGCAAGGAAGTCGGCACTGCGCTCGAAGCGATTTTCATGCAGAACGCCGACGTTCAGACGTCGCTCGACCAGGCTGCCGAGCGCAGCAACGCGATCCTGCGCCGCTTCGAAAAGACCTATGCCGGCCAGACGCTGAACTAAGCGCTCCCCCCCGTCATCGAGCCTGCCGCGCCCTGCGGCAGGCTTTCCTGCCGTCTGCTCACTTTCAGGTTTCCCTATCATGGACAAACGCGCCGTCTTCCGAAGCTGGTGGCTTCCGACCGCCTTCGCCCTGCCGCAGCTCGCGCTGATCGCCCTGTTCTTCTACTGGCCGGCCGTCGCCGTCGTCCGCTGGGCCTTCACGCTGGAGCCGCCCTTCGGCGGGTCTGCCGAGTTCGTCGGCCTTGCCAATTTCCGCGACGTGTTTGCCGATCCGCTCTATTGGAACTCGGTCGTCGTCAGCCTCACCTTCGCGCTGGCCGGCACGCTTTCCACCATCTTCATCGGCCTCGTGCTGGCGCTGGCCGTGGACCGGCAGCTGCCGGGCTCGGGCGCCGTCCGCTTTCTCTATATCCTACCTTACGCGATTGCCGGCCCCGCCGCGGGCATGGCCTTCCGCTTCATCCTGTCGCCCGAACGCGGGCTGATGGCCTCGGTCAATTCCGTCTCTCCCGATTTCTGGAATCCCGCGAAATACGGAAGCCACGCGCTGATCCTCGTCATCGTCGTGTTCGCCTGGAAATGGGCCGGCTACACCTTCATCTTCCTGCTGGCCGGCCTGCAGTCCGTGCCGAAATCGCTGACCGAAGCGGCCGCGATGGATGGCTCAGGACCGGTCCGCCGGGCGATCGACATCCAGATCCCGATGCTGGCGCCCACTTTGTTCTTCCTCACCGTCATCATGATGACCGAAGGTTTCGTCGGTGCCGACACTTATGGCATCGTCGCCCGCACGACGGATGGCGGCCCCAATCACGGCACCGACGTCATGGTCTACCGCATTGTCGAGGAGGCTTTCCGCGGCCTCAACTATTCCGGTGCTTCCGCCCAGAGCATCGTCCTCATCGGCCTCATCATGATCTTCACCTTCATCCAGTTCCGCTTCGTCGAGCGGCGCGTGCATTACAAGTGAGACGACCGTGATCCAGCGCACACCCTATGCCGACGCCTTCACCTACGTGCTGATGGCGCTTGGCTTTCTCCTTCTCCTCGGTCCCTTTGCCGTCATCGTCGCCGGCGCCAGCCAGACCGTGCAGCAGGTCAATGCCGTTCCCTTCAACTTCCTGCCGCAGAACCAGCTGATCGTGAATATCACCGCGGCCTGGCAGCGGGCGGATCTCGGCACGGCCATGCTGAACAGCTTCATCATGGCGAGCATCGTCACGTTCGGCAAAGTCGCGCTGTCGGCGCTCACCGCCTTCTCGATCGTGTTCTTCCGCACGCCGCTCAAGCACTTCTTCTTCTGGATCGTGTTCATTACGCTGATGCTTCCCCTCGAAGTGCGCGTGGTCCCGACCTATGCGGTCGCCGCCGACCTGTTCGAGCCGATCCGTCTTCTGATTGCCTGGATCACCGGCATCACGGTGTCGATCGAGTGGAACCTGCTGAACTCCTATGCCGGGCTGACACTGCCGCTGGTCGCAACAGCCACCGGCACCTTCCTCTACCGCCAGTTCTTCATGACCCTGCCCGACGAACTGGCCGAGGCTGCCCGCATGGACGGATCGGGGCCGGCGCGGTTCTTCTTCGACATGCTCATCCCCCTCTCGCGCACCAACATGCTGGCGCTGACCACCATCATGTTCGTCTACGGCTGGAATCAGTATCTCTGGCCGCTGCTGATGATCACCGATCCCGCCTACAAGACCACCATGATGTCGCTCGTCGCGTTGCTCCCGGCCGAGAACGGCACGCCGGACTGGAACGTGACGCTCGCCGGCTCGCTCATCATCATGCTGCCGCCGCTCCTTGTCGTCGCGATCCTTCAGCGCTGGTTCGTGCGCGGCCTCGTCTCCAGCGAGAAATGACATTCCGGCGCTGAAAAGCAGCCACTCCACACAGAAAGGCTTCACCCATGGCTGACATCACCATCCGGGCCGTCCGCAAATCCTACGGCAAGACCCAGACGCTGCACGGCATCGACCTTGCCTTCGCCTCGGGCGAGTTCGTCGTCATCCTCGGCCCCTCCGGCTGCGGCAAGTCCACGCTGCTGCGCATGATCGCAGGACTGGAAGACATCACCGGCGGCGAGATCGAGATCAACGGCCGCGTCGTCAACAAGCTCGAACCGCGCGAGCGCGGCTGCGCCATGGTGTTCCAGAATTATGCGCTCTATCCGCACATGACGGTCGCCGACAATATCGGCTATGCCCTCAAGGTCGCGGGTGTTCCCAAGGCCGAGCGCCGCACGCGCATTGCCGAAACGGCGAAGATTGTCGGGCTCGGCGACTATCTGGAGCGCAAGCCGGCGGCCCTTTCGGGCGGACAGCGCCAGCGCGTCGCCATGGCCCGCGCGATCATCCGCGAGCCCGGCGTGTTTCTGTTCGACGAGCCCTTGTCGAACCTCGACGCGACGCTGCGCGTCACCATGCGCGCCGAAATCCGCAAGCTGCATCAGCGCCTTTCGGCGACCTCCGTCTTCGTCACGCACGATCAGGTGGAGGCGATGACGTTGGCCGACAAGCTGGTCGTGATGAACAAGGGGCATGTGGAGCAGGTCGGCCAGCCACTCGACATCTATCACCGCCCGGCCAGCACCTTCGTCGCCGCGTTCATCGGCGCGCCGCCGATGAACCTCATGGACGCCCGTATCGACGCGTCCGCCGCGGTCGCCCGCCATGAACATCTGGCGATCCCGATCTCCTCCACCATGGCCGCCGCCCTTGCCGGCCGCGACGTGACGCTCGGTATCCGCCCGGAGGAATGCCGCGTGCTGCCGGCGGGCGAGGGCCTGCCGGCGCGGGTCGATTTCGTCGAGGAGCTCGGCTCGGGACGGATCGTCCATGCCGCCTTCGGCAGCCGCATCTTTGCAGCCGCCATCCCGCTTGATATCCGTGTGGCGTCCGGCGACCTGATCGGACTGGCCCTGCCGCCCGCACAGCTTCACGTCTTCGACCGGGAAACCGGACGTCGCCTCGACGTGACGCATTCGATAGGGCGATACGAGCCCGTCCGCCAGGCTGCGGAAGCCGTCTGACCGATACACATCATCGCGGCGGGTGTCGTCGCGATGGCAGACCGATTTCAACAGACGATGAGGACGAACCATCCATGAGCGACATCATTTCCGCCATTGGCTTCTGCAACCGCACCGGCAAGGGCGACCTCTCGGTGCTCGACGCCTCGCTGCGCGAGATCGCCGAGACCGGCGCCAATGCCTGCGAGATCGGCATCTATGCCGAGGAGATCATCGCCGGCGGCCGCATTATCGAGGACCGCACCCGGCGCGTCACCGATATCGTGCGTCCCTACGGCTTCCAGAAACTCTCCCTGCACGGGCAGATCATCTCCAACTTCATGGACCGCCAGCATCTCCACCTCCAGAAAAAGGTGGTGCGGGCGATGCTGGAGCTCTGCGACCGGCTCGGCGCCGGCATTCTCGTGCATCATTCGGGTGCCGCCCTTCTCGGCCCGGAGGAGAACGGGGCAGATCTCGACCGGATGGAGCGCGATGCGCTGGCCGAGATGGGAGAGGTCGCGCGCGGCTACGGCGTGCGCATCGTGCTCGAAAACATCTTCACGACCGAAAGCGGGCAATACCGCCAGACGCCGAGCCAGGTGGCCGAGACGGTGCGGGCCGTCGGCTCCGACAATGTCGTGGCGCTGATCGACTTCTCGCATGCCTATATCGAATCGACCTTCAAGGGCCTCGATTTCCGCGACCAGCTGCGCGCCATGGCGCCCGTCACAGGCCATCTACATGTCCATGACAGCTTCGGCCTGCCCTATACGAGGAAGACGTTCTACCACCCGGCGGAAGCCACGGCGCTTGGCATCGGCGACCTGCACCTGCCGATCGGCTGGGGCGACATCGCCTGGGAAGAGATCTTCTCCGAGCTGACCTTCCTGCCCGATACGACACTGATCATGGAAATCGATTCGGGCCGCTTCCTCGACCAGCAGCCGGCCTGCCTGCAGCAGGCCCGCAAGCTTGCGACGCTCGTCAACGACCGCGCAGCGGCCACGGCACGCGAAGCCCTGAGGGCCTGAATGTCGGGGCGGGCCTAGCCCGCCGTCAGCCCGTCGATCGCCGCAAGGATCCGCTCGATATCCTCAGGGCGGGACAGGCGGTGATCGCCGTCGCCGATGAGCGTCATGACGACGTCGTCGGCCGGCAGGTGTTCCATCAGCTTCAGGGCATGGGCAAAGGGCACATCCGGGTCCGCCATGCCTTGGAGGATATGGATCGGGCATCCCGTCTCGATCATGCCGGAGAGAACCACGTTCGCGCGCCCGTCCTCGATGAGCGCTGAGGTGAAGACGTTGGCATCAGGCCCATAGGGCGTCGGCTCCTCGAAATAGCCGCGCTCGGCCAACGAGGCCCGCTCGGCCTCCGTAAGGTTCGGCTCGATCAGCTCGACCGTGAAATCCGGCGCAGGCGCAATCAGCACGAGGCCGGCGAGGCGCTGCCCTTCACCCCGGGCGCGCAGGGTCTGCACGGCGCGCAGTGCGATCCAGGCGCCCATGGACGAGCCGATGAGGATCATAGGGCCACGGACGGTGTGGTCGATGACGGCAAGGCTTTCCTCCAGCCAGCGCGAGATCGTGCCGTCGCGGAAGGCGCCGCCGGATGCGCCATGGCCGGAGTAATCCAGCCGCAGGCAGGCGCATCCCGTCTCGCGTGCATGACGCTCGATCTCCACCGCCTTCGTGCCGCTCATGTCGGAGCGGTAACCGCCGAGCCAGACGAGGGTCGGCTTCGTCTCGTCGGTGGTGGGGTGAAGGATGTAGGCGATGCGCCGCCTGGCGCCGTCTTTTCCGACATCGAGGGTCTCCGGCTGGACAAGCTGGGGGGTAAGCGACATATCCGTTCCTTCCAAGACGACGTATTCTGGCCAAGGCGACGCAGTCGGCAAAGAGGTGGCCGAAAATCTTCTAAAACAGATTTTGCGGGCGCATGACAGGTGGTGATTTTCTTTCCGACCTGTGGTAAAGACGTCGCCTCAAACGATCCAGACAATCCCGCGGCCAGCGCCGCCTTCGGATCCTGCCTCGTCAGATATCAAACCGTCGTCAACAACTCGAGGAGAGTACGACCATTCGCAGACCTTTCAAAAATGATGCCCCGGTCAAGGACGGCCCCCGTTCCAACAAGGAGATCCGCGTTCCCCGGATCCAGCTGATTGATGCCGAGGGCGGCAACCAGGGCATCGTGCCGACCGATCAGGCACTCCGCATGGCAGAGGAAGCCGGCCTCGATCTCGTCGAGATCTCGCCGAACGCCGAACCGCCGGTGTGCAAGATCCTCGATCTTGGCAAGATGAAGTACGCGACCCAGAAGAAAGCCGCCGAAGCCCGCAAGAAGCAGAAGATCATCGAGATCAAGGAGATCAAGATGCGTCCGAACATCGACACCCACGACTACGAGGTGAAGATGCGCGCGATGAACCGCTTCTTCGAGGAAGGCGAC
This sequence comes from Rhizobium sp. 9140, assembly GCF_900067135.1. Classification (NCBI taxonomy): domain Bacteria; kingdom Pseudomonadati; phylum Pseudomonadota; class Alphaproteobacteria; order Hyphomicrobiales; family Rhizobiaceae; genus Rhizobium; species Rhizobium sp. 9140. The sequence goes on along the minus strand of NZ_FJUR01000001.1, from coordinate 917,444 downwards.
AAGGTCAAGGTGACGCTGAAGTTCCGTGGCCGCGAAATGGCGCACCAGGAACTCGGCATGAAGCTTCTGCTTCAGGTCAAGGAAGACACCACGACCATCGCCAAGGTGGAAGCCGAGCCCAAGCTCGAAGGCCGCCAGATGATGATGGTGCTCGCACCGAGATAACCGTCCGGCCGGGACAGCTTTCGCGCATTTCCCGACCAACTTTCAAAAGCCGTCCGCGACATCGTGCCGGACGGCTTTTTCGTGCCGTTCTTCCGGGCGTGCCCTCATGGCGCCGGCGGATACACCCACGCATAGCGGAAATGATAGAGGTCGCCCGGCCGGCCGTAATGGTAGGGCAGCGCGATGTCATGCGCCTCGATCGGGTTCGGGGTGGCGCCGCCCGCGACGGTGCGGATATAGGCGTCGTGCCAGTCCTGCAACAGCGGCTCCATCGGCGCATCGGCCTTGCCCTCGTCGCGCCAGATCAACAGCAGCGGATGCCCGGCATCGAAGGCCACCGGCTGCTGGAAGGCCTCGTAGCCGGGGATCATGACCGGAATACCCGGCGCGTTGAGACGAAGGTTGCCGGCCATCTGCTGTTCGACGGTCGCGATCAGTGTCGGGCGGTGGCGCCCGGTCGCAAGGATAGCCTCGATCGCCGGCTGATAGGGAACGTTGATCTTCTTGTAGTCGCCGGTCAGCCGGGCCGCCGGCACGCGCGCGAAGAGAATCAGGGGAACGACGACCATGACGAGAAGGGCGATCCGGCCGAACTGTTTCGGCCCTGAACCGAGCGGCTGATCCAGAAGATCGATCTTCAGCGCGAGATAGACCGGCAGCAGGAAGAAGAACGGCGTCAGCCACCGATCCTTGATGTGGGAGGCACCGCCCACCACGACGAGCAGCACGAGCGCGGCGACGAGAATGAGAAGCATATGGCCGATCAGCCGCGACCAGGCGCTTTGCGTGCGCCAGGCGGCGCGCATCTGCCGGCCGAACACGGCGGCGAACACGCCGATCGTGACGAACGAAAAGGCGATCAGCGCCTGCGCAAGCGAGAGCAGACCGTCGCCGATCTGCTCCAGGCGGCTGATGTCGCGGTCCTGCATCAGCTTGCCGAGCGTCCGGTCCGTCGCCGTCTGGAGATGCTCGATGAACCACAGCCCATGCGGTGTCACGATGGCCACGGCGATCACGACCGTCAGAACCAGCCGCACATCGAACAGGCGGCGGCGAAACACGGGATCGCAGAGCACGGCGAGAAGGGCCGCAACGGGAAGCAGAACGAAATTATACTTAGCGATGACGCCAAGCCCGATCGCGAGCCCCGTCAGCGCATAATGGCCGGCGGTCGGCCGCTGCAAGGTCGCAACCAGCGCATAGACGAAAAGACAGGCGGCGAAGAGCACCGCCACCGTATGCGTCAGGTCGCGCTGCGCCTCGAAGACGATCTGCGGCACGGTCAGGAGCCCGAGCACAGCAATGACGACCAGAACAGGATTGCGGATGATCCGCGCTGCCGTCAGGCCCACCAGCCCGTAGCAGGCAAACAGCATCGCATTCTTGAGAAGCGACAGCGCCAGCACGCTATCCCCGAGCAGCTGGACGACACCATATTGCAGCCAGTTGTAGAACGGCGGCTGGCTGTCATAGCCGACGGCCAGCCACTGCGCGAGAAACAGCTGCTGCCCCTCGTCGAGTTCCAGCGAGGACGGCAGGGCCAGCCGGAGCGCGATATTGACGAGGAAATAGAGCGCAAGTAGCCCATAGAGCAGCCCGCGACGGCCCGACAATGCTTCGATCACCTCAGTCGTCCCGGCCGTGAATGCTGCGCACGATATAGTTGGTCTCCCCGACCTGCATCCGCGCCAGCATTTCCGCCACGATGCCGGTGGTGATCATCTGCACGGACGCGATGAAGAGCATGACGGCGGTGATAAACATCGGCCGGGTGCCGATATCCTGCCCCAGCACGAATTTCGCCCAGGCGAGATAGAGGAACATGAGACTGCAGACGGCACCGAAGACGAGGCCGATGGAGCCGAAGAACTGCGCCGGGCGCTGGCGAAAGCGCATGAAGAACAGCACCGACAGGAGATCGAGGAAGACGCGGAACGTACGCGATATCCCGTATTTGGATTCGCCGAACTGGCGCGGATAGTGGTTCACCACCATCTCGCCGATGCGCGATGTCGGTACGACGGTCGCGATCCAGGCGGGAATGAAGCGGTGCATGCCGCCGAGAATGCGGATCTGCCGGAGAATGTCGGTGCGATAGAGCTTCAGGCCGCAGCCGTAATCGTGAATGTGCACGCCGGTGATCTTGCGGATGAGGCGGTTTGCGAACCAGGACGGGATCAGCCGCAGGACCAGCCCGTCCTGACGCGCCTTGCGCCAGCCGCAGAGAAGATCGAGGCCGCGCTCTTCCAGAACGGCGACCATCCGCGGAATATCGTAAGGGTCGTTCTGAAGGTCGCCGTCGAGCGTGACAAGCAGGCGGCCACGCGCCACATCGATGCCCGCCTGCAGGCCTGCGGCCTTGCCGAAATTGCGCTGGAACTCGACGATCCTCAGATCGAGTCCCGGCCGGGCAAATTCCTTGCGGACATTGACGAGCGTCGCATCCGTTGAGCCGTCATCGACGATGATCAACTCCCAGGGCTTGCCGAAATCCTGCATCGCATCGCAGATCTTGTCGAAAAGCGGCGCAATGCTCTCTTCTTCGTTGCAGACCGGAATGAGGATCGACAGCTCGAGCTTGCCTGCGGCCTCGGCATCGCTCTCTGTCACTGACGTGGGTTCCCGCACCTGGCGCTCCGGATATATCTGGTTTTTCCCGCGCTTCCGTTATAGCAGGCGCACGCAGGGAGCAATCCAAAGCGCGCGGCGGCATGTTGCCGCTAAAACGGCCTTGGGGGACGAGAGCGTGCAAACGTCAGGAAAATACAACCCCATGCTGGTGACCACCCTTGGTGTCGTCGGTCTCTATGTCGCCTTTCTCCAGTGGTTTCTGGGATGGGGCGAGATCCTCTCGCGGTGGCGGACCGTCGGGCCTGGGACGGGCACGATGGCACTGGCGCTGCTCGTCGCGACCTATTTCATTCGCACCCACCGCATGCAGGACTATTTTCGCCACGAGACCCGCGGCCGCTTTCTCGCGCTGTTCCGCGTGACGCAGATCCACAATCTCCTCAACATCATGATGCCGCTGCGCACCGGCGAGACCAGCTTTCCCCTGTTGATGCGCTCCGAATTCGGCGTGCCGCTGGCACGCGGTGCCTCGGCGCTCCTCGTCCTGCGCCTGCTCGATCTTCATGCCCTCCTTGCCGCCGGCGGCATGGGGCTGGTCGCGACGTCCGGGCGACCCCTCGTCGCGGGGACGCTATGGGCGCTCTTTCTCGTGCTGCCCCTTCTCCTGTTTCCCTTGCGCAAAAGTGTCGTCAGGCTGGCGAAACGGTATCTTCCGGCAAAACTTGCACGGGTGCCGGCAAAACTTGCACGGGTCATCGACGAGATCGATGCCGGCATCCCCGCCGATCTCGGCGCTTTCGGCCGCGCCTGGTTTCTCACCGTCGTCAACTGGGGCATCAAGGTGGCCGTGCTCGCCTGGGTTCTCGCGCTGATGGGCGTGTGGCCGCTTTCGGCAAGCGTCGGAGGTGCGCTGGGCGGCGAGATCTCCTCGGTTTTGCCCGTCCACGCGCCCGCAGGGGTGGGCACCTACCCGGCGGGCATCGCGGCCGGTGCCGCCGCGCTCGGCGCATCCCGGGCGCCGGATGCGCTGGCGACGCTCGCCAGCGCCAGCGTCAACACGCACCTGTTGATCGTCGTCTCCGCCCTCGTCGGCACCGGGCTCTCGCTGATCCTGCCGTTTCTGGCGGGCGGGCGCCCCCGCGGATGAGAATCCCATGGCCGGACTGTTGCTCTTTGCCCGTCCTGCGGTTATAAGCCGCCGTCCGAACGGTCCGGCAGGGCATGCCGTGGCCGTTCTTTTACGCTCGAGGCGACCTCGTCAGTCACCTCACATAATCAGAATGGAGTAGCAAAATGCCCAAGATGAAGACGAAGTCCTCTGCCAAGAAGCGGTTCAAGATCACCGCGACCGGCAAGGTCGTAGCAGCTGCCGCCGGCAAGCGCCACGGCATGATCAAGCGGTCCAACAAGTTCATTCGCGACGCCCGCGGCACGATGGTTCTGGCCGAGCCCGATGGCAAGAAGGTCATCAAGAACTACCTGCCCAACGGTCTCTGAGACGTCTGGCACTATTGGATTTTAAGGAGATCATACCATGGCACGTGTAAAGCGCGGCGTAGCCGCTCACGCAAAGCATAAAAAAGTCCTCAAGGCAGCCAAGGGTTTCTACGGCCGCCGCAAGAACACGATCCGTGCAGCCAAGGCTGCCGTCGATCGTTCCAAGCAGTTCGCTTACCGCGACCGCAAGGTCAACAAGCGCAATTTCCGCGCGCTCTGGATCCAGCGTATCAACGCTGCCGTCCGCGAGCATGGCTTGACCTACGGCCGCTTCATCGACGGCCTGAACAAGGCCGGTATCGAAGTCGACCGCAAGGTCCTGTCGGACATGGCCATCCATGAAGCCGCCGCTTTCGGCGCGCTCATCGAAGCCTCCAAGAACGCCCTGTCCTACCTCAAGGACGCCGGCACGAAGAACGAGTTTGAAAGCGCGGTCAAGTAAGCCAGCGCTTCCCTGACGACTGAAGACTTTGGGAAACCCGCGCTGGCAGGCTAGCGCGGGTTTTTTCCGTTTTTGAACACGCCCCATCGACAAGCCAGAAGACGAAGGCAGAAGACGAATGAGCGACCTCGACACTTTGCAAAGCACTCTTCTCGGCGAGATCGCCTCTGCCGGCAGCGAGGCCGCGATCGAGGCGGTGCGCCTCTCCGCGCTCGGCAAGAAGGGCTCGATTTCCGAACTGCTGAAGACGCTGGGTACGATGACGCCGGAGGAGCGCCAGACGCGCGGCGCGGCCATCAACGCGCTGAAGGGCGTGATCGGCGAGGCGATCTCGGCCCGCAAGGCGGACCTCAAGGATGCGGCGATTGCCGAGCGTCTCGCCCGCGAAACCGTGGATGTGACCCTGCCGGTGCGCGCTTCGCCTGCCGAGCGCGGCCGGATCCATCCGATCAGCCAGATCACCGACGAGATCACCGCGATCTTCGCCGATATGGGTTTCTCGATTGCCGAAGGACCCGATATCGAGACGGACTATTACAATTTCACCGCGCTGAATTTCCCGGAAGGCCATCCCGCCCGCGAAATGCACGACACGTTCTTCTTCCCCCCGGATGAAACCGGTGCGCGAAAAGTGCTGCGCACGCATACCTCGCCCGTGCAGGTGCGCACGATGGAGGCGCAAAAGCCGCCGATCCGGATCATCATTCCCGGCAAGACCTACCGTCAGGATTCCGACGCGACCCATTCGCCGATGTTCCATCAGGTCGAAGGCCTCGTGGTCGACACCAAGGCGAACGTCGCCAACCTGCGCTGGGTGCTGGAGGAGTTCTGCAAGGCCTTCTTCGAGGTCGACAGCGTCACCATGCGCTTCCGCCCCTCCTTCTTCCCCTTCACCGAGCCGAGCTTCGAGGTCGATATCCAGTGCGACCGTTCGTCGGGGCCGATCGTCAAGTTCGGCGAGGGCACCGACTGGATGGAAATCCTCGGCTGCGGCATGGTGCATCCGAACGTGCTGCGCGCGGGCGGTCTCGATCCCGACGTCTACCAGGGCTTTGCCTGGGGCATGGGCCTCGACCGCATCGCCATGCTGAAATACGGCATGCCCGACCTGCGCAACTTCTTCGACGCCGACGTCCGCTGGATGTCCCATTACGGCTTCCGCCCGCTCGACATGCCGACGCTGTTCGGCGGGTTAAGCGGCTGATTTAATCGTGGCCACAAACTGATATGTGTGATAAGATATGGAACTGGAGTGGGACGAGGAAAAGCGACAGAAGAACCTGCGGGAGCGGGGAATCGATTTCGCGTCCGCGGCTGCGATGGATCCGTCATCGGCTCTTACCGCCATCGACAGCCGCTCCGATTACGGCGAGATGCGCTTCCTCGTCTTTGGGTTCATCGAGGCGCGCCTTCATGTTCTCTGCTGGACGCCGAGAGACGGCAGGATGCGGGTCATATCTTTAAGGAAAGCCAATGAGCGTGAACAGAAAGCCTATTTCGACGCTTCCGGACCACCTTCCGCCTCTCACTGACAAAGACGGCGAGGTTCGCGAGATCACGGCCGAAGACCTGCAGCATTTCCGCCCCATGAAGGACGCCTTACCGGACATTCTCGATGCTCTGGAACGATCTCGCGGCCATCGGGGACCGCAGAAGGAGCCGGTAAAGGAACGTATCGGGCTCAGGCTCGATCACGCTGTGGTCGAGCATTTTCGCCGGACCGGACCGGGCTGGCAGAGCCGGATCAATGCCGTGCTGGCGGCGCATGTGAAGGCAGACAAGAATTCTTGATATCCGGGCCGGGACCGGCCGCGAAGGAAACATGGCATGAAATTCACACTCTCCTGGCTCAAGGACCACCTTGATACCGACGCCTCGCTCGACGAGATCTGCACGCGGCTGACGGCCATCGGGCTTGAGGTCGAGGATATCGATGACAAGGCGGCGTTCCGGCCCTTCGTCATCGCCAGGGTCCTGTCGGCCGAAAAGCATCCCCAAGCCGACAAGCTGAAGGTGCTGATGGTCGATATCGGCACGGAAAAGCCCGTGCAGGTCGTCTGCGGCGCGCCGAATGCGCGCGAGGGGCTCATCGGGGCTTTCGCAGCACCCGGCGCCTATGTTCCCGGCATCGACGTGACGCTGTCCGTCGGTAATATTCGCGGCGTGGAAAGCCGGGGCATGATGTGCTCGGAGCGTGAGTTGCAGATGTCCGACAGTCATGACGGCATCATCGATCTGCCGGCGGATGCGCCGGTCGGCTCGAGCTTTGCCGCCTATGCCGGGCTCGACGATCCGGTCATCGAGATCAACCTGACGCCCAACCGGCCGGATTGCACCAGCATTCACGGCATCGCCCGCGATCTCGCAGCGTCGGGCCTCGGCACGCTCAAAGCTCGGCCGGCACCCACCTTTTCTACCGATGGCGAAACGCCGGTCGAGGTCCGCCTCGACCTCGGCGCGGACGCCCATCTCTGCCCCGGCTTCTCGCTGCGGCTCGTGCGCGGCTTGAAGAACGGGCCGAGCCCGGCCTGGATGCAGAAGCGGCTGCTCGCCATCGGCCTGCGCCCCATCAACGCGCTGGTCGATATCACCAACTACATGACCTTCGACATGGGCCGGCCGATGCACGTCTTCGATGCCGCCAAGGTGAAGGGCGATCTCGTGGTGCGTCGCGCGGTGGAGGGCGAGACCATTCTCGCGCTCGACCAGCGGACCTATACGCTGACGCCGAACACGGTCGTCATTGCCGACGAGAACGGTCTGGAATCCATCGGCGGCATCATGGGCGGCGAGCATTCCGGCTGCGACGAGACCACCACGGACGTGCTGATCGAGTCGGCCCTCTGGGACCCGATGAACATCGCCCGCACCGGCCGTAGCCTCGGGATCATCACCGATGCGCGCTATCGTTTCGAGCGCGGCGTCGATCCGGCCTATATGGTGCCGGGGCTCGACCGCACGACGGAACTGGTGCTGGAACTGTGCGGCGGCACGCCGGCAGAGGCGCGTATCGTCGAGGGGTCGAAAACGGCTCCGAAGACCATCGATTTCCCGGTGTCCGAGGTCAAGCGCCTGACGGGGCTGGATGTCGGCACGCAGGAGAGCGTCGCCATCCTGCGCGGCCTCGGCTTCACCGTCGAGACCGGCGCGGAAGACGGACGGTTCAGCGTGACGGTTCCCTCCTGGCGTCCCGATGTGGATGGCAAGGCGGATCTGGTCGAGGAGGTCATGCGCATCCACGGGGTCGATCATATCAAGCCAGTCCCGCTCGAACGCGACGTCTCGGTCAACACGCGCATCCTCACCCCGTTGCAGATCCGCACGCGGCTGGCCAAGCGGGCGCTGGCCGCCCGCGGCATGCTGGAGGCCGTCACGTGGTCGTTCATTCCGAAGGCGCAGGCGACCCTGTTCGGCGGCGGCGCTCCGGCGCTCGCCCTGTCGAACCCGATTGCGGCGGATATGTCGGACATGCGGCCCTCGCTGCTGCCCGGCCTGCTGACGGCGGCCCAGCGCAATGCCGACAAGGGCTATGGCGACGTCGCGATCTTCGAGGTGTCCGGCACCTATGAAAACGACCGGCCCGAGGGGCAGCGTCGCGTGGCGGGCGGCATTCGTCGCGGCACGGCGAGCCTTGCCGGTGCCGGCCGCGCCTGGTCGAATGCCGGCCGCGGCGGCGGCAAGCCGGTGGATGTCTACGACGCCAAGGCCGATGCGCTGGCGGTGCTCGAAGCCTGCGGCGTGCCGATGGCCAATGTGCAGATCGAGGCGGGCGCACCCGGCTGGTTCCATCCGGGCCGCTCCGGCACCATCAAGTATGGCCCGAAGATCACGCTCGGCCACTTCGGCGAATTCCACCCGAAGACGCTGGAAGCGCTGGATGTCTCAGGCGCGCTCGCCGGCTTCGAGGTGTTCGTGGATGCCCTGCCCGAGCCGAAGAAGAAGGCGACCCGCACCAAGCCCGCGCTCGAACTGTCGCCGTTTCAGGCCGTAAAGCGCGACTTCGCCTTCGTGGTGGATCGCACGGTCGAGGCGGCGTCTATCGTGAAGGCGGCGTCGGGCGCCGATCGCAAGCTGGTGACGGGCGTCACCGTCTTCGACGTCTTCGAGGGCGCATCCCTCGGCGAAGCGAAGAAATCGGTCGCCGTCGAGGTCGTCATCCAACCGGCAGACCGGACGCTGACGGACGAGGATTTCGAGGCCCTGACCGCCAAGATCGTCGCCAATGTCACGAAGACCACGGGCGGCGTGCTGCGCGGATAAGCACGGTGCCACAGCGCGGTCGCCAACCCGCCGTTATGCTCGGGACAAGCCCGAGCCTGACGAGAGAGGGCGAATGGTTGCCAGAGATAGAGGCCCGGCGTCCATCCATCGGAAACGGCGTTACACGCTCGCCGGAATGCCGAGACGGGCTTCAGCCTGCGCGCCCATGAATGCGCTGAAGGATCGCTGGAGATCGCCCAGGTCGCCATCGGTGATCAGCACCAGCAGGCTCGACCTTTCGCATGGCCATTCGGCCAGATGAAAGGGCGGATGGATGAGGTGCTGGACGCCGTGCACCACGACGGGGGACGCCGCACCCTCCACGTCGAGGATGCCCTTCAGCCGCAGGATGCGGGTGCCGTGGCGGTGGACCAGCAGCGACAGCCAGAGCGAGAAACGCGCCCAGGCGATGGGGCGATCTATCGTCAGCGACAGAGCGCGGATATCGCCGTGCCGGTTGCGGTCCGGGCTGTCGTGGAGATGATCGCCATGCCGGGCGGAGGCCACCCATTGCCGCGCCTCGGCCGGCCGGGAGGCGAGGTCGTGAATATCCTGCGTCAGCAGTCCGGCAGCCGCACCGTTTTCGTCGCTCAGAGTGACGATGGCGGCCGGGTTGATCGCCGTCACGACCGCGCGCAACGCCGCGCAATCGTCGTCCGTCGCAAGATCGGTCTTGGTGAGGACGATGCGGTCGGCCAGCGCCACCTGACGGGCGGCTTCCTCGAAGGTCTGGAGATTGTGCAGGCCGCTCGGCACGTCGATGACCGTGACGACATTGCCGATGGCGAAATGATATTTGAGCATCATATCGGCGGCGAGCGTCGCGATGATCGGCGCGGGATCGGCAAGCCCCGTCGTTTCGATGACGAGACGGCGGAAGGGCTGAATATCGCCACGTGCACGGCGCTCGAACAGCGCGAGCACGGCATCCTTCAGATCGCCGCGCACCGTGCAGCAGACGCAGCCGCTCTTCAGCAGCACGATATCCCCATCGACCTTTTCCACCAGAAGATGATCGAGACCGATATCGCCGAATTCGTTGATGATAACGGCGGTGTCGCCGAGGTCCGGCCCTGATAGCAGCCGGTTGAGCAGCGTCGTCTTGCCGGCGCCCAGAAAACCGGTCAGCACATTGGCGGTGATCAGGTCGCGCGTCATTGCGCGTCCTCCAGCCGCGCCATCAAGACAGGGTCAAGCGGATCGACGTGGCCGCCGAGACTGTCTGCCGCCGGCCATAAGGCGCCGAGGTGATCGACCACGACGCTCTTGCCCGTCGGCCCCCGCAGCACGAAACGGTCGGCCCAGACCGACAGCTTCAGGCCACGGGCGCTCAGCACCCGGTTGGCGGCAGCCGCCTGCCGCATGCGCTCGGCTGCCGGCATAACGAGCGCCACGTCTCCGCCCTGGCTCCAGTGGTCGGCATTCGCGAAGGCACCGCAGAGGCCACACATGTCAGGGCTGCGGTCGCTCCGTTCCGGAACGTGGGAAGCGCGTGGCGAAATCCTGCGCGATCTCCTCCATCGTCACGAATTTCACCCCCGCATAGCCCTTCAGCGTTTCGAACAGGCGCTCGTGCATCTTCAGCACATGGGGCCGGCCGGAGACGTCGGGGTGAATGGTGATCGGGAAGACGGCGTAGTCGTAATTCTCGTAGACCCATTCGAACTGGTCGAGCCATTGCTGTTCCAGATCGCGCGGGCTGACGAAGCCGTGGCTGTTGGGCGCCGCCTTGATGAACATCATCGGCGGGAGATCGTCGAGATTCCAGGAGGCGGGAATCTCGATCAGGTCGGTCTCCGGCCCCGCCACATAGGGCTTCATCCAGGTCGAGGGGTGCTGCGAATAGTCGATCTTCGTCCACTCGTCACCCACGGTGACATAATAGGGGAAGTGATCGTTGTGCATCAGGGAGTGGTCGTAGAGAATGCCCTTCTCCTTCAGAAGGGCATTGGTCTTGGAGCCGAACTCCCACCACGGCGCGACATAGCCGCGCGGCGGCTTGCCGGAGAGCTGCGTGATCAGATCGACGCATTTGTCGAAGATTGCTTCTTCCTGCTCCGGCGTCATGGCGATCGGGTTTTCGTGGCTGTAGCCATGCATGCCGATCTCGTGGCCGGCATCGGCCACCGCCTTCATCTCGTCCCAGAAGGTCTCGATGGAGTGGCCGGGAATGAACCAGGTGGTCTTGATGCCCCATTTCTCGAACATCTTCAGAAGACGGACGCTCCCCACCTTGCCCGCAAAGACGCCACGCGAGATGTCGCAGGGGCTGTCCTCGCCACCATAGGAGCCGAGCCAGCCGGCCACCGCATCCACATCGATGCCGTAGGAAACGAAGATCTCTTTCGCCATTGCGTTTTCCTCATCAAAAGCGCGTCGAAAGCATCAGCTTAGACAGACGGGTTTTCACGTCAACGGTTTCTATTCGCTCGCCTCGTTGAGCCGCCGGCAATCCTCCTCGGAGAGATCGATATCGGCCGCTCTCATCAGGCTCTGCAGCTGTTCAAGGCTCGTGGCGCTCGCAATCGGCGCTGTCACCCCGCGGCGGGCCATGATCCAGGCCAGCGCGATTTCCGCCGGCGTCGCCTGCTTCTCCGCCGCAATCTCGTCCAGCGCGCCGAGAATGCGCATGCCGCGGCCATCGAGATACTTTTCGACACCCTTCCCGCGTGCCTTGCCTTCGAGGTCCTTGTGCGAGCGGTACTTGCCCGAGAGGAAGCCGGAGGCGAGGCTGAAATAGGTGATGACGCCGATCTCCTCCGCGATGCAGAGATTGCGCAGCGCGCCGTCGAAGCTCGCGCGGTCGTAGAGATTGTATTCCGGCTGGAGCACGTCGTAGCGCGGCAGGCCGTTTTCCGCAGCCACGTCGAGCGACTGGCGCAGCTGGCCCGCATCGAGATTGGACGCGCCGATGGCGCGCACCTTGCCCTGCTTCACCAGCGCATCATAGGCGCCCAGCGTTTCCTCATAGGGCGTCTCGGCATCCGGCCAGTGCGAGAGGTAGAGATCGATGTGATCGGTGTTCAGGCGCAGCAGCGAATCGTCCACGGCCTTGCGGATCCATTTTTCCGAAAGGCCCTTCTGCCCCTCGCCCATGTCGGAGCCGACCTTGGTGATGATGACGATCTCGTCGCGCGGGCGCTTCGTCTGGCGCAGCCATTTGCCGATGATCGTCTCGGACTCGCCGCCCGTGTTGCCGGGCGCCCAGGCGGAGTAGACGTCGGCCGTGTCGATGGCATTGAACCCGGCATCGAAGAAGGCGTCGAGAAGTCGGAACGACGTCGTCTCGTCCGCGGTCCAGCCGAAGACATTGCCCCCGAACACCAGCGGCGCGATGGAAAGCCCTGTACGGCCCAGCTGTCTCTTTTCCATGAAAACTCTCCGGTTTAGTCTCGGATCGGACGGTTCGGGCAGCAGCCCAGCCTTCGACATAGGGGCGCGCGGCGCCGCCTGACAGGGTCGGAACGGCAAAAGGCACGACGGGGCATCGGGAAGCGGAACCAGAAACATGGGGGAAGCGCGGACATCCAAGGGGCTTGGCACAGACAGTCCGCCGCGCTCATGGCATAGTCCCGCGCACCATCAGGGAGAAGCATTGCATGTTGAGATTCGGAATTCTGTCGACCGCCAAGATCGGTCGCGATGCGGTCGTTCCCGCTATCCAGGACGCGGAAAACTGCGTCGTCACCGCCATTGCCAGCCGCGACAGCGCCCGCGCCCGCGCCATGGCCGACCGGTTTTCCGTACCGCACGCCTTCGGCAGCTACGAGGAAATGCTGGCCTCCGACGTGATCGATGCCGTCTACATCCCCCTGCCCACCGCCCAGCATGCGGAGTGGTCGATCCGCGCGGCGGAAGCCGGCAAGCATGTGCTCTGCGAAAAGCCGATCGCCCTGAAGGCGCAGGAGATCGACCGGCTGATCGAGGCGCGCGACCGCACCGGCGTGCTGATCTCGGAAGCCTATATGATCACCTACAGCCCCGTGTGGCACAAGGTGCGGGCGCTGCTGGCCGAAGGCGCCATTGGTCGGCTGCGGCATGTGCAGGGCGCGTTCACCTATTTCAATCGCGACCCGGCGAACATGCGCAACATTCCGGAACTCGGCGGCGGCGGCCTACCCGATATCGGCGTCTACCCGACCATGGCGACGCGATTCTCGACCGGCGTCGAGCCGCAGCGGGTGCAGGCGACGACGGAGCGCGATCCGACATTCGGCACCGACATTTATTCGAGCGTCCGGGCCGATTTCGGCACGTTCGAGTTGTCCTTCTATATCTCCACCCAGCTTGCGGCACGCCAGGTCATGGTGTTCCACGGTGACGAGGGCGTGATCGAGGTGACCTCACCCTTCAATGCCGAGCGCTATGGGCGCCAGGAAGTGGCTTTGACCAACCAGAACCACAGCCAGTCGCAGCTTTTCCGCTTTCAGGATACGCGCCAGTACAAGCTTCAGGCCGAAGCCTTTTCGCGCGCGGCCACCGGCGGAGAGGATGCCGTGGTGACGCTCGAGAACTCGCGCGCCAACCAGGCCTTCATCGACGCGATCTATCGCGCCAGCGAGAAGGACGGCTGGGAAGCCGTCTGAGACGTCCTATAAAGGTTTCCGGCCATTAAGGTTTCCGGACATGAACCGCTTCCTCGGCATTGTGCCGAGGATCTGCCAACATCAACCAAAACAAGATGTTGCAGATGCCAGGGACAAGCCTTGGGGATGACGGACGTGAGGAAGGGCGCTGGACGCCCCAAGACGACCGGACGCGGACGGCCCCTTGGTGAGGCCGTCATCCCTCCTGTCAGTGCGCGCCGGACATGTCGCCCAGAACCTCTTTCGACGCGACGGTCGAATCGGCATTGAGCGTGTAGACCATGGGAACGCCGGTTGCGAGGTTGAGCTTCAGGATCTCTTCCTTGGTCAGCCGGTCGAGCACCATCACCAGCGCGCGCAGCGAATTGCCGTGCGCGGCGACGAGAACCGTCTGGCCCTTCAGCACGCGCGGCAGGATTTCGGTGAGGTAATAGGGCCAGACGCGGGCGCCGGTGTCGCGCAGGCTTTCGCCGCCCGGAGGAGGAACGTCGTAGGAGCGGCGCCAGATGTGCACCTGTTCCTCGCCCCACTTGGCGCGCGCGTCGTCCTTGTTGAGGCCGGAGAGGTCGCCATAGTCGCGCTCGTTGAGCGCCTGATCGCGGATCGTCTCAAGTTCTGGCTGACCGACGGCGTCGAGAATGATCTTCAGCGTCTTCTGCGCGCGCGTCAGGTCGGAGGTGAAGGCGATGTCGTATTTGAGGCCGGTGGCCGCGAGCGCCTTGCCGCCGGTTTCGGCTTCCTCGATACCGAGCGGGGTCAGGTCGGGGTCCTTCCAGCCGGTGAAGAGGTTCTTCAGGTTCCATTCGCTCTGGCCGTGACGCACCAGGACAAGCGTGCCGCTCATGATCGTTCATTCCTCATTGTGTGTTTCAGTCGGGCAAAAGGGCAGACGAAGGAAGGCAAAAGGCTCAGGCGGTGAGCCCCAGCACGTCCAGCATGGTGTAGTAACCGGGCTTCTGCGACCGCGCCCAGAGGGCTGCCGTCACGGCGCCGCGTGCGAAGATCGACCGGTCGGTGGCCGAATGGGACAGCGTCACGCTCTCGCCCTCGCCGGCGAGGATGACCGAGTGTTCGCCGATGACCGAGCCGCCGCGCAGTGTCGCAAAGCCGATCGTGCCTTCGGGACGCGCCCCGGTATGGCCGTCGCGCACGCGCACGGACCGGCTTTGAAGGTCGATGCCGCGACCACGCGCGGCCGCTTCGCCGAGAAGCAGCGCCGTACCGGACGGTGCGTCCACCTTGTGCTTGTGGTGCATTTCCAGAATTTCGAGATCCCATCCGGCGGCGGGAAGCGCCCGGGCGGCCTGCTGCACGAGAACGCCCAGCAGATTGACGCCGAGACTCATATTGCCGGATTTGACCACGCGCGCATGGCGGGCAGCCGCCTCGAAACGCGCTTCGTCGGCGGCCGAGCATCCCGTCGTACCGATGACGTGGACGATGCGGGCCTGTGCGGCGAGCCCGGAAAATTCGACGCTGGCAGCCGGTGCCGTGAAATCGAGGACGCCTTCAGCCTCGACGAAGGCGCGCAGCGGATCGTCCGTGACGAGGATGCCGGTGGGGCCGAGGCCCGCGATTTCGCCGGCATCCCGCCCGATGAAGGCCGAGCCCGAACGCTCCACGGCGGCCGACAGGGTGACGCCCGGCATGGCGTGGATCGTGCGGATCAGCGTCTGGCCCATGCGGCCCGCCGCGCCCACGACGACGAGTTTCATGTCCGTATCGCTCATGTCGTAGGGCTCATGTCGTCGTTTCCGTGCTGTCGACCAGATCGTCAAGAGTGGCGGCCGGCTGGCTGCCCTGGAGATTGTGAAGGCGAGCGTAAAGCCCGTCCTTGCGTTCCGCAAGCTCCGTATGCGTGCCTTCCTCGACCACGAGCCCATCGCGCATGACGATGATCTTGTCGGCATTGACGATGGTGGAGAGCCGGTGCGCGATGACCACGACGGTACGGCCGTCCATGGCGTGGTCGAGCGCCTTCTGAACGGCGGATTCCGATTCGGTATCGAGCGAGGACGTGGCTTCGTCGAGAAGCAGGATCGGCGCGCGCCGCACGAGCGCGCGGGCGATCGAGAGCCGCTGGCGCTGACCGCCGGAGAGGGTCACGCCGTTTTCGCCGACCGGTGTATCGTAGCCCTGCGGCTGGGCGAGAATGAAGTCGTGCGCATAGGCGAGCCGCGCGGCCTCGTAGACCTCTTCGTCGGTCGCCTCCGGCCGGCCGTAGCGAATGTTGTCGCCGATCGAGCCTTCGAACAGGTAGGGCTGCTGCGAGACATAGGCCAGCCCGTTGCGCAGCGACAGCTTCGTGATGTGGGCGATGTCCTGCCCGTCGATGAGGATCTCGCCGACGGCGGGATCGTAGAAGCGCGGAATGAGGCTGATGACGGTCGATTTGCCGGCGCCGGAGGGGCCGACCAGCGCCGTGGTCTTGCCGCCTTCGGCAACGAAGCTGACGCCCTTGAGGATCTCCTCGCCATTGCCATAGGCGAAGTGCACATTGTTGAACGTGATCGTCGCCGAGGACACCGCGAGCGACTTCGCATCCGGCTGGTCGCGCTGGTGCGGCACCGTGTCGAGCACCTCGTAGATCATCCGCGCATTGACGGCGGCGCGCTCCAGCGACACCTGCAGCCGCGCGAGGCGACGCGCTGGATCATAGGCCATCAGCAGAGCGGTGACGAAGGAGAAGAAGGCGCCGGGCGGCACGTTGTCGTAGATCGAGCGGAAGGCGGCATAGCCGAGAACGCTGGCGATGGCGAAGCCCGCAAAGGTTTCCGTCATCGGCGCGGTGCGCTCGGAGAGGCGGGCAATCCGGTTCGCGCGGTTCTCCGCACGCTGGATGATCGCCTCGACCTTCCCCTTCAGCTGCTCCTCCATGGTGAAGGCCTTGACGATCGTGATGCCCTGGATCGTCTCCTGCATGGCGCCGAGAACATGGCTGTTGATCTCGACCGATTCGCGCGTCGCGTTGCGCAGGCGGCGCGACACGTAGCGAAGGCCGATCAGCAGCGGCGGCGCGATGAGGAAGACGATGATCGTCAGCACCCAGTCCTTGCCGAGCATGACGCCGATCAGCGCGATCAGCGTCAGCAGATCGCGCGCGATCGAGGTGACCGTCATGTTGAGCACGTCGCGGATGCCGGACACGTTCTGGCTGATCTTGGCGGAGATGCGGGCGGAGCGGGCATCGGTGAAATAGCCGACGCTGAGCGCCATCAGGTGCGAATACAGCCGACGCTGATAGCTGGCGACGATGTTGTTGCCGATCTTCGACAGGGCGACAGCCTGCCCGTAGGTGGCAAAGCCGCGCACGACGAAGGCGACGAAGATGGCGGCGCAGATGATAAGCACCATGTCGGCGCGCTTGTTGGCGAAGGCCTCGTTGACGACGGCTTCCATGATCCAGGCCGTGAACGCCGTCGAGGCCGCGACCAGCGCGAGGCAGGCGATGGCGAACAGGTAGCCCTTGATATGTGCCCGCCCGTTCTCCCGCGCGACCCGCTTGAGCACGCTGGTGATCGTCTCGGCGTCCACTGGCGTGTGCTTCTTCTTCTGATCTTTCAAAAGCTCTTTCCCTGACCGGGCGGTCCTTATCGGATGCTTGCGCCGCGCTCTATAGTGCCTCCGGAGCCGTTTGGCGAGTCTCGGCCCTTTTCGGTTCCGGTCAGGCCTTCCAGTGACGCCCGGTGGTGGCCACGCCGAAGCGGGCCGGGGTCTGCGCAAAGGCCGCAAGGCCGGCAAGGGCTGCGAAGGGATGGGTGACCACATAGGTCGGGATCGAGCGCATCAGCGCCGAATGCGGCGCCTTGTCCTCGAAGGCCGCCCGGAATTCCGGCTGCTGCAAGGCGGGCAGGATCTTCTGGGAAATGCCGCCGGCGAGATAGACGCCGCCCCGGGCCATGAAGATCAGCGCCATGTCGCCCGCCACGCGGCCGAGATAGCGGGCAAAGAGCGACAGCGTCTCGACGCAGGCCCTGTCGGTGTCGGCAAGGGCTGCCGACGTCACGTCGGCCGGGTCGGTCAGCTCGGGCGTGAGCCCGTCCGTGCGGCAGACCGCCTGGTAGATATTGACGATGCCGCGGCCGCAGAGCAGCTGCTCGGCCGAAATCCGGCCCTCGATCGTCTCCAGATGCGGCCAGATCGCCGTATCGCGCGGCGTGCGCGGGCCGATATCCACATGGCCGCCTTCGCCGGGCACCGGAAAATAGGTGGAATGCGTATGCAGAAGACCGGCAACGCCAAGGCCCGTGCCCGGCCCGAGAACGGCGCAGGAGGCGCTTTCCAGCGGCTCGCCGGTACCGATCTGCGCGCAGTCGCTCTTGGCGATGGCGGCCACCGCCAGCGCCTGCGCCTCGAAATCGTTGAGAACGAGAACGTCCGACAGACCGAGCGTCGCGATCATATCGGCCGGCGTGATGACCCAGCCGGCATTGGTCAGCGGGATCTCGTCACCCTTGACCGGGGCGGCGACCGCGATGATGGCCGAGCGCGGGCGGAGGGCGGCTTGCGGGAGAATGCTGGTTTCGAGCGCGGCCTGAATGCTCGGATAGCCCCCGGTCGGCACCACGGGAAACACCACCGGCTCCGAGGTCTCGTCGTTCAGCAGCGCAAAACGGGCATTGGTGCCGCCGATATCGCCGATCAGGATGGGAAAGGCGAGACCGGGAACCGTTTCTGCAGACGCGGACATGAAACCTCCTGGATTGGATCAGCGGGCGGGCGGGAAGCGCTTCGCATGTTTTGCAAGGCCGCTCCAGTGCAAAAGTCGAAAAGGCGAGATATCGACGCCGGTGCTCAGAGCGGCCGGAAATCCACCAGGCGCTCGGCCGTCGCGCGGTTGAGCGCCATGGGGATGTCGTAGACGGTCGCCAGTCGTGTCAGGGCCTTCACATCGACATCGTGCGGCAGCGCCGTCAGCGGATCGATGAAGAAGATGAGGAGATCGACGTCGCCGGTCGCGATCAGCGCGCCGATCTGCTGGTCGCCGCCGAGCGGCCCGCTTTTCAGCCGCGTCACGTCGAGGCCGGGGCAGGCCTCCTGCACGCGACCGCCCGTGGTGCCGGTGGCGACGATCCGCCATTCCGCCAGCACGCTCTGGTGCGCCTTGGCGAATTCCGCCATGTCCTGCTTCTTCAGGTCATGCGCGATCAGCGCCATGCATTTGCGAGCCGTCATTGCGTCCTCCGCGTGGGTCCTCTTCGCTCATATTTCCTGGAACCTAAATCGATTCAAGAGGAAAGTGAGGATGGATCACTGCGCGGAGTCCGCAGCCGGCCGGCGTGTGGGAACGGGAACAGAGGGATCGGCAATCGCCGCCGGAGGCATGATCGCGTCGGGTGCGGCGGGAACGGAGGCCGAGACTGGCGCAGAGACCGGCGCAGAGACCGGTACCGGGCCGCCGAAGGTGGACGCCGCTTCCGACGAGGATGGCGCCGCCAGAACGCCGCTGCACGCCTGCGGCAGGTCGGACAGCATGACGAAGCGCGGCTTGACCGGCTTGGCATTGGGGTTCGGCTTCGGCTTTGCCCAGGGCTCCTGCGTGAACCACCAGGCGAGCGATTTGTCGCAGCCATCACCGGGCGCCACGGCCGCCTGCGGCTTGCAGCCGGGCGAATCGGCCGGGCACTTGATGCGGATATGAAAATGCTCGTCGTGACCGTAGATCGGCCGGATCTTGCCCATCGACGTCCGGTCGCCGGTCCAGGTGTCGCACAGCTTCTTCTTGATCGCCGGGTTGACGAACACCCGGTCGACCTCCGGCTCGGCCGCCGCCCGCATGATGAGCCGCGCATGGGTGGGCGTCCAGCGCTGCGGGTTGACGGTGAGGAATTTGGTCTTGTCCAGCATGGACACGAAGGGCTTGCTCTCGCGTTCCGAAACGCTCATCGCCCGCGCGGGCTTGGGCTGGAACCAGATGTCCGCATCGAGCCCGATCTGGTGGGAGGCATGGCCGGTCAGCATCGGCCCGCCGCGCGGCTGCGAGATATCGCCGAGCAGGATGCCCGAACCCCAGCCGATCTCGGCCGCATCGCGCGAGAAGCGCTCCAGAAACGCGATCATGTGCGGATTGCCCCAGCGCCGGTTGCGCGAGAGG
Organism: Rhizobium sp. 9140; assembly: GCF_900067135.1. Lineage (NCBI taxonomy): Bacteria > Pseudomonadati > Pseudomonadota > Alphaproteobacteria > Hyphomicrobiales > Rhizobiaceae > Rhizobium > Rhizobium sp. 9140. The sequence continues at coordinate 897,829 of NZ_FJUR01000001.1, read as the reverse complement.
CGCATGGCCTGCCAGGTCGGCCCGTCGGCCGGCAGCGCGACCGCGCCCGACAGGCATCCCTTGGCGTAGGAGCCGAAGGAGGCGGGCGCCGTCTGGCTGGGAAGCGTCATGCCGCCGAACAGCTGCTTGGCCGGCTGCGGCTCTGCCGACACGGCGGGCTGGAGGCCGAGCGGCAGGACGAGAGCCGCCGCGATGAAAGCTCGGGTCGCCCATCCTGTCGAGACGCTGGCGCCGGCGGAAGATCCTGTGAGAGAAGATGTCATGCGGGTGTGTCCGGTGCTGTCGTGGTCGGGCGTGGGCCTATTCAGGCTTGGGCGTATTCAGGCTTGGGGTCGTAGAGCGGCAACTGTCTCACACGGTCTTTGTGTCAGACTTGCGGTCAAGCCGATGTGAAGGCGGATTTCAGGCCCTGTCCGGAGCCCCGCCTGTCAATCGGCCGCATTTCGCCTATTGTGTGCCTGACACGCGACCATGGAGACGAACCGCATGCGGCAGAAGACGAGCAGGACGACACCGGCACTGACCTTTGGCACCCTGGCCCTCATCGCCACCGCCCTCCTCGCTCCTTGCGTCTTTACAAGTCCCGTGCAGGCGCAGGATCCCCAGTGGCGCCACGGCATGTCGACCGTTGGAGAACTGAAATATCCGCAAGGTTTCAAGCAGTTCGACTATGTGAACGCGCAGGCGCCGAAGGGGGGCGAGGTCCGGCTGGCCACCATGGGAACGTTCGACACGTTCAACCCGGTGCTGGCCAAAGGCGAGATGGCCGCAGGCGTGGTCGGTCCCGTTTCCAGCGCCTCCGGCATGTCCGTCGGGCTGGTGTTCGAAACGCTGATGAAGCCCTCCATGGACGAGGTTCTCACGGATTACGGCCTGCTGGCCGAAGCGGTCGCCTTTCCCGATGATTTTGCCTGGGCGAAGTTTCGTCTTCGCCCGGAGGCGACCTGGGCCGATGGCAAGCCGGTGACGCCGGAGGACGTGATCTTCAGCTTCGACAAGGCCAAGGAACTCGATCCCAAGGCGGCATCCTATTACGGCCATATCACCAAGGTGGAGAAGACGGGCGAACGGGAGGTGACCTTCTCCTTCGACGAGGTCGGAAACCGGGAATTGCCGAAGGTGGCCGGCAGCCTCCTCATCGTGCCCAAACACTGGTGGGAAGGAAAGGACGCGGACGGACAGCCGCGCGATATCGCGCGCACGACGCTCGAAATGCCCATGGGCTCCGGTCCTTACAAGATGACGTCCATGAAAGCCGGTTCGAACGTCCGTTACGAACGGCGGGACGACTACTGGGGGAAGAACCTGAACGTCAATGTCGGGCAGAACAACTTCGGAGCGATCAGCTTTACGTATTATGCAGACCTCGACGTCGCGTTCGAGGCCTTCCGGTCGGGCAATGCGAACTACCGGTGGGAGAATTCGGCCAGACGCTGGGCGACCTCCTACGATTTTCCCGCGGTCAAGGACGGCCGGATCAAGCTCGAGCGGCTGGAGAACGACAGCCGGGACAGCGGCGTCATGGTGGGGTTCATTCTCAACCTGCGGCGCGATGCGTTCAAGGATGTCAGGGTGCGGGAGGCTCTGAACTATGCCTTCGATTTCGAGGAGTTGAAGCGGACAATCTTCTACAACGAGTATGATCGCATCGACAGCTTCTTCTTCCCGACCGAACTGGCATCATCTGGGCTTCCGGAGGGGCGTGAGCTGGAGATCCTGACGGAGCTGAAGGACAAGGTTCCGCCGACCGTTTTCACCAAGCCGTACACAAATCCGGTTGGCGGAGATCCGGCAAAGCTGCGGGATAATCTGCGAAAGGCGATCGGCCTGCTGAAGGAAGCGGGCTATGAACTGAAGAGCAACAGGATGATCGAGACAAAGACGGGCAAGCCGCTGACCTTCGAGATCCTGCTCGACGGCACGACGATCGAACGGGTCGCCTTGCCCTTCAGCCAGAACCTGCGGAAGATCGGCATCGAGGCACGCGTTCGCACCGTCGACAGCTCGCAATACACCAATCGCTGGCGATCCAAGGACTTCGACGCCATCTACCTCGGCTGGGCGCAGTCTCTCAATCCGGGCAACGAGCAGACGGAATATTGGGGCACGACGGCCGCGACGCGCGAAGGATCGCAGAATTATTCCGGTCTTGCCGATCCGGGTGTCGATGCGCTGATCCGCAAGGTGATCTTCGCGAAAGATCGCGACGACCTGGTGGCTGCGACGAAAGCGCTCGACCGGGTGCTGCTGGCCAAGCAGATCGTCATTCCGACCTACGCCTCGCGCGACATGCGGATCGCCTATTCCAAGGACCTGACCCATCCCGAAAACCTGCCGGAATATGCCGTCGGCTTTCCAGCGATCTGGTGGTCGGCCGCCGCGAAAGCTCCATGAAAGCCTTGCACGTCAGACTGGCCTGCTTTTCATAAGGCAGACCGCGAATCAGGAACGGGAACGTCAGCGCATTGATCGGACATCGGAAAATCGGAGTGAACGATAAAAGGGGCCGGGGCGGCGTCATCATGACGAAAGTCCGGGCCGGAGTGCGGGTCTGATGGGCGGCTATATTCTCCGCCGCCTCTTCCTGATGATCCCGACGATCATCGGCATCATGGCCATCTCCTTTGCCGTCGTCCAGTTCGCGCCCGGGGGTCCGGTCGAGCAGGTCATCGCCGACCTCACCGGGCCGAACCAGGGCGGTGACCGCCTGTCGGGAGGCGGCGGCGATCTTGCGGGCGCCTCCGGCGGCGACCAGAGCGGCGGGAGCTATCGCGGCGCGCAGGGGCTCGATCCCGACTTCATCGCCAAGCTCGAAAAGCAGTTCGGCTTCGACAAGCCGCCGCTGGAGCGCTTCCTGACGATGATGTGGAACTATGCCCGCTTCGACTTCGGCGAGAGCTTCTTCCGCAACACATCGGTCATCGACCTCATCCTCGACAAGATGCCGGTGTCGATCTCGCTCGGCCTGTGGATCCTGATCCTCTCCTACGCGATCTCCATTCCGCTCGGCATCAGGAAGGCCGTATCGGACGGCTCGCGCTTCGACGTCTGGACGTCGGGCATCGTCATCGTCGGCTATGCCGTGCCGGGCTTCCTGTTCGGCATCCTGCTGATCGTGCTCTTTGCCGGCGGCTCCTTTTTCGACTGGTTTCCGCTGCGCGGCCTCGTCTCGGACAATTTCAGCCAGCTCAACTGGTGGCAGAAGATCCTCGATTATCTCTGGCACATGACGCTGCCGCTGATCACCCTGCTGCTGTCGGCCTTCGCCACCACGACGCTGCTCACCAAAAACTCCTTCATCGACGAGATCCGCAAGCAATATGTCGTCACCGCCCGTGCCAAGGGGCTGGCGGAGCGGCAGGTGCTCTATCGCCACGTCTTTCGCAATGCCATGCTGATCATCATCGCCGGCTTCCCCGCCGCCTTCATCTCCGCCTTCTTCACGGGCTCGCTTTTGACCGAATACATCTTCTCGCTCGATGGCCTCGGCCGTCTCGGCTACGACGCCGTCGTCAAGCGGGATTACCCGATCGTCTTCGGCACGCTCTTCATCTTCTCGCTGATGGGGCTCGTCGTCAGCCTGCTGTCGGATCTCATCTACACCTGGGTCGATCCGCGCATCGACTTCGAGCGGAGGGACGTCTGATGACGGATATCGCCGCGAACCCTGATATCGCGACCGTTGCCAGACCCGGCCGGCTGTCGCCCGTCGCAAGGCGGCGCTGGGAGAACTTCAAAGCCAACCGGCGCGGCTACTGGTCGTTCTGGATCTTCCTCGCGCTCTTCGGCTTCAGCCTCTGCGCCGAGTTCATCGCCAATGACCGCCCGATCCTCGTTTCCTACAAGGGCGAACTGCTCGTGCCCGTGCTGGTCAACTATCCCGAGGAAACGTTCGGCGGTTTTCTGGCCGAGACCGATTATGCCTCCGACTTCATCCGAGAGGAGATCGAGGCGAATGGCTGGATGGTCTGGCCGCCGATCCGCTATTCCTACCGCAGCGCCAATTCCAATATCCCGCACTCCGCGCCCACAGCGCCCTTCTGGACGATGAGCGCGGCCGAGCGCTGCTCCGGCTATCCCCAGGGGGAGGCGGATCGCGGCTGCACGCTCGGCAATTTCAACTGGCTCGGCACCGACGATCAGGCGCGCGACGTCGCCGCCCGCACGATCTATGGTTTTCGCATCTCGGTGCTCTTCGGCCTCGCGCTCACCATCGCGTCGGCCATCGTCGGCGTTACCGCCGGCGCGATCCAGGGCTATTTCGGCGGATGGACCGACCTGTTGATGCAGCGCTTCATCGAGATCTGGTCGTCCATGCCGGTGCTCTACATCCTCCTGATCATCGCGGCGATCCTGCCGCCGGGCTTCTTCGTGCTGCTCGGCATCATGCTGCTCTTCTCCTGGGTCGGCTTCGTCGGGGTCGTTCGGGCCGAGTTCCTGCGGGCGCGCAATTTCGAATATGTCCGCGCCGCCCAGGCGCTCGGCGTCGGCAACGCCACGATCATGTGGCGGCATCTCCTGCCCAACGCGATGGTGGCCACGCTCACCTTCCTGCCCTTCATCCTCTCGGGCTCCATCACCACGCTCACCTCGCTCGACTTCCTCGGCTTCGGCATGCCCCCCGGCTCGCCCTCGCTCGGCGAACTGATCGCGCAGGGCAAGTCCAACCTCCAGGCCCCCTGGCTCGGCCTCACCGCCTTTCTGGTGATGTCGGTCATGCTGTCGCTGCTGATCTTCATTGGCGAGGCCGCGCGCGACGCATTCGATCCGCGCAAGACGTTTGGGTGAGGCGTCTCTCGCAAGGCCACGGGAAATGGCGTAATCTTCCCGTCATCCGGCCAATCCCGACGGCTGGCCAGTTCCGAAAGAAGGAGCAAGCGACATGAATACGATTGTCAGGCACGACTATCCTGCTGCCAATCTTCCGGACGACCTGCGGGAGGGGTTGCCCGTGGATGCAAAGGTCCGGATCGTTATCGAGGACGTGACCGATCGCATGCCGATGACGGGCGCCGAGTTTCTGGAAAGCATCCGGAAATTCAAGGCCACGCGAACGGAACCTTTCGATGCCGACGAGGCCGTTGCGCGGATTCGCGCTTTGCGGGACGAATGGGACGATTGATGGCTGATTCGGATGGGCCTATCTATCTCGATACCAACGTCTTCATTTTCGCCTCCGAAGAAACGTCGGAACAGAGCGACCTTCTCAATCGGCTTTTCTCCTTGTCCTTCGGAAGACCCGTTCCTGCTTTTGCGACCAGCGAGTTGACGATCGCCGAACTCCTGGTGCATCCCTTCAAGCGTCAGGATGCCCATCTGATCGAGCACTATCAGCAGATTGTCAGGTCGAGCCAATGGCTGATGGTTGTGCCGGTCGATCGCGAGATTCTCGAACAATCCGCGCGCCTTCGCGCGGAAGGACGGAAGCTCAAATTGCCGGACGCGATCCACGTGGCAACAGCCCACGCCGCCAAGGCGCGCCGTATCCTGACCGCCGACGAGGGCATTCGCTTTCAAGGCGATGGAGTCGATGCCGCGACGTCCCCAGGCACAGATGAAGCCGACAGACTTCTGCGCCCCGACATCCCCACACTCACCACCCTTCTGGAATCCCTTTCCCCATGACCGAACCGCTCCTTTCCGTGCGCGATCTCTCCGTGGCCTTCCATCAGGGTGGCAAGACGTCCCTGGCGGTCGATCGGGTGTCGTTCGATATCGCCAAGGGCGAAGTGGTGGCGCTTGTGGGGGAGTCCGGTTCGGGCAAGTCGGTGTCGGCGAATTCGATCCTGAAGCTTCTGCCCTATCCCGCCGCCAGCCATCCGGGGGGTGAGATCCTGTTCAACGGGCGCGATCTGCTGACGATCGGCGATGCCGAGCTTCGGGGCGTGCGCGGCAACGATATCACGATGATCTTCCAGGAGCCGATGACGTCGCTCAATCCGCTCCATTCGATCGAGCGGCAGATCGCGGAAATCCTCGATCTTCACCAGGGCATCAAGCCGGCGCAGGCGCGGCCGCGCGTGCTGGAGCTTCTGCGGCAGGTCGGAATCCGCGAGCCGGAAAAGCGCCTGAAAGCCTATCCGCACGAACTGTCCGGCGGACAGCGCCAGCGCGTGATGATCGCCATGGCGCTCGCCAACCGGCCGGAACTGCTGATCGCCGACGAGCCGACAACGGCGCTCGACGTGACCGTGCAGGCGCAGATCCTCGAGCTTCTCAAGCAGTTGAAGGACGAGCATGGCATGTCCATGCTGTTCATCACCCATGACCTCGGCATCGTCCGCAAGATCGCCGACCGCGTCTGCGTCATGACGAAGGGAAAGATCGTGGAAACCGGGCCGACGGCCGAGATCTTCGACAATCCGCAGCACGCCTATACCCGCCATCTGCTCGCCTCCGAGCCGCGCGGCAGGCCGCCTGTGTCAGACGAGACGAAGCCCATCGTCATCGAGGCGAAGGACATGAAGGTCTGGTTTCCGATCAAGGCCGGCTTTCTGCGCAAGACCGTGGATCACGTGAAGGCGGTCGACGGCATCGATCTGACGCTGCGCGCCGGGCAGACGCTCGGCGTCGTCGGCGAGTCCGGTTCCGGCAAGACCACGCTCGGTCTTGCGTTGACCCGGCTCATCGGGTCGCAGGGGCGCATCGGCTTCGAGGGCCAGAATATCGAGCGCTACTCCTTCAGCCAGATGCGGCCGCTGCGCCGGCGCATGCAGATCGTCTTTCAGGATCCCTTCGGCTCGCTCAGCCCGCGCATGGCCGTCTCCGACATCATCGGGGAAGGGTTGCAGGTGCACGAACCGTCCCTTTCGGCACGGGAGCGCGATGCGCGTGTGGCCGAAGCATTGGAAGAGGTGGGGCTGGACGCTGCCACGCGGTGGCGCTACCCGCACGAGTTCTCCGGCGGCCAGCGCCAGCGCATCGCCATCGCCCGCGCCATGGTGCTCAAACCCCAATTCGTGATGCTGGACGAGCCGACCTCGGCGCTCGATATGAGCGTGCAGGCGCAGGTGGTCGATCTCCTGCGCGATTTGCAGGTCCGGCATGGCCTCGCCTATCTCTTCATCAGCCACGATCTGAAGGTCGTGCGGGCGCTGGCCAACGACATGATCGTCATGCGGCTCGGCAAGGTGGTGGAGAAGGGGCCGGCCGACGCCATCTTCACGGCGCCGCGCGAGGACTACACCAAGGCCCTGATGGCCGCCGCCTTCGACCTTGAGGCCGTGCCCGTGCCGGCCGTGCGCCAGTAGCCGCAACCGCCAAGCCATAGACCGAGAATCAGCATGCCCTCCGTTAAAGCGCCCATCGTCATCGACCTGAAGTTCAACGCGGACGAGGTTCGGTCAGCCCTCGTCCATGCCTTTCCCGGCCGCGAGGTCGTCAACCGTGCCGACCCCGCCCATGCGGCGCGCGATCTCTCGCAGGCCCGCTATGCCGTGGTCTGGAAGTCGCAGCCCGACCTCTTCGACCGTGCGCCCAATCTCGAAGCGGTATTTTCCGGCGGTGCCGGCGTCGATCATGTGCTGACGCTGCCGGGACTGCCGGATGTGCCGCTGATCCGCTTCGTCGATCCGACGCTGACGACCCGCATGAGCGAGTGGGTGGTGCTGCAATGCCTGCTGCATCTGCGCCAGCATGTCGCCTATGAGGAACAGGCCCGGCAGGGCATCTGGGCAGAACGTCCCCAGCCGGAGGCGCGCGAACTGACCGTCGGCGTCATGGGGCTCGGCGTGCTGGGCCAGGATGCGGCCCGCAAGCTGGCGACGATGGGGTTCACCGTCATCGGCTGGTCGCGCCGGCAGAAGACGATCGAGGGGATAGAGACCTATGACGAGAACGGCCTCGACGCCTTTCTCGCACGCACCGACATCCTCGTCGGCCTGCTGCCGCTGACGGCGCAGACGCGGGGCTTGTTCGATACGGCGCTCTTTGCGAAACTGAGCCGCAGGGGACCGTTCAGTGCGCCCGTCTTCATCAATGCCGGGCGCGGTGGCAGCCAGGTGGAGGCCGATATCGTCGCCTCCGTCCGCTCGGGCGTGCTGCATGGCGCCTCGCTGGATGTCTTTTCCACCGAGCCGCTGGACGCCGATAGTCCGCTATGGACGCTGCCGAACGTCATCGTGACGCCGCATGCGGCTGCGGCATCGGATGTCCGCGCGCTCTTCCGTCACGTGGAAACGCAGATCGAGCGCCACGAATCGGGCCTGCCCTTCGAGCATCTGGTGGATCGAACAGCCGGCTATTGATCGGCTCGCATCACAGGCTCCCCACGGCGAGGCTCTCCAAGGGTCGGCGGAAGGCGGTGGGCTGTTCGTAAAGCCAGCCGATCCGCTCGATGGCCTCGTTCAGCCCTTCGCGCGCCACCGTCATCGTGTTCCCATTGGCGTGGATGAGGGTCGCCTCATCCTCCATGATGGCGACATGGCCTTTCCAGAAGACGAGGTCGCCGCGCCGAAGATCCTCGCGGGCGATCTCCCGGCCGAGAGACGCGGCCTGCATGTCGGTGTCGCGCGGCGCGGCGACGCCGGTCATCATCAGCGACAGCTGCACGAGACCCGAGCAATCGATGCCGAAGCCGGAGCGGCCGCCCCAGAGATAGGGCGTCTCGATGAAGCGCGCCGCGATGGAGACGTAATCGCCCCGCGCTGGTTCGCCGACGGGTGCGCAATGGCCAGCGACGACGGCCTGTCCGTTCTCCAGCAGGAAATAGCGCGTGCCACGTGTGCCGCGCTCGTCGATGGCGGTGATGCGGCTGCCCATCGACAGCGCCTGCACGGTGGGAAAGCGTAGGTCCGGCCCCGAATAGACGAATGTGCGCGGTGCCGTGACGATGTGCGTCGGGCTCTTCTGGATGCTGACGACCGCGAAATCCGGGATATAGCCGACATAGCTGTCGGCATCCGCCTTGACCCAGGCCCAGCCATGCGAGGTGTCGAGAACGCGCACGGTTTCGCCGATCAACAGTTCCGTATCGGTGCCGCAGCCGAGATCGGGCTCGGCCCGAAGCGGCATCACGGGTACGCAGCAGATGGCAGAGGCGCCGGCGGTATAGGCAAGCGCATCCACATGGCCGCGCAGGCTCTCTTCCGCGAGATCCGGGCGAAAGGCATGCAGCCTGCGGTCGAAGGAATGGGTCATTACGCTCACAGGAAAGGAGGTTTGGGAAAGAGGATCAGAGCGATAGTCTACGGCCGCGATCAATGATCAGATCGCCGAACTTTTCAAGATAGAGCGCGCCGGTGACGGTGCGTTTGATGACGACGTTGCGCCGGTCGCGCTCGTCCCGCACCCGCTCCACCAGTCCGCGCTCGCCCATCGTGTCCAGCGCCCGCGTGATCACGGGCTTGGTGACGCCGAGCGTGGCGGCAAGGCCGCGCACCGTGTGCGGCGGCGGCACGAGGTAGATATGGAGCAGAATGGCCATCTGCCGCAGCGTCAGATCGCCGGTCTCGATGCGCACCTGATCGAGCGAGACCGTGTGCCAGAGCGTCAGCGCCTGCGTTGCGGACAGTTCGACCGGCATGATCCCTCGGGGTTTCTCGGATAACAGGATCCAGTTGTCCCGGAAAATCGTTACGGAAGCGTTTTCACGTTTCCTTTCCCGTCAGGGACCGATCCGGTGCAGGCGCCGCGCGATACGGTCGAGATGGGCGCGGCGTCGGGCGTCCGTCGCCCGGTCCATGTCGTGCAGCGACAGCATCCGGAAGTCCACGCCCTTGGCGCAGAACGGCGCGATACCGCGCCGCAGCAGGCGGCGAACCGGATCGCCCATGACAAGACGCGCGACCCACCAGGGCGAGCCGGTGGTCGTATAGGCATGCAACAGGCGGATATGGGTCAGCTTGCGCACGATCCGCCCGCGTGCCGCGTCATGGGTGAAGGCGATGCCCGGTGCGAAGACACGGTCGAAGAAACCCTTGAGAATGGCCGGGAAATTGAACCACCATTGCGGAAAGACGAGGATCAGCCCCTCGGCCGCAGACAGTCTCTCCACGATGGGGCCGACGCCGGTGGCGTCGTAGGGGTCGTTGAAATAGCCGCTTCGCTCTGCCCGGCTCAGGCGCGGGTCGAAATCCTCCGCATAGAGATCGAGACGATCGACAGTGTGGCCATTGGCCTCCAGCGCCCGTGTCGCGGTGTCGGCGACGGCGCCGGCGAAGCTATCCGGCAGCGGATGCGCGAGCACGAGAAGGATATGCATCGGATACCCCTGAACGGTTGGCGGTCGCATCGACTGCGGGACGTCACGTCCCATAGCCGCCTCACGAGCCTTAAAAGAGACTGCCCTGTTTTGCCGGCTCCGCGCTGCCGCGTTTGCGTGTCTTCGGCGGCGCTCCCTCGGTGGTGATCGCACCGACCGTGCCGTCGGCAAATTGCAGCGCCACGTTCTGACCGGCGGAGAGGGCGGCGGCGGCCTTGACCGGTGCGCCGTCCGCATCCCGGACGATCGCGTAGCCGCGGGCGAGCACGTTCTGGTAGGACAGCGACTGCAGCACGCGGTCCTGCGCCGTAACGGCGCTGCGGGCGCGGCGCAGCTCGGCGATGACGGCGGCATCCGCGCGGCCCGACAGGCCGTGCAGCCGGTCGGCCGAGCGGTGAATCTGCGAGAGCAGCCGCGCGGGCAGGCCACGCAGCGCCGCATCCGCCGAGGTGACGCGGGTGCCGGCGCGGGCGATCATCCGCTCGACATGGCGTTCCGCCCGCACCATCCGTTCGAGAAGCCGCTGGCGGCGGTCGTTGATCCGGGCGGTGAGGACATCCGGGCGCAGATGCGCGCCGACGCGCTCGAAGCTGCGGCGCTTGCCGGCGGTGTTGCCGACGAGCCCGCGAACGAGCCCGGAGGCCGCCTCGTCGAAACGGCGGCGGGGAAGCGCGAGCACCTGATCGAGCGAGGGCAGCGCGCGCGCGAGCGCCCGCAGAGATTGCCGGCGATTGTCCATGTGCCGGCCGGCAGCACTGCGCAGGCGCGCCGTCAGCGCGGAGAGCGTGGCCTCGAGATCGGCGCGCACCGGCACCGCCATTTCCGCCGCACCCGTGGGTGTGGGTGCACGCCGGTCGGCCGCGTGGTCGATCAGCGTCCAGTCCGTCTCATGCCCGACGGCCGAGATCAGCGGGATATCGGAGGCGGCCGCAGCCCGCACCACGGCCTCGTCGTTGAAGCCCCAGAGATCTTCGAGACTGCCGCCGCCGCGCGCGACGATCAGCACATCCGGCCTTGCGATCGGCCCGCCGGGCTCCAGTGCGTTGAAGCCGCGAATGGCGGCCGCCACCTCGTCGCCCGAGCCTTCGCCCTGAACCTTGACCGGCCAGACGACGACATGCACGGGGAAACGATCGGCGATGCGGTGGAGAATATCGCGGATGACGGCGCCGGTCGGCGAGGTCACGACGCCGATGACGCGCGGCATGAAGGGCAGGAGCTGCTTGCGGCTTTCCTCGAACAGGCCTTCGGCGGCGAGCTTGCGCCGGCGTTCCTCCAGCAGCGCCATCAGGGCGCCGGCGCCGGCCGGCTCCAGCGTCTCGATCATGATCTGGTATTTGGACGAGCCGGGGAAGGTGGTGATCTTGCCGACCGCGATCACCTCCATGCCCTCTTCGGGCTTGAAGCGCAGTTTGCCCATCGTACCCTTCCAGACGACGGCGTCGATACGGGCGCGTTCGTCCTTCAGCCCGAAATAGGCGTGACCCGAGGAATGCGGACCGCGATAGCCGCAGATCTCGCCGCGCACGCGCACCTGGTCGAAGGCCTGTTCCATCGTCCGCTTGATCGAGCCGGACAGCTCGGAAACGGAATATTCCCACAGGTTGGACGGCGAATCGGCATCGAAGGAAAAGCTCATGCCGCCATTCTGACGCGCGCCCGCACAGAAGACCAGATGCACCGATGACCGGACGCGGCGTTCAGGTGGAGATTATCGTCTTCGTTTTTCCCCGCCGTCTCGTCCTGCGGCATCCTGTCGGCGAAAGACCGACGTGAACCCGAGAGAAGGACGATAGAACCATGACCGACCGTTTCGCCCACACGGCAGGCTCCCTTTCGAGCCCCGCCACACACGCTTTCGCCATCACGCCCGCCGATGGCACCGACCTGCCGGAGACCACACGGGCGATCTATGTGGGTGCCGGCGGCGCGATCGCGCTGCGCATGCAGTCCGGTGCCCTGGTCACGCTGTCCGGCGTTCCACAGGGCACGCTTCTGCCGCTGCGGGCCGACCGCATCCTTGCAACCGGCACCACGGCATCAAGCCTCGTCGGGCTCGTCTAGCCTTCTGTTTCTGCTGCCTTGTCCAACACCGGCCAGACGAGCGTCACGCCGGCGGTAGAGGCATCTCCACCAGATCCTCGGGACAAGCCCGAGGATAACGGAAGCGAGCGGGCCAGCCTGGAAGCCTTTCCACAGCCTATACCTTCCCCGCCTCCCAGCCGAGCATGGCGCGCTTGCGCGTCAGGCCCCAGTGGTAGCCGGTCAGCGCGCCGCTCTTGCCGAGAGCGCGATGGCAGGGGACGACGAAGGAGATGGGGTTGCGGCCGATGGCAGCGCCGACGGCGCGTGATGCCTTGGGCTGGCCGATCCGCCCGGCGATGGCCGAATACGTCTCGGCCCGGCCCATGGGAATGTCGAGCAGAGCCTGCCAGACCCGCACCTGAAAATCCGAGCCGATCAGCACGACCCTGAGCGGCTGCTCGGCTTCCCAGCGCTCGGCCTCAAAAATCCGCGCGGCATAGGGCGTGGTGGCCACGATGTCCTCGACATAGGTCGCATTGGGCCAGCGCCCGGCCATATCCGCAAAACTCTCCCGCTCCTGCCCCGCATCGTTGAAGGCGAGACCGGCAAGACCGCGCTCCGTCACCATGATCAGCGCCGTGCCGAAGGGCGACGGGTGGAAGCCGTAGCGGATGGTCAGGCCCCCGCCCCGCAGCTTCCATTCGCCGGGCGACATCGCCTCATGCGTCACGAACAGGTCGTGCAGCCGCCCCGGGCCGGACAGCCCGAGTTCCAGGCTCGCCTCAAGGAGCGGCAGGCCTTCCTGGCCCAGCAGACGCTTGGCGTGGTCGAGCGTCACGGCCTGCAGGAAGGCTTTCGGCGAGAGGCCCGCCCAGCGGGTAAAGGTCCGCTGGAGATGCGTCGGCGATTGTCCGAGCCGCGCGGCGATGTCGTCGAGGCACGGCTGATCGCGGTAATCGTCGGTCAGCAGTTCCACCACGCGGCAGACGGTTTCGTAGTCGGTGCCCTCGGGCGTGATTTCCGTCGTCAGGCGCGGCATGATCGTCATCGTCGTCTCCTCCTCCGCCCTCAAATCCGCCGCCCTCTGATCGGCGGCGCGCACGAAAGCGCGTGGCCGAGACCATCACATCCGGGCCGCAGCCGCCACCCGATTTCCGATCTCATCCCCGCCGCTTCACCGTCGCCAGTGCGCCGGAAAAGGCGGTGGCGAAGGTTTCGCGGTCGTCGCGATTGAGGAAGGAGCCGATATCGGTCGCGCGAAGCCGGTCGCGCACATGCATGGAGACAATGCCGATCTCGTCATGACGGGCGACATCGAAGCGGGTCCAGAACGGATTGAACCGGTGCTCGGTCATGCGGCCGCTGGCTGCGAACTTGCGCACGGCGACATCGTCCCTGCTGATGCTGACCTCCTCACGCATCCGGGCTGCGCGGTTGTTCAGCCAGAAGGCGCCGAACAGGCCCAGGAAATCCAGCCCGAAGAAGAAAACGACGGGCCAGGCGCCGATGACGAGGAACACGAAGACATGGACGAGGCTCATCAGCGCGGCGATGAGGAAGACGACGCGCAAGCCCTTGGCGCCGAGCGAGCGATAGGGCGTCAGCTCGGCTGCAAAAACCGGCTTGTCAGCAGTGCGCATGTCGGCGTTGCCATCGTTCATGGCACGCCAGTATAGAGAAGACATGAAAGAGCCGAAACCGAAATCCGTGAAGCTTGCGGCCCTCCAGCCAGCGGCAAAGCCGCGCATGCCCCAAGCGACGGCAAAGCCGCGCAGTCTCAAGCCAACGGCAAGGCCGCGCAAGCCGAAGAGCGCCTATTCCACCGAGGAGGTCGAGGAGATCTTCCGCCGCTTCTCCGTGCAGCGGCCGGAGCCGAAGGGCGAGCTGAAGTACGTCAACCCGTTCACGCTGGTGGTCGCGGTGGCGCTGTCGGCACAGGCGACGGATGTGGGGGTCAACAAGGCGACGAAGGCGCTTTTTGCCATTGCCGACACGCCGGAAAAGATGCTGGCGCTCGGCGAGGATGCGGTGCGCGAGCATATCCGCACCATCGGGCTTTATCGCAACAAGGCGAAGAACGTCATCGCGCTCAGCCGCATGCTGGTCGAGGATTTCGGCGGGCAGGTGCCGCGCGACCGGGACGAACTGGTGAAGCTTCCCGGCGTCGGGCGCAAGACCGCCAATGTCGTGCTCTCCATGGCTTTCGGTCAGGCGACGATCGCGGTGGATACGCATATCTTCCGCATCGCCAACCGCATCGGCCTTGCGCCAGGCAAGACGCCGGATCAGGTGGAGGATCACCTCGTCCGGGTGATACCCAATCATTACCTTTACCACGCGCATCACTGGCTGATCCTGCACGGGCGCTATACCTGCAAGGCGCGCCGTCCCGAATGCGAGCACTGTATCATCGCGGATCTCTGCAAGGCGGCGGAGAAGACGAACACCATTCCCGCGCCGCTGGTTGCGTTGCCGCCGCAGGTGTTCTGACCCTTATCGCCGCTCTGTGAGGCTGTAGAGCAGGGCTGCGGCCGGCAGGGCGAAGCCGAGAAGCGAGGCGCCCCACCAGCCGTAATGCGCGTAGAGCCACGCACCGGCTGCCGAGCCCACCGCGCCGCCGAGGAACGACGTCGCCATGTAGAGGCCGTTCAGCCGGCTGCGATGCACGTCGCCAAGCACGTAGATCGCCCGCTGTCCGAGAACGAGGGTCGTGGACACCGCGAAATCGAGGCCGAAGGCAGCAAGCGTCAGCACGACGAGCGCGACCGCCGAGCCTTGCGGGGCGAGATGCGTGACGAGAAAGGCGCAGGCACCGCCGACCAGCGCAATGCGGGTCGCCGCAAAGCTCAAGCCCCTGTCGGCAAGGCGCCCGGCAATGGGGGCTGCCAGCGCGCCGGCCGCACCCGCAAGCGCGAAGAGCGCGATGCCGACCTGCGACAGGCCGAAGGCCGGGCTTGCCAGCAGCAGCGGCGTCACCGTCCAGAAGACGCTGAAGGCCGCGAACATGCAGCCCTGATAGGCCGCGCGACGGCGCAGCACGGGTTGCGTCGCAAACAGCCGCGGCAGCGAGCCGATCAGCGCGCCATAGCCGAGGCGGGACGCCGGCATGCGGCGCGGCAGGACGCGGGCGAGGAAGAGCGCAAGGCCGGACATGGCCAGCGCCGACAGCACGAAGACCATGTGCCACGGCAGGAAGGCCGCGATGAAGCTCGAAACCGGGCGGGCGAGCATGATGCCGACCATAAGGCCGCTCATGACGTTGCCGACCGCGCGCCCGCGCTCCGCCGCCGGCACCATCTGCGCTGCATAGGGAACGATGATCTGGACGGCCACGCAGCAGAGGCCGATGGCGAAGGCCGCCGAAAGGAAGGCCACCGCCTGCGTCAGGAGACCCGCCGACAGCACGGCCAGAATGGACAGGCCGAGCATGACGAGGATCAGCTTGCGGTTCTCGAAGAGATCGCCGAGCGGCACGATCAGCAGCAGCCCGAGGCCATAGCCGAGCTGCGTCAGCATGACGATCAGCCCTGCTGCATCCGGCGAGAGGCCGAGCGAGGCGCCGATCGGCCCCACGAGCGGCTGGGCATAATAGAGGTTCGCGACGATGAGGCCGCAGGCCGCCGCAAGAACGAGGTTCAGGCGCGCCGAAAGTCCGGTCGCCTCTGGTTCCCCCGTCACGTCTGGCTCCGATATCGTGGCCGTCATGAACGCTCTCCGTTTCCCCCGGCTCCATTCCCAAGCCGCATGTCGAAAAAGCCCTTCTCCCGAGAGCCTGTCTCCCGCGACCGAAAGGTGGCATCCTGCGGGGGACAGGCGACCGATATGCCATGCTTACCGTGCGGTCCGCAACGCGGCATTTGCACGCGGAAAGCACCGCGCGGGAGAGGTCGAAGGCCGATAAGATCTTCCAAAGCGCGAGAATTCGCGTAAGACCGAACCCCGGCCACAGAGTTTTTCCAGGCGGGGTTCATGACCACATTCGACGTCCTGACGATCGGCAATGCCATCGTCGATATCATTGCACGCTGTGAAGAGCGATTTCTCACCGATAACGGCATCATCAAGAGCGCGATGAACCTGATCGACGCCGAGCGCGCCGAGCTGCTGTATTCCCGCATGGGGCCGGCGCTCGAAGCGTCCGGCGGCAGCGCCGGCAATACGGCGGCCGGCATTGCGAGCCTTGGCGGCAAGGCTGCCTATTTCGGCAAGATCGCCAACGATCAGCTGGGCGACATCTTCACCCACGACATCCAGGCGCAGGGCGTGCATTTCCGCACGCAGCCGCTCGACACGTTTCCGCCGACGGCGCGCTCGATGATCTTCGTGACCGAGGACGGCGAGCGCTCGATGAACACCTATCTCGGCGCCTGCGTCGAGCTCGGCCCCGAAGACGTGGAGCCCGACATCGTCGCCAATGCCGCCGTCACCTATTTCGAAGGCTATCTCTGGGATCCGCCGCGCGCCAAGGAGGCGATTCGCGATGCCGCGCGCATCGCGCATGAAAACGGCCGCGAGGTCTCCATGACCCTGTCGGACAGTTTTTGCGTCAATCGCTATCGGGCCGAATTTCTGGAGCTGATGACGAGCGGCACGGTGGATATCGTGTTCGCCAACCGGGCCGAGGCGCTGGCGCTCTACGAGACGGAGGATTTCTCCGACGCGCTAAGCCGGCTCTCGCGGGACTGCCGCCTGGCGGCGGTGACGATGAGCGAGGAAGGCTCGATCATCGTGCGGGGCGAGGAGCGGATCAAGATCGAGGCGACCAAGGTGTCGCGCGTCGTGGATACGACGGGTGCCGGCGATCTCTATGCCGCAGGCTTCCTGTTCGGCTACACCGCTGGCAAGCCGCTCGACATCTGCGGCAAGCTCGGCAGCCTTGCCGCCGGCATCGTCATCGAGCAGATCGGCCCCCGCCCGATGGTGTCGCTGAAGGACGCGGCCGCCAAAGCGGGCCTGCTGTAGCGTTGCAGGTTATTTGAACGCCTCGCCGGGGTAGGCACCCCAGATCTCGGTCTGGACGATCCAGCCTTCCGCCCCTTGCGCTTCGGCCTTGCACCATTCGCCGGTGCACTGGCCAATGTGCAGCATCACGCCCGGCTCGATGCGAGCGACGATGTTGGCGTTCGATTGCGGCTCGCGGCGCATGTTGACCAGCACGCCCTGGCCCTTACCGCGCATCCACGGGGCGGCCAGCGCCGTGCGGGCGCCGGAAAGAAGCGCCTGATTGACCCAGCCCTCCGTGCCGTCCGCATCGCGTACGCGCCGCCAGTTGTCGTATTCCTGAATGATCTCGACCGGCACGCCGGGCTTTAGGTAGCGCCACGACACGGCATAATCGACGCTCGGGCCGACGCGCAGGTTGACGCTTTTCGATTTCAGGCTGACGAAGCGCGGCAGCGGCAGGCCGCTCGCCCCCTTGGCCGCCTGCGCCCATGCCGGGTCGGCGATGCCGGATATGGTGAAGGCCGCAAGAAGAGCGATCATGAGGCCGCGCCTCGCATTCACACGAAACTGCGCGATCATACTGAGATGGAACTGGCGCATGGCGAAATCCGTTTTCCAAACCGGTCGAACAATTTGCGCATCGTCAGCGGAGCGCTCCGAGACGTCCAGCCTGCATGGTATCGAGAACCTCCGGTCATCCCGGTCGCTTCGAAGGCAGGCTGTGTTGGTCTTCCCGTGCGTCTCTGCTAGATAACGCTCTGGGACACGATCCATCATCTTGGTTAAGAAGCCGTCAACGCGATGGTCTGCCTGGCGCGGATCGGGGGAGAGATTTGACGATGACGCAGAGACAGAAGCCGACGGTCTACATCACCCGCAAGCTGCCCGACATCGTGGAGACCCGCATGCGCGAACTCTTCGATGCGGAGCTGAACATCGACGATACCCCGCGCAGCCAGGAGGCGCTGGCCGCCGCCATGGCCCATGCCGACGTGCTGGTGCCCACCGTCACCGACCGCATCGACGCTGCCCTGATCGAAGAGGCCGGGCCGAAGCTCAAGCTGATCGCGAGCTTTTCCAACGGCGTCGACAATATCGATGTGGACGCCGCCGCGCGCCGCGGCATCACGGTGACGAACACGCCCGCCGTGCTCACCGAGGACACGGCCGACATGACGCTGGCGCTCATTCTCGCCGTTCCCCGGCGGCTCGTGGAAGGCGCCGCGATTCTCGCCGACCGCCGCCACGACTGGGCCGGCTGGTCGCCCAACTGGATGCTGGGCCGCCGGATTTCCGGCAAGCGCATCGGCATCGTCGGCATGGGCCGCATCGGCACCGCGGTTGCCCGCCGCGCCAAGGCCTTCGGCCTCTCCATCCACTATCACAACCGTCACCGCGTGAGCGCCGAGACGGAGGCATCGCTGGAGGCGACCTACTGGGACAGCCTCGACCAGATGCTCGCCCGTGTCGATTTCGTATCGGTCAACTGCCCCTCGACGCCCGCGACCTATCACCTGCTCTCGGCGCGCCGGCTGCAACTGATGCAGCCCACGAGCTACCTCGTGAACACCGCGCGCGGCGGCATCGTGGACGAGGCCGCGCTGATCAAGTGCCTGCGGGAGGGCCGTATCGCCGGCGCGGGGCTCGACGTCTACGAGAACGAGCCGGCGATCAACCCGAAGCTCGTCAAGCTTGCCTCCGAAGGCAAGGTGGTGCTGCTGCCGCATATGGGCTCGGCAACGCTCGAAAGCCGTGTCGACATGGGCGAGAAGGTCATCATCAACATCCGCACCTTCTTCGACGGTCACCGCCCGCCGGACAGGGTGCTGCCGGGGCGCAACTGACCGCCGTTAATATCCGGCCCGCACTCAACGATCCGCATGGCGACGCCTGTAGCGGATGGTGTCGAAACGGGCCGCCAGCGCGTCGTAGAGCAGCAGGCGGCCGACGAGGGGGTCTCCGGCGCCCGTCACCAGCTTGACCACTTCCATGGCCTGCAATGTGCCGATGACGCCAGTCAGCGCGCCGATAATGCCCGCTTCCGCGCAGGACGGTACCGTACCGGGCGGCGGCGGCTCGGGGAAGAGATCGCGGTAGCGCGGCGCCTGCCGGCCCGACGCGTCTGTCGTCCAGGGCATGAGAACCGTCAGCGAGCCGTCGAAACGGCCGACAGCGCCGGTGACGAGGGGGATGCGCCGGGTCTCGGCCGCCTCCGCAACCAGATAGCGCGTATCGAAATTGTCGGAGCCATCGACCACGATGTCGTAGCCGGCGAGCGTTTCGGAAACGGTGTCGCGCGTGAGGCGGAACGGCAGCGGGCAAACGGTCACGTGCGGGTTCAGCCGCGCCACTGCACCTTGCGCGCTGTCCACCTTGCGCGTGCCGATGGCTGCGGTCTGGTGCACCACCTGGCGCTGGAGGTTGGAGAGCGACACAACATCGTCATCGACGATCCCGAGCGTGCCGATGCCGGCGGCCGCGAGATAGAGGATAACAGGCGCGCCGAGGCCGCCCGCGCCGATCACCAGCACACGCGCCGCTTTCAGCGCCTGCTGCCCCTGCCCGCCGATTTCCGGCAGCAGGATGTGGCGGGAATAGCGGTCAATTTCCTGGGGTGTCAGTGTTTCGGCCATGCCCCGACACTCACTCGAAAACCTGCCCGTTGGCAACCGTCAGGAACTGCGCGCGGTCGCCGAGCGCCGAAAACATAGCCCGGTCGGTGCCGGTCATGAAGGCCTGCCCGCCGAGATCGTCGACGATATCGAACAGCGCCGCCCGGCGTCCGGCATCGAGATGCGCGGCGATTTCATCCAGCAGCAGCACCGGCGCGTGGCCGGTGAGGTCGGCCACCAGCCGCGCATGCGCCAGCACCAGGCCGACGAGCAGCGCCTTCTGTTCCCCCGTCGAGCAGCGTTCGGCCTCGATATTCTTCGCCCGATGGCGGATCAGGAGATCGCTGCGGTGCGGACCTTCGAGCGTGCGCCCCGCCGCCCCGTCGCGCCAGCGGCCGGTGCGCAGGCGCTCCAGATAATCCTCCTCCAGATCGAAGGCCGGGCGGTGCCATTCGCCATCGAGAAAGCCCGACAGTGCGAGATCCGCCTTTGGAAACCTGCCGTCGTCCGGGCTGCGATCGATCAGCGCTGCCAGAAGCCCGAGCATTTCGTTGCGGGCGAGCGCCATGGCGATGCCGAGTTCGGCCAGCTGGCGCTCCAGCCCGGTCAGCCAGACCGGATCGGCACCGGGCTCGGACAGCAGCTTGTTGCGGCTGCGCATGGCGCGCTCGAAATCGGTTGCCCGTCGTCCGTGCTCGGGATCGAGCGAGAGGACGAGCCGGTCGAGGAAACGCCGCCGGTCGCCGGACGCCCCCGTGAACAGCCCGTCCATGGCCGGCGTCAGCCAGAGCACGCGCAGATGGTCGAGAAGCTCGTCGATGGCCTTCGCATTGGTGCCGTTGAGACGCAGGCGCCGCGCCTGCCCCTCCTCGGTCCCGAACGTCCCGGTGCCAATCTCGACATCGCCCTGCATGCCCTCGATGGCGGCGAAGATCGAGAACCCGGCCTCCGCGCCGAGACGCGGCACATCGGCGTAGGCCGCGCGCCGCAGACCCCGCCCCGGCGAGAGGAAGGAGACCGCCTCCATGAGATTGGTCTTGCCCGCGCCGTTCTCCCCCGTGAGCACGACATGACGCGCGTCGAGATCGAGCGAAAGCGCCGCATAATTGCGGAAATCGCCGAGCTTCAGACGGGACAGGGAAACTTTTTGCGGCATGCCGTCCGGCTCTAAGCCCTCTTGCGATGCCTGACAAGCATCGTCTGGTCCATCAATCCTCGTCGCCTGTCTCGATGCCGTCGAGCTCGGGGTAATGGCGGAAGATGCCGGACTCGTTGAAAGGGATGCGGCGGTCGGACGCGCGATAGGCGGCGATGTTGGGCAGGCTTGCCACATGGGTGCGCACCGCATCGAGATGCGGCCAGCGGTTGCCATAGGCCTTCATGGCTTTCGGGAAGGCGTAGCGCAGGCCCTCGAGCAGATGGTGGAGCGAGAGGTCGCCATAAGTCAGAGCCTTGCCGACGAGATGCGTCGGCCCCTCGGGATTTGTGGAGAGCACCCGCTCGAAGTAATCGAGGAATTTCGGAATGCGCGCCGTGCGAAAATCGGCGGCGCGGCGTGTCGCTTCCGGCTTCTGGTCCTCGTAATAGAGCCCCGTCGCCACGGGATGATGGGTGTCGTGCGTCTCTGCCACCATGTCGGCCATCGTCATCTGCAAGCCATTCAGGCGATGACGCTCGTATTCGTCTGCCGGCGCAAGGCCGAGACGCGGTCCGAGATAGAAGAGAATATTGGCCGTCTGCGAGACGATCCGGTCGCCGTCCTTCAGGAATGGCGGCGCGAACGGCGCATCCCCCCTGTTATCCTCCAGGATCTCCAGCATCCGGTCGGTACCGTCTTGGCCGCGGGCGACATCGATATAGTCGGCCCCCGCCTGCTCCAGCGCCAGCCGCACGAACTCGCCGCGACCGGGCAGACCGTCCCAGTAGTAAAGCGCATAGGTCATGGCGGACATCCTCTCGTCTGACGCATCGATCATCGTGTCGAGGTTCAAGAGATGGAGCGGTTCGCAGGCATGGCAATGATTCTGCTCTCATGAAAAAGGCCGGAAACATTCCTGCTTCCGGCCTTGTCGATGCGGATCGCGGCGATCAGCCCTCGAAGAATTCCTTCATCCGGGCGAAGAAGCCGGCGGATTCCGGGTTGTTGTCCTTCGAGGAAATCTCGGCGAATTCCTCCAGCAGTTCGCGCTGGCGCTTGGTCAGCTTCTGCGGCGTTTCGATGCCGATCTGGATGTAGAGATCGCCCACCTGCGTCGAGCGCAGCACCGGCATGCCCTTGCCCTTCAGGCGGAACTGCTTGCCCGCCTGCGTTCCCTCGGGAACCGTGACGCGCGACTTGGTGCCGTCGAGCGTCTGCACGTCGAACTTGCCGCCGAGCGTCGCCGTCGTCATGGAGATCGGCACGCTGCAATAGAGGTCGGCGCCGTCGCGCTGGTAGAACTCATGCGGCTTGACCGAGAGGAAGATGTAGAGATCGCCCGAAGGACCGCCGCGAAGACCGGCCTCGCCCTCGCCCGACAGGCGGATGCGGGTGCCGTCCTCGATACCAGCGGGGATGTTAACGGACAGCGAGCGCTCTTCGGTGATACGGCCCTGGCCGTGGCACTTGGTGCAGGGATCGGGAATGATGGTGCCGCGACCCTGGCAGGTTGGGCAGGTCCGCTCGATGGAAAAGAAGCCTTGCGCCGCGCGCACCCGGCCGGAGCCCTGGCAGGTGCCGCAGGTCGTCGGCTTCGTGCCGGGCTTGGCGCCCGATCCGGAACAGACGTCGCAGGTGATCGAGGTGGGGACGCGGATCTGCGCGGTCTTGCCGGCATAGGCCTCCTCCAGCGTGATCTCCATGTTGTAGCGGAGATCGGCGCCGCGCTCGCGCCCGCCAGACGAGCGCTGGCGCTGGCGTCCGCCGCCCATCATCTCGCCGAAAATGTCCTCGAAGATATCGGAGAAGCCCGCGGCGCCACCGCCCATGCCGGCACCGCCGCCGCCACCCATGCCGCCCTGTTCGAAGGCGGCGTGGCCGTAACGGTCGTAGGCGGCCCGCTTCTGCGGGTCCTTCAGCGTCTCATAGGCCTGGTTGATCTCTTTGAAGGTCTTTTCCGATTCCGCATCGCCCGGATTCTTGTCCGGGTGGTATTTCATCGCCAGCTTGCGGAAGGCGCTTTTCAGCTCCTTCTCGTCGGCTGTTTTCGCAACACCGAGTGTTTCGTAAAGATCACGTTTCATGTGGTCGCGCATATCCCGTTGAACCGCGGCGACAGGACCGGCCGTCGGTCGTCGCCAGATTTCATTGAGCCGAATTTCGTTGATAAGGATTTAGGAAATCCCGCACGCCGATACCATAGCGAATCCGCACGGGTTTCGGCTTTTTCGACGAAAAGAAGGCAAACTGACAAGCCTGTCGCATTTTTCGGCAATCTACCAAAAAAAGGCCCGGAACGGTTGCTCCGGGCCTTTTCGATGGCGTCAGGCCTTCACGCCTTACGCAGACTTCTTGCGATCGTCTTCGTCGCTGACGTCTTCGTAGTCGGCATCGACGACGTTGTCGCGGGCAGCGTCCGCTGCGGCGTCTGCGTTTGCCGCATCGGTCTGCTGCGACTCATACATCGCCTGACCGAGCTTCATGGAAGCTTCCAGAAGCGTCTGCGTCTTCGCCTTGATGTCCTCGGCGTCCGGCTCGGAAGCCTCGACCGATGTCTTCAGCGCGGCAATCGCGTCGGAGATGGCAGTGCGGTCGGCTTCGGTGACCTTGTCGCCATATTCCTTCAGCGACTTCTCGGACGAATGGATCAGGCTTTCGGCCTGGTTCTTCGCCTCGACGCCGTCACGACGTTTCTTGTCGTTCTCGGCATTGGCCTCCGCGTCCTTGACCATCTTCTCGATATCGGCGTCCGACAGCCCGCCCGATGCCTGAATGCGGATCTGGTGCTCCTTGCCGGTGCCCTTGTCCTTGGCCGAGACGTTGACGATACCGTTGGCATCGATGTCGAAGGTGACTTCGATCTGCGGAATGCCGCGCGGTGCCGGGGGAATGCCGACGAGGTCGAACTGGCCGAGCAGCTTGTTGTCCTGCGCCATTTCGCGCTCGCCCTGGCTGACGCGGATGGTGACGGCCGACTGGCTGTCTTCCGCGGTCGAGAAGGTCTGGCTCTTCTTCGTCGGGATCGTCGTGTTGCGTTCGATCAGACGGGTGAAGACGCCACCGAGCGTTTCGATGCCGAGCGACAGCGGGGTCACGTCGAGGAGCAGAACGTCCTTGACGTCGCCCTGGAGAACGCCGGCCTGGATGGCGGCGCCGAGTGCGACGACTTCATCCGGGTTGACGCCCTTGTGCGGCTCCTTGCCGAACAGCTGCTTGACGACTTCCTGCACCTTCGGCATGCGGCTCATGCCGCCGACGAGCACGACTTCATCGATTTCGGAAGCCGAAACGCCGGCATCCTTCAGCGCCGCCTTGCAGGGCGCGATCGTGCGCTGGACGAGGTCGTCCACGAGCGCTTCGAACTTCGCGCGCGTCAGCTTCAGCGTCAGGTGCTTCGGGCCGGAAGCATCCGCCGTGATGAACGGCAGGTTGATTTCCGTCTGCTGCGAGGAGGACAGCTCGATCTTGGCCTTTTCGGCCGCTTCCTTGAGGCGCTGAAGAGCGAGCTTGTCGTTCTTCAGGTCGATGCCCTGGTCCTTCTTGAACTCGCCTGCGAGATATTCGACGAGACGCATGTCGAAGTCTTCGCCGCCGAGGAAGGTGTCGCCATTGGTCGACTTCACTTCGAAGACGCCGTCGCCGATTTCCAGAACCGAGACGTCGAACGTGCCGCCGCCAAGGTCGTAGACAGCGATCGTCTTGCCTTCGGTCTTGTCGAGGCCGTAGGCGAGCGCTGCTGCCGTCGGCTCGTTGATGATGCGCAGGACGTCGAGACCGGCAATGCGGCCCGCATCCTTGGTGGCCTGACGCTGGGCGTCATTGAAGTAGGCGGGAACGGTGATGACGGCCTGGGTGACCTTTTCGCCGAGGTAGGATTCGGCGGTTTCCTTCATCTTCTGAAGGATCATGGCCGAGACCTGCGACGGAGACTGGTTCTTGCCACCGGCCTTGACCCATGCGTCGCCATTGTCGCCCTTGACGATTTCGAACGGCACGAGGGCCTTGTCCTTCGTCACGGTCGGGTCTTCGTAGCGGCGGCCGATGAGGCGCTTCACGGCGAAGAGGGTGTTTTCCGGATTGGTGACGGCCTGACGCTTGGCCGGCTGGCCGACGAGGCGTTCGCCATCATCCGAGAAGGCAACCATGGAGGGCGTCGTGCGCGCGCCTTCCGCATTTTCGATGACCTTCGCGTCCTTGCCGTCCATCACGGCGACGCAGGAGTTGGTCGTTCCCAGATCGATACCGATTACTTTTGCCATGTCGTTCTCTCCTTGCAGCGGACTGTCGGAACCCGGTCAGGCATTCGTGCGACAGCCCCTAGGGATGCTCTTGTCGTGTTGTGCCGCGGCCCGGAAGCCTTGGACGTGCGGCGTATATAAGGACGGGTTTTTTGCTGTGCAAGGCGTCGCAAGCCCTGAAGACGGTGAAAAGAAATGCGGAGGCGAAAGAGTTTAGATCCCTTTCCGCACCCGCATGCTTAACCGCCGCCGTCAACCCCCGGTCAGGATGTCGAACAGGGTCGTGCGGCGCGTCTGCGGTGTCCCGCTGGTGGTCTGCCCGACATCGGCCGGCGGCACCAGACCGCCTTCCGCGGCATCCACCGAGCTGCCCTGCCCCCGGGGTGTTTCGGACGGCGGCATTTCGGCATCGGCCACCGGCGCATCCGGGTAGACATCCGCAGGCTTTTCGCCGAAAGCGCCGGAGATGACGTCGCCGATGGTGCGCTGGATGCCGGGATCGTCGAAGGACGGCTGGATGCCCTTGGTACCGAAGATCGGCGAGGGTGTCAGGCCTTCGTGCGCTTCGGTCATATAGGTGTGCCAGGCCTTCGCCGGCAGCCCCCCGCCCGTCACCTTCTTCATCGAGGTGCCGTCGTCATTGCCGAACCAGACGCCCGTCGTCAGGTTGTTGGTGAAGCCGACGAACAGTGCATCGCGGAAGGACTGGGTGGTGCCGGACTTGCCGGCGGCCTGCCAGCCCTTGAGCCTGGCGTTCTTGCCCGTGCCGCGCTCCACCACGCCCACCATCATCTGGTTCATCTCCGAGACGATCTCGGGATCGAGCACGCGCGGCGGGTTGTCATAGGTGTTCTCGTAGAGAACCTTGCCTTCCGCCGTCGTCACCCGCTTGACGATGTGCGGCGTCGCCTTGAAGCCACCGTTCATGAAAGGAGCATAGGCAGACGTGAGTTCCAGAAGGCTGACTTCCGATGTCCCGAGCGCGATGGAGGCATTCGCCTGCAGCTCCGATTCGATGCCGAGGCGATGGGCGAGCTTTGCCACCTGCGGCGGCCCAACCTCCATGACGAGTTGGGCCGCGATGGTATTGAGCGAATTGGCCAGCGCGTCGGCGAGCGACACCTCGCCGCGATATTTCTGGTCGTAATTCTCCGGCGTCCATTTGCCGATGCGCACCGGCGCATCGTTGCGGATCGACATGGGCGTGCGGCCGATCTCCATGGCTGCGGCATAGACGAAAGGCTTGAAGGCCGAGCCCGGCTGGCGCTTGGCCTTGACCGCACGGTCGAACTGGCTTTCGGCATAGTCCCGCCCGCCGACCAGCGCCCGGATGGCACCCGTCGCATCCACCGACACGAGTGCCGCCTGCGAGGCACGGGATTTCGCGCCGCTTTCCTTCAGCATATCGGACAGCGTCTTTTCGGCCTTGGCTTCGAGATCGAGATCGAGCGTGGTTTCCACGATCATATCCTGCTTCACAGGCCCGACGAGGCTCGGGAGCTGGTCCATGACCAGATCGGCCGCATAATATTGCGCGCCGGACCAGAAGCTCTTCGCCTTGGTCGGCGGCTGCGACATCGCGGTCTTCACCTCGTCGTCGGTGATCAGCCCCTCTTCGCGCATGGCGCCCAGCACCACCTGCGCCCGCTCCTCGGCCGCCTTCGGATCGCGGGCCGGCGACAGGCGCGACGGCGCTTTCAGCAGACCGGCGAGAAGGGCTGCTTCCCCGAGGTTCACGTCACGCGCCGACTTGTTGAAGTAGCGCTGCGACGCGGCTTCGACGCCATAGGCATTCGAGCCGAAGAAGACGCGGTTGAGATACATCGCAAGGATCTGGTCCTTGGAATATTTCTGCTCCAGCCAGAAGGCGAGCAGCACTTCCTGCACCTTGCGCTCCAGCGTGCGCTCGGGCGACAGAAACAGGTTCTTGGCCAGCTGCTGCGTCAGCGTGGAGCCGCCCTGCACCATGCGGCCCGTGGTCACATTGGTGATCATGGCGCGCGCCAGACCCAGCGGATCGACGCCGAAATGCGAATAGAAGCGCCGATCCTCGATGGCCATGACGGCTTGCGGAATGAAGGGCGACATATCTTCGAGCGCGATGGCCTCGCCGCCGGTCGCACCGCGATTGGCGAGCGTGTCGCCGTTGACCGCCAGGATCTTCACGTTCGGCGGACGCTCCGGAATGGTCCAGCTGGTCGCGTTCGGCATGCGCGAGCCGTAATAGAGCACGAGACCGCCGACCCCCATCGCCCCCCAGATGCCGGCGACGATGCACCAGTACACGAAGGCCCTGATGAAACCGAACAGGCCGCCACTGCCGCCGCCCCGCCTGCCGCCGCGCCCCTTCAGGGACCGGCGTGCGGACTTGCCGCTGCTCTTTGCCTTGGCGGGTTTGGAGCCGGAAGATTTGGAAGCCGTCGGTCGTCCGCTCACGCGGTCACTCGCATCAACACGGAATCCCTCGTCGTCACCGCTCGAAAAGGACGGATCGATGCGGGGACGTGAACGCGATTTGCCTGCCATACCGGGATGTGACCGCTCCGTGTGTGCGCTGAAGGAAAGGCGGCCGGCAAGCCGCCCAAGCCGTCGCAGGGTGCGGTGAACTGTAAATGCGGCGATTTAAGGGGGCGTTAACGACATGCTCTTGCCACCCGGATGCATCGTTGCCGCAACGAAAGCGTTCGTGGCGGCAACGAGCGGGGATGCGGCCCGCATCCTGCCGCCGGAGCGTGCAAAATGGAACGAAACCCGGAATCACGCGTTCGTTACATGTCAAACAAGGGAACCCGTCATGAACAATATCATCTATATCGTCGGACTGGTCGTCGTCGTTCTCGCCGTCCTCTCGTTCTTCGGACTGCGCTGAGCAGGTATCGACCCGTCTGAAAGCCTGAAAGCCCCGCTTGCCGGGGCTTTTTGACGTTCTACCGGTAAACGACTTTCGGACCGTCTGACGTGACGACGCCCCCTTCGGCCGTCATGACAGGAGATTTTCATCGGGCGATGTTTCCTGAAATCGATTCCGGTTTCGGGAATTATGCAGTAGTGTTTCGGACCAGAGCCGCCTGACGCGGCATGGACCACGGTAGACCAGAGTGACATCAACCACAGACCTTTCGATCGGTGCGCCTTTGTGAAAACACACGAAGATCTGACGGCCGCCGTTCGGCGCATGCAGCAGCAATATGAAAAGGGACGGACGGACCGCGACATCCTGCGCGGATGGGTTCTGGGTCTTCCGTCCTATCCGCAGCCGCATGGCGGTGCTGTCGATGCGTTGAAGGCGTGGTTCTCGATCCGGCAAAGCGAGGTCACGCCGGAGATCCGGACCCGCGACATCGAGATGCTGGCGGCGGTTGCCGATCCGTCGATCGCGACGGTGCCGGGCGGCATTTGACATATGGATGTCCCGAAGGACATACGCGGCAGCATATCCTTCCCGCGACGTTGCGGTAGGATGATGACAGGATTGAGAGTGGCGAGGACCGATGTCGAACGATAATGAACCGGAAATGGAGTATTCGGAACTGTCCGGCGAGTTCACCGAAGACGGCGTGACCGTTCTGGTCGATATCTCGCGACCGGCCGGCACGAATCTCGACTGGCAGATGCTGGTGCTGACGCAGGAAGAGGACGTGACCGAGTGGGAAGACCCCTTCCCGACCGACCGCGAAGCCTTCGACGAGTTTCTCGCGACCGTCGCCCGCGAAGGCATCCGCTCCTTCTTCGGAGACGACGAGCCGCCGACGCTTCAGTGATCCGACCCGAGACGACGGGGCGGGAACGGCATCACTGCGGTTCCCGTTTTGACGGGCGCAGTTGTTTTGCCGCATCGTCCGACGCCGAAGCGATCCCGCTTCGGCCGGAAATTCTCCGAACGTCAGCGGACCTCTTGCGCCACGAACCGCCCGACCCCGCAGGCCTCTCGCCAGAAATCGGCATCCTCGTAGGGCGTGGGGTCCGCGACGCCGGCAAGATGAAAGGCTTCGCGTCGTTCCACGCAGGTGCCGCACCGACCGCAATGCACCTCCCCGCCCTTGTAGCAGGACCATGTCCGCGCGAACGGCGTGCCGTTTTCGGCACCGTCCGTCACGATGTCGGCTTTCGAGCGTTCGACATAGGGTGCGTAGAGCGTCACCGCGGCATAGCCGTCCAGCGCGTGGTTCTGCATGGTCTGGAACGACCGGATGAAATCGGGCCGGCAATCGGGGTAGATGAAGTGGTCGCCGCCATGCACCGCGACCGCGACGGCATCGAGCTTCTGTGCCGCAGCGAGGCCGAAGGCGATCGTGAGCATGATGGCATTGCGGTTCGGCACCACCGTCGCCTTCATCGTCTCCTCTGCATAATGCCCGTCCGGCACCGCGATATCGTCCGTCAGCGCCGAGCCGGTCAGATGCGCGCCGATCGGCCCGATGTCGATGAGATGATGGGGCACATCGAGCCGCCGCGCCGCCTCGGCCGCGAAGTCCAGCTCCCGGCGATGACGCTGGCCATAGTCGAAGGACACGAGACCGGCGAGATGATGGTTGCGCGCCACGTGATGGGCGAGCGTGACGGAATCCAGTCCGCCGGAGCAGACGACGAGCGTTTTCATGAAAAGCGTTCCCTTGTTTTGACCGGGTGGGGCTGCGACCGGCATTGGACGTGGCGCAACTGCGCTGTCCTCGACAAGCGTACACTGCCGCATTTTCCCGCGGGGATAAAGTTCGCGCGTCTCATGTTTTTCCAAGGCCTGCGTTCTTGAATGGCATTCCGGTCACTGAAACGATCCCGCTGCCGCCGCCGCTCTCCTCACGCGGCACTGGTCATGCGATCTCCGGCGATACGGTAGGAGATGGCTTCGGCGATGTGGATGCGGCCGACCGTCGGGCGGGCGTCGAGGTCGGCCAGCGTCCGGGCGACCTTGAGGACGCGGTGGTAGGCGCGTGCGGAAAACGTCATCCGTTCGGCCGCCTCGCGCAGAAGCTGGAGGCCGCCGGCATCGGGTTCGGCCAGCGTCTCGATCATCGACGTGGTACAGCGCGCGTTGGAGGTGATCTTCGGCATGCCGAAGGCGATGAAGCGGTCGATCTGGAGCGCCCGCGCATGGGCCACGCGCGCCGCGACGACAGCACTGGTTTCGGCCGTCGCCGGGCGGATCAGGTCGGCTGCGGACACCGCGGGAACATGGATGCGGATGTCAATCCGGTCCATCAGCGGGCCGGAGATGCGGGCCTGATAATCGCCGGCGCAACGCGGCCCGCGCGCGCAGCTGTGGCCCGGCTCCCCCGCCATGCCGCAGCGGCACGGGTTCATGGCGGCGACCAGCTGGATAGAGGCGGGATAGCTGACGCGGTGATTGGCGCGCGCGATGATGCACTCGCCGGTTTCGAGCGGCTGGCGCAGCGCGTCCAGCGCCTGCGGCGTGAACTCCGGGAACTCGTCGAGGAACAGCACGCCGTTATGGGCGAGCGACGCTTCGCCCGGCCGGGCGCGCAGCCCGCCGCCGACAAGCGCCGCCATGGTGGCGGAGTGATGCGGGGTGCGGAACGGGCGGCGATCCGATAGCTTGCCGCCCGGCAACTGCCCGGCGATGGAGTGGATCATCGAGACCTCCAGCAGCTCGCCTGGCGACAGCGGCGGCAGGATGGAGGGCAGGCGCGATGCCAGCATCGACTTGCCCGAGCCGGGCGGGCCGACCATCAGCAAATTGTGGTTTCCGGCCGCCGCCACTTCCAGCGCGCGCTTGGCGCTCTCCTGCCCCTTGATGTCGGCGAGATCGGCCAAGTTGGCCGCCGTCGCGCGGATGGCCGGTTCCGGCCGGGTGAGCACCTGCGTGCCGCGAAAATGGTTGGCAAGCGCGATCAGGCTGCGGGGCGCGAGAATATCGATCCCGGCACCGGCCCAGGCCGCTTCCGGCCCGCTATCGGCCGGGCAGATAAGGCCCTTGCCGATGGCGTTCGCAGCGATGGCGGCGGGCAGCGCGCCGGCAACGGCCGCGATCGTGCCGTCGAGGTTCAGTTCGCCGATGACGACGTAGTCCGCCAGCGCATCCGACGGAATGGCGCCGAGCGCCGCCATCAGCCCGAGCGCGATCGCGAGGTCGAAATGGCTGCCCTCCTTCGGCAGGTCGGCGGGGGCGAGATTGATCGTCACGCGTTTGGGCGGCAGCGACAGGCCGGAAGCGTGAAGGGCCGCGTGCACCCGTTCCCGGCTTTCGGCCACAGCCTTGTCCGGCAGGCCGACGATCTGAACACCGACCTTGCCGGGCGCGACCATGACCTGCACATCGACCAGAACGCCCTCGATGCCCTGGAACGCCACCGTGCTGACCCGTGCCACCATATTCCCGCCACTCCAATCGATGCCCTTATGAGACTTTCCTCACATACAACAGCGGTCGGAATAAAACAAGAACATTGGCGGAACGATTGCAATCGACCATGTCGGCGTGGTTGCAAACATTGCAACCCGGCCGGTTTATCAGCCGCGCTTGCGCTCGATCGCGTCCCAGAGCAGGCCGGCGATATTGGCGCCACCGAAGTTCCTGACCTCGCGGATGCCGGTCGGAGACGTCACGTTGATCTCGGTCATGACGTCGCCGATGACGTCGATGCCCACGAGGAGAAAGCCGCGTTCGCGCAGGGCCGGGCTGATGCGGGCGCAGATCTCCCTCTCGCGTGCCGTCAGTTCGGTCGGCTCGGGCTTGCCGCCCGCATGCATGTTGGAGCGGGCATCGTGTTCGGCCGGCACGCGGTTGATGGCGCCGACGGGTTCGCCATCGACGAGAATGATGCGCTTGTCGCCCTTGCGCACCGCCGGCAGGTATTCCTGCGCGATGAAGGGTTCGCGGAACATCTGCCCGAACATTTCGAGAAGCGAGGACATGTTGCGGTCGTCGCGGGTGGAGTGGAACACGCCGGCGCCGCCATTGCCGTAAAGCGGCTTCAGGATGATATCGCCCATCTCCTCGCGGAATTTCGCGATCTCGGCCGGGTCGCGCGTGATCAGCGTCTTCGGCATCAGGTCCGGAAATTCGGTGACGAAGATCTTTTCCGGCGAGTTGCGCACCCAGGCGGGGTCGTTCACCACCAGCGTCTTCGGGTGAATGCGCTCCAGCAGATGCGTCGAGGTGATGTAGGCCATGTCGAAGGGCGGATCCTGCCGCAGGAGCACCACGTCCATGGTGGAAAGATCCAGCCGCTCGGGCTCGCCGAGCGTGAAATGATCGCCCTTCACATCGCGCAGGGTCATCTGTTGCGCGGTGGCGTAAACCTGCCCGTCCCGCAGGGACAGCCGGTCCGGCGTGTAGTGAAACAGCCTGTAGCCGCGGTTCTGCGCCTCGAGGCTCATCGCAAAGGTCGAATCGCCCGCAATATTGATGGTGGAGACGTGGTCCATCTGAACCGCGACATTCCGGAGTGCCGTCCTGGTGGCTGCCATTGTCTTCCCTCGGTCATCGACCCGCCTCTTCTCCGGCGGGCCTCATGACGTAAGACGCCGGCTGGCCAAACGCAACGGCAGAACGCCGCGCATTTCTGCGAAAGTCGCCGTGTTCGAGACGCCTGCCTCAGGCGGCAAGCGCCGCCTTGGGGGCTTCGCCACGCAGCATGTCGCGCAGGCGGTAGGCCATGACGACGGGCTCGGGGAACTTCTTGCGGCAAAAGGCGATCTTGCGGACATAGGTCTCGATGCGCCAGTTCGCCCAGGTGCCGCCGTTGAAGAAGCCGATGTCGCCGGCGCGCAGCACCGTTTCGGTGCCGTCCTCGGCCGTCACATGCACCTCGCCTTCTAGGATGACGACCGTCTCGTCCCAGCCGAAATACCAGTTGAACTCGCCGGCCGTGCAGTCCCACATGGCGGTCACGGCGGCATCGTCATGGCTGCGCGAATGTTCTGCCAGACGGGCGACGGGCGCGCCGGCGACGATCCAGTCCGGATTGATCGGAGCCGGCAGCATGGGCAGGTCCATCGCGGGCGATGCGACCATCGCTTGCTTGCGGGCCACCTGTTTCACCGGCAAGAGCCTCGGCGCAGCGGGCGTGATCCGCACGGCTACCGCCATCAATTCCGCAAAAAGCATCTTCAGCGCCATGTCATCCCCTCGGGTATCGATCCTGTCCTGAAAGGGACATTAGCGAAAAGACACGAAGACAGAATTGAAGGGATTGCTTGCATTTGAGCGATTGCAAACAGGTCGTCGTCAATTTGCCGCATGTCGATGGCTTAAAGATGCGGCATCATCCATTGATGATGCGACATCGTCACGGGGACCCTCCATGCATCACAGCGCCTTCGCCTCCCTCGCCCTTTCCGCCGCTTTGCTCACCGGAACCTTCACGTTGCCGCCGGCCGCATTCGCGCAGGACGCACCCTATGTGGACGATCGTTCGGACGGCGCGAAACTCGTCCGGTCGCTCTACAACGCGATCGAGCGGAAGGAATTTGCGCGCGCCTATGCCTATTTCGGCGACAAGCCGCCGGCCGGCGACTATGCGAGCTTCGTGCAGGGCTACAGGAACACGGTCGAGGTCGAGGTGACGACGGGCGTCGTGACGCAGGAAGGTGCGGCGGGCAGCCTCTACGCGCCGGTTCCCGTCGCCGTCCGCTCGGTGGACAAGGACGGCAAGGAGCGCGTCTTTGCCGGATGCTACGTGACGCGCATCGTCAATGCGGCCATCCAGGAACCGCCGTTCATGCCGCTGCACATCGAGAGCGCGGAACTCGGCGAGGTCAAGACGCCGTTTGCCGACGCCGTGCCGAAGGTCTGCCATTCACCGTCGTAGGAGCAAATCCAGCATAAGTGCGAAGCGGTTTTGCGTCCGGAGTTGCGTGAAAAGAGACCAGACCTTCCCGGATCAGGTCCCCGCGCGGCGGCGCTCCAGGAACTGACGGCGCTCGAACACAACGACCACCACGAGCGCCATCAGGAACGGGATGACGAGGTAGAACAGCCGGAAGATGACGAGTGCGGCCAGCACCGATGCCGGATCGATCTCGGGCAGGGCGGCGATGAAGATCAGCTCGAGCACGCCGATGCCGCCTGGCGCATGGCTGAGAAGCGCTGCCGAGAACGAGGCGAGGAAGACCCCGAGCACGACCATATAGCCGGGGTTGCCCGCCTCCGGCAGCGCGAAATAGATGATTGCGGCCGCGCCGATCAGCTCCACCGGGGCGATCATCAACTGCCGGACAGCAAGCGTCGGCCGCGGATATTCCAGCTGAAACCACCGCGTGCGGATGGGCTTGAAGCCGATGAGACTTCCGAGCAGATAAAGGCCGATCAGCACGAGGATGGCGATCGCCGTGGAGATCGAGGCTCCAAGCGGAATGACGTCGGAGAAGCGATCGACGATCTCCGGCTCGATCAGAAGCACGATCGCCGAGAGCGTCAGCGTTCCCAGCGCGAAGGTCAGCGAACAGAAGGCGACGAGAATGCCCGTTTCGCTGACACTCAACCCTTTGGAGCCATAGGCCCGGTAGCGCACGACGGCGCCCGAGAACACGGAAGCGCCGATGGTGTGCGACAGGGCATAGGCGGTGAAGGAGCAGACGGTGATGAAGGTCAGCGAAAGCCGCCGCCCGAGATGTTCGAGCGCCAGATGATCGTAGGCGGCGAGAGCCGCATAGGCCACCAGCGTGGCGCCTGCGGCGAGCAGCCAGCTCTTCAGCGGCACGGCCTGAAAGCTCGTCAGGAACTGGTCGAGCGAAAGCCCCCGCAGCTCATGATAAAGGCCGTAGAGCGAAAACAGGATAGCCGCCAGCCCGACGGCCGGCCAGATCAGGGCGCGGATCGTCTTCATGCAGGTCTTTTTCGGTCCGGCGGAGGCAGTCTCGACGTCATATGGGTCATGAGACCATTGCCATCCGGCCGGGTCAAGGGCAACCCGGCCGGCGGCGTCTTCACAATATCTTGAAATTTCAACGCGTCAGCGCGACGGTTGTACGCATCAGCGAGCCGTCGCCAGCGCGTCGAGGATGCGAACCCAGGAACGGATGCCCTTGTGGAAGGACTGGAGATCATACTTTTCATTGGGCGAATGGATGCGGTCGTCCGACAGGCCGAACCCGACCAGCAGCGATTCCATGCCCAGCATCTTCTGGAAGTCGCCGACGATCGGAATGGAGCCGCCCATGCCGATGATAACGGCCGCCTTCGGCCATTCCTCCGACAAAGCCGACTTTGCCGTGTTGAGCAGCGGCGAATCATAAGGGAGCTGGATGGCCGGCGAACCGCCATGCTCGTGAAATTCGACCGAGCAATCGGCCGGGATCTGCGCCCGGACATAGTCGCGGAAGGCCGAGCGGATGGCGGCCGGGTCCTGCTGGCCGACGAGGCGGAACGAAATCTTCGCGGACGCCTTAGAGGCGATGACGGTCTTGAAGCCCTCGCCCGAATAGCCGCCGGTGATGCCGTTGACCTCGGCCGTCGGCCGCGCCCAGGTGAGTTCGAGAACCGACCGGCCCTGTTCGCCTGAGGGGATGGAAAGGCCGATCTCGCCGAGCATCTTTTCGGCCGTCTGGCCGAGCGTTTCCCATGCGGCCTTGATCTGCGTCGGCGTCTCCTCGACGCCGTCATAGAAGCCGTTCAGCGTCACCCGGCCGGTCTCGTCGTGAAGGCCGGCGAGAATGCGGGACAGGATGTGGATCGGGTTGGCGGCAGCGCCGCCGAACATGCCGGAATGCAGATCGCGGTCGGCGGCGGTCACCACGACCTCCTCGCCCACGAGACCGCGCAGGCCGGCGGAGATGGCGGGCGTCTCGCTGTCCCACATGCCGGTGTCGCAGACCAGCGCGTAGTCGGCCGTCAGCTCCTGCGCATTGGCGGTCAGGAAGGGCTTGAGCGATGGCGAGCCGGACTCTTCCTCGCCTTCGAACAGCACCGTGACGCGGCACGGCAGGCTGCCATGGGTGTCCTTATAGGCGCGGCAGGCTTCCACGAAGGTCATCAGCTGACCCTTATCGTCGGAGGTGCCGCGACCGGTGATGACCTTGCGGCCAGGGGTGCGGCCAGGGGTGCGGTCAGGCGACAGCTCGCGCACGGACGGCGTGAAGGGATCCGTCTCCCAGAGCGACAGCGGATCGACCGGCTGGACGTCGTAATGGCCGTAGAACAGCACGTGCGGCGCGTCAGGGGTGGCACCGTCATGATGCGCGACGACCATGGGATGACCGGGCGTATCGCGCACCGAGGCCGTGAAGCCCAGGCTTTGAAGGTCCGAAACCAGCCATTCCGCAGCCTTGCGGCAGGCGTCCCTGTAGGCCGGATCGGTGGAGATGGAGGGGATGCGCACGAGGTCGAAGAGCCGTTCCAGGCTGGCGTCGAGATTGGTGTCCGCCTTGGCGAGAACGCCGGTGATATCGGTCATTGCACTGCTCCTTGATGTCGGCGCGACCCTACTCAAAAATTCCGGCTTGGGAAGGCCCGGATATCAACGTGGGCTGTCGGGGCCGTGTTCCCCGCCGGGATCGGTCTCCGCGTCGCGGTGCGCGGAGATATCTGCGGGCGCACACGCGGAATTGGCGATGGCCATGCGCATATATTCCAGCATCAGCGCGCGCTCGAAGCGGCGGAACCCGACAAAGAGCGCGTCATCGGCCGCCCGCGCCGCCGTCATCGCCTCGTCCCTCAGGCCACGGCCACGATCGGTGAGGAAGACCTGCCGGGTCCGCCGGTCGGTCGGGTGGGGACGTCGCGTGATCAGTCCGTCGCGCTCCATACGCGCCAGCGTGTTGGCAATGGTTGCCTGCTCGGCATCCAGCCGGTCGATGAGCTGGCGCTGGGTCAGCCCGTCCTCGTTCCACAATTCGGCGAGCACCGGAAACTGCCCCGGTGCAAAGCCGAGCTTGCGGCCCCTCTCCTGCAGCTGGCGGGAGAAGCCTCGAGCCAGCAGACTGGCGAGATAGGTGGCGGACTCCATGCGGTCATAGGCCATGAGAATGGGTACGCCCGGGACAGAATCCTGACAAGATCGCAGCGACCACCAAAAGCGGAAAAACCGCCATGCCCCCAAAGAAAAACCGCCATGGCGGAGGCGGGCCATGACGGTTTTTGATGATGGACAAAGGCCCGGAGAGGGGGGTTAGGCCTTTGTCCTTGCATCTGGGTTCGGCGGGGGACAGGCCTTGACCAGATGACGGCGCTAGTCGCTGCCGTTGGTTGAGATTTGTGGGTCCGAATGTGGCTTTTCAAGGGAAGCTCAGGGAAAGCCTGATTACAATTTGGTAAGGTTTGGGGTGGGTCCTCATTTTCCCGGCTTCTCCTTCATCAAACGGTGGGAGACCGCGCGGACGGCATCGGCGGGACGGGTTGCCCGATGGACCTTTCGCGCCTGTCGCGCTATCCGTGTCTCCATGAAAAAAGGCGATCATCTTTTCCTCGTGGACGGCTCCGGCTTCATCTTCCGGGCCTTCCACGCCATTCCCCCGCTGAACCGCAAATCGGACGGCCTGCCCGTCAATGCGGTCTCGGGCTTCTGCAACATGCTGTGGAAGCTTCTGACGGACGCGCGCGATACCTCCGTCGGCGTCACACCGACGCATTTCGCCGTGATCTTCGACTATTCCTCGAAGACCTTCCGCAACGATCTCTACGACAAGTACAAGGCCAACCGTACGGCCCCGCCGGAAGACCTGATCCCGCAATTCGGCCTGATCCGCCACGCCACGCGCGCCTTCAACCTGCCCTGCATCGAGATGGAAGGGTTCGAGGCCGACGACCTGATCGCCACCTATGCCCGCATGGCGGAAGAAGCCGGCGGCGACGTGACCATCGTGTCGTCCGACAAGGACCTGATGCAGCTGCTCACCCCTTGCGTCTCCATGTATGACAGCATGAAGGACAAGCAGATCGGCATTCCCGAGGTCATCGAGAAATGGGGCGTGCCGCCTGCAAAGATGATCGACCTTCAGGCGCTGACCGGCGATTCGACCGACAACGTTCCGGGCATTCCGGGCATCGGCCCGAAGACCGCCGCCCAGCTTCTGGAAGAGTTCGGCGATCTCGATACGCTGCTGGCCCGCGCCGGCGAGATCAGACAAGTCAAGCGCCGCGAGAACATCGTCGCCAATGCCGATCTCGCCCGCCTGTCGCGCGAACTCGTGACGCTGAAGACCGACGTGCCGGTGGAGATGCCGCTCGACGCGCTGGACCTGCACCCGCAGGACGGGCCGAAGCTCGTGGCTTTCCTGAAAGCCATGGAATTCACCTCGCTCACCCGCCGCGTGGCCGCCGCCACCGATACGAATGCCGATGCGGTGGATGCGGCGCATGTCCCGGTCGAGGGCGGCGCGCAGGCGCATGGGCCGGATCTCGACAAGGGCGAGGCCGCGCTCGCAGCCGGAAGCGCCGCACAGGCTGCACAAGGCAAGCCCGAAACCGCGCAGG
Organism: Rhizobium sp. 9140; assembly: GCF_900067135.1. Lineage (NCBI taxonomy): Bacteria > Pseudomonadati > Pseudomonadota > Alphaproteobacteria > Hyphomicrobiales > Rhizobiaceae > Rhizobium > Rhizobium sp. 9140. The sequence continues at coordinate 859,299 of NZ_FJUR01000001.1, read as the reverse complement.
AAGCGGCCAGCGTCCTCAGCCAGGCGCCTGTGCTGCCCGTGGAGACCGGGGCGACGCCGCAGGCGCTCGCCCAATCCCGGGCCGAGGCCTTTGCCACAGCGCCTATCGACCGCTCGACCTATGTCACGATCCGCGATGTCGCGACGCTTCAAAGCTGGATCGCGGCGGCCCGCGAAGCCGGGCTCGTCGCCTTCGACACGGAAACCAATTCGCTCGATGCGATGCGCGCCGATCTCGTCGGCTTCTCGCTCGCCATCGCCGACAACAGCCGCGATGCGTCCGGCACCTCCATCCGCGCCGCCTACGTGCCGCTGCTCCACAAGAGCGGCGTCGGCGATCTCTTGGGCGGCGGGCTCGTGGAAAACCAGATCCCGCAAGGACAGGCGATCGATCTCCTGAAGAGCCTGCTGGAAGACCCGGCCGTCCTCGTCGTCGCCCAGAACATGAAATACGACTATCTCGTCATGAAGCGTCATGGCGTCGAGATCGCCCGCTTCGACGACACGATGCTGATGTCCTACGTGTCGGATGCCGGCGCGAACACGCATGGCATGGACACCTTGTCCGAGCGCTGGCTCGGCCACCAGCCAATCCCCTTCAAGGATGTAGCCGGCAGCGGCAAGTCGATGGTGACGTTCGACTATGTCGATATCGACCGGGCCACCGCTTACGCCGCCGAGGATGCCGACGTGACGCTGCGGCTCTGGCATGTGCTCAAGCCCCGGCTTGCCGCCAAGAAGCTCATGCGCGTCTATGAGCGGCTGGAGCGGCCGCTGGTTCCCGTTCTCGCGCGCATGGAAGAGCGCGGCATCTCCATCGACCGGCAGATCCTGTCGCGGTTGTCAGGAGAACTCGCGCAGGGCGCGGCGCGGCTGGAGGCCGAAATTCACGAGCTGGCCGGCGAAAGCTTCAATATCGGCTCGCCCAAGCAGCTGGGCGATATCCTGTTCGGCAAGATGGGCCTGCCCGGCGCGTCGAAGACCAAGACCGGTCAATGGTCCACCTCGGCGCAGGTGCTCGAAGACCTGGCACTGTCCGGCCACGACCTGCCCCGCCGCATCGTCGACTGGCGCCAGCTGACCAAGCTGAAGTCCACCTATACCGACGCCCTGCCCGGCTTCGTGCATCCCGATACCCGGCGCGTCCACACGTCCTATGCGCTGGCCGCCACCACCACGGGCCGGCTGTCCTCGTCGGAACCCAACCTCCAGAACATCCCGATCCGCACCACCGAAGGCCGCAAGATCCGCACGGCCTTCATCGCGACGCCGGGCCACAAGCTGATTTCGGCCGACTACAGCCAGATCGAGCTTCGCGTGCTCGCCCATGTGGCCGATATCCCCCAGCTCCGGCAGGCATTCGCCGACGGCATCGACATTCACGCGATGACGGCGTCCGAAATGTTCGGCGTACCGGTCGAAGGCATGCCGAGCGAGATCCGCCGGCGGGCGAAAGCCATCAATTTCGGCATCATCTACGGCATCTCCGCCTTCGGCCTCGCCAACCAGCTCTCCATCGAGCGCTCGGAGGCCGGCGACTACATCAAGCGCTATTTCGAGCGCTTCCCCGGCATTCGCGACTATATGGACGCGACCAAGGCCTTTGCGCGTGAGAACGGTTACGTCGAGACCATCTTCGGCCGGCGGGCGCATTACCCCGACATCCGCTCCTCCAACCCTTCCGTGCGCGCCTTCAACGAGCGTGCGGCGATCAACGCCCCGATCCAGGGCTCCGCCGCCGACGTCATCCGCCGCGCCATGGTGCAGATGGAGCCGGCGCTGGAGGCGGCAAAACTCTCCGAGCGCTGCCGCATGCTGTTGCAGGTCCATGACGAACTGATCTTCGAAGTGGAGGACACCGAGATCGACAAGGCCATCCCCCTCATCGTCTCCGTCATGGAAAACGCCGCCATGCCCGCGCTTGACATGCGCGTGCCGCTGAAAGTCGATGCCCGCGCCGCGCATAACTGGGATGAAGCGCACTGAGACGTCGGGGCTTGTCCTGACGCAAACGTTCAAGGCAGTCTCTACCCCGAGGCCGCTACGAACTGAGAATGCTGAGCCGGTCTCCGCAAGAGACCGCTGGCACAATCCATCGAGATTTTACGCTTTTGCAGGCTTGAATTTATATCTTTAAATATATATTTCTCGAGGCTGACCATGCCGTACGATGTAAAATTCCATCTCGACTTCATTGCGGAATGGAAGGCGTTGGAAATGGGTTTGAAAGAGCGTGTTGGCGAGGTTTTGGATTATCTCGAAGACGACGGCCCGTTCCTGGGTCGGCCTGAGGTGGATACGCTTTCGGGTTCCAGACACGCCAATATGAAAGAGATCAGAGTTACATTCGCAAGACAGGTGTGGCGTTTCGCCTTTGCCTTCGACCACAGCCAGGCCGCCATCGTCCTTTGCGGCGGGGAGAAGCAAGGCAGGAACCAGAAGCTCTTCTACAAACAGCTCATCAGCAAGGCTGACCCCCGTTTCGACTCATGGCTGAAGGAGAAAAATGATGAGCAATGACTGGAAGACGCTCCGCGCCGAACTGCCGCAAGACGTTCGTTCGCGCCTCGACGAAAAACGCGGCGCGCGGCGCCTGGGACAGGCTCTGTCTGAGGTGCGAAAGGCAATGAACGCGACACAGCAGGACGTTGCCACGCGCGCCGCCATGACGCAAAACACCGTCTCGAAGATCGAGAACGCTGACGACGTCCTCGTTTCCTCGGTGGTCCGCTACATGCATTCCATCGGTGGCGGTGTCGAGCTTGTCTTGAAGACGTCTGACGGCAAGGCGACGCGGGTCGACTTCGATCCCGAGATCTACATCAAGCACTCCGCATAACCCCGGCGCGCGTTTCCTGAAATGTCTCAGGTCGCCTGCGCATCGTGCTGCCGAAAGCAGCCAAAAAGGCGGGAGAGGCCCTGACGGCCTTCATGGGCAAGGTCGAAGCGGCGACCGAAGAGAAGCCATTCGCTGCACAGGCCCTTGATCATCCAGCGCAGCGCCCGTGCCGCGCTCGATGGCGTCCAGGCGCCGCTGAGGGCGCCACGCGATGCGGCTCTGCCGAAGGCGTCCTCGAGAAACCGGGTGTGCTCGTCGTCGATTTCCTGCTGGCGTCCCAGCACCGGGGCGAGGTCGCTCGTGTAGTCGCAGCGCAGGAGGATGGTGAGAATGCGCTGGCGCTGCTCGTCGCAGGCCATGACATCCAGCCAGTCGCCGGCGACCGCTTCGATATGCGCGAGGATATCGATCCCGACGGTCTCGATTTCGTCCCGCAGCAATTCCTCATCGGGCAGGGGCACCGCCTTGTAGAGTTCCAGAAAGATATCGGCCTTGTTCTGGAAGTGCCAGTAGATCGCACCGCGGGTCACGCCTGCGACGGATGCGACATCCTCGAGCGTCGCATTGGAGACGCCCTTCTCGAAGAACACATGCTCCGCCGCATTCAGGATGCGGTTGCGGGTTTCCTCCGCTTTCGCCTTCGTCCGCCGCATGGTCTCGTGAACCTCCCACAGGGGCGGCCCGCCTGACGGCGGGCCGGAACCGCGATCACTCGGCCGGTGTGGTGCCGGCGGTGTGGCCGGCATCGCGGCCAGAACCATGGCCGGAAGCCGGTGTCGTCTGCTCGTTCTTCTTGCCGCGCTGAAAGATCTTCATGACGAAGACGAAGAAGACCGGCACGAAGAAGACTGCGAGGATGGTCGCAGAGATCATGCCGCCGAGAACCCCGGTGCCGATCGCGTTCTGGCTGGCGGCCGAAGCACCACTGGCAATGGCGAGCGGCACGACGCCGAGCGTGAAGGCGAGCGAGGTCATAAGGATCGGGCGGAAACGCAGGTGCGCCGCCTCGATCGTCGCATCCATCAGCGACTTGCCGGCCTCCATCTGCTCCTTGGCGAACTCGATGATCAGGATCGCGTTCTTGGCCGACAGGCCCATGATCGTGATCAGACCCACCTTGAAGTAGACGTCGTTGGAGAGGTCGCGCAACGTGATGGCAATGACCGCGCCGATGATCCCCAAGGGAACCACCAGCATGACCGAGATCGGGATCGACCAGCTTTCGTAGAGCGCAGCCAGGCAGAGGAAGATCAGCAGGCAGGAGAGCCCGATGAGAAGCGGTGCCTGCGATCCCGACTGGATTTCCTCGCGCGACTGGCCGGACCACTCATAGGCAAAACCCGAGGGCAGTTCGCCCATCAGCCGTTCCATCTCCGCGATCGCCTCGCCCGAGGAATGGCCCGGCGTCGCCTGGCCCGAAATGCGGATGGAGGGATAGCCGTTGTAACCGACGGTCTGCGCCGGCCCCATCTGCCACTCGATGGACGAGAAGGCCGAGAGAGGCACCATGCCGCCATTCGTGTTGCGCACGTTCAGCGTCAGCAGGTCGGAGGGCTTGGTGCGCTTGGTCACGTCGGCCTGCACGGTCACGCGTTGCAGACGGCCCGAATTCGGGAAGTCGTTGACATAGGTGGAGCCGAGATTGGTCGAGATGGTCGCGTTGATATCGGCAAAGGCGACACCGAAGGTGTTGGCCTTCTCGCGGTCCACGATCAGGTTGAGCTGGGCGACATCCGGCAGGCCGTCCACGCGGACGCCGGCAAGGATCGGGCTCTGCGCGGCAAGGCCGAGCAGCTGGTCCCGGGCGGCGGCCAGCGCCGTATCGCCCTGGCCCGCACGGTCCTGAAGGCGGAACTCGAATCCGTTGCTGGTGCCAAGCCCCTGGATCGGCGGCGGCGACAGCGCGAAGGCGATCGCGTCGCGGATCTGGCTGAAGGCGATGGAGGCCCGCATGGCGATCGAGGACGCCGCATCGTCGGCACCGCGATCCGCCCAATCCTTGAGCGTGATGAAGGCGAGCGCGGCGTTCTGGCCGGAGCCCGAGAAGGAGAAGCCGTTGACGGCGATGATGCGGTCCACCGCGCCTTCCTTGCCGAAGAAGCCTTCCACCTGCTGGATGACCTCGGTCGTCCGGTTGGCGGTGGCTTCCGAGGGAAGCTGCATGGAGACGATGATGTAGCCCTGGTCTTCGTTCGGCAGGAAGGCCGAGGGGAGGCGCATGAACAGGTAGCCCATGGCCGCGACGATCACGAGATAGACGAGCATGAAGCGGCCCGACCGCTTGATCATCCAGGCGACCCAGCCGCTATAGCCGTGCGAGGTCTTGTCGAAGCCACGGTTGAACATGCCGAAGAAGCCGCGCTTCTGCTGGTGCTGGCCCTTCGGGATCTGTTTGAGGAAGCTGCCGGCAAGCGCGGGGGTCAGCGACAGGGCCAGGAAGGCGGAGAACAGGATCGAGGTCACCATGGTCAGCGAGAACTGCTGGTAGATGACGCCGACCGAGCCTGGGAAGAAGGCCATGGGAATGAACACGGCGGAGAGAACCAGCGTGATGCCGATGACGGCGCCGGTGATCTGGCCCATCGCCTTGCGCGTCGCCTCCTTCGGCGTCAGCCCCTCTTCCGTCATGATGCGCTCGACGTTCTCGACCACGATGATGGCGTCGTCGACGAGAATGCCGATGGCCAGCACCATGGCGAACATGGTCAGCACGTTGATGGAGAACCCTGCCGCATAGATGATGGCGCAGGTGCCGAGAAGGGCGACGGGAACGACGATGGTCGGGATCAGCGTGTAGCGGATGTTCTGGAGGAACAGGAACATCACGAGGAAGACCAGCGCGATGGCTTCGAGCAGCGTGTGCAGCACCTTTTCGATCGAGACCTCGACGAAAGGCGCGGTGTTGTAGGGAATGGAATATTCGACGCCTGTCGGGAAATAGCCTTTCAGCTCCTCCATCCGTTCCTCGATCAGCGTCGCGGTGTTGAGCGCGTTGCCGGTCGGGGTCAGCTGCACGGCGATGGCGGCCGAAGGCTTACCGTTGAGGCGGGTCGAGGTGTCATAGCTCTGGCCACCGACCTCGATGCGGGCGACGTCGCGCAGGCGCACGGCCGAACCGTCGGGATTGGCGCGCAGAACGATCGCACCGAACTCTTCCGGCGAGGACAGCTGGCCCTTGACGAGAACCGGGGCCGAGACCTGCTGGGTGATGGGGTTCGGCTGGGCGCCGATGGAGCCGGCAGCGATCTGGGCGTTCTGCGCCTGGATGGCGCTGGTCACGTCGCCAGCCGTCAGGTTCAGGCCGACCATCTTGTCGGGGTCGATCCACACACGCATGGAGCGCTCGGAGGAGAACAGCTGCGCCTGGCCGACGCCCTCGATGCGCTGGACTTCGTTCAGCACGTTGCGGCTGAGATAGTCGCCGAGACCGATGGCGTCCATCGAACCGTCGGTGGAGGTGAGCGAGATGATCAGGAGGAAGCCGGAGCCGGCTTCATCGACCTGGATACCCTGCTGCGTAACCGCATCCGGCAGGCGCGGCTCGACGCGGCGAACGCGGTTCTGCACGTCCACGGCCGCATCGCCCGGATCGGTGCCCGGTGCGAAGGTGACGTTGATGGAGACGGAGCCGGCGGCGTTCGACGTGGACTCGAAATACTGGAGACCGTCGATGCCGTTCAGCTCGTTCTCGATCAGCTGCGTCACGCCCTGATACGTCTCGGTGGAAGACGCACCGGGATAATTGGCGGAGATGCTGATCTGCGGCGGCGCGACGCTCGGATACTGCGCGATCGGCAGGAAGGGGATCGCGATGATCCCGGCAATCATGATGAAGAGGGCGACGACCCAGGCGAAAATGGGCCGGTCGATAAAGAAACTGGGCATGGACCGTCCTTAATTCGCTTGTGCAGGTGCCGCTTGCGCAGGCTTGGCGCCGCCTTCGGGCGCGGCAGGCTTGTCGGCGGCCGCAGACGGAGCGCCCGCCGCAGTGTTGCCGGCAGGCTCGCCTTCCGGCTTCGTCGCGGCCGGTGCCGCTTCGCCTTCGGGCTTCGGCGGCTCGGGGTTCCAGTCGACGGCCTTCACCGGCGCGCCGGGGCCGACCTTCTGGAAGCCCTCGACGATGACCTTCTCATCCGCCTTCAGGCCGCTCGAGATCACCCAGCGATCGCCGACGACGCGGCTCGTCGTGACCGGGCGGATCTCGACCTTGCTCTCGCCATTGACGACATAGACCAGCGCCTTGCCGGCGGTATCGCGCTGGATCGCCTGCTGCGGCACGGCGATGGCATTGCGCTCGATGCCCTGCTGGATCAGGCCGCGCACATACATGCCGGGCAGGAGATCGCCGTTCGGATTGGCGAACTCGCCGCGCAGCGTGATCTGGCCGGTGGTCTCGTCGACGGCCGCTTCCGAGAAGAGCAGACGGCCCTTTTCCGGATAGGGCGTCCCGTCGTCCAGCACCAGCTGGGCGGCCGCCTCGTTGGCATCCGTCATCAGCTGGCCGTCCTGCAGCGCCTTGCGCAGGCGGATGACATCGGTCGCCGTCTGGGTGAAGTCGGCATAGACAGGGTCGAGCTGCTGGATGGTCGCGAGGTTCTCGGTGCCGTTCTGGCTGACCAGCGCGCCTTCGGTGATGAGCGCGCGGCCGATGCGGCCGGTGATCGGCGCGGTGACGTTGGTATATTGCAGGTTCAGGCGCGCGGAAGCGACGCCGGCCTCGGCAATCGCCACATCGGCATCGGCCGCTGCCAGCTGGGCGACGGCATCGTCGAAATTCTGCTGGGTCGCGACATTCGAGCGGCGCAGCTGCTCCTGCCGCTCGGCCGTGATCCGCGCCTGGTTCTGCACCGCCTTTGCCCGGGCGAGCGTCGCCTCGGCGCTATCCACCTGCACCTGGAACGGCGCGGGATCGATGCGGTAGAGCACGTCGCCCTGCTGCACCGTGGTGCCCTGCTCGAACACGCGCGCGACCACAATGCCGGAGACGCGCGGGCGAACTTCCGCCGTGCGGGTCGCAGCGATTCGGCCCGGAAGCTCGTTGGTGATCGGCAGTTCCTCGGTCTTCGTCGTGACGATGGCGACTTCGGACGGCGGGGGTGCCGGCTGACCTTGCGCCTGGCTCTCCTCCTGCTGGCAGGCACTCAGAAAAGCCGCACTGATGACGACAGCGGCGAGCGTCAGACGATTGGTCCGCATAGATAGGTCCCACGAAAAAGACCGGCGCGCGCATGAGATCTCATGGCGTCGGCCGGAGGAAACGAAAATCAGACAGTTGCCCGAAGACGGATTCAGGGCAGGTCGTGCGCTATACAAACACGAGTGTATGTTTTCGAGTCAAGCAGATCCTGCTGATGATGCAGTGCACAATTTTGTGATGACTTACCAAAACTACGCCTCGTCCTGACGTCAGACGCCGGTCGAACCGAAGCCGCCGGCGCCCCGCGCCGTTTGCGAAAATTCCGTGGCCTCCACCACGCGCGCCTGCGTCACCGGCGCAATGATCATCTGGGCGATGCGCATGTCGCGGGTGATGGTGAAGGGCTCCGAACCGTGGTTGATCATCAGCACCTTCACCTCGCCGCGATAGTCGCTGTCGATCGTCCCCGGCGTGTTGAGGCAGGTGATGCCGTTCTTGAAGGCAAGGCCCGAGCGCGGCCGCACCTGCCCCTCGAACCCTTGCGGGATCTCGAAGACGAAGCCGCTCGGCACCAGCGCGCGGGTCCGCGGCGCCAGCACCAGCGGCTCGTCCGCGGGCACGGCCGCCCGCAGGTCCATGCCGGCCGCACCGCGGCTCTCATAGGCCGGCAGCGCCAGGCCTTCTCCATGCGCAAGACGGATGACGGCGAGAACGGGACCGAGAACGTCCGGCATGATCGGCTCCTTCGAAAGACGGGAACAAGGCGGTGCAAGCGTCGGGATGACGGCGTCAACGGCGTCAATTGCATATCGGCCGTCATATCGCTAGATAAGCCCTGCAAAACAGGACAATCCCGATGGCTGAAACGCTTGCCGATGCGGTCTCCCGCCGCCGAACCTTCGCGATCATCGCACACCCCGACGCGGGCAAGACGACGCTGACCGAAAAGCTGCTGCTGTTCGGCGGCGCGATCCAGCTGGCGGGCGAGGTCAAGGCGAAGAAGGACCGTATCCAGACGCGGTCGGACTGGATGAAGATCGAGCGCGAGCGCGGCATCTCGGTCGTCACCTCCGTCATGACCTTCGAATATGGCGGCAATGTCTTCAACATCCTCGATACGCCCGGCCACGAGGACTTCGCCGACGACACCTATCGCACGCTGACGGCGGTGGATGCCGCCGTGATGGTGATCGACGCCGCCAAGGGCATCGAGCCGCGGACGCTGAAGCTGTTCGAGGTCTGCCGCATGCGCGACATCCCGATCATCACCTTCATCAACAAGATGGACCGGGAAAGCCGCGACCCGTTCGAGATCCTCGACGAGGTCGAGGAGAAGCTGGCGCTCGACACGGCGCCGATCACCTGGCCCATCGGCCGGTCGAAGAGCTTCTGCGGCTCCTATTATCTAGCCGAAAACACGGTGCGCGCCGCCGATACGCAGGTCGAGGCGCTGAAGGTCAACGGCCCGCAGGCCGTCGCCGACCGGCTGCCGGAAAACGAGCGCGCCGCCTTCATCGAGGAGACCGAACTCGCCATCGAGGCCTGCCGGCCGTTCGACAGGCAGGCCTTTCTCGAAGGCCACATGACGCCGGTGTTCTTCGGCTCGGCGCTGCGCAATTACGGCGTGCGCGACCTCATCGATGCGCTGGGCGCCATGGCCCCGCCGCCGCGCGATCAGGTGGCCGACATCCGCACGGTGCATGCGAGCGAGGACAGGATGACGGCCTTCGTCTTCAAGATCCAGGCCAATATGGACCCCAACCACCGCGACCGCATCGCCTTTGCGCGCATCTGCTCGGGCAAGCTGGAGCGCGGCATGAAGGCAAGGCTCGCCCGCACCGGCAAGCAACTCGGCCTCACGGCGCCGCAGTTCTTCTTCGCCTCGCAGCGCCAGCTTGCCGATACGGCTTATGCCGGCGACGTGGTCGGCATTCCCAACCACGGCACGCTGCGCATCGGCGACACGCTGACGGAGGGCGAGAACCTCGTCTTCCAGGGCGTGCCGAACTTCTCGCCGGAAATCTTGCGCCGCGTGCGGCTGGAGGATGCCATGAAGGCGAAGAAGCTCAAGGAAGCCTTGCAGCAGATGGCCGAAGAGGGCGTCGTGCAGCTGTTTTCGCCCGAGGACGGCTCGCCCGCCATCGTCGGCGTCGTCGGCGCGCTCCAACTCGACGTTCTCAAGGAGCGCCTGCAAGGCGAATACGGCCTTCCCGTCTCGTTCGAAATGGCCCGCTTCTCGATCTGCCGCTGGGTCTCCTCCAGCGAGCCCGGCGAACTCGACCGCTTCATCACCGCCCGTCGCGGCGACATCGCCCGCGACCTCGATGGCGATCCGGTGTTCCTCGCCCAGGACGGCTTTTCGCTCAATTACGAGGCGGAACGCTGGAAGGCGATCAAGATGGTCGCCATCAAGGAATATCACGTCGCCAAGGCGGCGTGATCTTCACGGACGGCTTGCAAACACCGCCTCCCTCGCGAAACGTCATCCCAACGCGCAAACGTCATCCTCGGCCTTGTGCCGAGGATGACGAAAAAAGGTGATCAGGCCACCAGATCCTTCAGGAAATCGTCGCACCAGCGCACCACGTCGTGCTCGTTCAGATAATCCATCATCTTGCCCCACCGCTCCTGCCGCTCCGGCAGCGGCATGGACAGCGCGCGCGCAATCGCGTTCGCCGTACCCTCGATGTCGTAGGGGTTGACCAGCAGCGCGCCATCCAGTTCGCGTGCGGCCCCCGCAAAGCGCGACAACACCAGCACGCCCGGATTTTCCGGGTCCTGCGCCGCGACGTATTCCTTGGCGACGAGGTTCATGCCGTCGCGCAGCGGCGTGACCAGCCCCACCTTCGCCATGCGGTAGAGCCCGGCGAGGATCGGCCGCGAGATCGAGCGGTTGATATAGCGGATCGGCACCCAGTCGACCGTGCCGAGCGCGCCGTTGACGCGCCCCGCCTGCTCGGCCACCGTGCGCTGCATCGCCTCGTATTCCGGCACTTCGGAACGGGATTTCGGCGTCACCTGTAGATAGGTCACCTTGCCCTGCTGGCCCGGGCTCGCCTCGATGAAGCGCTCGAAGGCGTCGATGCGCTGGGTGATGCCCTTGGAATAGTCGAGCCGGTCCACCCCGATGATCAGGTCGCGCCCCTCGATGCTGGCCGCCGCCTTCTTCACCATCACATGCGATGCGCTCTTCCGGGCAAAATTCGCGAACGCCTTCGTCTCGATACCGATGCCATAGGTGCCGCCCTTGAAGATGCGGCCATGCGCGCTGTAACGGCCCGGCTTGATCTCGTTGCCGATGCCCTCGCGGCGCAGCCCGCCGGCGAAATTCTCCAGATCGTGATCCGTCTGGAAGCCGATGAGATCGTAATGCGAGAGCCCGCGCATGATCTCCTCATGCACCGGCATGGCGAAGAGCACGTCGGCCGGCGGCCAGGGGATGTGAAGGAAGAACCCGATCCGGTTCTGGATGCCCATCTGCCGCAGTTCGGCCGCAAGCGGGATCAGATGATAGTCATGGATCCAGATCACGTCGTCCGGCTGCAACATCGGCGCCAGCCGATGCGCGAAGAAGCGGTTCACGCGGAAATAGCCGGCCATTTCCTTGCGCCCGTATTCGGCGAGATCCAGCCGGTAATGGCAGATCGGCCAGAGCACGCGGTTGGCGAAACCGAAATAATATTCCTCGACATCCTTGTCGGTCAGGTCGGTCAGCGCATAGGTGATCTTGCCCCGGTCCTTGAGATCGAGCGCTGCCGGCTCCTTCGTGCCACTGGACTTGCCGGACCAGCCCATCCAGATGCCGCCATGCTCCTCAAGCGCGGCTTGCAGGGCCACGGCAAGGCCACCCGCCGGGGCATCGCCCGATTTTTCCGGCACCGGCACCCGGTTGGACACGACGATGAGACGGCTCAATGTTTCTTCCTTTCGACTGTCCGCCTGCCGCTTTTCGGGCAGACGGAGAGGTACGCGGGGGCGCTCACGGCTTGCCCGCGCGGGCCAGCGCCGTCAGTGCGTTGCGCACCGCCTCGGCCGAGCCGATGATGGCCTGCGCCTGCGTTTCGAAACCCGGCGCACCGACCCTGAGCGACATCCCGCCTGCGGCATTCGCCACCTTGAACATGGCCTCGTCCGTCACGTCATCGCCGATGGCGAGCGGCTTGCGCCCCTCGAAGGGCGGCTGCGACAGGAAGGTCATGACGGCGGCGCCCTTGCTTGCCGTCGAAGGGCGAAGCTCCACGACCATCTTGCCGAATTGCAGGCCCCAGTCGCCGCCGATGGCAACCGAGGCGCGCCGCATGATGTGCTCGACATCGGCGCAGCGCTCCGGCGCCAGCCGGTAATGCAGCGCCACGGCGGCGCCCTTGTCCTCGAACAGCACGCCATCCCAGTCCTTGACCGTCTTGGCGAGTTCGTTCTTCAGCGTGACAAAGGCAGGCGTGATGTCTGGACGCGTGATCGTACCGGTCTGGTCGCGCAGTTCGGCGCCATGAAGGCCGGCGATCGGGAAGGTCGCGGGATCGAACAGCACGTCGGCATAATGCAGCGCCCGCCCGGTGACGAGCGCGAGCGCACCGCCGAGACGGTTGGAGAGCGACATGAGCGTTGCGGGCAGATCGGGGGGAACGACGATCGCATCCGGCGTTTCCGCCAGATCGACCAGCGTGCCGTCGATGTCGAGAAACAGCGCCCAGTCGTCCGGCTCTGCGGCAATGCGCCCGAAGACGTCGGCCGAGACGTCAGCTGGCACGTCGGGCAGCGGCTCTTTCCCGCCCGTCGTGACGCCCGGATCCGGTGTGAGAAGCGTGTGGGTGTCGTTTGGCATGAGCGTCTAGTTAGGTCGCCGCGTGTCCGCGGCAACCCTTAACGACGCCGGTGCGTGCTTAAACGCCGGACTTTTCAACCAGCATGAGACGTCCGTCGGCGGCAATCTCAACCGAAAGTCCTTCATAGCCCGGGATCTTCAGATGCGTCGTTTCCATCGGATGCTCGTGCGTCGTGGTGACGACAGCGACATCGGCGCCCGCCGCCTCGCCGGCCATGACACCGGCCGGAACGTCTTCGAACACGAGGCAATCAGCAGGATCGAAGCCGACGCGCTCGGCGCCGAGCCGGTAGCAATCCGGCGCCGGCTTGCCCTGCGTCACGTCTTCCGCCGTCACCAGAAATTTCGGCGCGGTGATGCCGGCCTTGGCAAGACGCGCCTTTGCCAGCGGCAGCGGCGAGGAGGTGACGATGGCCCAGCGGTCGGCCGGCAGCGTCTTCAAAAATTCCAGCGCACCGGGGATCGGCTTGACGCCTTCGACATCGTCGATCTCGGCCTGGGTGATATAGGCTGCCTCCTTGACCGGATCGACGCCGGGCAGGCTCAGCTGCGTGATCGTATCGATGCCCCGCTTGCCATGCATGAAGGGCAGGAAGGTCTTGAGGTCAAGCCCGTGCGCCACGGCCCACTTGCCCCAGACACGCTCGGCCGCTGCAATGGAGTTCAGGAGCGTACCGTCCATGTCGAACAGGAAGGCGGAAAACGGCTTGCCGAGCGTGGGATGCGGGGAGACGGCCTCGCTCGAAGACGACGCAGGACCGGGAGACATATGAGAAGCGGACGGGAGAGAAGACAAGGCAGGCATTCCTTTCGGTCTCGGACAGGACGCGGCCGGATGACGTCATGCGTGGCAGGCCGCTTTACAAAGGTCCCCCGGCTTAAGGATATCCCGGACGGAATGCAAACGACGAACGCCGGGAGCGTTCGAATCCCCGCACATAACCCCTCACCGCCTTTCGACAGCAAGCCGCAGCGCCGTGACCGCGCTGAACCGTCTCAATCCCCTGCCTTCCCCGGCAGGTCGGCAAGGCGTGAAACCGGAAACGGTTTCAACAGAAATGATGCGACCGCGTCACGTCCACCGTCCGGTTGCCCCGACACCGGGCTTCGTCAACTCTGCCCGTGCGAGCGGGGATACCGGCGCGATGGCACGGCTGTAATTTCAACGCCTTATCGAAAATTTCGGCCTCATTCATCCCCGCCCCGTCCGCGCCGTGCCATCATCGCCCCGTTCCGTCGCGGATACACCGGAAGGCGTTCCGGCGAGGCGGGGCCGGCTCCGGGGGGCAAGGGCGCGACGCAAGCCCGGTCTCCAGGGGTCCGCAGAAAATGGTCTCCCTCCGGGACGGCGGTGCGATGCGGTCCTGCATCGGGCCGGATGCGCCCGGACGTGCCTGTGCGGCACACAGCTTCGGTTCCGCCTTTCACGGTTTCGACCGCGCAGGGCAAACCGGGGTCAGAGAGACCGGAGTTGCGGGCATAAACCGCCGAACGGGGCACCGGAAGGTGTCATATTAAAACTTATCTAACGCGGCAACTTTCGGTGCCCCGTCCGACATCTCATCTTCAGGCCTCCGGCGTTTTCGCGCGCGGGGTCGTCGTCACACGCCCGTGAAAAGCCAGGCGTGCTCCTTCGCATTGTTGAATTTCCACGCCCGCGAGGGGCCTGCCATGACGTTGAGGTAGTAAAGATCGTAGCCATGGATCGCGGCGACCGGGTGGTAGCCTTTCGGCACCAGCACGACGTCGCCATTCTCCACCGCCATGGTTTCGTCCAGCGCGCGGTCGTCGGTATAGACGCGCTGCATGGCGAAGCCCTGCGAGGGGTTGAGGCGGTGGTAGTAGGTTTCCTCGAGCAGGCTTTCGGCCGGCAGGTTGTCCTCGTCGTGCTTGTGCGGCGGATAGGACGAGGTGTGGCCGCCGGGGGTGATGACCTCGACCACCAGCAGCGCATTCGCCGCCCCGTCGTCCTCCGGCATGATATTGGTGACGTAGCGGGTGTTGGTACCCTTGCCGCGCGTCATCTGCGGGTGCCTGTCCGGCCGGATGACCTGCGCCGTGAACCCTTCGCCGCCCGGCGCCGAGCAGACCCCGAGTTCCAGCTCCGTCGTCGCCGTCACCGTATAGGTGGACCCCTTCGGCACGTAGACCGAGAACGGAGCGCCCTCGAACGGGCTCATCCGCTCGCCGAGTTCGCCGAAATCCTCGCCATCGACCGTCACCCGCGCCTTGCCGGCGACGAGCACGAGGCAGACCTCCCGCTCGCCTGTTTCGCCTGAGATCGTCTCTCCGGGACCGAGCCGGTGCAGCTGAAAGCCGACATAGGTCCAGCCGGCGCTCTCCGGCGTGATGTCATGGACGAGACCGCTGCTGCCCTGCGGCTTGACGAGAAGGTTCGGCATGTCAGGTTCCTTCCGGAGGTGCGATTCAGGACCGGTCGAGACCGGCCTCCCGTGCAAAGGCCTTCAGCGATGCGAACCCGAGCGACTGGTATTCGAAGGGAATGCGGATGGCGCTGTCCTGTTCCGCCTCGATCACCAGCCAGCCGTCATAGCCGTGCTCGGCGGCGATCTTCAGGACGGGTACGAAATCGACGCCGCCCTCCTCGTCGCCCGGCACGGTGAAGACGCCGCGGCGCACGCCTTCGAGGAAGGACAGGCCGTTCTCCTCGACCTGCTTGCGCACCGCGGGGCGGACGTTCTTGGCGTGGATATGGCGGACGCGGTGCATGTATTTCGCCGCAAGCTCCGCCGGGTCCGAGCCGCCGAACCAGGCATGGCCGGTGTCGAGCAGGAGCTTGGTCGCCGGCCCCGTCGTCTCCATCAGCCGGTCGATCTCGGGGCCGGTCTGGACGATCGTCCCCATGTGGTGGTGATAGACGAGATCGATGCCCTGATCGGCGCAATATTGCGCAATCGCCTCGATGCCGGCGCCGAATGCCTCCCACTGATCGTCGGGCAGCACCGGCTTGTCGGCCACAAGCGAGGTCGCGTCATTGCCATGGATGGCGTTGGAGGTCTCGCAGACGATGCAGACCTTGCAGCCATTGGCTTTCAGCAGATCGAGATGCGGCTGGATCGCCGCCTTCTCGGCCTCGACGTCATGGATGAGAAGATTGGTCGAGTGCCAGCCGGAGACGAAGACGAGGCCGTATTCGGCCAGCTTCGCTTTCAGCGCCTGCGGCTCGCTCGGCATCTTATGCCCCTTCTCGATGCCGTCGAAGCCGATCTTCCGGCAATCGGACAGGCAATCTTCGAGCGAAAGATGGGCGCCGATCGTCTGATCGTCGTCATTGCTCCAGGCGATCGGGTTGGTTCCGTAGCGGATCATGATGCTTCTCTGTGACAGGTGAAAACGTTGAAAGGCTTTAGCCGACGCGCTGGGCGGCAAGCGCCCTCTCGTAAGCCCGGCGCGCCTCGCCGACGGCATCCCGCTTGGAGACCTCGGGAACCGCGACATCCCACCAGTGGCCACCGGCATCGGTGGTGATCAGCGGGTCGGTGTCGATGACGATGACGGTCGTGCGCGTCTCCCCGGCCGTCTCCGCCAATGCCGTCTCCAGTTCCGCGAGCGAGGCGACCTTGCGGCTCACCGCGCCCATGGCGGCGGCGTGGGCGGCAAAGTCGATCCTGGGCAGCTCGACGTGATGCGTGTCGGCCAGGAGATTGTTGAAGTTCGCGCCGCCGGTCGCCATTTGCAGCCGGTTGATGCAGCCATAGCCGGCATTGTCGAGGAGGACGATGGTGAGCTTCGCGCCGAGCATGATGGAGGAGGCGATCTCGGCGTTCAGCATCATGTAGCTGCCGTCGCCGACCATCACGATGACGTCGCTCGACGGCTTGGCAAGCTTCACGCCGAGGCCGCCGGCGATCTCGTAGCCCATGGTCGAGAAGCCGTATTCCATGTGATAGCTGCCGGGCTTTTCAGCCCGCCAGAGCTTGTGCAGCTCGCCCGGAAGACCGCCCGCCGCGCAGACGAGCGTGGTGTCGCCGGTCGTGTCACTGGAACGAGTCCGCATGACGGCGCCGATGACCTGCGCATCGGAGGGGAGAGCCACATTGGTGGCGGCAAGCGCTGCGTCGGCTGCAAGCTGCCATTCGGTCTTCAGGCGACCGGCCTTTTCTCCCCAGGCGCTGCCGGCGTGATAGGCTCCAAGGTCTGCCGACAGTTCGGCAAGCCCGGTTGCGGCGTCGCAGACGAGAGGCAGGGATTCATGCTTGGCAGCGTCGAAGGACTGCACGTTGAGGCCGACGATTTTCAGGCCCTCGTTCTTGAACAGCGCCCAGGAACCGGTGGTGAAATCCTGAAGGCGGGTGCCGACCGCGAGCACGAGGTCGGCCTCTTCGGCCAGCGTATTGGCCGCCGATGTGCCGGTGACGCCAACAGAGCCCATGTTGAGCGGGTGGCTGTCCGGCAGCGCGGATTTGCCGGCCTGCGTCTCGACCACGGGGATGCCGTGCTTTTCGGCAAAGGCGGCCAGCGCCGCGCTCGCCTCGCTGTAGAGCACGCCGCCGCCGGCGATGATGACCGGCGTCTTCGCAGCCGCGATCGCCGTGGATGCGGCCAGACGCTCCTGCGGATCGGGACGGAGCCGGCGCGGCAGCCAGACCTTCTCGGCAAAGAAGCTCTCGGGATAATCATAGGCCTCGGCCTGCACGTCCTGGCAGAGCGCCAGCGTCACCGGGCCGCAATCGGCGGGATCGGTCAGCACCTGCATGGCGCGGCGCAGCGCCGGGATGATCTGCTCGGGCCGCGTGATGCGGTCGAAATAGCGCGAGACCGGGCGGAAGCAGTCGTTGACGGTCATGCTGCCGTCGCCGAAGTCCTCGATCTGCTGCAACACCGGGTCCGGCCGGCGATTGGCGAAGACGTCGCCGGGCAGGAGCAGGACCGGCAGGCGGTTGACATGGGCGAGCGCGGCCGACGTCACCATGTTGAGCGCGCCGGGGCCGATGGAGGTGGTGCAGGCCATGAAGCGGCGGCGGAAGCTCGCCTTGGCGAAGGCGATGGCGGCATTGGCCATGCCCTGCTCGTTCTGAGCGCGGTAGGTCGGCAGCGTGTCCTTGATGCCGTGCAGCGCCTCGCCCATGCCGGCGACGTTGCCGTGGCCGAAGATGGCGAAGACGCCGCCGAAGATCGGCACGGTCTCGCCGTCGATCACCGTCATCTGCCGCGTCAGAAAGCGCGCCACGGCCTGCGCCATGGTCAGCCGCACGGTTCCGGCTTTCCCGGCGTCGTCCGATGCGATGGGGGCTTGCTGGTTCATGATCTCAAGGTCTCCTCACGCCGCAGGTTTTGCGCCTGCCTGTCCTTGCCGTCCGTCCGGACGGTGCTTGTCTTCATCGTCATCGGCCGGAACGGCCGCAACCGCTCAGGCTGCCTTGGTATCGGCAAGGCCGACCCAGAGATCGACCAGCTGCTTGAAACGCTGCGCCATGTCGTCGATCGCCGTGGCATCGTCGATCTCGCCCGCCAGCCAGCGGCGCGCGGCATCCACGAAGATCGTGCGCCCCACGGCGAAGCCGCGAACCTGGCGCGAGGTGCGGGCGGCGGCAAAGCCGTCCTTCAGCGCCTCATACGACGCTTCGAGACCCAGCAGAACCACACCGCGGCAGAGCGGATCGCGCGTCTCGATGACGTCGTCGATAGCGCTCCAGGCGCTGCGGCTCGCCTGCGGCTCCAGCTTCCACCAGTCGGGCTTCAGCCCGGCATCGTAGAGTTCGTGGAGCGCGCGCGGAATGGTCGTATCGTCCAGCGTGCCGTGCTTGCCGGCGATGATCTCGATCAGGATTTCGCGACCCACCTTGCGGGCCGCCTCGAAGGCGCTGCGCAGCTTGGCGATCTGCGTCGCCTTCATCTCGGCGGGATCATCCGGGTGGTAGAAGCTCAGCACCTTGATGCAATGATCGACCGGCCAGTCGATCAGGCGACTGCCTAGATCCTGGCTGAATTCGAACTGCAACGGGCGCGAACCCGGCAGCTCGATCGGTTTCGCCACCCAGAAATCCTTGAGCGCGCCGGCCGCATACAGGGCGTCGCGGCCATATTTGTCGTCGATCAGCATGCCGAAGCCCGGCCGGCCGTCGGCGATCTTCGCAGCAGCTTTGACGGCGAGAACCTTGAAGGCGGGGATGCGGGCGAGCCTGGCCGCGTCGCCGGCGGCCATCTCTTCCAGCTGGCTGCGGTGATCGATGGCCAGCGCCATCAGGCTCGGAATATCGCGGCGGCGGGTGGTCGCCCAGTGCACATGGTTGATCGCTTCGTCCTTGCGCAGCGCATGTTCCCTGCTGCCGTTTTCAAGGAAGAACCGAAGCTCCGTCCAGGTCGGAATTTCCGGCGCACAGAGCAGCCGCGAGACGGCGAAGGCGCCGCAGGCATTGGCCCAGGTCGCGGATGTCGCATGCGGCTCTCCCGCAAGCCAGCCGCGCAGAAAGCCCGACATGAAGGCATCGCCCGCGCCGAGAACATTGTAGACCTCGATCGGAAAACCCTTGCCGACGATGCCGTCTTCCAGATTGTCGGAAATCTCGCCGTCATAGACGATGCAGCCCATCGGGCCGCGCTTGAGCACGATCGTGGCTGCGGACTGCGCCCGAATGGTCTTCAGCGCGGCGAGAAGATCGCTTTCGCCGGATGCGATCAGCACCTCCTCTTCCGTGCCGACGATCAGGTCGCAATCGGCAAGCACCGTCTTCAGATGCGCCGAGACATGGGCGGACGCGATGTAGCGGTTGTCGCCGGCGTCATGGCCCGCCAGACCCCAGAGGTTCGGGCGGTAGTCGATGTCGAAGGCGATCCTGACGCCGGCAGCCTTTGCGATGCGGATCGCCTTGCGCTGTGCGGCATCGGTATTCGGCCGGGAAAAATGCGTGCCGGAGACGAGGATCGCACGAGAAGACCCGATGAAGGCCGCGTCGATATCGTCTTCGCAGAGCGCGTTGTCGGCGCAATTGTCGCGGTAGAACAGCAGCGGAAACGAATGGTCGTTTTCAACCGCGAGGATCGCAAGAGCCGTCAGGCGCTCCGGGTCCGTCACGATGCCCTTCGTTTCCACACCTTCGCGGGTCAGCTGCTCCACGATGAAGCGGCCCATCTGCTCCTTGCCGACGCGGGTGAGCAGCGCCGACTTCAGGCCGAGGCGGGCGGTGCCGACCGCGATATTGGTCGGGCAGCCGCCGACGGATTTCGCAAAGCTCGCCACGTCCTCCAGCCGGGTTCCGATCTGCTGGCCGTAGAGATCGACCGAGGCGCGACCGATGGTGATGATGTCGAGCGGCCGTGCCGCATCCCTCTGGCTGATCCCGGTCAACGTTCCTGTCCTCCCGACGTGCGGCGTGTCGTCTTTTTCGTTCTCGAATGGAGCCCCATGAAACATAAGTTCCGCCGCTTCGTCAATATGGAATTTTCATTCCATATCTGAAACGCCCATATCCGACACAAGGGGTGCACGATGCCGCTTCTCGGCGATAGCCACCGTCAGCGCCATGGCAAAGGCCATGCTGGCCGACAGCGAGCGAAAGCCCGCATGGTCCGCCTCGACGATCTCGAACCAGACCCTGGAGGATTCAACCAGCGGGGAAAACGCACTGTCGGTCAGCGACACCACCGGCACCTTGCGGCTTGCCAGAAAGCGGGCCTGATGGATGCTTTCGGACGTATAGGGCGAGAAGCTGACGGCGAAGGCCGCATCCCGCCGCCCGGCGAGCGCCAGAATATCGTCGTCGATGCCGGCGGCGGTGCCGACCATCTGGTAGCGGATCTTCAGCTTGCCGAAGGCATAGGCCATGTAGCCGGAGATCGGATAGGACCGGCGCTTGGCGATCAGGAAGATGGTCTCGGCCTTCGCCAGAATATCGACCGCCTGCTCGAAGGCGGCGGGATCGACCGAGCCGGCGATATTGTCGAGCGACCGGTGGGCGGCGGCGACGAAACCGTTGAAGATCGCACCGCTTTCCAGCTGGCTGTGACCATTGTCGCCGAGCGCGCGCAGCCGCTCCTCATAGCCCGGATTGCGCTCGCGCAGGCGGGCGCGGAAGATCTGCTGGAGGCTGGAAAAGCCCTCGAAGCCGAAACTCTGAGCGAAGCGAACGAGGGTCGAGGGCTGCACGTCGGCAGCCGCCGCAATGCTGGCGGCCGTGCCGAAGGCGATCTCGTCGGGCTGATCGAGCGCATAGGCGGCCACCTGGCGCAGGCGCTTGGGCAGTTGCCCCTTGCGTTCCAGAATGACCGCCTTCAGCGCGTCGAAATCCTGCGGCACGGCGGCAGGTGTCGTCGTGGCATCGTCCTCGGCTTCGACATTCGGCGCGCGCTCGGCATCCGGCATCATGCAGTCACCCCTCTTTCTCGCTTGCCAGGCCATCGTAACGTCTGCACCGCGAGAATGATAGAACGTTCGTTCCAGATCCGACTGTCGCTCAAAGAGCACAGGCGAATGTTAACGCAATTTTACCACCTTTCCCCTGAAGATCGTCAGGGCTTATGGTTAACGACATCGGCCCATACGATTCGCGCAGCAGATCGATACGGCCTCAACACATCCGGCAAGGAGTTTCAGCAGCATGTGCCGATGGGCAGCCTATCGCGGAGAGCCGATCTATCTGGAGGACCTCGTGTCCTCGCCGGCGCACTCCCTGATCGAGCAGTCGCACTGCGCCACGCGGGCAAAGACCGCCACGAACGGCGACGGTTTCGGCATCGCCTGGTACGGCGACCATCCCGAGCCCGGACGCTACCGCGACATCCTGCCGGCCTGGTCGGACTGCAACCTGAAGAGCATCGCCCGCCAGATCCGCTCGCCTTTGTTTCTCGCACATGTCCGGGCCGCGACCGGCGGCGGCACGCGCCGCGACAATTGCCACCCCTTCGTCCATGGGCGCTGGTCGTTCATGCACAATGGCCAGATCGGCGGCTTCGAGCACCTGCGCCGGCCGATGGAGG
Organism: Rhizobium sp. 9140; assembly: GCF_900067135.1. Lineage (NCBI taxonomy): Bacteria > Pseudomonadati > Pseudomonadota > Alphaproteobacteria > Hyphomicrobiales > Rhizobiaceae > Rhizobium > Rhizobium sp. 9140. The sequence goes on along the minus strand of NZ_FJUR01000001.1, from coordinate 837,562 downwards.
CGATGCTCGACGACGCGCTCTACACCGCACGCACCGGCACCACCGACAGCGAGCTGCTGTTCCTCATGGCCTTGCAGTTCGGCCTCGACCGCGACCCGCTGGGCGCGATGGCCGAGACGCTGTCTTTCGTCGAGCGGCTGGCGGCGCATATGAAGCACGAGGTTCTGGTCCGGTTCACCGCCGCCTTCTCCAACGGGATCGACCTCTATGCGGTGCGCTATGCGTCCGACCGGTTCGCGCCCACGCTCTATGCGGCACCGATGGGGCCGCAGGGCGGATACTGTCTCGTGTCCGAACCGCTGAACGACGACGACGATGCCTGGGTGGAAATCCCCGACGGCACGGCCGTCGTCATCGGCGAGAACGGCCTCGACATGCGGATCTTCCACCTCGACCCGGAGATCGAGGCGAAGCGGGCGCTCCGCTAATCCAGTTTCGAGGCGATCAGGCCTGCGAGCTTTTCAGCGACCATGTCCTTGTCGAGTTCCGGCCAGCTTTCCTCGCTGTCGCGACCGATGACGGTGACGCGGTTGCGCGTTCCCCCCATGACGCCGCCTGCAACGCCGCTACCGGCGGAAACATCGTTCGCAACGATGAAATCGGCGCCCTTGCGGGCGAGCTTCAAGCGGCCGTTATCAACCGTATCGTCCGTTTCCGCGGCAAAGCCGACGACGAGCTTGGGGCGCTGCGCGTGATGGCCGATGGTCTTGAGGATATCGGGATTCTCCGTCAGTTGCAGCGGCGGCGGAGCCTCCCCCGGCGCCTTCTTGATCTTGCCCCCCGAGACATCGGCAACCCGCCAGTCGGCGACGGCGGCGACCATGACGGCGATATCGGCGGGCAAGGCGGCGAGCACCGCATCCCGCATCTCCACCGCCGTCTGCACATGGACGACCGTGACGCCCTTGGGATCGGCGAGCGTCACAGGGCCGGAGACAAGCGTGACCTCTGCCCCGAGCCGGGCAAGCGCCGCCGCGATGGCATGGCCCTGCCGGCCCGAGGACCGGTTGGCGATGTAGCGGACGGGATCGATCGGCTCGTGGGTCGGACCCGAGGTAACGATGGCGCGGCGTCCGGCGAGCGGGCCGCCGGACGGGCGTTGCGGCTGCGATGCCGCAAGGCGCGCCTCGACGGCTGCGACGATCTCCAGCGGCTCGGCCATGCGGCCCTGCCCACGCTCCCCGCTCTCCGCCATCTCGCCCAGACCCGGGCCGACGAAGCCGATACCGTCGCCCGTAAGGGTCGCGCGGTTGCGGCGGGTGGCGGGGTGCGACCACATCTTCGGGTTCATGGCCGGCGCCAGAAGCACCGGCCGGTCGGTGGCCAGCAGAATGGTGGAGGCGAGATCGTCCGTCAGCCCCTGCGCCATCTTCGCCATGATGTTGGCCGTCGCTGGCGCGACGAGCACGAGATCGCATTCGCGTGCCAGCCGGATATGGCCGACATCTTGCTCGTCCTCGCGGGAGAAAAGCTCGGTAAAGACCTTGTCGGCCGCCAGCGCACCCACGGCAAGCGGGGTGATGAAGGCCTGCGCACCCGCCGTCATGACCGGCCGGACGCTTGCGCCACGCTCCCTGAGCCGGCGGATCAGATCGAGGCTCTTATAGGCTGCGATGCCGCCGGAGATGATGAGGAGAATGCGCTTGCCGGAGAGATTCTCTGAGGGGGATTTGGATACAGGCATGAAACCACCGCGACGGCTTGATCGATGCCGGACCCTAGCGCATGCGGCGACGATCCGGAAGGCACGCCCGGTGCGTCCCCGATCGATGCCGCAAAGCGGTCTACGCCTTCAGCAAGGTGCTCATCGTCTGCACCAGCGCCTCGCGCTCGTAGGGCTTGCGCACCACCGGCACATCGGCAAAGCCGCTGGGGATAGGCGACATATTGCCGTAGCCGGTGGCAAACAGGAACGGGATATCCCGGCGCGTCAGCTCGGCTGCAACTTCGATGGAGGTGCCGGTGCCAAGGTTGACGTCGAGGATCGCCACATCCGGCTTGAAGGTGGCAAGCTTGGCCAGCGCCTCGTCCGCCGAAGCCGCCGTGAGCACCTTCTGAATGCCGTGATCGGACAACATGCCTTCGACATCCATGGCGATCAGCATCTGGTCTTCGACCAGAAGCACGCGGAGCTCCGGATCGAGATCGGTCCCCGCGGCCGACGCATCCGGCCCGGCCACGATGCTCCGGTCCTCGCCCTGATCCGACAACGAGACATGCTTGGCCGGCAGGACGAAATCCGCTTCGACGCCGCCCGGGGCATAGGTCACGGCGCTGCGTCCGTCGAGATCGTAGGGAACGCTGCGATCGATCAGCGCGCTGCCGAAGCCGGTGCGGGTCGGCGGGAGGACCGTGGGTCCGCCGCTTTCGCGCCATGCGATCTCGCAATCGCCGGCCCCCGACACCGATTGCGGCACCGCTTGCGTCAGGCGCCAGCTGACCGACAGCGCACCGCCCGGCCGGGACAGGGCGCCGTATTTGGCGGCATTGGTCGACAGCTCGTGCAGCACCAGCGCCATGACGGAGAAGGCACGGGCGTTGAGCAGCACGGGCGGTCCGGCAAGGCTGATGACGTTGGCGGTGTTGCGGTAGGGGCTGAGCTCCGCGTCGAGCAGATCGGACAGCATGCCGCCGCCATCGCCGCGCACCACCTGGTCATGGGCGAAGGAGAGCGCCTGGATACGGCCCTTGAGGGAGGTCACGTATTCGGTGAGGCTGCGGCCGTCGCCGACCGGCTGGCTGACGAGCGACTTGATCAGAGCGAGGATGTTCTTGACCCGGTGGTTCAATTCCTCGTTCAGCATGCGCTGGCGCACGTCGGCGCGGCTGCGCTCCTCGGCCATCAACTCGCTGTGGCGCAGGCCGATCTCCACGAGAGCGCCACGCGTCACCTCGGCGATCTCGCGATCCGCCTCTGTCCACGGCTGGGCCTGAAGCTGCACGGTTTCCTTCCAGATCGCAAAGCTCTTGCGCGGGGTCAGGCGCTCGCCGAAGGGGCCGCTCTCATAGGACTTGTTGGGGTCGCCGCCCCAGTTCAGCGTCTGCACGAATTCCTTGCGGAAGAAGAACAGATAGTCGCGATGCAGCTGGGTCAGCGGCACGGCCAGCACGCCCGCCGCCTGCTCGCGGAAGCTTTCAGCCTCCGGCAGACGCTGCGCCATGGCATGCGTCGCCCAGACCTGGCCCGCGACGACGGATCCCATGAGCCTAAGGATCGCCGGCACAGCGCTGGCCGGCGGCGCCGACCCGAAGGTCGTCCACGTCCCGTTCATCCAGAGCCCGATGCCGTCGCAGGCCATGAGCGAGGTGAAATGCGAGAGATGGTCGCGCAGCAGCTCGCCCATGTCGGCGTGGTGCGAGGCCATGCGCAGGAAGCGATCGAGCGAGGCCCGGGCGCGGTTGGCGGTGACGAGCTTCTGCTTCTGCTTCAGCGCATGCAGATGGAGGGAAAAGAACTCGCCGAACATTTCGGCCGCCACGCGCTGCGCCATGGGCAGGATTCGCGGCTGATAGTGATGACAGGCGATGAGACCCCAGAGCTTGCCGTCGACGATGATGGAGATCGACATGGAGGCGGCGACGCCCATGTTGCGCAGATACTCGCAATGGATGGGCGAAACGCTGCGCAGATGCGCAAGCGACATGTCGAGCGCTTCGCCGGAGACGTCGATTTCCGGAACGAGCGGAATACGCGCGCCGCTGGCATCGCCGATGATACGGATGGTGTTTTGCAGGTAGAGCGCGCGCGCCTGCTGGGGGATGTCGCTGGCCGGGAAATACTGCCCGAGAAAGCTTTCGAGGTCGCCGCGCTTGGCTTCGGTCACCACCTTGCCGGCGCCGTCCTGCTCGAACGCGTAGATCATCACCCGGTCGTAGCCGAGCATGCCGCGGATGAGGCGGGCGGACTGGCGCAGCAGCTGATCGACGTCGTCGATATCGGTGATGCGCCCGATCAGCGTGCGGGCCAGCTGCAACGGCTGCCCGTCCGTCGCCGGCTCGAACTCGATGATGACAGTTGCCTTGTTGAGGTGAATGGAAACGTCGTAAGCGCCGTTCGCAAGCGTCAGCGCCGACAGCAGCGCCGGGCGACCGCCGTCGCGCAGCGCCGCCACGGCATTGCGCAAGGTATGCGTCGCCTCGTAGCCGATCAGCGCTTCCAGCGCTTGCCCGTTGACCTCGCCCTCCAGACCGAGAACATCCGGCGCATTGGCGGAATGGCGCAGCACCATGCCGGCACGCGCGTCGCAGGCAAGCAGGCATCCGTGCGACTGGATGCTGCCGGGAATATGGATCGGCTCACGGTCACAATTCGTCAGGTCGATCGTCTCGCCCGGCTTCATCATGCGGCTCGCCGGAAGCGTGCTCTGGACGGTCGCGAGGTCATTCAGCATGAGAAGCTCTCCGGAAGGCCGTTTCCGCGACCGTGAACGTGGCTCTGGATGCGCTTGCGACGCGATCGATCTCGATGGCGTCGGCCGATTCCAGGAGATGCAGGAAGCGCGACCAACGGTCGCTCTTTTCCGCCTGAGCCGCAAGATGCCGTGCACCGAAGTCCGACCGCAGCCCCAGCGCCTGGGCACGGCGATAAAGAAGCCGTGCGCCGAGTGCCGAGCCTTCGAGAACATAGAGCATGCCGAGCATCTCTTCCCGTGCAGCACCGAGCGCGGGCATGACCGTGGACATCGGCACCGTCTCGTCGGCGGGCATGCCAAGGTCGGCAAGGTCGGCCCGGATGAGCGCGCCAAAAGCCTGTTCCGACCAGCAGGAGAGATCGTCTGGCCAGGTCCGCCCGGCGAGCATCGTTTCCACGGGAATACGAAAGGCGCTCATTCCACGCAGATAGATCTTGTAGGAAGATAGGCTGTCGAAGGCGCCGATCATGTCATCAAGCGCCGCATGGGCGTCAGCAGTGCTCTCGCGGAGGAAGGCTCGGCGCGACCGGTCGTGCATAGAGGAGTTCCGGAAATTCAACAAAAGAGGTCAGACACGGAGTAAGTATCGGAACGCGGTTCGGTTCCATTCTGGCGGAATTTTTCTGAGAAGCCGCCTACGGCGCCGAGAGAGCGACGGCCGGCTGAAGGCGCGACGCGTTATGCGCCGGGAGGTAGCCAAACACAAGACCGGTGACGAAGGCGCTGGCGAAGGCCAGCAGGACCGGCCCGGCGGAGAAGCTGACAGGCACGCCGAAAGCCTGCGCGATGGCCCCGATCGACAGGCCGAGACCGACGCCGATGAGGCCGCCCAGCGCCGAGACCACCAGCGCCTCGACGATGAACTGGGTGAGGATATCGCGTCCTCGTGCCCCCGTCGCCATGCGGATGCCGATCTCGCGCGTTCGCTCGGTCACGCTGACCAGCATGATGTTCATGACGCCGATGCCGCCCACCAGCAGCGAGATCGCCGCGATGGAGCCGAGAAACACCTTCAGAATATTCGACGTCTCGGTGAAGGTCTCGCGGATGGCGGCGAGGTTGGCGATCTGGGTATCCTGCCGCTGGTGGCGCTCGTCGAGCAGCGCCTGGATCTGGTCCTGCGTGATGTTGATGGCGCTGTCGTCCTTCACCTGCACGGTGATGGAGCGCACGTTGCGCACCCCGAAGAGGCGCAGATTGCCGGTCGAGAGCGGTACGAGCACCGTATCGTCCTGATCGTTTCCGCCGGCGGTCGCGCCCTTGGCAGCCATGATGCCGATGACCTGGAAGGGGATGTTCTTGATGAGGATGTACTGACCGAGCGGATCGGCGCCGTCCGGAAAGAGCGTATCGGCGACCGTCTTGCCGAGCACGGCGACGGCGGCATAACTCTGCATGTCGGCCGGCGCGATGAAGGCGCCTTCGGCAAGGCCCCACGTCTTGGCCTCGGGAAATTGCGGCACCGTGCCGTTGACCGTCGTCTGTGTATCCAGATTGCCGGCGCGCACGGTGAGCGAACTCGACATTTCCGGCACGGCGAAGGAGATGTTCGGCAGTTCGAGGATCGCGTCCGCATCCGCCGGCACGAGCGAAACGATGCTGCCGCCCTCCCCGCCGCGGAAGTTCGCCATGTTCGGCCGGACGACAAGCAGGTCCGAGCCCATGGCGGCGATGCGGCTGAGCACCTGATCCTGCGCGCCAGTGCCGATGGCGAGCATGGCGACGACGGAACTGACGCCGATGACGATGCCGAGAAGCGTCAGCACGGTGCGGAAGAAATTCGCCCGGAGCGCCCGGAACGACATGCGCACGGCTTCGGCCACATCGGAAAACAAGGCCGCCTTGCCGGCCTGCGTCGCAAAGACGCGCGGCGCGGGGCGAACCGGCCGGGTGATGCGGCGCGGCAGGCGGTCCGCGACGATCAGCCCGTCACGGATCTCGATGACGCGGTCGGCCGATTCGGCGAGATCCGGCGCATGGGTGATGATGATGACGGTGTGACCGTCCTCGTTCATGCGCCGCAGCGTCGCCATCACGTCCTTGCCGCTCTGGCTGTCGAGCGCGCCCGTCGGCTCGTCGGCCAGAATGATCTGGCCGCCGTTCATGAGGGCGCGGGCGATGGAGACGCGCTGCTGCTGGCCGCCCGAAAGCTGGCTCGGCAGATGGTCCATGCGGTCGCCGAGCCGCAGGGCCTCCAGAAGCTCGCGCGAACGCGCCTCGCGCAATTTCGCCGAGACGCCGGCATAGATCGCGGGAATCTCGACATTCTCGCGGGCCGTGGAGGTGGCCACGAGATTGTAGCTCTGGAACACGAAGCCGAACATCTGGCGGCGGCGCTCGGCCAGCTGGTCGGCATTAAAACCCGCGACGTCCTCGCCATCCAGATGATAGGCGCCGCCGGTCGGCTGGTCGAGGCAGCCGAGAATGTTCATCAGCGTCGACTTGCCGGAGCCGGACTGGCCGACGATGGCAACGAATTCGCCCGGCGCGATGTCGAGCGAGACGCCGCGCAGGGCATCCACCGGCACGTCGCCGGTCATGAAGGTCTTGCGGATGTTCCTGAGCGAGATGAGGGGCGTCACGGCAACGGTCATAAGCGCCCTCAGAACATCGCCGGCGGGCCGCCGCGTGTCCGGGTGGAGGCGCGCTGGGCATTGGAGGCACGACCGTCCGTGTCGGAGCCGACCACGACCTTGTCGCCTTCGGACAGGCCGCTGCGGATCTCCACGCGGACCCTATTGCGGATGCCGGGCTCGACCGTGCGCATCTCCTGTCGGCCATCGCCCGTAACGACCGCCACTTCGGCCCGCTTGCCGCCGTCGCGCATGCGAAGGGCTGCGACCGGGATGGTCAGCACGTCGCTTGCCTGCGACTGAACGAAGAAAACCTGCGCCGTCATGTTCATCATCAGTCGGCGTTCTGGGTTGGGCACGTCGAACAGCGCGTAGTAGAGAACGACATTGTTCTCGGTCGAAGGTGTCGGCTTGATCTGCCGGAGCGTGCCGGCATAGCGCTCGCCCGGCTGGCCGAGCAGCGTGAAATAGGCCTTCATGCCGATGGAGAGCTTGCCGATATCGGCTTCCGAGACCTCGGCCTCGACCGTCATCGTGTCGAGATCCGCCACCGTGACAATGGTGGGCGCCGACTGGTTGGCGTTCAGCGTCTGGCCTTCCTTGGCGACGACCTCGACGATGGTGCCGGCGAGCGGCGCATAGATTTTGGTATAGCCAAGGCTGATGCGGGCATCCTTGAGCGTCGCCTGCTGCTTGCGCACCTGCGCTTCGAGCGCGGCGACATTGGCCTCGGCCGTGGCAAGGGCTGCGACCGCCTCGTCAAGGGCGGACTGGGCGGCGCTGTTACCGGCGACGAGACTGCGCTGGCGGGTGAGATTGGCGGCGCCGAGCACCACCTGCGCCTTCTTGTCGATCATCTGGGCATCGAGATTGGCAAGCTCGGCCTCGGCGATCTCGATCTGCGTCTCGATGGAGGCGCTGTCGATCTCGGCGATCAGCTGGCCCTGCGTGACCATGTCGCCGACATCGACCTTCAGGCTTTTCAGCTGGCCCGACACCTGCGCGCCGACATCCACATCGCGGATGGGGCTGAGGAGCCCGGACGCCGTGACGCTGTTTTCGATATCGCCGCGCACGACGGCTTCGGTCACCACGGCCTGCGTGACGCCGGCCGCGTTATAGGTCTTCCACCCGTACCAGCCACCAATGCCGAGGATCGCGAGAAGGCCTGCGAGCAGAAACACGCGGCCCTTGCGACGACGCGGCTTTGCCTTCGCTGTCTTTTCCGGCTGGCCCTGTGGCAGGCTTTCGGGCGCGCGGGGCTCAACGATCTTGGGATAGGCTTCCGCCATTCAGGCCGGTCCTCTGGAAGGTTTCTTCACTCTCCAGTTAAGCTCTCACTGCGGTGAAATGAAGTCGAGCCGGATTACATCTCTGTCATGTCGGCGTTTTCCCGCCTGTCCGGACATCGCCCCTGATCAGAGGATCTTGATGACGATGATCGCGAGCAACGCGGCGATCACCCAGAGGGCGACGCGGCCGGAGCGGGTGTGGCGCGCTTCGGCACGACCGATGGCCTCGGCTGTCTGCGCATCGAACTTCAGGCCGTGTTCGGCCATTTCGGTCAGATCGCGCGAGAAGCGTTCGGTCTTGGCAACGATCTCGGGTGCGGCTTCCGCAAGGCGCAAAGCGGCATGCAGGCCGTCCTTGAGGTCGGTCACCACGCGTTTCGGGCCGAGATTGTCGCGAATCCAGGCGCCGACGACGGGTTCGGAAGCCTTCCACATGTTGAAGCGCGGGTTGAGCGAGCGGGACACGCCCTCGACGACGACCATCGTCTTCTGGAGCATCACCAGCTCGGGGCGCGTTTCCATGTCGAAGAGTTCGGTGACCTCGAAGAGAAGCGTCAGGAGCTTGGCCATGGAGATCGTTTCGGCCGGCTGGCCGTGGATCGGCTCGCCGATGGCGCGGATCGCCTGGGCGAAGCTCGCGACATCGTGATGCGACGGCACATAGCCCGCCTCGAAATGCACGTCCGCCACGCGGCGATAGTCGCGGGTGATGAAGCCGAAGAGGATTTCGGCAAGAAACCGCCGCTCCTTCTTGCCGAGCCGCCCGACGATGCCGAAATCGACGGCGACGATCATGCCTTGCCGGTCGACCAGCAGATTGCCCTGATGCATGTCGGCGTGGAAGAAGCCATCCCGGAGCGTGTGGCGCAGGAAGGACTGGATCAGCGTTTCCGCCAGCTTGTTGAGGTCGTGGCCGGCGGCGCGCAGGGCCTCGACATCGGCCATGCGGGTGCCGTCGATCCACTCCATGGTGACGACGTCGCGGCCCGTGCGCTCCCAATCGACGCGAGGCACGCGAAAGCCTTCGTCATTGGCCGTGTTCTCGGCGATTTCGGACAAGGCTGCGGCTTCGAGCCGCAGGTCCATCTCTACCTTGGTTGTCTGCTCCAGCGTCTTCGTCACCTCCACCGGGCGCAGGCGCCGCGTGTGCGGCAGGAAGCGCTCCTGCAGGCGGGCGACGAGGTACATGGCCTCGAGATCATGGGCGAAGCGCTGGCGGATGCCGGGCCGGATCACCTTGATCGCGACCTTTTCCTCCCGCCCGTCGCGCATCACCCAGCCCGGATGGACCTGCGCGATGGAGGCGGCGGCGATCGGATCCTCGATGCGGCTGTAGAGATCCGCGACCGACCGGCCGAGAGACCCCTCGACGGCGGCATAGGCCTCCGTGACCGGAAAAGTCGACATGCGATCCTGGAGAAAAGCGAGGTCGGCGGCGAATTCCGCGCCCACCACGTCCGGGCGAGTGGCGAGGAACTGCCCGATCTTGACATAGGACGGCCCGAGCCGGCCGATGGCCCGCGCCAGGCGGTCGCTGCGCTCTTCGAACTGGGCGCGACGCCGCTCCACAAGGCCTGCGACCTTCTGGGCGAACCTTGCGAAAGGCGGCAGGTTCTCTGGCGGGATCGCCGTAACGACGCCCTCGCGGACGAGGACCCAGCCGATCCTGACGATGCGGAGGTAAGTGGCGGGCGTGCTCATCGGTGCCGGGCGCTCTCATGGCACGGCGGGAACAGGAGGCTGATCATGCGTTTCAGATCTTCCATCCGGAATGCAGCGCCGCGATGCCGCCGGTATAATTGGTGTAGGTAACGCGCGAGAAACCGGCCTTCTCGATCATGCGGGCGAAATCCTTCTGGTCCGGGAACTTGCGGATGGATTCGACCAGATACTGATAGGGTTCGGCCTCGCCGGTTATCATCTTGCCGAAGCGCGGAATGGCGTTGAACGACCAGGCGTCATAGACCTTGTCGAGCAGCGGCATCTCGACATCGGAGAATTCGAGCACCAGCAGCCGGCCGCCGCGCTTCAGCACGCGATAGGCTTCCGACAGAGCGACATCGATGCGCGGCACGTTGCGAATGCCGAAAGCGATCGTATACGCATCGAAACGACCATCCTCGAACGGCAGGCTTTCCGCGTTCGCCTCGATGAATTCGAGATTGTCGGACAGGCCCTTCCTGCGGGCACGCTCGGCACCGACGCCGAGCATGGAGCCATTGATATCGAGCACGGTCGCCCGCGCCAGCCGGTCCGACGCCTCGACGATGCGGAAGGCGATGTCGCCCGTGCCGCCGGCGACGTCGAGGACCTTGTAATCGGCGCTGCGGCGGGGGTGGAGCGCGGCCACCATCGCATCCTTCCAGGCCCGGTGCAGGCCCATCGACATCACGTCGTTCATGATGTCGTAGCGCTTGGCGACCTTGTGGAACACGTCGTTGACGAGGCCCTGCTTCTCGCCCTCGTTCACGCGGCGAAAACCGTAGGACGTCTCCATGCCGCCCTCGGCGGAAACCCGTTCGTCCGTCATACCGTCAACCTCTCGTCCATTCCTAAAGCCGGGATGCAGGCCAAAGCCCGGATACAGGCCAAAACCAAGATGCAGGCAAAATCACGATAACCGGCACATAGGACGTTTGCGCCCATCCCGCCAGACCACAGCGCCTGCAAGAACACCGATCTTGCCAGAACAGGATCTTGCCGAACCATAGCGAATCCGCTCCGGCGACGCTATCTCTTGGAAAAAGCTCCCGAGAGGCACGCCGAGGAAAAGGACGTTCCATGCCCGAACTGCCCGAGGTCGAAACGGTCCGTCGCGGCCTTGCGCCCGTGATGGAGGGTGCGCTGATCACCCGTGCGGAGGTGCGCCGGGCGGACCTGCGCTTTCCGTTCCCGCCCGATTTCGCGCGCCGCATCGAGAACCGGCGGATTCTCGCTCTGTCGCGCCGCGCGAAATATCTTCTGATCGAACTCGACAATGACGACGTCGTCATCGCCCATCTCGGCATGTCCGGCTCGTTCCGCGTGGTGGAGGCGGCGGCCGGGGACGCCGACACGCCGGGCGACTTTCATCATATCAGGGGCAAGGACGAGCGGCACGACCATGTCGTCCTTCATCTTCTGGCGGACAAAGGGCCGGTGCAGGTGATCTACAACGATCCGCGCCGGTTCGGCTTCATGGATATCGGACCGCGCGAGACGTTGGCGGCCCATGCCTTCTTCCGGCAGCTCGGCGAGGAGCCGACCGGCAACCGGCTCGATGCCGCCTATCTCGCCGCGCGCTTTGCCGGCAAGGCGCAGCCGTTGAAATCGACGCTGCTCGACCAGAGGGTCATCGCCGGGCTCGGCAATATCTATGTCTGCGAGGCGCTCTGGCGGGCGCGACTGTCGCCGCTGAAAGCCTCGGGAAAGCTGGTGGACGCCAAAGGGCGGCCGCGCGCGCCGCTGGTCGTGCTGACGGAGGCGATACGGGCCGTCATCGCCGATGCGATCGCGGCCGGTGGGTCGTCGCTGCGCGACCATATCCAGACGGACGGCTCGCTCGGCTACTTCCAGCACACCTTCGCCGTCTACGACCGCGAAGGCAAACCCTGTGCACGACCGGGCTGCGGCGGCATCATCGCGCGGATCCCGCAGGCGGGACGCTCGACATTCCACTGCGCTTCGTGTCAGGTGTAGCGGCAACCTTGCATATCCGCTGTCGATGCCGCTTGAAATAGCGCGTTGACGAAATGGGCGTTTGCGTCTATACGGCGCCCACAGTTTGGGAAGCCACGTTGCAGGTTTCTCGCTATTGCCTCCGAAGAGCTTGGATGACAGGTCGCAGTGACCCGACACGGCGAGGCGGAGGTGCTTGTCAGAATCTGAAGAGAGAAACCCATGGCCAATACAACTTCGGCGAAAAAAGCGACCCGCAAGATCGCCCGTCGCACCGAGATCAACAAGTCGCGCCGCTCGCGCGTTCGCAACTTCCTCCGCAAGGTCGAAGAAGCCATCGCGTCCGGCGACCAGACCGTTGCCCAGGAAGCCCTGCGCGTTGCACAGCCCGAACTGATGCGCGCTGCCAGCAAGGGCGTCGTGCATGCCAATACGGCATCGCGCAAGGTCTCGCGCCTGGCCAGCCGCGTCAACGCACTGTCGGCTTAAGCTTCATCGTTTCATCTGCTGAGAGAGCGGCCCGGTCATCGACCGGGCCATTTCGATTCGTACGCCGGCTTTTCCGGCCAATCGAGCCCCGTGACGACTTCATGTCATGCGTGTGACCAGATATTCCCCATATTAACAACGGCTTGCGAAAGTTTGTGACAGAACGGCCTCATATAAGACGGGGCCTTCAGAGGGAATCTGAGTCAAGCGATTTTTTATTTTTCTTGCTTTTCGAGGCGGCTTTGGACCCCTCAAAAACAAAGCCTTTGATTCGACTGCGATTCTCAAAAGGCGGCTTCGGGCAGTTGCAAAACGCTGCCTGAGAGTCAACGGGCAAGGCCTCGCGGGCCGTAAAAATGGCGATTGATCTTGGGTCATGATCCTGCCTAAATGCTTTCAGCAAGAGACGTGGGACAGCGAGTTTTCGATGTCGGCAGCAGGTCCTGACAAGGGTCCGTTCAGCCTCCACACGTCTTGAACTGGGGTGGACATCACAATTTTCCATCAGCTGAAAGCTTGCCTCACCCTGTCCGGTTCGCCGTACGGGAACGAGAAACTGCATCTTTAGGTTGAGGGCGATATTGAACCTCGGACGGCCCCGACGGGTCGTCGGTCGGCGGCGAGAGCCGTGATGGGAGATCAAGCCCGGCGAATGCGCCGGAGGGAAGAACGGATGCGAGATGCCTCGAACCTTCATCGGTCGCGAGGAAAGATCACATCCGTCGAGACGGCGGCGATGCTTGTATGGCGGAAACGACATGCGGCACGCTGGAACGGTCCCACGGCAAGCGGGGACTCGGATGGCGCAAGGTCGAACAGGCCGATGCCGGACGGGTTTGACGGGGGACCGGAGCGAGCGGGAAACGAGGGTCCCGGCCGTTCGAACGAGACCATGGTGATGCCGCGGTTCAGCGGCAGATCCGACACGAAAAATCCCGGCGGCAAGCGCCGGGCGACAATAAGACTGCCGGCGACGATAGCCGGCATCGGGACAGACATTGGAAGGCGGCACATGCTTGGAAATTCGGTGACCTCGGGGCGCACATTCGCTGGCGGCGAACATGCTCGGCCGATCAAGAGCGGGCAAATCGAACAGACGACAGGAGAGCAGGCCATCATGACCCAGAGCGCACTTTTCGATCGGGTCAGCGCTCTTCTCAAGGCACAGGTCGGGCCTGACGTCTTTGCAAGCTGGTTCGGCCGGCTGAAGCTGCATTCGATGTCCAAGAGCGTCGTGCGCCTCTCCGTGCCCACCACCTTCTTGAAATCCTGGATCAACAACCGTTACCTCGACCAGATCACCACGCTCTTCCAGCAGGAAGACGCCGAGATCCTCAAGGTCGAGATCGTGGTGCGCAGCGCCATGCGCGGCACCCGTGCGCCGATCGAAGCCGACGTCACCGTCGGGGACGCCGCAACATCCGCGCCGGTCTCATCTGTTCGCAAGAGTGCTGTTCAAAGCATCGGGCAGCAGGCAACGGCCGCCCTGCCGGCGGCGGCAAAGCTTCCCGTCGCCACGCCGCTCTTCGGCTCGCCGCTCGATCCGCGCTACAGCTTTGCAAGCTTCGTCGAGGGCTCTTCCAACCGCGTTGCGCTGGCTGCCGCCAAGACGATCGCGGAAGCCGGGGCTGGCGCCGTGCGGTTCAATCCGCTTTTCATCCACTCCTCCGTCGGCCTCGGCAAGACGCATCTTCTGCAGGCCATCGCCATCGCCGCGATCCAGAGCCCGCGTGCCTCACGCGTCGTCTATCTCACGGCCGAATATTTCATGTGGCGCTTTGCCACCGCCATCCGCGACAATGACGCCCTGTCGCTGAAGGAGACGCTGCGCAATATCGACCTGCTCGTCATCGACGACATGCAGTTCCTGCAGGGCAAGTCGATCCAGCACGAGTTCTGCCATCTGCTCAACATGTTGCTCGATAGCGCCAAGCAGGTCGTCGTGGCTGCCGATCGCGCGCCATGGGAGCTGGAATCTCTCGATCCGCGCGTCCGCTCGCGCCTGCAGGGCGGCGTCGCCATCGAGATGGACGGTCCCGACTATGAAATGCGGCTGGAAATCCTCAAGCGGCGTCTCGATGTTGCGCGCGAGGAAGACCCTTCGCTCAACATTCCCGCCGATATCCTGAGCCATGTCGCCCGCAGCATCACGGCCAGCGGCCGCGAGCTGGAAGGCGCGTTCAACCAGCTCCTGTTCCGCATGTCCTTCGAGCCGCAGCTCTCGATCGAGCGCGTCGACGAACTGCTCGGCCATCTCGTCAATGCCGGCGAGCCGCGCCGGGTGCGGATCGAGGACATCCAGCGCGTCGTCGCCAAGCATTACAACGTCTCGCGCCAGGAACTGGTCTCCAACCGGCGCACCCGCGTCATCGTCAAGCCGCGCCAGATCGCCATGTATCTGGCCAAGACGCTGACCCCCCGTTCCTTCCCGGAAATCGGCCGACGTTTTGGCGGGCGGGATCACACGACGGTGCTGCACGCGGTCCGCAAGATCGAGGACCTGATCTCCGGCGATACCAAGCTCAGCCACGAGATCGAGCTTTTGAAGCGTCTGATCAACGAATAGGCCACCTTTGCGGCCCAGTTTCAAGGCGCCGGAGCGATCCGGCGCCTTTTCTCGTTGTCCGGAGAGGCCTTTCAGAGGCCCCGCGCGATGATCTCGTAGAGCGCGCGGATGCATTGCGCCTCCCCGCCGACCGGTGCATGCGGGCGCTCGCTCGGGTTCCAGCCATAGACGTCGAGATGAACCCAGCCGCTCGGGTCGGAGACAAAGCGCTTGAGGAACAAAGCGGCAGTGATCGCGCCCGCCATGCCGCCGGAGGGAGCGTTGGTGAGGTCGGCGATGCGCGTCGTGACATCCTTCTCGTATCCCTTGAAGAGCGGCAGCCGCCACAAGGGGTCATGCGTCGCGACGCTGGCGCGTGCCAGATCGGCGGCCAGCACCTCGTCATCAGTGAAGAACGGCGGAAGGTCGGGACCGAGCGCGACGCGTGCAGCGCCGGTGAGCGTCGCCATGTCGATCAGCAGATCACTCTCGCTTTCGCTGGCATAGGCAAGCGCATCGGCGAGGATCAGCCGGCCTTCCGCATCCGTATTGTCGATCTGCACGGTCAAACCCTTGCGTGACCGGTAGATATCGCCCGGGCGGAACGCATTGCCGGCTATGGAGTTCTCGACGACCGGTACGAGCACCCGCAGCGAGACGTCGAGGCCGGCATCCATGATCATCAAGGCGAGACCCATGACGTTGGCGGCACCGCCCATATCCTTCTTCATCAGCAGCATGGAGGCGGCCGGCTTGATGTCGAGGCCGCCGGTATCGAAGCAGACGCCCTTGCCGACGAGGGTGATGCGTTTTGCGCCCGAGCCCCAGCGCATCTCCAGAAGGCGGGGCGCCTGCTCGGCTGCCCGGCCGACCGTGTGAATCAGCGGGAAATTCTGCTTGAGCAGGTCCTCGCCGAGAATCGTCGTCACCGTCGCGCCGTAATGCCTGCCGAGCGCCTGGAAGGCCGCTTCCAGCGCATCCGGCCCGAGATCGTTGGTGGGCGTGTTGATGAGGTCGCGGGCGAGCGTGATGCCGGCGACCGTGCGCTCGAGCGCGGCGCGGTCGATGCCATCGTCGAGATCGAGCAGCGGACGTTCGTCCGTTTTCGGCTTGTAGCGGTCGAACCGGTAGGCGCCGAGGGCAAAGCCGAGGGCCGCCTGTTCGGCGGGCAGGCTCTCGGTGATGATCTTCCAGGGTCCAGGCGGCAGGGAGCGAGCGAGCTTGCCGGTGGCGAACGGTGCATCGAGCGGCTGGGTGCCGAGACCGAAGAGGGCGCCGCCGAGCCCATCTGTCGCACCGGCGCCGCCGGGGCTGGACGGGACGAGGAGGAGCGCGCCGCTTTCGGCTGTAAAGCCGGCCTGTCGCGCCCAGTTCCGCAGGAAGGGATCGAGCGTCTCTTTCAGGAGATCACTGGGCGTCAGAGCATATACCGGCAAGGGCGATCCCGGGGACGTCGACCCCTCCCCCGGCGTAAAGGGTGACGGACGGTGATCAAGGGAAAAGGGCGGCATGGGATCTCCTGAAGGCAAGGAACGGCAGCGGCTTTCCGGCCGTCTTGCGCCCCTTCGGGCGGGTCGGGCGGATGGCGCGATTAACACTCTGTTAGGGTTAACAGATTATTGATGATGACACGATTTGCGCCGTGAAAGTTGATGCGTGCCGGTGCTTTCCCCTTCTGTCCGGGAGCTTTGCCATGGCGGCACCACGTAACCAGCCTCATCCGCGGCGCGCGTTCCGCGCATCCGTCCATCTGTCCCTGTCCGCGATCCTCATTTCAGGCCTTCTCGCCGGCTGCGCCTCACCCCGCAAGGAGCTCACCACCGGCTCGATCCCGACGACCGCCTCGGCCGGTTCGGCTTCCCTGAATGCAGCCTCCATGAATGCGGGGCAGCTGAACGCCGCCGCGCAGAGCCTGGGGAAAGCCTATGAGAAGAACCCTAAGGATCGCACGGTCGGCCTGAACTACGCCAATGTGCTGCGCATGACCGGACGCAACGATCAGGCCCTTGCCGTGATGCAGCAGGTGGCGATCCAGTATCCGGCAGACCGGGAGGTGCTTGCCGCCTACGGCAAGTCGCAGGCAGCAGCCGGCCAGCTCGATCAAGCGCTCGTGACGGTCGGCCGCGCGCAGACGCCGGACCGGCCGGACTGGAAGCTGAAATCGGCGGAAGGCGCCATTCTCGACCAGCTCGGCCGTTCGCCGGAAGCCCGCCAGCGCTACCGCGAGGCTCTGGACATCCAGCCGAACGAGTCGTCCGTCCTTTCCAATCTCGGCATGTCCTATCTCCTGTCGAAGGACCTGAAGACCGCGGAGACCTATCTGCGCAAGGCGAGCGAACAACCAGGCGCCGACAGCGGCGTCCGCCAGAACCTGGCGCTCGCCATCGGCCTGCAGGGCCGCTTTGCCGAAGCCGAGGCCATCGCCCGCCAGGAGCTTTCCCCCCAGCAGGCCGAAGCGAACGTCGCCTATCTCCGCTCGATCCTGTCGCAGCAGAACGCCTGGCAGAAGCTCGCCAAGGATGGCAAGCCGGCCAAGGCGACGGACACTGGAACGAACTGAGCTGAGCGTCCCTGACGCAAAAGGCCCCGCGCCTACATGCGGTCGGCAACCTGAATGCCGGCGGGACCGAGGATGACGGCGATCAGGACCGGCAGGAAGAACAGGATCATCGGAACGGTCAATTTTGGCGGCAGGGCGGCAGCCTTCTTCTCGGCCTGGTTCATGCGCTGGTCGCGGCTTTCCTGCGCCAGAACGCGCAGCGCCTGGGCGATCGGCGTTCCGTAGCGGTCTGCCTGGATCAGCGCCTGCGTCACCGCCTTCACGTCCTCGATACCGGTTCGCAGGCCGAGATTTTCGAGCGCGATGCGGCGATCGGGCAAGAAGGACAGTTCGGCCGTCGTCAGGACCATCTCCTCGGCAAGGGCCGGCGACTGCCCGGCGATCTCGTCGGCCACCCGGCGCATACCCAGTTCCATGGAGATGCCGGATTCCACGCAGATGAGCAGCAGGTCCAACGCATCGGGCCAGGCGCGGCGGATGGAGGACTGCCGCTTGCCGATCGCATTTCTGATGATGATGTTGGGCAGGTAGAAGCCGACATAGGCCGCCACGATAACGCCGAAAAGGCGCATCGTAACCGGCCTGTCGGCAAAGGCGCCGATGCCGAAGACATAGATACCGGCCAGAGCGATGAAGATGAACGGCAGCACGAAGCGCGCGAAGAGGAAGATATTGAGCGCGTTCTGCGACCGGTAGCCGGCCATCTTCAGCCGGTTGACGGTCTTGTCGTCCACCAGCGCCTTGCGCAGGTTCAACCGCTCGACGACCTGCAGCACCGAGGTGTTGTTCTTCGCCCGCAGCGACGCGCGCCCGATGATCTCGTTGTTCAGCCGCGCCCGTTCGCGCGCGCGGATCTGCTCGCGCTCGGACGCGACGGACTTCATGCGCTTCTGCAGATTGTCGCCTTCGAGGAAGGGGGCTGCCAGCGTGTAGATCGTGGCCATGACGGCGATGGAGACGAGGACCGCCACGACGGTCGCCGGGGTTAACAAGTCCAGCATGACGCCAAATCCCTACATATCGAAGTTGATCATCTGCCGCATGACGAAGATGCCCATGCTCATCCAGATGGCGGAAATCCCTATGATCAGATGCCCGCGCGGATCGGTGAACAGCACCATGATGTAGTCGGGCGAACTGAGGTAGACGAGAAGCGTGACGATGAAGGGCAGCGCACCGATGATGCAGGCCGATGCCTTGGCTTCCATCGACAGAGCCTGGACCTTCGCCTTCATCTTGCGGCGTTCGCGCAGCACCTTGGCAAGGTTGCTCAAAGCTTCCGACAGATTGCCGCCGGCCTGCCCTTGGATGGTGATGACGACCGAGAAGAAGTTGACCTCCTGCAGCGGTACCGTCTGGATCATCCGCGTGCAGGCCTCCGGCACAGTCATGCCGACGCCCTGCGCATCGATGACCCGGCGGAATTCGGTCTTGACCGGTTCCTGCCCATCGGTCGCGATGAGGCGGATCGCGTCGCTGAGCGGCAGGCCCGACTTGATGGAGCGCACCATGACCTCGAGCGAATTGGGAAACTCCTCGATGAACTTCTTGCAGCGCCGGTTGACCAGAAAGCCAACGATCCAACGCGGCAGACCGAGCGAGGCGAAGATCATGATGCCCAAGGCGATCAGGAACGACCCACCGACAACCAGCGCCACGAGAAACGCGAAGAAACCGAGAATGCCGCTGAAGACGTAGAACTGCGTGATCGACATCGACAAGCCTGCCTGGGTCAGGCGCACCTTGATGGGTGGTTTGGCGCGCGCCGATTTTTCCTTCTGCTTCTTCTGCAGGTCTTTCAGCGAGTCCTGAACCGATTTCCGGCGCTTGGAAAGCTCGTTCATGCGGTCGCGGGCGGCCTTGATGTTGACCCGGTCCGTCTCGGCGGCCTTGATCTTGCGAAACCGGGCATTCGCATTCTTTTCATCCTGAATGCGCGAGAACAGGAAGCCGTAGCCGAGGCCCGCCGTCGAGATGGCGGCGAGAACGGCGATGGCGATGATCAAGGGATCGAGACCGAACATCGCCCTACTCCTTGTTCAGGGTGTCGAGCGTGGCGGCGAGGCGCTTGTCCTCGTTGAAATAGCGGGCACGATCCCAGAAATGCGGGCGGCCGATGCCCGAACCCTTGTGACGGCCGACGATCTTGCCGACGGCGTCCTCGCCCTCGATCTCGTAGCGCATCAGGTCCTGCGTGATGATCACGTCGCCTTCCATGCCGACCACTTCGGTGATGTGGGTGATGCGGCGCGAGCCGTCGCGCAGGCGGGCGGCCTGAATGATGATGTCGATCGACCCCGAGATGATCTCGCGCACGGTCTTGGCCGGCAGCGTGTAGCCGCCCATGGCGATCATCGATTCCATGCGGGCGAGGCATTCGCGCGGCGTGTTGGCGTGGATCGTGCCCATGGAACCGTCATGGCCGGTGTTCATGGCCTGCAGGAGGTCGAACACTTCGGCGCCGCGGACTTCGCCGACGATGATGCGTTCGGGCCGCATGCGCAGGCAGTTCTTGATGAGATCGCGCATGGTGATCTCGCCTTCGCCCTCGATATTGGGCGGACGGGTTTCGAGACGCACGACATGCGGCTGCTGCAGCTGGAGTTCGGCGGTGTCTTCGCAGGTGATGACGCGTTCGTTGGCATCGATATAGGCGGTCAGGCAATTGAGGAGCGTCGTCTTGCCCGAGCCCGTTCCGCCGGAGATGACGACGTTGCAGCGGACCCGGCCGATGATCTGGAGCAGGACGGCGCCTTCCGGCGTGATCGCCCCGAAGCGCACGAGCTGGTCGAGCTTGAGCTTGTCCTTCTTGAACTTGCGGATCGTCAGCGCCGCGCCATCGATGGCGAGCGGCGGCGCGATGACGTTGACGCGCGAGCCGTCCGGCAGGCGCGCGTCGCAGATGGGCGAGCTTTCATCGACGCGCCGGCCGACCTGGGACACGATACGCTGGCAGATCGACAGGAGCTGGGCATTGTCGCGGAAGCGGACGTCGCTCTCGATCGTCTTGCCATCGACTTCGATAAAAGTCTGCCCGGCGCCGTTGACCATGATGTCGGCGATGTCGTCGCGGGCCAGCAGCGGCTCCAGCGGCCCGTAGCCGAGAACGTCGTTGCAGATATCCTCGAGCAGTTCCTCCTGCTCGGAGATCGACATGGCAAAGTTCTTGATCGTGATGATATCGTTGACGATATCGCGGATCTCTTCGCGCGCGCTTTCCCCATCGAGCTTGGCGAGCTGCGACAGGTCGATCGTATCGATCAGCGCCGAGAAGACCTGCGCCTTGGTGTCGTAATAGTCTTCCGTGCGGGGCGCGCGCTTGCGCGCTGCCGGTGGTGCCGGCTGGCGAACGAGAGCGGCTGCATCGCGGGCGCTTTCTGCAATCAGAGGAGCCGTGGGCCGCTCCATCACTGCCACGGCCGGCGAGGCCATGACAGGGGGCGGGCTCGGTATCCGGCCGGTGCTGTCGTTTCCGCGTTTACCAAACATGGCTGTTTACCTGATCCCGTCTCATCGTCGCGTCCCTTCTCCGGCTCAGTTGCGGCCGAGAAGGCCGAGCACCATGCCGAGACCCGCTTTCTTGGGCTTTTTGGCCGTGACCCGGCCCGTCAGCAGATGCGCCAGCTGGGAAAAGATTTCGGCTGTCGGGGCCTTCTTGTCGGTCTCGCCGATCATGCGCCCGCTGTTTGCCGCCGTGCCGAAGAGCGCGGCATCGAAGGGAATGATCGCCGCCGCCTCGATTTCCAGCGACTCGCAGAAGTCGGCGACGGAAATCTCGGGGCGCTTCGGCATGCCGACCTGGTTGAGAACGAGATGCGGCGCCTTGTCGTTCGGGCGCAGCTTGCGGATGCTGTCGAACAGGTTCTTGGCGTTGCGAAGATTGGCAAGGTCGGGAACGGCGGTGATGACGAGCTCGTCCGCCTCGCCGACGATGTTGCGCGTCCACTCGTTCCACGTATGCGGCACGTCGAGGATGGAGACCGGGGCATTGCGCTGCAGGATTTCAGCGAGTGCCTGAAAGGCGTTTCCGTCGAAATCATAGGCGCGGTCGAGCATGGAGGGGGCGGCCAGCAGCGAGAGATGCTCGGAGCATTTCGTCAGAAGCCGGTCGAGGAAGACCTCGTCGAGACGTTCCGGCGAAAAGACGGCTTCGGCCACGCCCTGCGGCGGATCCTGGTCGAAATTGATATTGGCCGTGCCATAGGGCAGATCGAGATCGGCAAGCACCGTCTCGGTCGCAAAGAGATGCGAAATCCCCCAGGCGCAATTGTGCGCCAGCGTGGACGAGCCGACACCGCCCTTGGCGCCGATGAAGGCGATATTGCGACCGAGCGGTTCGGCCTCGGGATCGACGAAGATCGAGGAAATCGCGCCCATCAGGTCGGACATGGCGACGGGCGCCACCATATATTCGGAGATGCCGTTGCGGATCAGCTCGCGATAGAGACCGATATCGTTGTAGCGGCCGATGAGGATGACCTTGGTGGTGGGATCGCAGACCTGCGCGAGCGGGGCGAGTTCCTGCATGAGGACGCCGGGCTCGGAGGATGTTTCGAGAATGATGAGGTTCGGCGTCGGCATCGTGGAGAACATGTTGGCGGCCGTCGCCACATTGCCGCTGTTGATGCGGAAGCCGACCTTTGCCATGCGCCGGTCCTGCCCGCAGCGCTCCAGACTGCGCTGCACGGCCTCGGTCTCGCAGAAGGCATGGATGGAGATGCGGGGCAGCGGACGCAGGTGCTCGATGTCCTGCGGCAGGACGACTTCGGCCGGTGCGGCCGCCTCGCCGCTCAGGCTCTCGATCTTGTAATCAATGGCGCTCATGTGGTGCCCCGCGACGCGTCTGCTGCGTCAGTTGGTCGTGATGGAGATCGTGGTGTCCGGGCTTGAACTGATGCCCCTGTAGTCGTCGATGACCTGTCCGCGTCGCGCGGCATCGATCGGCGATTGTGCCTGGGGACCCAGCAGATCCGTGGGATTGGCGATCTGGGCTGCAAGGTTCGACTGGCTGGCGCAGCCGAAATTGCTCCAGTTGCGGTTCTCCGTCGTGTTGCTGACGAGATCCTCCGGCCAGGATCCGCAAGGGCCGGTCGAGGCCGTGATCGCGGTAAAGCTCAGGCGAACGGGCGCCGCATCGCCGCTGCCGGCTGCGTCGTAGCGCGTTTCGAGAAGCCGGTTTGCCGGAACGCCGGTCTGCACCAGGATCGCGCGGATATCGCGGCGCACGGCCTCGACCGCAGCGCCATTGCGCGAACCGCTCGGCAGCATGATCTGGACGACGCCGTTCGCCGAGCCGCGATAGGTCTGGGCAAAACCCTTGATGACCTCGCGCGTGCCGACAGGAAGCCGGCGATCGCTGGAAGCGATGGGGATGTCGATCGCCCGCTCGCTCTCGCCGACGACAATCGGATGCCGGGTGCGGTAGTCATCAGGAATGGCGCCCGTCGACAGGTCGTCGCGCTTCGCGCAGGCCGCCAGACTGGCCGCAATGCCGAGACTGACGAGGGCGAAACGGATGATGCGGGATGAGCCGGTACGGGATGGGAACGGCATGGCCGAACGCCTTTCGGAATGGGGGAACGCGCGCAGTGATGTCATGTCCGTCCCCGCCTATTTGTAAATGAAGCCGACATTGCCGTGATATTGCCCGACCGGCTGGGCGCCACGGTTGCCGTAGATGCGATTGACTTCGCCGAGGAAGAAGCCGGGAAGATCGGCGGACGGGTTGAAATTGTCGTCCGGCCGGGAGATCTGGTTGCGGGCGACGGGGCGCACGAGATAGGGCGTTGCGATGATGACCAGTTCGGTTTCGTTGCGCAGAAAGTCGCGCGAGCGGAAGAGCGTGCCGAAGATCGGGATTTTGGCAAGGCCCGGGACGCCGGAGATGGCCTGGCGGACGTTGTCCTGCACGAGGCCGCCGATGACGATCGAGCCGCCGGAGGGAAGCTCGACACTGGTCGAGGCCTCGCGCTTGCGGATCGACATGTAGGTCTGGCCGGGAATACCCGCGAAGCTACCGCTGACGACGCTGCCCTCGAAGGTAGGTTCGGAAACGTTCGTTTCGATATCCAGCGCGATGCGTCCTGGCCCGAGGACAACAGGCTTGAAGTTCAACTCGACGCCATATTCGACGTCTTTGACCTCGCGTGTGAGGACCGGCTTCGTTTGTCCCGTGACCGCATCCTTCTCTTCTGTCACGGTCTGACCAGAAGGAAGACGATACTCCCCGCCGACGAAAAACTTTGCGCTCTTTCCGGAAATGGCCGTTAGACTTGGTTCGGCGAGGGTCCGCATGACGCCGGCCTGCTCCATGGCATTGATGGAGCTCATAAATGAAACGGTTCCGCTGCCGATCTGGCCGGTCGCCAGTGAGAGCGGCGGTGCAAAATTAGACCACGGTAGCGGCGGGATTGTCCCGCTTCGGGCGGCGTAAAAGTCGGCCACCTATTTCTCTTCTGCAATGAGCGCAGGAGGGCCTGGGGATCTATACCGTGGAATTATATCTGAAGGTTCGACTGGCTTGCTCGGAAGGCATGAGCCGGCGTCAGGCTGCAAAGCATTTCAACATATCGCGCGACAGCGTTTCCAAGATGCTGTCCTATTCGACGCCACCTGGCTATCAGCGACAATCACCGATCCGGCGGCCCAAGCTGGATGCGTTTGTCTCGACGATCGATCACTGGCTGGACGAAGACAGACAAGTGCCGCGCAAGCAGCGCCATACGGCCAAGCGGGTGTTTGACCGGCTTCGAGACGAATGCGGGTTCACTGGCGGCTATACGATCATCAAGGATTACATGCGCGAGCGGGATCAGCGCCGCCAGGAAGTGTTCGTGCCGCTGTCGCATCCGCCCGGCCATGCGCAGGCCGATTTCGGTGAGGCGATGGTGGTCATCGGCGGTGTCGAGCAGAAGGCGCATTTCTTCGTGCTCGACCTTCCGCACAGCGACGGCTGCTACGTGCGGGCCTATCCGGCGGCAGTGGCCGAGGCCTGGGTCGATGGCCATGTCCATGCGTTCGCTTTCTTCGGCGCCGTGCCGCAATCGATCGTCTACGACAACGACCGTTGCCTGGTGGCGAAGATTTTGCCTGACGGCACCCGCAAGCGCGCGACGTTGTTCAGCGGCTTCCTGTCCCACTACCTTATCCGGGATCGCTATGGCCGTCCCGGCAAGGGCAACGACAAGGGGAACGTCGAGGGTCTCGTCGGCTATGCCCGGCGCAACTTCATGGTACCGATCCCGCAGTTTGCGACATGGGAGGCGTTCAACACCTTTCTGGAGGAGCAGTGCCGGAAGCGCCAGCGCGACAGGCTGCGCGGCGAGAGCGAGACGATCGGCGAGCGCTTGCGGCGCGATCTGGCTGCCATGCGCGCCTTGCCAGCCTCGCCATTTGATGCCTGCGACCAGGCAAGTGCCAAGGTGACGGCGCAGTCGCTGGTGCGCTACAAGACCAACGACTATTCCGTCCCGGTCGCCTATGGCCATCAGGATGTGTGGGTGCGCGGCTATGTCAACGAAGTGGTCATTGGTGGCCGTGGCGAGATCATCGCCCGCCATCCTCGGTGCTGGGAACGGGAAGACGTCGTCTTCGATCCTGTCCATTACCTGCCGCTGATCGAGCAGAAGATCAATTCGCTGGATCAGGCAGCGCCCCTCCAGGGCTGGGACTTGCCGCAAGAGTTCGCTACGCTGCGCCGGTTGATGGAAGGCCGCATGGCCAAACACGGCCGGCGTGAGTACGTGCAGGTCCTCCGCCTGCTGGAGAGCTTCGAACTCGCCGATCTGCATGCGGCGGTGAAGCAGGCGATCCAGCTTGGCGCCATTGGCTTTGACGCCGTCAAGCATCTGATCCTGTGCCGGGTGGAACGCCGGCCGCCCAGACTGGACCTGTCCATCTACCCGTATTTGCCGAGGGCGACGGTCGAGACGACATCGGCGAAGGCGTATATGCGTCTCCTGTCGTCGGATGCGGGAGAAGTCGCATGAACACCCAAGCACCCGAGATCCTTCTCACCCATTATCTCAAAACCCTGAAGCTGCCGAGTTTCCAGCGCGAGTACCAGAAGCTGGCCCGGCTGTGCGCCACCGAAGGCGTCGATCATGTCGGATACCTCACCCGGCTTGCCGAGCGGGAGATGATCGAACGGGACCGTCGCAAGGTCGAGCGTCGCATCAAGGCGGCCAGGTTCCCGGTCGTCAAAAGCCTCGACAGTTTCGACTTCGCCGCCATCCCAAAGCTGAACAGGATGCAGGTGCTGGAACTGGCGCGCTGCGAATGGATCGAGCGCAGGGAGAACGTTATCGCTCTCGGCCCCAGCGGCACGGGCAAGACCCATGTGGCGCTCGGCCTCGGCCTGGCCGCCTGCCAGAAGGGCCTGTCCGTTGGGTTCACGACAGCGGCCGCACTGGTCAGCGAGATGATGGAGGCGCGCGACGAGCGGCGTCTCATCCGGTTCCAGAAGCAGATGGCCGCCTACCAGCTGTTGATCATCGATGAACTGGGCTTCGTGCCGCTGTCAAAGACCGGCGCGGAATTGCTGTTCGAGCTGATCTCGCAACGATACGAGCGAGGCGCGACCCTGATCACCAGCAACCTTCCTTTTGACGAATGGACGGAAACCTTGGGGTCCGAGCGCCTGACCGGCGCTTTGCTCGACCGCATCACCCATCACGTCAGCATCCTCGAGATGAACGGCGACAGCTATCGTCTCGCCCAAAGCCGCGCCCGAAAGGCCGGCTGACGCCCTTCGAAAATCGCAACGCGCGCATGAGACCCCCGCTCGGGCCTAAGCCCTCCCGGCGGTCTCATGCGCGCGCCACAAGTGGCCGACTTTTGCGCCGCCGCGTGGCAGGATTTTACTCCGCCGTTGACATCATTCCCTTCCTGATGGTCATTTTCGCTTCGATCGAGACCTTCGTCGCGTTTACCGGCGAACAGATCCTCGCCAACGCCACCCAGACCATGGCCCGCAAGATCCGCACCGGCCTGCTGCCGGCGACGATGAACCAGACCCAGTTCCGCACCGCCTTCTGCAACGAGCTGACGGCCATGCTGAGCTGTTCTGCCAGCGAAGCGGGAACGCCTGCCAAGCTGCTGATCGACGTTCGCAGCTATGCGCGCTTCAGCGATATTCCGATCGCCATTCCGCGCAAGGGCACCGACCTCGACGTTACCGGCTTCGCCTACGCGCCTGGCGGTCCCGGATCGATCAACCTGATCCGGGCTTATTATCGCTGGACCGTCGTGACGGATCTCGTGCGCCCCTACATCACCGGCCTGCGCCCGGCCGGCAGTTCCATGCCGAACGATTATCTGATGGCGACGACGGCCGCCTTCGTGAACGAGAAATTCTGATGACCGGTGCAGATCGCAACACCAGCCCGCGTTCACCTCTCGTCTTGGGTTTCGGCCGCTTGGCGCGCGATCGGCGGGGAACGAGCGGCATCGAATTCGCCCTCATCGCACCGATCCTCCTGATGATCTATCTGGGCGCGTTCGAACTGTCCGTCGGCTTCAACATGTCGCAGAAAGTCTCGCAGGCAACCGGCACCGTGGCCGACATCCTCAGTCAGAAGACGGAGGTCACGCCCACGGAACTCGACGGCATGAAAAACGTGGCGCTGAGCATCATGGCGCCGTTCTCCATGAGCAAATACACGCTGAAGGTCTCCGGCATTCGCGTCACCGCGCCGGGGGTCGGGGTCGTCGCATGGTCGCGCGACGAAAACGGCGGCACGCCCTATGCCGTCAACGCAATCGTTTCCGTTCCCGCGGACCTCACCGTCCTCAACACCTTCGTCGTCCACTCGGAATTCACCGTTCCCTATGAACTCATGCTGTTCACGCCGCCAGGTATGAAGGAGAATTCGCTGGCGATCATGAACCTTTCGGAAAACTACTATTATCGCCAGCGCATTGGCCTCGGGATCAGCTGCGCGCTCTGCAGGTAAGCGCCGCCGCTTCGTAGGCTGCGTGCTCGGTTTGCAAAAGCGGGAGGCGGAGCGTATCTGTTGCCGCCAACGATCGGACCCGGTTTGGGGATAGCTTTCAGGAGATTGCGGAACGTGCGGGCTTTTCTCTTCGTTCTGGACTCCCTCGGTATCGGCGGTGCGCCGGACGCCGCTGCCTTCGGAGATGACGGTGCCGACACGCTCGGCCACATCGCCGAGTTCTGTGCAGCCGGTGCGGCCGACAGACAGGGGCTTCGTGCCGGGCCGCTGGCG
This sequence comes from Rhizobium sp. 9140, assembly GCF_900067135.1. Lineage (NCBI taxonomy): Bacteria > Pseudomonadati > Pseudomonadota > Alphaproteobacteria > Hyphomicrobiales > Rhizobiaceae > Rhizobium > Rhizobium sp. 9140. The sequence goes on along the minus strand of NZ_FJUR01000001.1, from coordinate 809,808 downwards.
CTTCCCAATATGGCCGCGCGCGGGCTCTTCCACGCTGCCCGGCTTTCGAGCGGCAGCCTGGCCGCCGGCCTCACCCTTCCCGAGACCATCGATGGCGTCTATGGCGCGGCCGAAGAGGTTTCGCGCGGCAAGGATACGCCGTCCGGGCACTGGGAAATCGCGGGAACGCCGGTGCGCTTCGACTGGGGGTACTTTCCCGATACCGGCGACGCCTTTCCGGAGGCGCTGGTCGCCCGGATCTGCGAAGAGGGCGGTGTTCCAGGTATCCTCGGCAATTGTCACGCCTCCGGCACCGACATCATCGCGCGGCTAGGCGAGGAGCATCTGCGGACGGGAAAGCCGATCTGTTACACCTCCTCGGATTCCGTCTTCCAGATCGCCGCGCAAGAGGAGCGTTTTGGTCTCGAGCGGCTGCTGGACCTCTGTCAGACCGTCCGCCGGCTGCTCGACGAATACAATATCGGGCGGGTAATTGCCCGGCCCTTTATCGGGCGGACGGCGCAGGATTTCGCGCGCACCGGAAACCGGCACGACTATTCGGTGCTGCCGCCGGAGCCGACGCTGCTCGACCGGCTGAGCGAGGCGGGCCGCACCGTGCACGCCGTCGGCAAGATCGCCGATATCTTCGCCCATCGGGGGATCGGCCGCACCATCAAGGCGAATGGCAACGACGCGCTGTTCGATGCCAGCCTGAAGGCGATCGCCGAGGCCGGGGATGGCGACCTCGTGTTTACGAATTTCGTGGATTTCGACATGCTCTACGGCCATCGCCGGGATGTGGCGGGCTATGCGGCGGCGCTGGAAGCCTTCGACCGCAGGCTGCCGGAGCTGGACGCGGTGCTTGCCCCGGGCGATATCGTCATTCTCACCGGCGACCATGGCTGCGATCCGACGTGGCGGGGGACCGACCATACGCGCGAGCGTGTGCCGGTGCTGCTCTTCGGTCCCGGTGTCGCCACCCGGCCGATCGGGATCATCGATGGTTTTGCCGGCATCGGCGAGACGGTGGCCCGGCATCTTGGCCTCGCGCCCGGCCCCCATGGAAGGAGTTTCCTGTGACGCTGCATCTCAAGAAAGCGGAACTGCACTGCCATATCGAAGGTGCGGCCCCGCCGGCGCTTGCCCTTGCGCAGGCGGAAAAATATGGCGTCGACGTCTTCGGCCTCATTGCCGATGGATCCTATGTCTGGACCGACTTCAGCGAATTCATCGTCTGCTACGACCGCGTCGCATCCCTGTTTCGCACGGAGGAGGATTATGCGGCGCTTGCCGAGACCTATCTGACCGAGCTGAACGCGGCCGGCACCGTCTACAGCGAGATCATCGTCTCGCCCGATCACGGCAACACGATCGGCATCGGCGCCGACGCCTATCTGCGCGGGCTTGCCGCCGGCATCGAGGCGGCACGTGCGAAAACCGGCATCGAAGGCCGGATGATCGTCACCATCATCCGCCATCTCGGACCTGAAGCCGCCGAACGCACCGCGCTCTATGCCGCCCGGCGGGACCATCCGCTCGTGACCGGCTTCAATCTCGCGGGCGAGGAGCGGATGTACCGGGTCGCGGACTTCGCCCGCGCCTATGACATCGCCCGCGATGCCGGGCTCGGCCTCACCATCCATGCCGGCGAGATGGCGGGCGCCGACAGCGTGCGCGATGCGCTCGACATCGTCAGGCCCTCGCGCATCAGCCATGGCGTGCGCGCCATCGAGGATGCCGAACTCGTGCGCCGGATTGCGGCGGAAGGCGTGGTGCTGGAAACCTGCCCCGGCTCCAACATCGCGCTCGATGTCTTCCCCGGTTTCCACGCTCATCCGCTGCGGGCGCTGCGCGATGCCGGATGCCGGGTCACGCTGAATGCGGACGATCCGCCGTTCTTCCACACGTCGCTCGCACAGGAATACGATATCGCCTCCGAGGTCATGGGGTTTGCCGATGCCGAGATCGACGCCATGACCCGCACCGCCATCGAGGCGGCCTTCGTCGATGAGGATACCCGCGCGACGCTGCTTTCCCGGCTCTGATCTTGCCAGCTCCGGGGTTGCGCGAGAGATCGCGCGATGGGCTGGGGACGGTGGTGCGCCGGACTTGCGGCGACGTGTCTTTCCGTGGAAAAAGGATGGGTTCCATCCATCGCGGCAAGAGGCTTAAAGCATGACCAGCGTTACCGTCATCGACCATCCGCTCGTCCAGCACAAGCTGACGATCATGCGCAAGAAGGAAACCTCGACCGCGGGCTTCCGGCGGCTGCTGCGCGAGATTTCCACGCTGCTCTGCTACGAGGTGACGCGCGATCTGGAACTGACGATGGAGACCATCGAGACGCCGATGCAGCAGATCCAGGCGCCGGTGCTCGAAGGCAAGAAGCTGGTCTTCGCCTCGATCCTGCGGGCCGGCAACGGTCTTCTCGAAGGCATGCTGGAACTGGTGCCCTCCGCGCGCGTCTCGCATGTCGGCGTCTACCGCGACCATGAGACGCTCGAAGCCGTCGAATATTACTTCAAGGCGCCGGAAAACATGGCCGAGCGGCTCGTGATCGTCGTCGATCCGATGCTGGCGACCGGCAATTCCTCGATTGCCGCCATCGACAAGCTGAAGGAGCGCGGCGCCGTGAACCTGCGGTTCCTCTGCCTGCTGGCCGCCCCCGAGGGCATCGCCAATTTCCACGCCGTTCATCCCGACGTGCCGATCTTCACCGCCGCGATCGACAGCCACCTCAACGAGAAGGGCTATATCATGCCCGGTCTTGGAGACGCCGGGGACCGGATGTACGGGACGAAGTAAGGTTCGTTAACCCTTGAGAGCGAGGGACGGGGCGCGCCGCGCCGTCTTTCCATGTTCTTAAAGCTCCGCCCGATAGACAAGAACCGTCTTCCTCTCTCAGCGGAGTTGCCGGCATGATAAACCGCTTGCTGATCATCGCAGGCCTTGCCGGTCTCGGCGCCTATACCCTTCCCAACTTGACCGGCAGGTATCTCGACCGGATACCCCCATCTGAGGTGTCTCTTCCGGCCAAGCCCGACGTCGCTCGCCGGGCGGTGCCGGCTGCCGTCGGCGCGCGCGAGGTGATGCTGCCGGCCGGGCCGGGCGGGCATTTCAGCACCGATCTCGAGGTAAACGGCCGCAGCATTCGCGGATTGATCGATACCGGCGCGAGCGTGGTCGCACTGAACGAGAGCACCGCGCGACGGATCGGCCTGTCGCTCGCAACGCTCGACTATTCCATCCCGGTTTCCACCGCGAACGGCGTGGCGAAGGCGGCTTCTGTGACCTTGAAGCGGATCAAGGTCGGCAGCATCGCCGTCGACAACGTCCAGGCCATGGTTTTGCCGGATGCGGCCCTTTCCGAGACGCTGGTGGGCATGAGCTTCCTCAACCGGCTGTCGTCCTTCGCGGTGGAAGACGGCGCCCTGATGCTGAGACGGTAACGTCAGGCGGTCAGGCGCGACAGGATGATGGGACGGGTCGCAGGAGCGACATTCTCGATCGTATAGGCTGAGAGAAAGGCCGATATGGCGTCGTCGGCGGCCGTCTCGTCTGCGGCATGGACGCGGGCAAGCATTTGCCCCGCTGCCACAGCCGTGCCGAGCGGCAGGATGTCGGAGAAGCCGACGCTGTGGTCGATCGCCTGATCGGCGCGGGTCCGCCCTCCGCCAAGGCCGATGACCGCCGTCCCCAAGGCGCGGGCATCGCAGGTGGCGAGAACGCCGGCGCGCTCCGCGGTGATCGGCCGGATAACAGGCGCCGTCGACAGATAGGCTTCCGGACGCTCCACGAAATCCACGGGTCCGCCCAGAGCCGCGACCATGCGGCCGAAGATGTCGAGCGCCATCCCGCTTTCCAGCGCCCGCCGCGCCGCATCCTGGCTTTCGACCGGACCGGAGGTGACGCCGGCCACCAGCAGCATTTCGGAGGCAAGCGCCATGACGACCTGCTCCAGCCGCGTACCTTGCTTTTCGCCGCGCAGGAAGGAGAGGCAATTGAGGATTTCCAGCGCGTTGCCCACGGCATCGGCCAGCGGTTCGCTCATGTCGGTGATGAGAGCCGTGGTGCGCAGCCCTGCCCCGTTGGCGACGTCCACCAGCGAACGGGCGAGGATCTCGGCCTCTGACAGGGATGCCATGAAGGCACCGCTGCCGACCTTGACGTCGAGCACGAGGGAGCCGAGACCGGCCGCGAGCTTCTTCGAGAGGATGGAGGCCGTGATCAGGGGGACGGAATCCACGGTCGCGGTGATATCGCGGATCGCGTAGAGCCGCCGGTCGGCCGGTGCCAGATCCGCCGTCTGCCCGATGATGGCGCAGCCGACGCTTTTCACGACACGACCCAAGGTCTCCGCGGACGGCGCGATATGATAGCCGGGAATGGATTCGAGCTTGTCGAGGGTGCCGCCGGTATGCCCGAGGCCGCGCCCGGAAATCATGGGGACGAGGAGGCCGCAGGCCGCAAGGATCGGCGCGAGCATCAGCGAGACGTTGTCGCCCACCCCGCCCGTCGAGTGCTTGTCGGCCACCGGACGTCCGAGCGCGTGATAATCGAGCACCGTGCCGCTGTCGCGCATGGCGACGGTCAGCGCCACCGTCTCGGCGCTGGTCATGCCGGAAAACCATGTCGCCATGGCAAAGGCCGCAACCTGCGCATCGGCAATGGAGCCGTCGGCCATGCCGGCGACGAAGCCGGCGATCTCGGATGCGTCGAGGGCGACGCCATCGCGTTTGCGGCGGATGATTTCCTGCGGGATCATCGCCTCAATACGCCGCAGGTGCTGCAAGGGACTCGCGCCCCTCGATGACGGAGAGGATATCGCCGAGCAGGCCTGACGCCCCGAAGCGGAAGGTGGAGGGCATCAGCCAGTCGGGGCCGTGAATGGTGGCGGCCAGCGTCAGGTAGAGCCGGGCGTCCGCCACGGTCCTGACGCCACCGGCCGGCTTGAAGCCCACCCGGCGGCCGCTCTCGCGAATGGCGGTCAGCATGATGTCGGCGGCCTCCAGCGTCGCGTTGACGGCGACCTTGCCGGTGGAGGTCTTGATGAAGTCGGCGCCTTCCTGGATGGCGAGGTGGGAGGCGTTGCGGATCAGACCGCGCTCCTTCATCTCGCCGGTTTCCAGAATAGTCTTGAGAACCACGGTTTCCCCGCAGGCCGAGCGGATGGCGCGGATCATGTCGCGCACCGCCTGCTCGTCGCCGGCCATCAGGGCGCGATAGGGAATGACGAGGTCGATCTCGTCGGCGCCATCGGCAATCGCGCTCGTGGTCTGCGAAACGACCTCGTCGACGCTCAGCTCGCCCGAGGGGAAATTGACGACGGTTGCGATGCGCACCGGGCTGGAGGCTCCGAGAATGCTGCGGGCCTGCCCCACGAAGCGCGGCCAGATGCAGATCGCGGCAACGGAGCCGTGCGGCGTGCGCGCCCGTGCGCACAGCGCCTCGATGGCGTCCGGCGTGCAGTCGTCGCTCAGATCGGTCAGGTCGAGCAGGGACAGCGCGAGAGAGGCGAGCTGCCGGTTGCTGGCTTCCAGTGTCATAGGTGCCTCCCTTGGGCGGGTTCGGTCCTGATGCGGTAGAGGTTTTGGCGCCGTTTGGCAAAGCCAATCGCGGCCGTTCACGGCCTTGGGCCGGGAGCCATGGGAGGCTCGGGGCCTTTGGCGCGCGCTCAGCCGATCGTGTCGGTGGCGAAGGAATGCGGCAGGAGGTCCGACAGCATCACCGTCTTCCGCACGCCGGTCTCGTCGCAGAGATAGATGGGCGTGCCGGCTTCGGCGAACTCCGACAGGCGCTGGCGGCAGCCGCCGCAGGGCGGGCAGAGCGGCAGTTTTTCGGCAATGACGGCGACTTCGAGGATCTTGCGGGCGCCGCCCATGATCATATGGCTGATGGCCGTGGTCTCGGCGCACCAGCCCTCGGGAAAGGACAGGTTCTCGATATTGGCGCCGGCGTAGATCGTGCCGTCCTCGGCGCGAATGGCGGCCCCGACGGGGAACTTGGAATAGGGCGCATGCGCGAGCGCCATGGCCTTGCGGGCGGCTTCGAAGAGATCGGTCGCCATGATATCAGCGCTCCTTGACGTAGGGCACCCCGCCGGCCTTGGGCGGCACGGCCTTGCCGATGAAACCGGCGAGCAGGATGACGGTGAGAATATAGGGCAGGGCCTGCATGAGCTGCACCGGGATCTGCCCGATCAGCGGCAGCGGATTGCCCTGAAGGCGGATGGCCAGCGCATCGAGGAAGCCGAAGAGCAGGCAGGCGAGCATGACGTTGAGCGGCTTCCATTTGGCAAAGATCAGCGCGGCGAGCGCGATATAGCCCTTGCCGGCCGTCATGCCCTTGACGAAGCCGGCGGTCATGGCAAGCGACAGATAGGCGCCGCCGAGACCGGCGAGAATGCCGCAGCAGATGACGGCGCGATAGCGCATCCAGACGACCGAGATGCCGGCCGTATCCACGGCACCCGGATTTTCGCCGACGGCGCGCAGGCGCAGGCCGAAGCGGGTGCGGTAGAGAACCCACCAGGTGATCGGCACCATGGCAAAGGCGAGATAGGTGAGGAAGAAGTGGCCGGAGATGAGGTCCGCATAGATCGGCCCGATGACCGGAACCGGACGCATCTCCTCGGCGAAGGGGAAGGTGATGGTCGAGAACCGTGCATCGCCTGCCAGCGCCGGCGTGCGCCCGCCCTGGCGGAACCAGGCTTCGCCCAGAATGACGGTGGAGCCGAAGACGATGAAGTTGATAGCCACGCCCGAGACGATCTGGCTGCCGCGCTGGGTGATGGAGGCATAGCCGTGCACCAGCGACAGGAGGACCGAGATGAGGATGGCGGCGAGAAGCCCGGCCCAGACATTGCCGGTCACCGCGGCGACCGCGCCGGCGGCGAATGCGGCACCCAGCATCTTGCCCTCGAGCCCGATGTCGAAGACGCCGGCGCGTTCGGTGAAGAGGCCGCCAAGGGCCGCGAAGATGAGAGGCACGGAAACGCGGATGGTCGATTCCAGCACCGTCACCAGCATGTGAAAGGCATCCATGGATCAGGCTCCCTTGACGGCCGGCGATGCCGAACGGCTGCTTGCGGCGGAGGCGAAGAGGCGACCGATCGCCGGGCGGAACATGTTTTCGAGCGCGCCGGCAAAGAGGATGACGAGCCCCTGTATGATGACGATCATGTCGCGCGAGATGGTCGGCATTTCGAAGGCGATTTCGGCGCCGCCCTGATAGAGCATGCCGAAGAGGATGGCGGCGGGAATGATGCCTGCCGGATGCGAGCGGCCCATGAGGGCGACCGCGATGCCGACGAAGCCGGCCCCTTGCACGAAATCGAGCTGCATGCGGAACTGCTCGCCCATGATCGGGTTCAGCGCCATCATGCCGCAGAGCGCGCCCGAGATCATCATGGCGATGACGGTGATGCGGGCATCCTTGATACCGGCATAGCGGGCGGCCGACGGGCTGTGGCCCATGACGCGCATCTCGTAGCCGAGCCGCGTGCGCCAGATGAGCAGCCAGCAGCCAAAAGCGGCCAGGAGCGCCAGCAGGAAGGAGATGTTGAACGGCGCATTGCCGATGTCGAGCCCGAAGATGCCGAGCAGCCAATCGAGCTTCGGCAACTGCCCGCCCGCCTCGAAGGTGCGCGTCTGCGGCGCCATTGAGCCGAGCGGCTTCAAGACCCGCGTCAGCAGGTAGACCATCAGGCTCGAGGCGATGAAGTTGAACATGATGGTGGTGATGACGATGTGACTGCCGCGCTTGGCCTGCAGCCAGCCGGGCAGGAAGGCCCACATGGCGCCGAAGGCGGCCGAACCGAGGATGGCCAGCGGGAAGACCACGTACCAGGGCATGATGCGATCGAGCCAGAGGCAGACGAGCGCGACGCCGATGCCGCCGACATAGGCCTGCCCCTCGCCGCCGATGTTGAAGAGGCCGGCATGCGAGGCGACCGCGACCGCAAGGCCGGTGAAGATGAAGGTCGTGGCGTAGTAGAGCGTGAAGCCGATATATTCGCCGCGGCCGAAGGCGCCGTTGATCAGGTGGTAGGCGGCCTCCAGCGGGCTCTCGCCGACGAGCAGCACGACGAGACCGGCGACGAGGAAGGCGACGACGAGATTGACGAGCGGGATGAGACCGTATTCGGCCCAGCCGGGCAGTTTGGCGTAAGGGTTGCTCACTGGGCGGCCTCCATGCGGTTTTCGACGCCGGCCATCAACAGGCCGAGATCGCCCTCGTCGGCGTCGGAGGTCCGCTCGCCGACGACGCGCCCGGCGAACATCACGAGGATCCGGTCCGACAGAGCGCGGATCTCGTCGAGCTCGACCGAGACCAGGAGAACGGCCTTGCCTTGATCGCGCATCTCGATGATCCGCTTGTGAATGAATTCGATAGCGCCGACATCGACGCCGCGGGTGGGCTGCCCGATGATCAGCACGTCGGGATTGCGCTCCATCTCGCGCGCCAGCACGATCTTCTGCTGATTGCCGCCAGAGAAATTCGCCGTCTTCAGGCGCGGGTTCGGCGGACGAATGTCGTATCGGGCGATATTCGCCTCGGCATCCGCACGCATGGCGGCGACATCGAGCAGGGCGCCCTTCTTATAGGCGGGATCGCGGTGATAGCCGAGAATGGCGTTTTCGCTTTCCTCGAATTTGAGCACGAGGCCGACGTGATGGCGGTCTTCCGGAACATGGGCAAGGCCGCGCGTGCGCAGTTCGGCCGGGTCGGCAAGGCCGGTGACATCGACCGTGGAGCCATTGAGTTCGACCGTGCCGCCGGTGGCGCGGCGGATGCCGGCAATGGCTTCGAGAAGCTCGGACTGGCCATTGCCCGCGACGCCGGCAATGCCGACGATCTCGCCGGCCCGGATATCGAAGGAGACGCCATCGACCATGGTGACGCCCCTGATGTCGCGAACCGTGAGATTGCGCACCGAAAGCTTGACGTCGCCGGGGCGGGCCTCGCCCTTCTCGACGCGGAGAAGCACGCGGCGCCCGACCATCAGCTCGGCCAGTTCCTCGACCGAGGTCTTGTCTGTTTCGCGCGTCGCGACCATCTCGCCGCGGCGCATGACGGAAACCGCGTCGGTGACGGCCATGATCTCGCGCAGCTTGTGGGTGATCAGGATGATCGTCTTACCCTCGTTTTTCAGCTGCTCGAGAATGCGGAACAGGTGATCGGCTTCCGGCGGGGTGAGAACGCCCGTGGGCTCGTCGAGAATGAGAATATCGGCCTTGCGGTAGAGGGCTTTCAGAATCTCCACGCGCTGCTGCAACCCGACCGGCAGTTCCTCGATGACGGCATCGGGATCGACCTCCAGCGCATATTCCTTCTCCAGCCGCTTCAGCTCGATGCGAGCCTTGGAGATCGAGGCGTTCAGCACCGGGCTTTCCTCGGCGCCGAGCATGACGTTTTCGAGCACGGTGAAGTTTTCGACCAGCATGAAGTGCTGGTGCACCATGCCGATGCCGCTTGCGATCGCGGCATTCGGGTCCTTGATCGTCAATACTTTGCCATCGATGAGGATCTCGCCGCGGTCGGCCTGATAGAAGCCATAGAGGATCGACATCAGGGTCGATTTCCCGGCGCCGTTCTCACCGATGATCCCGTGGATCGTTCCCTTTTTGACGACGAGGTTGATATTTTTGTTGGCGTGGACAGGGCCGAAGCTCTTGTCGATGCCCCGAAGCTCAATCGCGATATCGCTCATGGCAGCCGCATCCCGTTCCCGGCACCCGTTGTCGGCAGGCTGTGCCGCCGGGTGCTTGCTTGATTGTCCGACCGCCCGCTTTGAGGAAAGCGGGAAGCCTAAGGCTAACATCGATCACGACGATCGGAAGCGCTAAATCAGCGGATCGGCTGTTTCGCGTTTGACCTGCCGCCGGGCGAACCCTCTATAACGAGAGCAGACGATCCGCCAGCGACAAAGAGAGAATGACGATCATGACGACCGACGAGACACGGATGACGGCCATCGAGGAAACGATCGCGCATCAAGCCCGCGTGATCGAGGACCTGTCGCAGCAGCTTGCCGAACAGTGGAAGATCGTGGACCAGGTTCGCACGAAACTGGACCGGCTGACCGAACGGTTCCTCACGCTGGAAGAGACCTCGCTGGAGGCCCCCGCGATCACGCGGCCGCCGCATTACTGACACGCCGTCGAGGGGCATGCGTCGCCGGCCACACGGGCCGACGGTGCTTTCCCGTATCGCGGATCGCCTCAGTAGGCGCAGGCTTCGTCCGTCATGTAGTCGTGGACCTGAAGCGTGCCGGCGATAATGTCAGCCTTGACCTTGTCGACCGCGGCCTGCATTTCCGGCGTGATCAGCGCCTTGTTGTTGTCGTCGAGCGCATAGCCGACGCCGTCTTCCTTCAGGCCGAGATTGGAAATGCCGACCTTGAAGGTGTCGTTCTTGGCGCTCATGAAGCTGTCGTAGACGGCGACATCGACGCGCTTCAGCATGGAGGTGAGGACCTTGCCGGGCTGCATGCCGTTCTGGTTCGAGTCGACGCCGATGCCGAGCTTGCCCGCATCGGCGGCCGCCTGGAGCACGCCGACACCGGTGCCGCCGGCGGCGTGATAGACGACATCGGAGCCTTGATCGAACTGAGACTTGGCGATTTCGCCGCCCTTGACCGGGTCGTTCCAGGCTTCCGGCGTCGTGCCGGTGTAGGCTTCGAGCACCTTGACGTCAGCGCCGGTGGACTTGGCACCGCCGATATAGCCGCAGGCGAACTTGTGGATCAGCGGAATGTCCATGCCGCCGACGAAGGAGACGGTCTTCGACTTGGAGGCAAGGCCGGCGAGAACGCCGACGAGATAGGACCCTTCCTGCTCCTTGAAAACCACCGACTTCACGTTCGGCTTGTCCACGACCATGTCGATGATGGAAAACTTGGTATCGGGATATTCGGCGGAAACCTTTTCGAGCGCTGCCGCCCAGGAGAAGCCGGCCATGACGATCGGGTTATTGCCGTCACCGGCAAAACGGCGGAGCGCCTGCTCGCGCTGCGCGTCGTTGGCGATTTCGAACTCGCGGTAGGCGATACCGGTTTCGGTCTTGAACTTCTCGGCGCCGTTGAAGGCGGATTCATTGAAGGATTTGTCGAACTTGCCGCCGAGGTCGTAAATGACCGCGGGTTTGATGTCGGCGGCCAGCGCCGTGGCCGACATCATCGAGAAGGCAAGGAGACCGAGGAGGGTTTTTTTCATTGTGCAGCCCTGTTTGTTACTATGTGTTTTCTGGGTCCTCCCGCACGCTTCTTCTTGTGTCGGAAGCATGTCTGCGGAACCAGCCGCGCTTTGTGGCGGGCCTGATTGAGGTGTATCCTTGCACGGGCTTTGGGAAAATACACCCGAAATTTTTCAACTGGTAAAACTTTCATCCTCCGATCCGCAAACGACAGAACCGCGGCGATCCCTGTCTGGATCTGCTGCGGTTCGCCTTGTTCACGGGTGATGCGAGCCTTCGCAGGCGGGGATCAGAACGCCTTGCTGAGCTTCAGCGTGATCGTGCGCCCTGCCCCATAGCCGCAGGTGGAAACGCCCTGGCAGCTCTTCACATAGTCCTTGTCGAAGAGGTTGGCGACGTTAAGGGCTGCACCCCAGCCTTGCCTCTCATAGCGAATGGCGGCGTCGGCGAGCAGCGCATCCGGCACTTCGCGGGTGTTCTCGTTGTCCACGAACGACGTGCCCTGATAGCGCAGGCCACCGCCGATGCTCATGCCTTCCAGCGCGCCTTCGGTCAGCGCATAATCAACCCAGACGGCCGCCTGGCTCTTCGGCACGAGGTATGGACGGTTGCCGACGAGGGCCGGATTGAGATCCTCGGTAATCTCAAGATCGGTATAGGAATAGGAGCCGAGCAGCGACCAGTGCGCGTCGAGATTGACCTTGGCTTCGAGCTCGATGCCGGTGGAGGTGACCTCGCCCAGCTGCTCCTGCAGGAAGTCCGGCCGGGTCAACGCCACGTTTTCCTTGACGATCTGGAACACCGACACCGTGAAGAGGCCGTCGATGGCGGTGGGCACGTATTTCAGCCCGGCTTCGAACTGGTGACCTTCCTCCGGCTTGAGAGCGCCGCCGAGATAGGAGGTGCCGATCAGCGGATTGAAAAAAGTGGCGGCACTGACATAGGGCGTCATACCGTTGTCGAATTCGTAAGCAAGGCCGGCACGGCCGCTGAGCGCGCTGTCATTGTTGCGGTAGCTTGTGCCGATCCGCGCGTCGGACTGCGTATCCACATAGTCGTAACGGCCGTTGAGCGTGACGAGGACGCCATCGCCGAAGCGCATCTGGTCCTGCGCGTAGAGGCCCACCTGCTGCAGGGTCAGCACCTGATCGAGATAGACGCCGCTGAGGCCCGGCTGCGGCAGGCCGTAGATTGGATCGAGGGGATCGATCGGCGTAGCCACTGCCGGCCATGCCGGGACGGCCTGGACTTGGTCGAGACGGTAGTGCTTGTAATCGATGCCGGCGAGCAGGTTGTGCTCGACCGGGCCGGTGTCGAGCTTGATCTCGGCGCGGTTGTCGACGGCAAAGCTGTCCACCTTGCTCGTGTGCTCGAAGCCGACGCGATAGAGATCGTAGTAGTTCGGCGCTGCCGGGTCCGTCGTGTTGACGTAGCCGAAGGGGTAGAACAGCACTTCATGCTTGTCGAGGTGGCTATAGCGCAGGTTCTGAGAGAGCTTCAGCCCGTTGTCGAACGTGTGCTCGGCTTCGTAGCCGATCATCTGCTGGTCGGAACGGCCGGTGTCGAGATCCGGCTCCGAGAAGAAGGCGTCGCGGTCGATCTTGCCGAAGGGCGCGTTCACCACGGTGCCCTCGTAGGGCAGGAAGCCATTGCCGGTGTGGCGCTGGTCAAGGCCGGAAAGGGTGGCATAGACGGTCAGGCTGGTCGCATCATCAGGCTGGTAGCGGATCTGCGGCATGAGAAAGCCGCGCAGGTCGTTCGCGTAGTCGCTCTCCTGTTCGCCGCCGGCCACCTTGCCGGTAACGCGATAGGTCACGGCATCACTGACCTTCTGGTTGACGTCGAAGCCGAGGAAGGCATTGCCGAAATTGTTGATGCCGACCTCGACCTCGCGAACGGCCTCGTCCTGCGGGCGCTTGCGGATGAGATCGACGATGCCGCCGGGTGTGGCGCCGCCATAAAGCACGGAGGCTGGACCTTTCAGCACATCGACGCGCTCCAGCATGTAGGCATCCGTCTGGAAGCCGCCAAAGCCGTAGGAATAGAGATTGAGACCGTCGAGGAAGACGCCGGACTGCGTCGCATCGAAGCCGCGGATGTAGAACCAGTCCGTATCCGGATCGGAGCCGAAGGGCTCGGTGGTGACGCCGGCGGTATAGCGCAGCGCTTCGTCGATCTTGGTGACGACGCCGCGGTCATCCAGCTCCTTGCGGCCGATAACGGAGACCGACTGGGGAACGGCCGTCACCGGCATGGACGATTTCGACCCTGCCGTCGTGTCGCGGGCGACGTAACCCTCGACCGGGCCGGTTGCCGATCCCTCTGTTGCCTGCCCGCCGCGCACGACGATGGCTTCCAGTTGCGTCGGCTGTTGGCCCTGCACTTCCTGGCCTTGGGTTTGCGGGGTTTGGGCCAGTGCAGCGGATGTGCCGGCCGCACATGCGATGACTGCGGCTCCCGCGAGCCAGACCGCGTTGCGGCTTTTGTTGATTGTCCCCATCATGTCGTCACCCCATCTCGGCCACCCGGCAGAACGGCCCCGACACCTGTTCCTTATCCGGCACTGTCGCCCCATGAAGATGAGGCGTTTTCTCATGTTTCGCATAGCTCAAGGAAGCGGGATCGGATTGATCCGTCCTGCGGATTTTGAACAATTCCGAGGCGATGTTCTCAGGCGAAGCATCTACGGCAAGACTGCGGCAAATCCGCCACGCGTGCTCGGATATCCCGTCCTTCAACGGCTGCGCAGCCACCGGCCCGGCGTGGTGCCCGCCATCTTGCGAAAGGCCCGGGTGAAATGCGCTTGGTCCGCAAAACCGGTGACGGCTGCGACCTCGCTGAGGCTCGCCTTGCCGGCAGCCAGCAGGGATTTCGCATGCTCGATGCGCGTCTTCATCTGCCACTGGTGCGGCGGCATGCCGGTCGAGGCCTTGAAGGCGTGGCTGAAATGCGACTGGGAAAGGCCGGTGAGCCCTGCCAGCTCCTCCAGCCGGATACCGCGCAGGCAATGGGCCTCGATGAACTCGGTCGCCCGTCGCAGTTGCCAGGGCGCGAGCGCCCCGCGCAAGCGACGACTGGGCGGGGGAACGCGCATCAGAGCGATGAAGAGACCGAGCGCAAGGCCGTCGCCATAAAGATCGTGCAAGGGATCCGGATCGGCGCATTCTGCCGCCAGAAGATCGGCCACGGCAATGAGACGCGGATCGGCAAACATCAGCCGCGGCTGTTCGAGAACAAGGGGATCGAGCTCGCCGCCGACGCGCTCGCCGAGCGCGGCCGCATCGAAATGCAGATCGAGATGGCGGATCGCGCTGATGCCCTGAAGCTCGGCGCGAAGCTCCATACCGGCGGGAATATAGGACAGGCGCCGGCAGGGCGAACCGGGCAGGCCGTGCTCCCCTGCGGAAGACGTGCCCGTCGATATCGACGCCATGGAGAGGCGCCGCGCGGGATCTCCGAGGGTTTCGAGCACCACGAAAAGCCGGGGCGCGTCGGCCACATAGACGCCGCCCGCCAACCGGGCGCATTGCACGTCCCAGAGGTCGGCAACCACGCCGTTATAGACGCGCCGGTTCCAGGTTCCGATCACGTCGAAACCGGAAATCCTGTTGTTCATCCTGGGCTGGAAGGTCATCGGCGCTGTCGCGGCGTTTCGGCGGTTAAAACATGAAAAATATTGTCATGTATTAATCCAAAACGGCCACGGAAGCAATGGCGGGGATGGCAGGCATGCGCTGCCATCCCTGTGCAGCAGGGTCTTGAAACGTGAGTGTCAGAGTACCGGATTAGAGGGCAGGTACCGGGCAGCTCACACCCGTTCCCCGCAGGCCGCAATAGCCATTGGGGTTTTTGGCCAGATACTGCTGGTGCTCTGCTTCTGCGAAATAGAACGTGCCGGCCATCGCGATCTCGGTGGTGATCGGCTCACGGTGGCCCGCCTTCTTCAGCTGCGCCTGATAGGCATCGCGGGCGGTCTTCGCTTCGGCAAGCTGCGCCTCGTCTTCGACATAGATGGCGGACCTGTAGGTCGTGCCGACGTCGTTGCGCTGGCGCATACCCTGCGTCGGGTCATGCTCCTCGAAGAAGACCTTGAGGATCTCGCCGAACCCGACGACCTTCGGGTCGTAGACCACGAGAACGACCTCGGTATGGCCGGTCAGTCCCGTCGTCGTTTCCTGGTAGGTCGGGTTTTTCGTGTAGCCGCCGGCATAGCCGACCGCCGTGACATAGACGCCCGGCAGTTGCCACATCAGGCGCTCGGCGCCCCAGAAGCAGCCCATGCCAAGCAGCACGGTCTTCATGCCGTCGGGATAAGGCCCCTTGAGAGGCTGCCGGTTGACGGCGTGGTGCGTCGATGTGGGCAAGGGTGCCTCGCGGCCGGGAAGCGCATTTTGCGGCTCGGGCATGGTGGTCTTCTTGCTGAAAAGCTCGGTTAGAAACATAAGATCCGTCTCCATTTCAGAATGGGTTGTTCGTATCGTCGAAATTGATGTCGTCGGAGCAAAGGCGGCGAGTCCCTCCACACGGGTCTCGACCTGCCCTGCCGGCCTTCAGAACGGCATCAGGCCAGCCGGCGCCGGCGCGCCGGGCGATACCCGGCCATCCAGAACAACAGCGCCACGATCAGAAAGACCGCGAACGCCGGCTGCTGCAGAAACCAGGGGACGACCGGCTGCACCATGGCAAAGCTGCCGCCCGGCCGCTCCAGAGCTTCGATCATCTCAAGCCCGGACGTGCTGATCGACGCCACCGCAATCCCGAGCGGCGTCATGACCACAGCTGTTTCGGACACCGAGCGCACGGCATCCACGGTTCCCGCGAGAAGCGCGGCAATGAGGGCGAGAACACTCGCGAGCCTGAAGAGAATTGCCATCATTCGTCTCCCCTGCCTGCGGCTCCCCGTAATGCTTTGCAAATACCACAAGCGCTGCAAGCCGGAACTGTCTCTCGCAGCAGCCCGACCTTCCCAGACGGGACCGGTTTCCGCATCACACTTTGCTTCGTGCCTCCGCAATAAGATAGGTTCTCCCCGACCAACCGCAATGGCACCCCGAGCCTAGCATCATCTGCCTGATGGAAAATGCCTGTCGCCGTTCGAAAAATCTGTCAGATTTCGGTTGATCGCTTTGAGATCATCGGTATATATCGCGCCGTTCGCAGGATTTTCCGCTCGTAGGATTTTTGGCGAACCGTTGCACACGGTCGCGATCCTTCGCCATCCGCGCAACAATCTCGCCGCCCAAACCAGCGGTGACGATATCAAGGACAGGTGGCCGAGTGGTTTAAGGCGCACGCCTGGAAAGTGTGTGTGCGTGAGAGCGTACCGCGGGTTCGAATCCCGCCCTGTCCGCCATTCTTTTCGTTTCACCCTATCTTTGTCCGACCGCGCGCAAACGGCACGGAAAACTCAAACAGGCCGCGACCTCAAAAGAGGACCGCAGCCTGCAGCTTTGAACCTCAGGCAATAAAACCTAGCGCGACTTCTTGTAGAGTTTCTGGGCGATTTCGAACATTTCTTCCGGGGCGTAGTCCGGGGTGAAGGCCGAGGGTACGCCGACGAGTTGGTGGATCTTGCCGCCTTCCGGCATGCCGTCGACGACTTCGAGTTCGCCCGGCGGATCGGCCGGAAGGGCCATTTCGCCGTTGCCCCAGATGCCCGCCATTTCCTTGTAGTCCTTCGGGCTGAACGTGTAGAGGCGGCGGTGGGAGCCTTCGTCCAGATATTTCTGGCATTCCGGGATTGTGCTGAGCGGAATATTCGGCGTCGGCAGGAAGTCCTTGATCTTCACGCCGGTGATCTTTTCCAGCGCCAGGGCATAGGCATGCGCGTGGACGGAACCGCGCACGAGGAGATAACCGCAGACCTCGCGGCCGGTCGGGTCGGTCAGGGTTTCGTAAACGCGCAGCTTGTGGAGACGCGCACCGCATTCCAGATGGAAATTGTGGAGGAGATCGACCACGACATTGCCGGTCGTCGTGATGAAGTCGTTGTTCCAGGAAGCGCCATTGCTGTTGACCGGCATGGCACCGCCGCCGCCCGACAGGAAGGCCGCCGCGAGCCGTATATCCTTCATGTCCTCCCACGGCGCGCCGGAAATGTCGCCGCCATCGCCCGTGTCACCATCCTTCTTGTCCGGACCGTTGGCGAGCATGGCGACGCCGTTGCTGACGAGCTCGACATGGCCGAGTTCTTCCGCCGTGATGCTCGCGACGAGGCTGTAGAAGGGGCGCAGCTTGTCCTTGGAGCGGAAGTTGAAGCTCTGGAACATGTAGTTGCCCAGCGTGGACATCTCGCCGTATTTCCCACCCAGCAACTCCTGCAGGGCGGCCGCGGCATTCGGATCCGCCCGCTTGGGCGCAGGCAGTTCTGCCTGCAGTTGATCGACGCGCATGAACATTTCGGTCACCTTTCATTGGGAATGACACATCCGCAACTGAGCGAATGCTTCTGCGTTCCCTCCTGCGGGGATCTTCTTCCGAATGTCTGTCTTTATGCCTTTCGGGGCCGCTGATTGCATGCGCAGTCTGCAGTTTGGCGATTCTCCAAATCGTGATATCCGACCGGTTTCGTAAAAGAAGGGACAGATACCGTGAGCGAACAGACCGTGGCCGAGGTAACCGAAAAGATCTACGCATCGCTCCAGTCGGACAATGCCGACATCGACGACCATATTGCGAGCCTCAAGGCGGCACTTGCCCGGGAGGGTGCGGCGGAAGCCGTGTTCGATCCGGCCAAGCTTGCGCAGAACAACCGCTCGGGCCGCAAGATGATGCAGGCCTACTTCCGGCAGCGCGGCGTGCGGGTCAGCTTCTCGGCCTGACGGGCGGCGAAGCTTCCGGCGCGACCGCGATCGCGCCCTCTGCCCGCGCCTATCCCTCAGAGAGCGCCGTCGACGATGACCATGGGGCGGCCGCGGGAGCAGGGCTCTATGCGGGCGTCGATACGGTAGATGTCGCGCAGCATGGCGGTGGTGATGACGCTGGCGGTGGTGCCGCTTGCGACCATTTCGCCGTTGGCGATCACGATCGTGTTGCTGCAGTAACGCA
The DNA here is from genome assembly GCF_900067135.1 of Rhizobium sp. 9140. Lineage (NCBI taxonomy): Bacteria > Pseudomonadati > Pseudomonadota > Alphaproteobacteria > Hyphomicrobiales > Rhizobiaceae > Rhizobium > Rhizobium sp. 9140. The sequence continues at coordinate 791,586 of NZ_FJUR01000001.1, read as the reverse complement.
GGGCGTGGTTGAGATCGTGGAGCGCGATGAGGACGATCATGCCGGTGCGGGTTGCAAGGTTTCCTACGAAGTCGAGAACGTCGATCTGGCGATGAAGATCGAGGGCAGAGGTCGGCTCGTCCATCAGCAGGACGTCGGGCTTGCGCACCAAAGCCTGGCCGAGCGAGACGAGCTGCCGCTGCCCGCCCGACAGGGCGTCGAGCCCGCGGAAGGCGAGGTCCTCGATGCGCAGGGAGGCGAGGATCGCGTCGATCTCGAACAGTTCGTCGTCATGCACCCGCCAGCCGCCGCCCTGCTTGGCGGACAGCAGAAGCGATTCGTAGACCGTGAGTACGGCATTCGAGCCTGTGTCCTGCGGCATGTAGCAGATCGCGCGGTCGCCCCGGGTCTTGTTCGATAGCTCGACGGTTCCCGGACCGGCGAGCAGGCCGGCAATCCGCTTGAACAGGGTGGATTTTCCCGCTGCATTCGGGCCGATGACGGCCGTGACGGAGCCGGGGCTCAAAGGATCGATGCCGACCTTGGAGAGGACCGTGGTGCGGCCATAGCTGGCACCGACATCCCTCAGGGAAAGACTTACCATGCCCGCCTCCTGTTGGAGAAAATCAGGACGAAGAAGAAGGGCACGCCGACGAGCGCGGTGATCACGCCGATGGGCAGGATCGCACCGGGAATGAGCACCTTGCTAACCACCGAGGTGGCCGACAGGAGCAGCGCGCCGCAGATGACGGCGCCGGGCAGGAAGAAGCGCTGATCCTCGCCCACCACCATGCGCGCGATGTGCGGGCCGACGAGGCCGACAAAGCCGATGGTGCCGACGAAGGACACGGGCACGGCCGCCAGCAGGCTGACGATCAGCATCGTATGAAGACGCAGTCGGCGCACGTTGATGCCCATGCTCGCGGCCTTGTCGTCGCCGAGCCGCAGGGCGGTCAGCGCCCAGGCCTGGCGCATGAAGAGCGGCAGGGTCACGACGAGGATAGCGGCCGTCACTCCCACCTTGTCCCAGGTCGCCTTGGTGAGGCTGCCCATCGTCCAGAACACGACGGCTGCCAGCGCCTGTTCGGAGCCGAGATATTCGAGCAGCGACAGAGCCGCGTTGAAGGTGAAGACCAGCGCGATGCCGAGCAGCACGATGGTCTCGACCGTCACGCCGCGCATCGTCGAGGCGAAGTGAATGAACAGGGCAGCAACGACCGCCATGACGAAGGCGTTGATCGGCACCATGTACTGGGTCGCCCCCGGAAAGAGAGCGACGCCGCCGACAAGGCCGAGGGCAGCACCGAAGCTGGCGGCCGCGGAGATGCCGAGCGTGAAGGGGCTTGCGAGCGGATTGGAGAGGATCGTCTGCATCTGCGCGCCGGCGACGGAGAGCGACGCCCCGACGGTCACCGCCATCAGCGCGATCGGCATGCGGATGTCCCAGATGACGACGCGCAGCTGGTTGCTGGCCGTTTCCGGGGAAAACAGGGCCGAGAGGACCTGCGACAGCGTGTAGCTCGCCGGCCCCAGCGCCATGTCGAGGGCCACGCTGGCGGCAAGGGCAATCGTGAGAGCCGCCAGGATGAGGATGCGTCGGAAGGCAAGGGCGCGATATTGATCACGCCCTGTGCGCTCGGCAACCGGGCCTGCGCGATCTCTTTCGCGCCGCGCTGCCTTCTCCGTGGTTGCCGCCGCGGTCATCGCCTATTCGTCCTTGAGGGAGACGAAGTATCCCGGTTTGTACGGAAGCGGCAGGAAGCGCTCGTGGAGCTCCTTGAAGGTCGCTTGCGGGTCGAGATCCTTGAAGAGATCCGGATGCAGCCATTTGGCGATCTGCTGGATGGCGACGAACTGGTAGGGATTATTGTAGAACTGGTGCCAGATCGCGTGGATCTCGCCGTCGTTCACTGCCTTGATGCCCGTGAAGGCGGGGCGCTTCGTCAGGTTCTCGAGTTTGCGATGCGCTTCCTTGAGGTCGGCACCGTATCCTACGCCCACCCAGTTGCCGCCGGGCACATAGGCTTCCCACATGCCGCCGGTGATGATCACCTGATCCGGATTGGAGGCAATGATCTGCTCCGGGTTAACAGAGCCGAACGTTCCGGGGATGATGTCGCGGGCCATGTTCGTACCGCCGGCAAGCTCGACCATCCGGCCGAAATTCTCATTGCCGAAGGACATGCAGCAATCGTCCGAGTATCCGCCGGCGCGCTCGACGAAGACCAGCGGCTTTTTCGGAGCGTTCTTTTCGAGCGTATCGGTCACCTTCCGGATCGCTTCGGCGCGAAACGCGATGAAGTCTTCCGCGACCTTTTCCTTGCCCATCAGTGTGCCCATGATGCGCATGCTCGGCTCGGTGTTCTCCATCGGCTTCTCGCGGAAATCGACATAGACGAGGGGAATGCCGACCTTGGCAAGCTTTTCGATATAGCCCGCCTCCTCCGTCGCGGTCTTCGCGTCGAGGTTCATGACGATGACGTCGGGCTTGAGCGCCACGGCCTGCTCGATATCGAAGGTGCCGTCCTTCATGCCGCCGAAGGTGGCGAGCTTGGCGATCTCGGGATATTTTTCGAGATAGGCGGCATAGGATTCCGGATCGGCCTTCGGCAGATCGTCACGCCAGCCAACGACGTGCTGGAACGGGTTTTCCTTGTCGAGCGCGGCGAGGAAATAGATCTGGCGGCCTTCGCCGAGAATGACATGACGCGCGGGCACGTTGACATCGACCTTGCGGCCCGTCACGTCCGTCACCTCGACGGCAAGGGCAGGAAGAACGGACGACACGAAGAGGCCGAGGGCTGCGATGGCCGACCTGCCGGAAAGACGCATGAGGAAAACTCCAGTGGAACCTGCGGGGCACATATGATTTGTGGATTTTATTCGTCAAGTTTTATCTTTTAGAAACGTTTTACGTTTGAGGCGGGATGTGAGCTATGGGAAACGATCCGGCGGCGCAGGCCGTGAATTACACATTGAGAGATGAGATCCGAGATTACTGGTCCGCCCGCGCCGCGACCTTCGACCAGTCGCCGGGGCACGAGATCTTCTCCGAGGACGAGCGGCAGGCGTGGCATGGGCTGATCGAGAAGCATCTCGGACGTGGGTACGGGCGCGCCGCCCTCGACCTTGCCAGCGGAACCGGGGTGATCTCGCACCTGATGGACGATCTCGGCTACCGCGTGACCGGCATCGACTGGTCCGACGATATGCTGGCCCTCGCGCGCGCCAAGGCGACGGCGCGCGGACGCAGCATCCGCTTTCATCTGGGCGACGCCGAACGGACGCTCGCACCCGATGAAAGCTACGATGCCGTTGTGACACGACATCTCGTCTGGACGCTGGTCGATCCGCATGCGTGCTTCAGGGAGTGGCACCGGGTCCTGAAACCCGGCGGCCGGCTGCTCGTCATCGACGGCGATTTCGTTCATACGGGCTTTTGGGAGCGGGTGATCAAGCGCATCGATACGCTCTCGCAGAAGGCCGGCTGGATATCGCCGCAGCCGGCCCATGCGCCGGCAGGCCTTGCGGACACGCACCGGAGCATCCTGTCGCGGGTGCACTTTTCGAACGGCGCCCGGGCCGACGACGTCGGGCGCCTTCTGACGGATTCAGGGTTTTCGGTGATCGCGATCGACCGCGATCTTCGCCGGATTCACAAGGCGCAGGCAGCGCATCTCGGCCGACTCAAGGCGCTCGCACGGGGTCTCCAGCATCGCTATGCGATCGTGGCGGAGAGGCCCGCGATTTTGAACCCGCCAGACTGAACCTCGTTCCGAGGTATCTCCATCGGAAACCGCAGCATTGGTCCGGCAATGGGCGTCAACCGCCGGCCGACCTGCTGGATCGATGGCCATCGACATCGATGCCGATCTGGTCGCGGCCGCGCATCTTGGCGGCATAAAGGGCGAGGTCGGCGCGCCGATAGAGATCGGCCGGGTCGTCGCCCGCCCGGGCGCTGGCAAGACCGGCCGAGAACGTATAGCGGAAGCTCACCTGCTCGCGCACCGGGCGGGACTGCCGCACCTCCGCCAGCATACGGCCGATGATCGCTTCCGCTTCCCAGGTCGTCGTGTTCGGCAGGACGAGAACGAACTCTTCGCCGCCGACGCGCCCGAGAACGTCCGTCTTGCGTACGAGGCGCTGGATCGTCGCCGCAAAATCCATGAGCACGGCGTCGCCGACGCTGTGGCCGAACCGGTCGTTGATATATTTGAAATTGTCGATATCGAGAACCGCGACGCATCCGACCGCCGCCGTTTGCCCGGCTGACATCGGAGGATCGGTCGGCGCCGTCTTCACGAGCGCTTCGAGCTTCGACATGACGAAGCGCCGGCTGGCGATGCCGGTCAGATCGTCGGTCTCCGACGCCTTGATCGCCATGTCGCGGGCCTGGCGCAGTTCGCGTTCGTCCGGCCGCAGCGACGTGATGTCGGATGCCACGCACAGCATCCAGCCATCGGCCTGCATGGTCTCCGTCATCCAGAGCCACCGGCCGTCGTGAAGATCCGTTTCGAAGGCGCGGAAACCGGTCTTTCCCCGACGCCCGAGCACCGAGCGCAGCCATGTTTCGAAATCGTCGGCCGAGATGACCGTGCCGCGCCGTACGGCAAAATTCCGGCGCATCAGGTCGGACCAGAGAGGACGCTCATCGTCCTCGATATGCCAGGCTGCACGAAAGGCGCCATTGGCAAACCGCAAACGGTCGTCCTGATCGTAGACGGCAACCATGACACCGGTGCCTTCCATGAGCTGCGCCAGATGCAGCAGTGCTTCTTTATCGACCAAGGCTTTCGATCCTCACCAAAGGGAGACGATGGTCAGTACAAGGCGCTCGTGAACAAAAGATCAAGCGCACGCTGCGATCCAGAGAGAACGGACAGCTATGTCGAGGGAAAGCAGCGGGTAGCCCGCGTTGGCATGCCAAAGTATCATTTTCAGATCGTCGAGCGGGTGATCCGGGACATCGCAGCCGAACATCTGCAGATCGAAAGCAGGCTCGAACTGACCTCGATCCAGATCCGGAACGAGGCCGGGTAGACCATCGCATCCGTACATATGACGAGGCGATGGAAGACATCCTGCCGTAACGCGCGGGAACCCGATCCGGCAAAGACGACTGAACCAACCGAAACAGGCGCGGACGAATATAACCGCATTATCGGGTAACGACGGGCCGTTCGACGTTCAATGCGTGGCGGACATCCGTCCGAGCGCCGGATGGGCCAGAGCCTCGAAGCTCGGGCGCGCGAAGAAATAGCCCTGCATCAGGCGAACGCCGAGATCTTCCAAGGCCCGTGCCTCGCCTGCGGTCTCGATGCCTTCGCACAGCGGGATGACGCCGAGATCGTGCAGCATGGAGACGGTGTGGCGAACGATCGTTTGGCGAACCTTGTCCGTATCGATATTGCGGATGAGGTCCATGTCGAGCTTGGCGATATCGGGCTGGAACTTCGCCAGCAGCGCCAGTCCGGCATGGCCCGCGCCGAAATCGTCGATCGCCGTGCGGAAGCCCATTTCGCGATAGGTCTTGAGAATATTGAGAAGATGGGCCGTGTCGAGGATCTCGCCTTCAGTGAATTCGAAGATGATGTTCTTCGGCGAGAATTTGGTGCGGGCAGCGGCCGCCAGCGTCAGGCGGATGCAGGCACGGGGCTCGTAGACGGCATTGGGCAGAAAGTTGATCGACAGGCCGACATCGCTCTGCGCGCCATACAGCCGCGAAGCGAGCTCGATGGCCTTGACCCGGCATTGCTGATCGAAGGCATAGCGGTTCTGCGCATCGACGGCCGAGAGGACCGAGCCGGCGCCCTCACCCGCGATACCGCGGACCAGCGCCTCGTGCGCAAATGTGGTCTTCGAGACGACATCGACGATCGGCTGGAACGCCATGGAAAACGGGATGTGGAAGTCGGCACCGTCGCGACATCCCTGGCAGGCTTCTGGCATTGATCTTCTCCAACTCTATGTAAGCTGGATAAGACGCTACCCATGTAAACACGCCCTTAAAATGTGCGCTTGCAGGCCGCGTATCGGCCCGGTCCGTACGTTTGCGGACCGAACCCTACGGCCAAAACGACCTCACCCTCGGGAACCCCGTTCGCACTTCGCGGGTTTGGCCTTCACCCTACAGGAGAAGACGACACCATGGCGCAACGGCAGGCACCGGCCTTCAGAAGAATGATCACTTTCGTCATCACGCTTTTCCTCGCCGGTGCGGTGCTCGCCGGCATCTACCTGTTCGTGTCCAGTCCCGGCGAGGTACGTGACCAGCCACCGGCCGGCGCTGGGCAGCAGGCGCCCTGACCTTTCAGACGATGCCGCCACCGCCGGCGCGCGCTGCCGGTCGTTCGGCGGCCACCTTGCTGCGATAGCCGCTCTTCCTGTAAGCACCGATCGGATCGATGGCCCCCCCCTGACGATGGCGAGCTTCGGCGAGGATCGCCTCGACATCCGTTCGGAATGCGCGTTTCAGCGTGTCGGACGCCATCAGCGCATCGTTTTCGTCCTGATAGCCGTCCAGAGCCTCGCGATCGACGAGGAGAGCCTGCGCATAGGCACGACGGATCTCGTTGGCGCTGGAGATCAGGCTTTCGATCGGATCGGTGACATTGTGCGACTGGTCGATCATATGGGCCGGGTCGAAATCCTTGATCCCGTGGTGCTCGGCATCCACCAGTTCGTTGAAGACGAGGAAGAGTCGGTAGGGATCGACAGAGCCGGCATCCAGATCGTCGTCGCCATATTTCGAATCGTTAAAATGGAAGCCGCCCAGCTTTCCGAACTGGGTCAGCCGCGCCACGATCATCTCGATGTTGACGTTGGGCGCGTGGTGGCCGAGATCGACGAGGCACTGGGCCTTGGGGCCGAGCGTCGAGGCGATGAGGTAGCTCGTGCCCCAGTCCTGCACCACGGTGGAATAGAAGGCCGGCTCGTACATCTTGTGTTCGGAGAACAGGCGCCAGTCGTCCGGCAGGGCGGCGTAGATATCGCCCATGGAGGCGAGGTAGCGCTCGAAGCTGCGGGTGAAGTGGCTCTGACCGGGAAAGTTCGAGCCGTCGCCCACCCAGACCGTCAGCGCTTTCGAGCCGAGGGCGCGGCCGATCTCGATGCATTCGAGATTGTGCTCCACTGCTTGCGCCCGCGTTCCCGCATCGGCATGGCTGAGAGAGCCGAACTTGTAGGAGAGCGACTGGCCTTCCGCATCCGAGAAGGTGTTGGAGTTCATGGCGTCGAAATGCAGCCCGTGGGCCTTGGCCGCCGCCAGCAGTTCGACCGGGTCTGCCTTGTCCCAGGGGATGTGCAGGGAAACGCCGGGCGTGGCGCGCGTCAGCTGGTTGATGACGGCGCAGTCCGCCAGCTTGTCGAAGATGCCGCGCGGCTCGCCTATGCCCGGAAACCGGGCAAAGCGGGTGCCGCCGGTGCCGACGCCCCAGGAGGGAACGGCGACATGGAAGGCCGAAACCTTCCGCGTCACCGTTTCGATATCGATGCCGCGGCGCGACAGGTGTTCGCCGAGGGCGTGATAATCCGCAGCCTGCGACGCGGCGCGGCTATCGTTATGCGCGGCGATAAGATCGGGCGCGATGCGGTAATCGGTCATGATGGTCTCCTCCCTCTTATACAGCCTAGCGCGGAAAGCTCTGCGCGTTGCCGCCATCGACATTGATGATGTTGCCGGTGGATTTCGCCGACAGGTCGGAGGCGAGGAAGTAGATGGCTTCGGCAACGTCCTCGGGGAGAATGTTGACCTTCAGCATCGAGCGCTTGCGATAATGTTCCTCGAGATCGCTGACCTCGATCCTGGAGGAGGCCGCGCGCTGTTCGCGCCACTCGCCGTCCCAGATCTTGGAGCCGCGCAGAACCGCATCGGGATTGACCGTGTTGACGCGGATGCCGCCTTCCGCGCCTTCAAGCGCCAGGCACCGGGCAAGATGGATCTCGGCAGCCTTCGCCGTGCAGTAAGCCGAAGCATTCGGCGAGGATGCGAGCCCGTTCTTGGACGCGACGAAGACGACGTTGCCGCCGAGCTTCTGGCGGCGGAACAGGCGGAAGGCCTCGCGCGAGACGAGGAAGTAGCCGGTTGCGAGGATGTCGATGTTGCGGTTCCACATGGCGAGATCCGTATCCTCGACCGGTGCGGAAGAGGCGATGCCGGCATTGGAGACGAGGATATCGATGCCGCCGAACTCCACGAGACCTTGCGTGAAAGCGGCGGCAACCTGATTCTCGTCCGTCACGTCAAGCTTGACGCTGCGGACGGCATCGGCGCCGTAGCGCTTGGCAAAATCGGCCTGCGCGCCATCGAGCGCCGTCTGATCGATATCGGCCAGCACGACGCAGGCGCCCTCGGCGATCAGGCGGGTTGCCGTGGCGCGACCGATGCCGCCGGCCCCGCCGGTAACAAAGGCGACGCGGCCGGCAAGGCTCTTCGGCTTCGGCATGCGCTGGAGCTTCGCCTCCTCAAGCAGCCAGTATTCGATGTCGAAGGCCTCCTGTTCGGGCAGGCCCTGATAGTCCGACACGCTGGAGGCGCCGCGCATGACGTTGATGGCGTTGACGTAGAACTCACCGGCGATGCGGGCGGTCGCCTTGTCGCGGGCAAAGGAGAGCATGCCGACGCCGGGGATGAGGAAGATCACCGGATTGGGATCGCGCATGGCCGGCGAATTGTCGTGGCGGCAGGTCTCGTAATAGCGGGCGTAATCGGCACGATAGGCGTCGAGCGCCGCATCGAGATGGGCAACGGCCGTATCGAGGCTGCCTTCGGCCTTCGGATCGAAATCAAGGATCAGCGGGCGGATCTTGGTGCGCAGAAAGTGGTCCGGGCAGGAGGTGCCGAGCGCGCCGAGGCGCTGAAGATCGGCGGAATTGACGAATTCGAGCACGGCGGCCTGATCGTCGAAATGACCAAGCTTCCTTTCCTCACGGCCGATGCGGCCGCGGATTTCCGGCATGAGGCGGGCGGCGATGGCGCGGCGCTGCGGCTCGTCCAGACTGGACGTGACGGCCCCGCCGAAGACGGTCTTGCCTTCGGTTTTCAAGGCAAACCAGTCGATGGCGCGGTTGATGATATCGAGCGTCAGCTCGTAGCAGGCCTTTGCGTCGTCCGCCCAAGTGAAGAGACCGTGGCTTTCGAGCACGACGCCCTTGGCATTCGGATTCGCCGCGACGAAGGCACCGAGATCGAGGCCCAGCTGAAAGCCCGGGCGGCGCCAGGGGAGCCAGCCGATCTCGTCGCCGAAGACCTCCCTGGTCAGTTCGCGCGAATTCTTCGAGGCGGCGATGGCGATGATCGCGTCGGGATGCATGTGATCGACATGGGTGAACGGCACGAAGCCGTGCAGCGGCGTATCGATGGAGGCGGCGCGCGGGTTGAGCGCGAAGGTGCAATGCGGCAGGAAGCCGACCATGCGGTCCTCGTCCTCGACGCCCTTGTAGAGACCCTTCAGAGCTTCTAGCTTGTCGAGATAAAGCGTGGCGAAGCCATCGAGCTTGATGGTGCCGACATCGCCGCCGGAGCCCTTGACCCAGAGAACGCGAACCGGTTCGCCGGTCAGCGGATCGGTTTCGGTCACCTTGGCCGAGGTATTGCCGCCGCCGTAATTGGTGATGCGCTTGTCCGCGCCCAGGAGATTGGAGCGATAGAGAAGCTTGCCCGGCTCATCGAGATCGTTCGCAATCGCATCGTCCCAACGGCTTTCGAGACGGTGGCTCTGTTCCGGCATGTCATCCTCCCATGGTATCGGAACCCCTGCGTCGAACGCAGGTCGGCCCCGTATTGCCGACGATATCGCGCAGTCCCACCACTCATGTCAATCATTTTCGATCATAAATGTTCATGTTGCAGCGCAGTATAGAAATTTATGATCGTTATTGATTGACAGTCCCCGCTTAATTCGCATAACTCGCTGTTGAGGAGACATCCATGCACGAGCGCGAACGCCATCGCATCATCTTGAGCGCCGTCCAGGAAAAGCCTGTGGTGACCGTGCAGGATATCGCGGAACTGACGGATGCGTCGGAGGCGACGATCCGCCGAGACATCGCGTCGCTGCATGTTCAGGGGAAGCTTCGCAGGGTTCGAGGCGGGGCCGAAGCCGTGCATCCGCCGCAAATCGGCAATCTCGCAGCCCGGCCATTCAGAGTGTCGGAATCGATCAACTCCGATAAAAAACGCGCAATCGCCCGCATGGCCGTCGATCTCTGCGAGGAAGGCGACGCGGTCATCATCAATGGGGGAACGACGACCTTCCAGATGGTGCATTTCATGGCGGCCCGCAGGTTGCAGGTCATGACCAACTCGTTCGCCATCGCCGAGCACCTCGTCAAACATTCCAAATGCACGGTGACGGTGCCGGGGGGCACGATCTATCGCGACCAGAGCCTCATCCTGTCGCCGTTCGAAAACGACGCCATCCGGAATTTCTCGGCGCGCCGCATGTTCGTCGGCGCCCAGGGCGCCAGCGCGCTCGGCATCATGGAGTCCGACGCTCTGGTCATCCAGAGCGAGCAGCGCCTGATGCGGCAGGCGGACGAGCTGGTCGTGATGATCGATTCGGGCAAGTTCGCCCGGCGCTCCAGCCTCATTCTCTGCCCGCTCGAAAACGTTTCCACCATCATTACCGACAGCGCCGTGTCTGAGGAGGCCGTGCGCATGGTGGAGGCCGCGGGGGTCAAGCTGATCACGGTTCCCGTGTCGGCGTCGGATACGAAGGATCATACCGCATCGGTCGCATGAGCGGCCGGGCACTTATCGTCAACTGGGAGGAAGACAGCATGAAACTCGCACAAAAGCTTGCCATCGGGGTCGTATTCGCGATGGCCGCATTCGGCTCGGCCGCACATGCCGCAGAGGTCAAGATCGGCCTCGTCGTGAAATCGCTCGGCAACGGCTTCTTCGAAGCCGCCAACAAGGGCGCGCAGGAAGCCGCCAAGGAACTCGGCGACGTCGAGATCATCTATACAGGCCCGACCTCGACGACGGCCGAAGGCCAGATCGAGGTGATCAACGCGCTGATCGCCCAGGGCGTCAATGCCATCGCGATCTCCGCGAACGACCCCGACGCCGTTGTCCCGGCGTTGAAGAAGGCCGCCCAGCGCGGCATCAAGGTCATCTCGTGGGATTCGGGCGTTGCGCCGGAAGGCCGCATCCTGCAGCTCAACCCGTCTTCCAACGATCTCATCGGGAAAATGTGCCTGACGCTCGTCAAGGACCACCTCGACGGCGGCAAGGGCGACTTCGCCATCCTCTCGGCCACGACCACCTCCACGAACCAGAACATCTGGATCGAGGAAATGAAGAAGCAGCTAAAGGACTTCCCCGGCCTCAACCTCGTCACGACGGTTTATGGCGACGACCTCTCCGATAAGAGCTACCGCGAAGCGCAGGGCCTGATGACCTCCAACCCCAACGTCAAGGTCATCGTCGCCCCGACCACAGTCGGCGTGCTCGCGGCCTCGCAGGCCGTCAAGGATGCCGGCAAGATCGGCCAGGTCTATGTAACCGGCCTTGGCCTCCCCTCGGAAATGGCCGGCGCGATCAAGTCGGGCGCGACGAAGGAATTTGCCATCTGGAACCCGATCGATCTCGGCTACTCCGCGGCCCAGATCGCCTACCGCCTCGTCAAGGGCGACACGGACGGTGCGCCGGGCTCGGAGATCGAAGCCGGCCGCATGGGCAAGATCAAGGTCGGCGAGAACGGCGAAGCCGCCATGGCCGACCCCTTCGTCTACAATGCCGAAAACATCGACCAGTTCTCCAAGGTCTTCTGATCTTCCAGACGATCCGGCGGCGCCGTCCCGCGCCGCCGGTCCTCTCCTTCCGACCGGACATGGACATGATGGCCCTTCAACACCCCGTCGCCGAGGATCGTACGCTCGCGCCCGCTATTCTGGAAATGCGCGGCATTTCGCAGATCTTTCCGGGCGTCAAGGCGCTCGACGGCGTCGATATCGCGCTTTATCCAGGCACAGTCACAGCGCTGATCGGCGAGAACGGCGCGGGCAAATCAACGCTCGTGAAGATCCTCACCGGCATCTACCGCCCGAGCGAGGGCGAGATCCGGATCGACGGCGCGCCGGTCGTTTTTGCCGACGCGCAGGCCGCCATCGACGCGGGCGTCACCGCCATCCATCAGGAAACCGTGCTCTTCGACGAGCTGACGGTGGCTGAAAACATCTTTCTCGGCCACGCGCCGCGGACCCGCTTTCGCACCATCGACTGGGCGACCATGAACCGGCGTGCGGGAGACCTGCTGCGGTCGCTCGAAAGCACGATCGACCCGACCATTCGCCTGAAGGACCTGTCGATCGCGCAACGCCATCTGGTCGCGATCTCGCGGGCGCTCTCCATCGAGGCGCGCATCGTTATCATGGACGAGCCGACGGCAGCGCTTTCCCGCAAAGAGATCGACGATCTCTTTCGCATCGTGCGCGACTTGAAGCGCCAGGGCAAAGCCATCCTCTTCATCAGTCACAAGTTCGACGAGGTCTACGAGATCGCCGAAAACTACGCCGTCTTCCGCGACGGCAAGGCGGTCGGACACGGCGTGCTGGCCACGACCCCGCAAGACGATATCGTGCGCTTGATGGTCGGTCGCACGGTCGCCGACGCGTTTCCGAAGATCGCGGTGACGCCCGGCGCACCGGTGCTGGAGGTCTCCGGCTACAGCCATCCGACCGAGTTCCACGATATCTCCTTCACGCTCCGCCGCGGCGAAATCCTCGGCATTTACGGGCTGATCGGCGCCGGACGCTCCGAGCTTTGCCAGTCGCTCTTCGGCATCACCGCACCGGCCAGCGGCAGCGTGCAGATCGAGGGCCGGCCGGTGACGATCCGCTCGCCGCGCGATGCGATCCGCGCCGGCATCGTCTATGTGCCGGAAGAGCGCGGCCGCCACGGTCTGGCGCTGCCCATGCCGATCTTCCAGAACATGACGCTGCCCTCGCTGGGCCGCACGTCCCGCGCCGGCTTCCTGCGGCTTGCCGACGAATTCGCGCTCGCCCGGAAATATGCCGAGCGGCTGGATCTGCGCGCCGCCGCGCTCTCGGTTCCCGTCGGCACGCTGTCGGGCGGCAACCAGCAGAAGGTGGTCATCGGCAAATGGCTGGCAACGCAGCCGAAGGTGATCATTCTCGATGAACCGACCAAAGGCATCGACATCGGCTCGAAGGCCGCCGTCCACGCCTTCATCAGCGAGCTTGCCGCCGAAGGCCTGTCGATCGTGATGATTTCATCCGAACTGCCGGAGATTCTCGGCATGGCGGACCGGGTGATGGTGATGAAGGAAGGCCTGTCGGCGGGCATCCATCCGTGCGCGGGGCTGACGCCGGAAATGCTGGTGCGCGCCGCCACCGGCAACGTGTGAGGACGACACCATGACCTTATCGACCGGGACCTTTCTGAAACGGCGCGAAACTCTGCTCTTCCTCATCATCGCCCTGATGGTCGTCGCGTTCTCGACACGCGCGCCCGGCTTCGGGAACCCGCGCAACCTCGCCGTCATCTTCAACGACACGGCCATCCTGATCATCCTGGCGCTGGCGCAGATGACGGTCATCCTGACGAAGTCGATCGATCTTTCGGTCGCCGCCAACCTCGCCTTCAGCGGCATGGCGGTGGCGATGCTGAACGCGGCCGTGCCGGGTCTGCCGCTCGTGCTTCTCATCCTGCTTGCCATCGGCATCGGAGCGGCGCTTGGCGCCATCAACGGGTTTCTCGTCTGGCGGCTGGAAATGCCGCCGATCGTGGTGACGCTGGGCACGCTCACCATCTATCGCGGCATGGCCTTCGTTCTCTCGGGCGGCGCCTGGGTCAACGCACACCAGATGACGCCGGAGTTTCTCAACGTGCCACGGCTGGCCGTCGCCGGCCTGCCGGTCCTCTCCTGGGTCGCCGTCCTCGTCGTGGTGCTCGTCGCCCTTCTGGCGCGTTACACGCCGTTCGGCCGATCCGCCTATGCGGCGGGCGGGAATCCGGTCGCTGCCGTCTATGCCGGGATCGATGTCGGCTATACGCGCTTTCTCGCCTTCACGCTTTCCGGGGCGCTCGCCGGTCTCAGCGGCTATCTCTGGGTCTCGCGCTATGCGGTCGCCTATGTCGACATCGCCATCGGCTTCGAACTCGACAGCGTCGCGGCCTGCGTCATCGGCGGCATTTCGATTGCAGGCGGGGTCGGCACCGTCATCGGCACCGTGCTCGGCGCGCTGTTCCTCGGCGTCATCAAAAACGCGCTGCCCGTCATCGGCATCTCGCCCTTCACGCAGATGGCGATCTCCGGCTCGGTGATCATTCTCGCCGTCGTCTTCAATGCGCGGCGCGAGCGCCATCGCGGCCGGATCATCCTGCGCAACCGGGCGGCGGAAGACGGCGCCCCCCGCAGGGCCGGCACGACGGACAAGGAGGCCCTGGCATGAGCGCGATCCCCTCGACATCCTCACAGCCAGAGGCAACGCCACCCACCCGCCGCGCCATTCCCGACCGGCTCGGTACGCCGCTTCGCCGGTTGCTCGCCAGCTGGGAGGTGCTGCTGCTCGGCGTGGCGGTTGCGATCTTCGTGTTCAACTCGCTCGCCTCGCCCTATTTCCTCGATGCCTGGAACCTCTCCGACGCGACGTTCAACTTCACCGAAAAGGCGATGATCGCCTTTGCCATGGCGCTTCTCGTCATCGCCGGCGAGATCGACCTGTCGGTTGCCGCCATCATCGCGCTCGCCTCCACCGCCATGGGTGCCGCGGCCCAGGCGGGTGTGGGCGCGGCAGGCCTTGTCGGCATCGGCATCGGCGTCGGGCTTGCCTGCGGCGTCGTTAACGGCGTGCTCGTATCGGTCATGAAGCTGCCCTCCATCGTCGTCACCATCGGCACGATGAGCCTGTTTCGCGGCCTTTCCTACATCGTGCTCGGCGACAAGGCCTATGGCGGCTATCCCGCCGATTTCGCCTTCTTCGGGCAGGGCTATGTGGTCTGGGTGTTCTCGTTCGAGTTCGTGCTGTTCCTGGTGCTCGCCGGCCTGTTCGCCCTGCTCCTGCATGCGACGAATTTCGGGCGGCAGGTTCAGGTGATCGGCAATAACGAGTTCGCCGCGCGCTTTTCCGGCATTCCGGTCGAGCGGATCAAGTTCATCCTGTTCCTGCTGACGGGCCTGATGAGCGGCATCGCCGCCGTCTGCCTCACCTCGCGCCTCGGCTCCACCCGACCCTCGATCGCGCAGGGGTGGGAGCTGGAGGTCGTGACCATGGTGGTGCTCGGCGGCGTCTCCATTCTCGGCGGTTCCGGCACGATCGGCGGCGTCGTCATTGCCGCCTTCGTCATGGGCCTCGTCACCTTCGGGCTCGGGCTTCTCAACGTGCCGGGCATCGTCATGTCGATCTTCATCGGCCTGCTCCTCATCATCACCATCGCGCTGCCCATCCTGGCGCGCCGCATCAAGGCGAGATCCTGATGACCACCGACGCACCGCTCGAACGCCACGCCTTCGTCATGAAGCTGCATGCGGGGCAGGAGGCGGAATATCGCCGCCGTCACGACGAGATCTGGCCGGAGCTCGGCGCGCTTCTCGCGCAGGCCGGCGTCCGCGACTATTCGATCTTCCTCGATCCGGAGACGCTGACCCTCTTCGGCGTTCTCACGCGCCCGCGCGACCACGGCATGGCCGCCCTGCCCGAGCATCCCGTGATGAAACGCTGGTGGGCGCATATGGCCGATATCATGGAGACGCATCCCGACAACGCGCCGGTGTCGCGCGATCTGATCCCCGTTTTTCATCTGCCGCCGCAACCATGACCCCCATACCCGCAAGAGTCGCCGTCTTCGACATTGGAAAGACCAATGCCAAGCTCGTGGTCCTCGACACCGCGAGCGGCCGGGAACTCGTATCCCACCGGATGGCAAACCGCGTGATCGCCGGCGGCGCCTATTCGCATTACGATACGGATGCGCTCTGGACCTTCCTCATCGCGTCTCTCAAAGCGGTGGCGGCCACGCCGGGGTTCGATGCGATCTCGGTCACCACCCATGGGGCGGCGGCAGCCCTTCTCGATGCCCACGGGGAGCTGGCGCTGCCGGTGCTCGACTACGAGCATGACTATCCGCAAGATATAAAGTCTGATTACGACCGGATGCGCCCGGCCTTTAGCGAAACGTTTTCGCCCCGATTGGCGATGGGGCTCAATCTCGGCGCCCAGCTTCATTATCAGAAGACCGCGTTTCCCCACGCTTTCGCCAGGGTGCGCACCATCGTCACCTATGCGCAATACTGGTCCGGCCGGCTCAGCGGACATTTTACCACCGAGGTCACATCGCTCGGGTGCCATACGGATCTGTGGAACCCGGCGCTCGGGCGGTTTTCGACGCTGGTCGATGCGCTCGATCTCTCTGGGATTCTCGCGCCGGTGCACTCCGCTTTCGACGCTCTCGGGCCGCTGCTTGCGCCGCTCGTGCGCGAGATCGGGTTGGACGCGGAACGGGACATCCCGGTCCATTGCGGCATCCATGACAGCAACGCCTCGCTGCTGCCGCATCTGATCGGGCGCGAATCACCGTTTTCAGCGGTCTCCACCGGCACCTGGGTGGTCTCCTTCGGCGTCGGCGGCGATCTCGGGCGGCTCGATCCCGCGCGGGATACGCTGGCGAACGTCGACGCCTATGGCCGTGCGGTTCCATCCGCGCGCTTCATGGGCGGGCGGGAATACGAGGTGCTGACCGCCGGGATGGAGGCTGAGCAGATCGAGGCCGGCGATGCAGCGCTCATCCCGGCCGTCCTCGCGCGCGGCACGATGCTCCTGCCATCCGTCGTCCCCGGCTGTGGACCCTTTCCGGGGATGACGGCGACATGGGTTTCGGCAGAGGACGCTTCGGATGCCGAGCGCCACGCGGCGATCTGCCTCTATCTCGCGCTGATGACGCAGGAGAGCCTGCGCCTGCTGAATGCCGGAGGTCCTCTTCTGGTCGAGGGGCCATTTGCGAGGAACGGGCTTTATCTCTCGGCGCTGTCGGCCTTTTCCGGTCGGAACGTGCTTGCGCTGGAGGGCTCGACGGGAACGAGCCTCGGCGCCGCATTGCTGGCGGGCGGCATCGCGCCTTCGACTTGCGGGGACGCGGCACCCGTGACGCCGCTTGGCCCGCAGGGGGAGATGGAGACCTATCAAAGGCTCTGGCGGGAGCGGATCGCCGCCCGCTGACAGCGCCTGTCAGGCTTTGTTCTTCGACGGCGTGACGTCGCCGATCCTCTGTCGCCCGAAACGGGCGTCGCGCGGACGCTTCATGCGGTGCGGAGCGCGATATAGGCGGCCGTCGCCCCCAGCATGCTTGCCGCGGCGCGATTGAGGATTTTCAGCGCCCTCGGCCGGCGCAGAAACTGGCGCGCCCGCGCGGCAAGAACGATGTAGGGGATCAGCACCGAGAGCAGGACGACGAAGGTCGTCAGCACGAGAAACACGTAGTCGCGCGGGCCGATGGCGCTAAGGTCGATCAGCGTCGGCACGAGCGCGACGTAGAACAGCATCGTCTTCGGATTGCCGAGCGTGACCAGAAGCCCCGAGAGAAAGGCGAACCCCGGGGAGGTGCGAACCCGGTTCTCCTCCACGTCCTGCGCCATCAGGCCCGAGGTCCAGAGCTTCCAAGCGATGAAGCCGAGATAGAGTGCGCCGAGGATCTTGATGACGAGAAAGGCCGTGGTGAAGGTCTGCGCCACATAAGCGAGCCCAAGGACCACACCCGTGAGGTAGACGAGGTCGCCGAGCACGAGGCCGAGGCCCATCAGAAACGTATCGCGAAAGCCGGAGCCGAGGGCGCGCGCAACGATGGCGGTCATTCCCGGACCGGGAATGGCGGCAGCGACGAAAAGGGCGGCGGCATAGGCGAGGAGACTGGCGAGGGTCACGGGCGGAAGCCTTCAAGAAGGACGGATCGAGAAAGCCCCGAAGATACTCCGGGACGCTCGGAGGCTAGCCCCGTCCGTCGCCGAGGGCAAGGGCACGCCGCAGGCTCTGTCCTGCCGCATCCAGCCGCTGCTGTGCGACATCGCGGCCAACGCCGGATGCCAGGAGAACGGCGATCTTGACCGAGCCGTCAGCCGCCTCGAGATGCCGCTCCGCCGTGGCCCGGTCGATCCCGGCGATATCGGCAACCATGCCGGCAGCACGCTGGCGCAGCTTCCTGTTGTCGGGCCGCAGATTGACCATGTGCCCGTCATGGACATGGCCAAGCCCGATGCCGACCATGGTGGAGAACATGTTGAGCGCGATCTTCTGCGCCGTCCCCGCACCCATGCGGGTCGATCCGGAGATCACCTCGGGTGGGGTTTCCAGGAGAACGGCAATATCCGCCGTCTCGAACAGCCGCGCGCCGCGATTGTTGGCGATCGCGACCACGCTTGTACCGGCGGCCCGCGCCGCAGCCGCGCAGCCGAGCGCATACGGCGTCGAACCGCTGGCAGAGACGACGACCAGACAATCCCCGGCTCCGACGCCCGCATGCTCCACATCGCGGACACCGAGATCGTGATCGTCTTCGTAGCCACCCGCGAGGTCGGCAAGGCTTGCCGCGCCCCCGGCGAGCAGAACGACGACCGCATGGGGCGCCAAACCATAGGTGCCGGGCAGTTCGAGCGCATCGACCATGGCCATCAGCCCCGAACTGCCGGCGCCGGCATAGATCAGCCGTCCGCCGGTTTGCAGCGCCTGCGTGGCGAGACCCGCCGCAGCCGCGAGCGGCTCCAGCGTACCATCGACCGCCCGCGCCGCCGCCTGTTGGCTTTCCGCCAGCAGCTTCAGGACCGAGACCGTATCCCTGACGTCGATGTCCCGTGCCTCTGCATGGCGCTCTTCCGTCATGTCCGCCACGCGAACCTCCTTAAAAACAAGTCCAAATGAATACCAATGGAACGGAGAAAATCAAGACGGCGCCGAGAGATCTGTCATAAGTACGAGGATGGCCTAGGCTTATTGTCTTGTAATTTCATTGTAAAATTAGGTTTCTGAATTTTGTTGATTTTCACCTTGGTAAATGGTCCTTTTTTGGTATTATCGCGCCGGAGGTTGTCCATGGATCATTTTCATGTTGGAATCGATGGTGGGGGTACGCGGTGCCGGGCGGCGGTGGCCGCTGCGGACGGCCGTATTATCGGCCGTGGCATCAGCGGCGCCGCCAATATTCTGACTGATCCGGAAACCGCACTCGTTCATATCCGGCTGGCAACAGAGGCTGCCTTTCAAGAGGCGGGCCTTCCCGTGTCCGGGCTTGCCTCGGCCGTGGCCGTTCTCGGTCTCGCCGGCAACAATGTGGCAGACGCCGTCTCCTTCATTGCCGCACGCCTGCCCTTTGCCAGAGCCGAGATCGTGTCCGACGTGCTGATCGCGCTTCAGGGCGCGCTGGGCGACCGCGATGGCGCGGTGGCAAGCCTCGGGACGGGCACCGTCTACAGCATTCGGCAACAGGGCACGGTCTCCATGCTCGGCGGTCACGGCTTCAAGGTGGGTGATCTTGGCAGCGGTGCCCGGCTCGGGCAAGGCCTTCTTCAGGAGGCGCTGCTTGCCTATGACGGCATTCGCCATGGCTCTCCGCTGACAGAGACGGTGCTTGCAGAGTTCGGCCACTCGACCGCGGCCATCATCGCCTTTGCCCATACCGCGCATCCCGCCGATTATGGCCGCTTCGCACCGAGCGTGTTTTCGGCAGCTGCAGTCGGGGATCCGGTCGGCGTCGAACTCGTCCGCATGGCCGCGCGACACATCGACCAGACGCTCGACGCCATCGTCACCCGCGGGGTTCGCACCCTCTGCCTCGTCGGCGGTCTCGCGTCGCTCTACAGGCCGTGGCTCACGGAGCGGCCGGGCGTCGAGATCCTGGAGCCGACGACCGATGCGCTTACCGGAGCCGTTGCGCTCGCGGTCCAGCGCTTCACATCCGATCCGTCTTCGGCCCACGTGGAGGCGGCGCAATGAGCGATCATCTGTCGCATCTGCTGCCGCTCGAGGGCCTGCAGGGCGCGGGGGCCGGACCGCTATATCTCAAGCTGCGCCAGTCGCTGGAAGAGGCGATCCAGTCGGGCCGGCTCAGCCATGGCGACGCGCTGCCGCCGGAGCGCGACCTTGCCGAATATGCCAATATCAGCCGGGTGACTGTGCGCAAGGCGGTGGACGACCTCGTGCGCGACGGGCTTCTCGTGCGCCGTCACGGCTCGGGCACCTTCGTCGTCAAGCCGCTGGCGCGCGTGCAGCAATCCCTCTCCCGCCTCACCTCCTTTACCGAAGACATGGCGCGTCGCGGGCTGACCACACAGGCCCAGTGGATCGAGCGAGGCCTCTTTGCCGCCTCGCCGGACGAAATGATGACGCTCGGCCTGCCGGCCGACGCGCTCGTTGCCCGCCTCGGTCGTCTGCGGATTGCCGACGATATGCCGCTTGCCATCGAGCGCGCCAGCATCTCGGCCGAATTTTTGCCGGATCCGATGCGGGTCACGACGTCGCTTTACGCAGAACTCGACAAGACGCGCGCCCGCCCTGTGCGCGCGGTTCAGCGGATCTCGGCCTGCGAACTGAAAGACACAGACGCCACCATGCTGGGCGTCCGCAGTGGGGCGGCGAGCCTGTCGATCGAGCGCATTTCCTATCTCGCATCCGGCCGCGTGGTGGAGTTCACCCGCTCGCTCTATCGCGGCGATGCCTATGATTTCGTGGCTGAACTCAGCCTTTCCGACACCTGAAGACGGCCCGACACGCAAAGACGGCCCGACACAAAAGAGACGGCCTTGAAGGAAACGCACGACATGACGACCGAACAGACCCATATGCGCCGCGAGATCAACGAGATTCCGGAGGCCGCCGCCCGGCTTCTCGAGGGTTCGCGCGCAGCACTCGATGCTGCAGGTGCCGCGCTTGCGGCACACGACCCCGCCTTTCTCGTGACCATCGCCCGCGGGTCCTCGGATCACGCCGCGCTGTTCCTCAAATATGCGATCGAGCTGACCACCGGCCGGCCGGTCGCCTCTCTCGGGCCGTCGCTCGCCTCGATCTACGGCGCGAAGATGGCGCTGGCGGGGGCGGGCTCCATCGCCATCTCGCAGTCCGGCAAGAGCCCTGATATCGTCGCCATGGCGGACACCGCGACCAAGGCCGGCGCCGTCACCATCGCGCTGACCAACACGCTGCCATCGCCGATTGCCGAGGCAAGCACGCATCCGGTGCACATCATGGCCGGCCCGGAAATCGCCGTTGCCGCGACGAAATCCTACGTGAACTCGATTATCGCCGGCCTTGCCGTTCTCGCGGCCTGGACACGGGACGCAGACCTCGAACGCGCGGTGCGCGACCTGCCCATGCATCTCGCCCGCGCCGTGACGCTCGACTGGAGCGCATTGTTCGACGGCATCGGAACATCCGACTCGCTCTACGTGCTCGGTCGCGGCCCGGCGCTCGCCATAGCCAGCGAAGCGGCGCTGAAGTTCAAGGAAACATCCGGCCTGCACGCCGAGGCCTATTCCGCAGCGGAGGTGCTGCATGGGCCGGTGGCGCTGGTCGAAAAGCGCTTTCCGGTTCTCGGCCTTGCCGCGCGCGATGCGGCCGAGGCGTCCGTGACCGGTATTCTCGACGATCTCGCGGGCAAGGGCGCCCGCGCGTTCCTGACGGCAGAGGCCCATGGGCGCGCCGCACCGCTGCCCTTCGTGGCCACCGGCCATCCCCTCACCGACGCGCTCTGCCTCATCCTGCCCTTCTACGGCTTCGTGGAAGCATGGTCGCGTGCCAAGGGCTTCAACCCGGATCAGCCGGCAGCGCTGAAGAAAGTGACGGAAACGCGATGAACGCACAGCGCGACGAAACGGCCTTCGCCGTCATCGGCGCCCGGATCTTCGACGGGCAGGACTGGCACGCCGGACAGGCGCTTCTCGTCGGCGGCGGCGTCGTCACCGGCATCGTCGCACTGGAGGCTCTGCCTGAAGGGATCGCGACGGTTTCGGCCCAAGGACACCTGCTCATACCCGGCTTCATCGACCTGCAGGTCAATGGCGGCGGCGGGGCATTGCTGAACGATGCGCCGAGCGCGGAGGCAATCCGCACGATCTGCGCGGCCCATGCGTGCTTCGGCACGACCGCCCTCCTTCCGACGCTGATCACAGATACGCCTGACATCCGCACCCTTGCGATCTCTGCCGGGCGGGAGGCGCGGGCAGAGGGCGTTCCCGGCTTCATCGGTCTGCATCTGGAAGGCCCGCATCTGTCGGTGGCGCGCAAGGGGGTCCATGATCCTGACCTGATCCGGCCGATGGAAGCCGACGATCTCGACGTGATCCTCGCCTGCGCCTCGCTGTTCGATGCGGTGATGGTCACGGTTGCCCCTGAAAATACGACGCTCGCGCAGGTGGCCGCCATGAGCAAGGCCGGCATCACCGTCAGCCTCGGCCATACCGCCGCGGATTACGAGACTGTGGCGACCTATGCGCTGGCCGGCGCGCGCACCGTTACCCACCTGTTCAACGCCATGAGCCCGCTCGGGCATCGCGAGCCCGGCTGCGTCGGCGCGGCGCTTGATCTTGGCACGCTGTATGCCGGCATCATCGCCGACGGGTTTCACGTGGACCCGGTGTCGATGAACATCGCGCTGCGCGCAAAGGTCGGCCCGGGCCGGATCTTCCTCGTCACCGACGCCATGTCGACCATCGGCTCGGACCAGACCGGCTTCCTGCTCAACGGGCGCGAGATCTTCCGCCGGGACGGCCGGCTGACGCTTGCCGACGGAACGCTTGCCGGTGCCGATATCGATATGCTGTCGTCCGTGCGCTTCGTCCACCGGACGCTCGACCTGCCGCTCGGCGAGGCCATCCGCATGGCATCGGCCTATCCGGCCGACGCCATCGGCCTGTCGGCCACCAAGGGCCGGCTACTGCCGGGGCTAGATGCGGATTTCGTCCTCCTGACGGAAGACCTCGACATGGTCGCGACCTATATTGCCGGCCATGCCGTGTTTTCGGCCTGAGAACAGGCTATCTCGATCAGAGCGCTGCCTTCAGCGCCCTGACGACACGGGCGTCGGTACGGCGCGTCGTCTCCGGCGCAAAACCCAGCTCCACGAGACGACTATCGGCCGTGGGAACCGAGGCCGAGCAGGAAGCGTGAACCTCCGAGACGCCGGTGGCGAGCAACGGCCCCACGGTCGCCAGCGTGACACCGGAACCCGGCATGATCGAGAGGCGTCCGCCAGCTTTGCGCACGAGATCCGTGATGGCAGCGATACCTTGGGCTGCCGTCTTCTCGCCACCCGAGGTCAGGATCCGCTCGAAGCCGAGATCGATGGCGGTTTCGAGCGCTGTCATCTGATCCGGTACGAGGTCGAAGGCGCGGTGGAGCGTTCGGCCCACGCCATCCGCGCGACGGGCGAGACGGGCGAGGCAGGCGGCATCCAGGCTCCCATCGGCAAGGCTCGCGCCGAGCACCACGCCGGCAAGCCCGGCTCGCCGCGCCGCGTCGATCTCCGCTTCCATCATGGCGATCTCCGTCTCGTCGAAGACGAAATCGCCGGCGCGCGGGCGGATCATCGCATAGACCGGCACGGACATGCGGCCGGCAAGCTGCATGAGACCTTCGGTCGGGGTCAGGCCGCCGAGGGACAGGGCCGAGCACAACTCGATCCGGTCGGCGCCGCCCTCCACCGCGGCCAGAAGGCCGGCGGCGTCATCGACGCAGACTTCGAGGAGAACAGAGCTCATCGGGCATCTCCGGTCAGAGCGAGAAGGGCAGCACCGATCAGGCCGGGCTCGATGCGGCATTCACCGGGCACGACCAGCGGCCGTTCGAATGTGCGCAGGATGCGGGCGCGGACGGCCTGATCGATGGCCGCAATCAGCGGCGTGACGCCCGACAAGCCGCCGCCGACGGGCACGACGGTGGCGCCGGTTATGTTGATCGCGAGCGCCAGAGGCGATGATACGAGATCGACCAGAACCTCGATGGTGCGGGCGGCACCGGCATCGCCCGCCTGCCAGCGCGCGGTGATGTCGTGGCTCGGCAGGGTTTCCGCATGCAAAAGCTGGTGAAGGCGCTCCATGCCGCGCGCGGCCCCGATCGTATCGACGCAACCGCTCTGGCCGCAGCCGCAGGGAAAGGCCGGGATGGCAACCGGGGGATTGCCGGCCATGGCGGCGACAGCGGGACCATGGCCCCACTCGCCGGCAAAGCCGCCATCACCGTTGATCAGGCGGCCATTGACGACCAGCCCACCGCCGACGCCCGTGCCGAGAATGACGCCGAAAACGATGCGGTGTCCGCGCCCGGCGCCGAGGCCCGCTTCGGCCAGCGCAAAGCAGTCGGCATCGTTGGCGATCAGCACCGGCATCCCCAGGCGTTCGCCGAGATCGCGGGCGAGGGGCCGCTGGTGCAGGCAGGGAATGTTGGCAACCGTGATTGCCTGGGTCTCGGGATCGACCACGCCGGCAATCGACAAAGCGATCCGCTCGGGCCGGATGCCGGCCTCCTCGAACGTCTCCTCCAGCGTCGCCACGAAGGCATCGAAGTCGTGAAGCGGCGTCGGCCGGCGCGTCAGCGGGCGGATATCGTCAGGTGAGGTGGCGACGGCACCCTTGATGGCGGAGCCGCCGATATCGAAACAGACGATCATGCCTCACCCCGGATGATATGTTCGGCGGCCAGTGCGGCCGACAGGAGCCGGCGATCCTCGCCCTGCGGCGCCGAGAGCAGGAAACCGACCGGCATGCCGGCCTCTCCCATGCCGCAGGGAATGGAGATGCCGCAGCCATCGAGGAAATTGCCGACCAGCGTGTTGCGCAACGTGCGGAAATTCGTGTCCACGAACAGCGCGTCATCGGTCAGAAGCGGCGCGATGGGCGGTGCGACATGAGGCAGCGTCGGATGGGCCAGCAATTCGCTAGGGGCCAGCATGGCCGAGAAAGCAGCGATCATGCCTGCGCGGGCGGAGGCCAGGGCGACGTAATCGGCCATGGTGGTTTTCTCGCCCATGCGCGTGCGGGTCACGACGCGCGGGTCCATCCGTGCCGCATCCGGACCTGCCAGCCGCTCGCGATGCAGCGCGAAGGCCTCGGCCGTGACGAGCGCACCGTGCCGGGCGAAAAGCTCGAAGACCTCGGCGAAAAGCGGCACCGTCCGGCGCTCGATGCGGGCTCCGGCTTTGGCAAGGCGCGCGAGCGCCGCCTTGAAGGCCGCGACGACGGCGGGCTCGGCCCCGTCGAACATTACGGTCTGCGGCACGACGAGCGTCAGCCCGTCGATCTCTCCGCGACCGGCCTCCGGCATGCCGACGCCGCGCATCGCGGCATCCACCCAGACGGCATCCTGCACCGTCCGGCAGAGGGGGCCGAGCGAATCGAGGCTCGCGGCCAAGGGAAAGACGCCGTTCATGGAATAACGGCCGCGCGTCGCCTTATAGCCGACGATGCCATTCAGGGCGGCGGGAATGCGGATGGAGCCGCCGGTGTCTGTGCCGATCGCCACCGGCACGAGACCTGCCGCCACGGCCACGGCCGAGCCGGAGGAGGAGCCGCCGGGAATGCGCGGCACGTCGGTGGAGGCCGCATTGGCAGGCGTGCCGAAATGCGGATTGATGCCGAGGCCCGAGAAGGCGAATTCGCTCATATTCGTCCGGCCGACCGCCACCATGCCGACGGCAGCGAGTGCCGCGACGACGGCAGCGTCCTTGTCGGCCGGGCCTTCATCGAGAACGACGGAACCTGCCCGCGTCACCGCACCCCGCGTGTCGAACAGGTCCTTCCAGGCGACGGGAATGCCATCGAGAAGACCGAGCGACCGGCAGGCCTTCAGGCGCGCACCGGCAGCTGCCGCTTCCTGCAAGGCACGCTTTTCCAGAACTTCCGTGAAGATCGCCGGGTCGGCGGCAGCGATTCTGGCAAGTACCGTTTCCGTTAAATCGACCGGGTCGAGAGCGCCGTTCTGGAGAAGGACGGCGAGGCTGGCGACGGAGAGGTCCGTCCTGATATCGTTCATGATGCGCTCCGGCGAGATGTCCATTCTCTCCTACTGCATTCCAGCGTAAACCAAAATCGGCCGCGGAGATTTCTGCACTTCGGAAAAGGGGGATCGGGTCGCTCTGCCGGCATCGTCTTGCGGGGATCGGGCAAGCGCTCTACATGGTCTTTCGCACTGCAACACGCACAAGCTCTGGAGCCGCCGGATGATCTTTCACGCTGCCCGCCTGTCGTTTGCCAATCTCTTCGCGCCGGAGACGCGCGCTGCGTTCTGGAAGACGCTCGGCCTGACGATCCTTGCGCTCGTGCTGCTCTGGCTGGCCTTGCGCGAAAGCTTCGTCTACTTCGTTGCTCCTCTCGTCACCGAGATGCTGCCGGGCACGCCGGAATGGGCGGGCTGGTTCACCTTCATCCTCATCATTCTCGCCAGTATCGGGCTTGCGCTCGGCCTTGCCCTGCTGCTTGCACCCGTCACGGCGCTGATCGCCGGGCTTTTTCTCGACGACGTCGCGGAGGTGATCGAGAAACGGGATTACCCGGACGAGCCGGCGGGCCGCGCGCTGCCCATGGGCGAGGCGATCCGCGGAACGCTGAAATTTCTCGGGATCGTGCTTGTCGGCAACCTGATTGCGCTGTTCCTGTTGCTGGTGCCCGGCATCAATCTCGTCGCCTTCTTCCTCGTCAACGGTTACCTGCTCGGCCGGGAATTCTTCGAATTCGCCGCCATGCGGTTCCGGTCGCCGGAAGAGGCCCGGGCTTTTCGCTCCAAGCATCGCGCGACGATCTTCATGGCCGGCCTGTTGCTTGCCGCTTTTCTGGCCGTCCCGATCGTCAACCTTTTGACCCCGCTCTTTGCGGCCGGGCTGATGGTGCATCTGCACAAGGCATTGTCTGCGCGTGACCCCGAGTTCGGCTACCCCCGCATCCGCCCATCGGTGCGGCCGCCCTTGCAGAA
This sequence comes from Rhizobium sp. 9140, assembly GCF_900067135.1. Lineage (NCBI taxonomy): Bacteria > Pseudomonadati > Pseudomonadota > Alphaproteobacteria > Hyphomicrobiales > Rhizobiaceae > Rhizobium > Rhizobium sp. 9140. The sequence goes on along the minus strand of NZ_FJUR01000001.1, from coordinate 764,700 downwards.
CGCGCCTCTTTGAGTGGCGTCGTCGAGCAATTCCTGCGCTTAGCCTCCTTGCCGAACGCGTCGCGGTGGAAGGCAGACCGGAAATGTCGCCGGTTTACACCATCGCGGAAGCTGGTGCCTTTAGATAAGGCCTGACCATCTCCGACCTCTTTCTGTGACAATCGGCAAGTTAAAGGCTTCTCGCAGCTGCAAAACAACTTTCAAGAGTGATAGTCGCTTTTGCTACTTTCTCCGTCGCCTTGCCTTTCTACACTGTCGGAAAAGTAGAACCCTCAGATTTGTCTACCCGGCTTAGTGATGTCTTAAAAATCTGTGACTATAACGTCATACGGTTTCTCGCTGCTGGCGGGGTAAGACAAGCGCTCGCTGACATGTGCGTGCGTGTTGCGAGAGACAAGGAGGCATCGAGGGGCGACATCATGGTGAAGCGTATCGAGAGGCACGAGGCCCGGGTCGGCATGTTCATCGAGTCGCTCGAGGGCGCCTGGCAGGACAACCCCTTTGGCCAGCGCCGTTTTCTATTGCGTTCGGAGACAGAGGTCGACCTGATCAAGAACAGCCGGATCACCGGCATCTACATCAACCTTGCCAAAGGCGTTGACGTCGACGGGTCGAACCGCAGCTTCGCCAACAGTTCGCAACCGCGTAGCCCCCCTCCCCCAAAAGCATTGCTCGACGAACGCCGTGCGACGGTCAGGGTCGTCCAGGCCTCGGTCAAACGGCTCGAAGCCGTGTTCATAGAAAGCCGATGCGGCGAACCGATCAACATCGAGAGCGTGTCCGAGATCGTCGGCGACATCTCGACCCAGATCGGCAACAGCCCGGCCATTCTGCTCGACATCACCCGGCTGAAATCGAAAGACAAAGTTACCTTCGTCCATTCCGTCGCCGTATCGGCCCTGCTCGTGCATTTCGCCCGCCACCTCCATTTCGAGGAGCCGCTGGTGCGTGTGCTCGGTTTCGCAGGGCTGGTGCACGACATCGGCAAGCTGGCGATCCCCACCGCAATCCTCAACAAGGCCAGCGTCCTGACCGCAGAGGAACGCGAGATCGTCATGCAGCATCCAGCCATCGGTCATGATATTCTCAAGCGGCAAGGCAATCTGCCGGGTGTCGTGCTCGACATTTGTCGCCATCACCATGAGCGCATGAACTCCAAGGGATATCCGGACGGCATCCCCGCCGGTGAACTCTCGATCTATGTGCGCATGAGCACGATCTGCGACGTCTATGAGGCGGTGACCTCGGTGCGCCCCTACAAGAAGCCGTGGTCGTCTGCCACCGCTCTGTCCTGGATGCTGCAGCATGGCGACCATTTCGATACCCAGCTGCTCTGGAAATTCATTCTCAGCCTGGATTCGGAACTGACCCGGGGCGTGGCCTGACAGCCAAAGCGCGTTTTCGCGAAGAAAACCCTCTCATTCCCTGCCGGACCGTTTTAAGGTGTCGCCGTCACAATCAGGACGGATACCAGCGAGCCGATGAAGAATACGCGTCTTTTTTCCAATATGGGCGGCCTGCCGGGCCAGAGCGAACTGCTTTCGAGCAAAGCGGTGTTCACCACGGCCTATGCCGTTATTCCCGGCAGCGTCATGCGCGACATCGTCACGAGCGTGCTGCCGCACTGGACCGGTACACGCGCCTGGATCATCTCGCGCCCGCTGACCGGCTTTTCCGAAACATTCTCGCAATACATCATGGAGGTTGCACCGGGCGGCGGCAGCGACAAGCCGGAACCCGATGTACGCGCCTCCGCTGCCATCTTCGTGGTCGATGGCGAGATGATCGTCACCTTCGAGGGTGAGGAGAAGGCCCTGCGGACCGGGTCCTTCGCTTATCTGCCCGCCGGCAGGCGCTGGACGCTGAAGAATATGGGCAGCGTGCCGGCGAAATTTCACTGGGTGCGCAAGGCCTTCGAGGTGGTCGAAGGGCTTGAGCCCCCGCCCGCCGTCTTCACACACGAAGACGATTGCGAGATCAGCGCCATGCCCGACACGGACGGGCGCTGGGCGACGACGCGCTTCCTCGATCCGAACGACGTGCGCTACGACATGCACCTCAACATCGTCACCTTCGAGCCGGGCGCCGTCATTCCGTTCCTCGAGACGCATGTGATGGAGCACGGGCTCTATGTGCTTGAAGGCCGTGCGGTCTACCGGCTGAACGAGGACTGGGTGGAGGTGGAGGCCGGCGACTATATGTGGCTGCGCGCCTTCTGCCCGCAGGCCTGCTATGCCGGCGGCCCCGGCCGCTTCCGCTACCTGCTTTACAAGGACGTCAACCGCCACACCAAGCTCTGGTAGAGGCACGAGCATCGGGCTGACCCATTGCCGATCGAAGGCATCTTCGCCCTGTACAGCGTAAGGGTCCGCAGTCAGGACGACGACCCGAAAGTGCTGGTCCTGCGGATCTGCGGCCCGTATAACACAGTGGGCGTGTGCTGCGTGCGCCCTCGGCTACCCGAAAATCTACGGAGACTGTGTCAACCTTTTTTCGAGGTGCCGAAATCATGACCGAACGCCACGCTTCGACCGCCGTTTCCAAGGGCCGCATCCAGTCGACAGTCCGCGCCTTTCTCGACAACGAAACATCGAGCGGCCTTCTGCTGATGGGGGTGGCGCTGCTTGCCATTCTCACTGCGAACTCGCCTCTGGCGGAGGCTTATTTCGGCGCGCTGCACATCTATATCGGGCCTCTGAGCCTGCAGCACTGGATCAACGACCTGCTGATGGCCGCCTTCTTTCTGGTCGTCGGACTCGAAATCAAGCGTGAACTGCTCGACGGGCAACTCTCCACCTGGAGCCGGCGCATTCTCCCAGGCGCGGCGGCTGCCGGCGGCATGGCGGTTCCCGCGCTGATCTACATCGCCTTCAACTACCGGGATCCGGTGGCCGTGCATGGCTGGGCCGTACCGTCGGCTACGGATATCGCCTTCGCGCTCGGCGTTCTCTCGCTGCTCGGCCCACGCGTGCCGGCCTCGCTGAAGATCTTCCTTGCGGCGCTTGCCATCATCGACGATCTCGGCGCCGTCGTGATCATCGCCCTGTTCTACACCTCGGGCATGAACCTGATGGCGCTTGGCGGCGCAGCGATCGTGATCGGTGGGCTGGTGGCCCTCAATCGCGCAGGCGTGCAGCGCCTGCTGCCCTATCTGGCGCTCGGCGCGGTGCTCTGGGTGCTCGTCTTCGCCTCGGGCGTGCATGCCACGCTTGCCGGTGTCATTCTGGCGCTGACCATCCCGATCCGCCGTACGCCGGGCACACCGGAAGCCACGCCCGATACGTCGCCGCTGCACCGGCTGGAGCATGCGCTCCACAAGCCGGTCGCCTTCGTGATCGTACCGATCTTCGGCTTTGCCAATGCCGGCGTTTCGTTCGCCCATGTCAGTCTGGCCGCGCTCGTGGAGCCGGTAACGCTCGGCGTCGCCGCGGGGCTGGTGCTGGGCAAGTGCATCGGGGTGTTCGGCACCGTGCTGATCCTCGTCAAGGCGGGCCTTGCGGACCTGCCGGCAAGAGCGAGTTGGGGCCAGACCTTCGGCGTCTCGCTCGTCTGCGGCATCGGCTTTACCATGAGCCTCTTCATCGGGCTCCTCGCCTTTTCCGATCCTGACATGCAGGACCGCGTCAAGGTGGGCATCCTGATCGGCTCGCTGATTGCGGGACTGCTCGGCTACACCATTCTGCGCCTCACGAACCGGCGGGAGCCTATGTCGGCAACGCATCCGGGCGTCTGACAGGCATCGGCCGGTTCACGCGCGATCCGTTCAGGGCGTTGCAGCCGAACCTTCGAGATCCGGCATCAATTGCGTGTCGCCATTCGGCGTCTCATCATCCAGGACCTGTTCGGACGGCTTGAAGGTGGGTAAGCGCATCGTCTCCCCGTCTTTGTCGAGCACCAACTCCCGACCATCGACTGAGAGGACGGACCAACCTCGAAAGAGGTCTCCCGTTCGCAGCACATGCCGCGTGTCGTCGCTTTCGTCGCGCACAAGCGCGCTCACGCCCTCCGGCGTGCCGATGACGCCGAGGAGTTGAAGGGTGATCGGTTCCGATGGCTGTTCGGTCGGCGGCTCCGCCGCCTCGGAGACGGGTTCGGTCACCGGATCGGGCGGGCGGGTCCGACTGGGGGAGAACAGGGGCCGGTCGCGGAACCCGGTCAGAGATGCGGGGTCGATTGCCGACAGCGGATTTGGATTGATGTTCTGTGCCTGAACTGCCTCCGGCACCGGCACATCCTGTGCGGCAGTCCCGCTGCCTGTGGCGACGATACCCGTGCAGAGACCTGCCGCCAGAAGCAGCGGGACGCCGTGCAGGCGAAGGCGGCTTTGCCACGATGATGCCGGTCGGAGCTTCCACATCACGAACCGGTCTCCGCACCCGCTTCGGGCACTGTCTCCGGCGTCCACCGCGCGCCGATCGCCATATCCACCCGCAGCAGGATCTGCCCGTTATCGCCCGAGCTTGTCTCTCCCGCATCGGGAAGACGGCGGATCGAGAGGCTTTCGACCGTCATCAGAGGCAGACCGCTTTCCAGCCGGTAGAGCAGGCGGAGAAGGCCATCATTGTCGACATCGAAGGTCGTGGTGACGGCGATCTCGTCGCTTCCCTCGCCCTCGGCCACGTCGCCTTCGCTTGCTGCCGTCTCGATGATCCGGCCGGGAGCGGCCGCGATGGCATCGAGGATGGTCTGTTGCAGCCGTGCGATGGCGGCCGTGCGCGAGGGGCTTTCGATGGTGAGGCTTGGTGTCGTATCTCCGGTCGAAGCCGGAATGCTCGCAAGTCGGCGCTCCAGCGTGGCGGCCTGACGGGTTGCCTCCTCCACCGTAAGGCGATCCTCGGCTATCTGGAGATAATTCAGCACACCCAGCGTCATGAACAGCGCGGGCAAGCCGATGAAGACGAGGATGGCCGAGAGGCGAAGGGCCTGCATGCGTGGCGGCGCGATGGTCATGGTGCGGGCGCTCCGTCCTTGCCCGCGCGAATGACGGAGATGTCGAAGCGATCGCGCCCATCCTCCTGCCGCGTTACCGGAGCTGCAAAGCTCGCCTGCGACAGGGCGGGTTCCGCCTCGATGATCGCGACGAGAGACGAGACCTCGGTGGATGTGCCGGCGAGCCGCAGGCTCTGCGGCAGGATGTCGAGTTCGTCGAGCGTGGTCGTGTCGGGAAGAATGGTTGCGAGACGGTCGATCAGCACAAAGCTCGCCTGCTCCGGAGTCTTTGCCTCCAGCATAGCCGCCTCGCGCTCGCGAATGCCGCCGCTGCCGGAAGCCCCCACCATCTTGCGGCGGGTTGCATCCAGCCCCGCCTGTGCGTCCGCGACCTCGCTCGTGCTCATCGAAAGTGCTGCGATCGACGCGAGAAAGCCTGCGAGGGTCAGGACGAGGACGGCAAGCGTGCCCGCCGCGATGCGTCTGCGACGGGTTTTGCGCAGCGTATCGTTCTCGCCGTTGAGAAGATCGATACGCAGACGCTCCTCGATCGGCTCACCTGCCGATCCGACGCGCGAGGGCACCAGGCCGAAGGCTGCAAGCCGGGCGACGCCGGCCGCCACGATCTCGCGCGAGGTCGCGACGACGTCGACGGTGAGCTGACCATCGCCGCCCGGTTTCGAGGCGACATGAAAACCGTGCAGCAGCTTTTCCGATCGCCAGGGCGTCAGCCTGTCGAGGCGGCTGGCCACGATCTGCGCAGCAAAGCCGGATGCTTCCATCGGCACCTTGATCTGGGTCGTCACGACGTGATCGGCCTGCAGGCGCAATTCTGTCTCCGCATTCGCCCGACTGCGGAACGCCCGACGGACGGGTTCGGGAAGGCTGCTGCCATGGCCGAGGAAGACTGCGCCGCGCCGCGAGGCCCGGTAGAACGCCAGGTCGCCGGACGAGGGCGGCATGCCCGCCGCCTCTGCCGCCATCTGCGGATCGCGACGATCGCCCGAGACCTCCACGGCGATCCATCGGGCGCCCGGCGCAAGCGCCACGAAGACGGGCTCGACGGCATCCACAAAGGCGGAAAGCATCGGCCTTGCCGGCCGGACCATGCGGGAAAGGATGCCGCTCATGAGCGCGCCGCCTTATGGTAAGACAAGACCCTGCGCCTCATCCGGTCGCCCTGATCACTTCGTCGATGGTGGTCATGCCCTCGGCGCATTTGGCCAGCCCATCTTCAAGCATCGAGGTCATGCCCCGCCCCTCCGCCTGGCGGGCGATCACGGCGGGGTCCGGATCTCTCCTGTCAACGGCGGAGTAAAATCCTGCCACGCGGCGGCGCAAAAGTCGGCCACTTGTGGCGCGCGCATGAGACCGCCGGGAGGGCTTAGGCCCGAGCGGGGGTCTCATGCGCGCGTTGCGATTTTCGAAGGGCGTCAGCCGGCCTTTCGGGCGCGGCTTTGGGCGAGACGATAGCTGTCGCCGTTCATCTCGAGGATGCTGACGTGATGGGTGATGCGGTCGAGCAAAGCGCCGGTCAGGCGCTCGGACCCCAAGGTTTCCGTCCATTCGTCAAAAGGAAGGTTGCTGGTGATCAGGGTCGCGCCTCGCTCGTATCGTTGCGAGATCAGCTCGAACAGCAATTCCGCGCCGGTCTTTGACAGCGGCACGAAGCCCAGTTCATCGATGATCAACAGCTGGTAGGCGGCCATCTGCTTCTGGAACCGGATGAGACGCCGCTCGTCGCGCGCCTCCATCATCTCGCTGACCAGTGCGGCCGCTGTCGTGAACCCAACGGACAGGCCCTTCTGGCAGGCGGCCAGGCCGAGGCCGAGCGCCACATGGGTCTTGCCCGTGCCGCTGGGGCCGAGAGCGATAACGTTCTCCCTGCGCTCGATCCATTCGCAGCGCGCCAGTTCCAGCACCTGCATCCTGTTCAGCTTTGGGATGGCGGCGAAGTCGAAACTGTCGAGGCTTTTGACGACCGGGAACCTGGCCGCCTTGATGCGACGCTCGACCTTGCGACGGTCCCGTTCGATCATCTCCCGCTCGGCAAGCCGGGTGAGGTATCCGACATGATCGACGCCTTCGGTGGCGCACAGCCGGGCCAGCTTCTGGTACTCGCGCTGGAAACTCGGCAGCTTCAGGGTTTTGAGATAATGGGTGAGAAGGATCTCGGGTGCTTGGGTGTTCATGCGACTTCTCCCGCATCCGACGACAGGAGACGCATATACGCCTTCGCCGATGTCGTCTCGACCGTCGCCCTCGGCAAATACGGGTAGATGGACAGGTCCAGTCTGGGCGGCCGGCGTTCCACCCGGCACAGGATCAGATGCTTGACGGCGTCAAAGCCAATGGCGCCAAGCTGGATCGCCTGCTTCACCGCCGCATGCAGATCGGCGAGTTCGAAGCTCTCCAGCAGGCGGAGGACCTGCACGTACTCACGCCGGCCGTGTTTGGCCATGCGGCCTTCCATCAACCGGCGCAGCGTAGCGAACTCTTGCGGCAAGTCCCAGCCCTGGAGGGGCGCTGCCTGATCCAGCGAATTGATCTTCTGCTCGATCAGCGGCAGGTAATGGACAGGATCGAAGACGACGTCTTCCCGTTCCCAGCACCGAGGATGGCGGGCGATGATCTCGCCACGGCCACCAATGACCACTTCGTTGACATAGCCGCGCACCCACACATCCTGATGGCCATAGGCGACCGGGACGGAATAGTCGTTGGTCTTGTAGCGCACCAGCGACTGCGCCGTCACCTTGGCACTTGCCTGGTCGCAGGCATCAAATGGCGAGGCTGGCAAGGCGCGCATGGCAGCCAGATCGCGCCGCAAGCGCTCGCCGATCGTCTCGCTCTCGCCGCGCAGCCTGTCGCGCTGGCGCTTCCGGCACTGCTCCTCCAGAAAGGTGTTGAACGCCTCCCATGTCGCAAACTGCGGGATCGGTACCATGAAGTTGCGCCGGGCATAGCCGACGAGACCCTCGACGTTCCCCTTGTCGTTGCCCTTGCCGGGACGGCCATAGCGATCCCGGATAAGGTAGTGGGACAGGAAGCCGCTGAACAACGTCGCGCGCTTGCGGGTGCCGTCAGGCAAAATCTTCGCCACCAGGCAACGGTCGTTGTCGTAGACGATCGATTGCGGCACGGCGCCGAAGAAAGCGAACGCATGGACATGGCCATCGACCCAGGCCTCGGCCACTGCCGCCGGATAGGCCCGCACGTAGCAGCCGTCGCTGTGCGGAAGGTCGAGCACGAAGAAATGCGCCTTCTGCTCGACACCGCCGATGACCACCATCGCCTCACCGAAATCGGCCTGCGCATGGCCGGGCGGATGCGACAGCGGCACGAACACTTCCTGGCGGCGCTGATCCCGCTCGCGCATGTAATCCTTGATGATCGTATAGCCGCCAGTGAACCCGCATTCGTCTCGAAGCCGGTCAAACACCCGCTTGGCCGTATGGCGCTGCTTGCGCGGCACTTGTCTGTCTTCGTCCAGCCAGTGATCGATCGTCGAGACAAACGCATCCAGCTTGGGCCGCCGGATCGGTGATTGTCGCTGATAGCCAGGTGGCGTCGAATAGGACAGCATCTTGGAAACGCTGTCGCGCGATATGTTGAAATGCTTTGCAGCCTGACGCCGGCTCATGCCTTCCGAGCAAGCCAGTCGAACCTTCAGATATAATTCCACGGTATAGATCCCCAGGCCCTCCTGCGCTCATTGCAGAAGAGAAATAGGTGGCCGACTTTTACGCCGCCCGAAGCGGGACAATCCCGCCGCTACCGTGGTCTAATTTTGCACCGCCGCTCTCAGCGCCCAGCGCGCCGGGACCGGTCCGGGGGGTTCACGCTGGTGGAGCTCCTCGTCGTCCTCGTCATCCTCGGCCTCGTCATGGGTCTCGTCGGTCCGCGCGTCCTCAACTACCTCACCAGTTCGCGCACGCGCGCGGCGGCCTTGCAGCTGAGTTCGTTCAAGTCGTCGCTCGACCTCTTCTATCTCGATATGGGCCGCTATCCCTCCAGGAGCGAAGGCCTGTCCGCGCTCGTCGTGCGGCCGGGCTCGGCCCAGGGGTGGAACGGCCCCTACCTGCAACAGCAGGCCGTGCCGTCCGACCCGTGGGGCAATGCCTATCAATATTCCATTCCGGGCGACAAGGCGCCCTACCGGATCCTGTCCTATGGTGCCGATGGCGTCGCCGGAGGGAGCGGCGCAGATGCCGACATCGTCAGCCAATAGGCGTAGCTTTTCGCGTACGCCTCGCCCCATCTCGCGTGACAGACGGGGCGGCTTCGCGATGCTCGAGGTCGTGCTGGCTCTCGTCGTGCTCGGCCTTCTCGCTTCGCTGGGATTGCCGCTCGTCCGTACGCAAACCGGCGCAACGGCGCTACGCTCCAAAGCGTTCGAAATCGTCGCGCTGCTGCGCATGGAGCGCAATGCGGCCATCGCCTCCGGGCGTCCCACCACCGTCTTTATCGATGCTGGACGCATTCGATCCGCGCGCACGACAAGCGAGATCGCCCTGCCCGCGACGATGGCGCTCAACCTTTCGCCCGCGCGGTCGTCCGGCTTTCAATTCTTTCCAGACGGACGGGCGACCAGCGGCGAGCTGGCGCTGAGCGCCGGACGCGATCGCATTCGCATCGCCATTTCCGGACCGACCGCCATGATCCGCATCCTGGGGGCATCCGTTGCGCCACGCTAAAACAACGTCTCCGATGCGCAAAGGCGGCGTACAGGGTGGCTTCACCCTGATCGAAGTGCTTGTGGCGTTTCTCGTGCTCGCCTTCGGCACACTGGCAATCCAGCAGGCTGTGATGGCGTCCATCGAGGGGACACGTCGCGCCCAGGATCGTCTGCGCGCGGAACGGGTGGCGCGATCGCTGATGACGGCGCCCATCAGCGGCGATCCCGGCGACGGCATCCAGGCCGGTGTCATGGATGGCCTCTCATGGTCGATCCGATACGAACCTCTTCCCCTTCCGTTTACCACGGCGGCGGATGCCGAGGGCAAGCCGGTGGACTGGACACCGCGCCGGATGATGGTGACCGTGCCCCTTCCGCCGCGCAGCAGCTGGTCGCTCAATGCCCGTCGCGAAGCGGTGGTGAGCCTTGAGACCATCCGGCTCATTCGGGTTTCGACCGCCGAAGATGCGCGTCCGGAAGAGCGTGCACCTTGACGCGCGCCTCGTCTCCACGACCACCGCGACCGGGATCACCGACCTCCGGTTTCCTGCTTGTGGAAGCCCTGACGGCGATGGCCATCGGTGCGCTCCTCCTCGTAGCTCTGGGATCGCTGGTTTCGCTCGTCCTGCGCGCCTCGGACCGAACCGCCTCGACGTCACAACAGATCGAGGAAACAAGCCGCATCTTCTCCACGCTGATCGACAGGATCGAGACCATGACGCCCCAACGCTGGGCAGGTGCCGGAGCCGGCTTTGTGTTCGAGGGGACGGAAACGGCCTTGATCTTCGCCCGCTTCCCGAAGGCGTCCGAAGCGGCTACGGGCAGCCGCCTCGTCATCCTGACCAGTGTTGGCCCGGATTTGCGGGACGAGGAACGTTCGCTTCCGCCGGATGCGACCGATATAAATGCCGTTATGGACCGCGAGACAGCGACCGCCACGCTTCTCCAACAGGGCTATACGGTGCGCTTTGCCTATTTCTCACGCCTTCCCAACGGACAAGAAGCCCTGACAGACCGCTGGTCCGGCCGCCGCGCCATGCCGGTTGCCATTCGCATCGCCTTGGCGGACTCGCGCGGAAAGCTCCATGGGAGCGTCCGCGTACCTATCCGCGTCGATGCCGAACCCGGATGCGCTGCACCCGGACAGGGAATCTGCAGCCTCGTTCCTGACGATCCGTCCACGCCGGAGAATGGATCACCGGCAGGTGCAGCGCCGATCGATCCCAATGACGGCCGGGGCTGGGAGCGCTACGTTCGACCATGAGAGGTCCATCACGCCTTCAAGGACATTCCGGCTATATCCTCATCTCGGTGCTCGCGGTCGTCGCCCTGCTTTCGAGCCTGGTCGCCGCACTTCTTTTGCTCGGACGCGCTGCAACGGATACCGCGCATCTCGCCAGCCGCGATCTTCGGCGGGAAACGCTTCTCCAGTCGGCCGTGGCGCTCGCCGGATATCAACTTTTCATCTTGAAACGCCCGCTCGAAAGTATTGATGGTCAGCAGTTGCGGCTCGATGCGGGCGTCGTCACATTACGGGTCAACTCGGATGCCGGGAAGGTGGACCTGAACGGTTCCGGAAAGGACCTGCTGGCCGCGGCCTATCGGGCCTCAGGATTGACCACCATGCGCCCGGAGGTCTTCGCGTCGAGGGTCATCGACTGGCGGGAGCCCGGGGAGACGCCACAACCGGGCAGCCCCGACACAGCAGCCAACCCACCGCCCGGCCAGCGCGCCCGCAACGCCCCGTTTCGCGCCCTAGATGATATCGCCTTCCTCCCAGGCATGGCGCGAGACGACATCGCCCGGCTTCGCCCGTTTCTCACAGTCTTCAACCCTACAGGCCGATTGTCAGCCTTTTTCGCGCCGGAGCCTCTCATGGCGGCCATTCCCGGAATCGGTAAAACCACGTCTCGAGAAATCGTCGTGCTTCGGCGGAAGAAGGCGGCAGAAACCGATCAGGCCATAGCAAACCTCGTGCTCGTCGCGGCATCTCAGATCGACACGAAACCACCGCGAACATATCGTGTCGTCGTCGAACTTATGTTGGAAAGAAACCGCCCTGAGGTCGGCGTTACCGCCGTTTTGTCCGCAGGCGCCCATTCCACTTCGCCGTTTCAGGTGCTCGCCTGGGATCAGGATGCACTCGGGAAATGAGGGCTCGCAGGGTTGATCGTGGTGGGCTGATCGACAGTAAGCGCAACGAATGGCCCACGGCTATTGTGATTGGCGGACTAGGCTTCTGGTGCTCGGTCAGAATTTCCGCTTTGCCCGCTTCGGTATAAAGTAGGTCCGGATATTGACGAGTGCCCAGGCGACGTCAGCAGCATCCTGGCTGGTCGCCTTCCGTTCTGCCTCGCCGAGCTTGCGGATGGGTGCGGTGATATCCCCAGTGACGGCATGACCTCGGAGGGCGGTAATTACTCACCCCCTTGTCAAAGCGTGCAACCACGGAATTCCTGTTGGTCTGGACCGCGGTGATTTGCAACGTCTGACGAAGGAAGAGCTGATCGATCTGGTGCTGAAGATCCAGCGTCGGGCGCATCCTCGAAGCCGCCGTCGACGGATCGCAAGGAACAGCGCGAACGACCCGAGCCCGGCGGAGCCAAGCCTGGTCATGAACGGCACAGCCGGGTGATAACCGCTCATGTCGATCGCGTCGTCGATCATCGTGCCGATCAATGCGCGTGCTGCGGAACGGTCCTGGGACACGATTTTCCCGTGTCGGTCGTCAGCGAGCATGAGACCATCGAGTTGCCGGAGATCAAGCCCTTCGTCGAGCGCCACCGGCGTCTGGCGGTATCGTCCGTCCTGCGGCATGCTCAACGCCGCGCCCGTGCCGGATGCGGCCAAGGGCATGCCGATCGGACTGCGGCTGCATGCTGTGGCGACCTATCTCATGACCTTTAAGGCGCCGTCCTACGAGCAGCTTCGAGGTGCGGTCGCCAACCTGTTCGGACTGACCGTCGGCCAAGGCGGCCTGATGAATATGCTGCGCCGGCGCCAAGGAACATTCGTCGCCGAGCGCGATGTTGCCATCGCCTCCCTGCGCCGGGCGGCGGTCGTGGCGTCGGATGAAATCGGTGTGCGGGTCGAGGCGAGCAATTCCCATCAATGGGTGTCCCACTGCAGCGAGGCCATCATCCGTCAAGCCGCCCCGACACGCGATGCCGTCGTGGTCGAGACCCTGATGGACGGCCATCGCCCGGATGTTCGGTGTTTCGACCGTTCTTCGGTCCAGCAGGGCCACGCTGCCCGCGACCTCAATGATGTTCGAGGTAGCGGGCAGCGAACGGATCGGGCGACGTTTATCCGTCACATCTGCGTTTCCGGAGACCGACGGAGGAGAGAAGCCACGTCATCGGGATGACGGAAGCAGAAGGGTGACGAGCAGCAGGCGAGGCGGCTTGCGCCACCCGTGGCGGAACTCCCTTATGAACCGACAGAGGTTTTGAGATGCGCCTGACGAACGCGCTTCAGTGGTGTTGGAAGGAAGGTGTCTCCCGCTTTGGCTCACGCCCGGGAACAAACATTTTCCGCATGCATGCTCCGCCTCCCCTGCCCGATTTTCCGCGGCAAGCCGTCTACGACGGTGAGGTGCCATCAGAGACGAGATGCGGGATGTGCAAGGTCCTCATCTCTCTCCCTATCGGCTCAGCTTGATGGAAACGTGCAACGCACCGAACGCCAAAACCCCCGCACGCGAGAGCGCCGGGGGCTTTATGAGTTCTCATGGTGTGATTTGATTTGGTTGCGGGGGCAGGATTTGAACCTGCGGCCTTCAGGTTATGAGCCTGACGAGCTACCGGGCTGCTCCACCCCGCGGAAGGGAAAGGGACTGAGGTTGTGTTGAGAAGATGTTGTTTGATGTTTGCCTTTAGCAGACCTGGCAGCGACCGACTCTCCCGCGTCTTAAGACGAAGTACCATAGGCGCTGGGGCGTTTCACGGCCGTGTTCGGAATGGGAACGGGTGCGGCCACCCCGCCAGAACCACCAGGTCGGCTAAGGGCAAACGATGAGAAGCTGGATTTGTTGGCGAATGGTGAGCTGTAAGCAGTGAGCCGGTTATGACTTTGCTGTGGCGTCTGTTTCGCTGGATTTGAACACGTCTTTGGAGTGCTTGCCGGACGCCTGTGACCCAGACCCTGTGGTCTGGCAAGCGCAAGGCGCGTCGCCCATCGTTGGGCGCGCCGTCCGTGAGCCGAAGCGGCAAAGCCGCGACAGCGTGAGGACAAAACATGCGATCGAGCCGACGAAGGCTTTGCCTTCGCGGCGACCGGCGAAGGCTTTCGCCTTCACCTTGCGATGAGCATGGGCAATGGGAACGATCAAGTTCGATCGAACGATTAGTACCGGTAAGCTTCATGCATTGCTGCACGTCCACACCCGGCCTATCAACGTGGTCGTCTTCCACGGTTCTCAAGGGAATACTCGTTTTCAGGGGGGTTTCCCGCTTAGATGCCTTCAGCGGTTATCCCGTCCATATATAGCTACCCTGCTATGCCCTTGGCAGGACAACAGGTCCACCAGAGATATGTCCATCCCGGTCCTCTCGTACTAGGGACAGATCCTGTCAATATTCCAACACCCACGGCAGATAGGGACCGAACTGTCTCACGACGTTCTGAACCCAGCTCACGTACCGCTTTAATTGGCGAACAGCCAAACCCTTGGGACCTGCTCCAGCCCCAGGATGCGATGAGCCGACATCGAGGTGCCAAACAACCCCGTCGATATGGACTCTTGGGGGTCATCAGCCTGTTATCCCCGGCGTACCTTTTATCCGTTGAGCGATGGCCCTTCCACGCGGGACCACCGGATCACTATGACCGACTTTCGTCTCTGCTCGACTTGTCAGTCTCGCAGTCAGGCGGGCTTATGCCATTGCACTCGACGAACGATTTCCGACCGTTCTGAGCCCACCATCGCGCGCCTCCGTTACTCTTTCGGAGGCGACCGCCCCAGTCAAACTACCCACCATACACTGTCCCGGATCCGGATAACGGACCGCGGTTAGACATCCATGACGATAAGGGTGGTATTTCAAGGATGGCTCCACCTGAACTGGCGTCCAAGCTTCAAAGCCTACCACCTATCCTACACATGCCGACACGAATGCCAGTGTAAAGCTATAGTAAAGGTGCACGGGGTCTTTCCGTCTGACCGCAGGAACCCCGCATCTTCACGGGGAATTCAATTTCACTGAGTCTATGCTGGAGACAGCGGGGAAGTCGTTACGCCATTCGTGCAGGTCGGAACTTACCCGACAAGGAATTTCGCTACCTTAGGACCGTTATAGTTACGGCCGCCGTTTACTGGGGCTTCAGTTCAAAGCTTGCACCTCTCCCTTTAACCTTCCAGCACCGGGCAGGCGTCAGGCCCTATACGTCGTCTTAAAGACTTCGCAGAGCCCTGTGTTTTTGATAAACAGTCGCTACCCCCTGGTCTGTGCCACCCCATCATACTTGCGTACAAAAGGGTCACGCTTCTTCCGAAGTTACGCGTGCAATTTGCCGAGTTCCTTCAGCATAGTTCTCTCAAGCGCCTTGGTATGCTCTACCTGACCACCTGTGTCGGTTTCGGGTACGGTCTATACGGTGGGGCTATTTCCTGGAACCGCTTCCCCGCCCTGACAATCCAATAAGTCAGAACAAGTTACGCAATCCGTCACTTCCCACCAGGCCCACGAATATTAACGTGGTTCCCATCGACTACGCGTTTCCGCCTCGCCTTAGGGGCCGGCTAACCCTGCTCAGATTAACTTTAAGCAGGAACCCTTGGTCTTTCGGCGAGAGGGTCTCTCACCCTCTTTATCGTTACTCATGTCAACATTCGCACTTCCGATACCTCCAGGAGCCCTCACGGGTCTCCCTTCACAGGCTTACGGAACGCTCCGCTACCGCTCTGCGATCCGTTAGGATCGTCAGAACCCTCAGCTTCGGTGCATGGCTTTAGCCCCGTTACATTTTCGGCGCAAAACCCCTTAATTAGACCAGTGAGCTGTTACGCTTTCTTTAAATGATGGCTGCTTCTAAGCCAACATCCTGGTTGTTTTGGGAGTCTCACATCCTTTCCCACTTAGCCATGACTTGGGGACCTTAGATGGAGGTCAGGGTTGTTGCCCTCTTCACGACGGACGTTAGCACCCGCCGTGTGTCTGCCGAGTAGTACTCTCAGGTATTCGGAGTTTGATTAGGATCAGTAAGACGGTGAGTCCCCATAGCCCATTCAGTGCTCTACCCCCTGAGGTATTCGCTCGACGCACTACCTAAATAGTTTTCGCGGAGAACCAGCTATCTCCGAGTTTGATTGGCCTTTCACCCCTAGCCACAAGTCATCCCAATCTATTGCAACAGATGCGGGTTCGGTCCTCCAGTTGGTGTTACCCAACCTTCAACCTGCTCATGGCTAGATCACTCGGTTTCGGGTCTAATGCGACATACTCAAACGCCCTATTCAGACTCGCTTTCGCTGCGCCTACACCTATCGGCTTAAGCTTGCATGTCACACTAAGTCGTTGACCCATTATACAAAAGGTACGCCGTCACCAATAATGGCTCCGACTGTTTGTAGGCAACCGGTTTCAGGTTCTATTTCACTCCCCTTGTCGGGGTGCTTTTCACCTTTCCCTCACGGTACTTGTTCGCTATCGGTCATGCACGAGTACTTAGGCTTGGAGAGTGGTCTCCCCATGTTCAGACAGGATTTCACGTGTCCCGCCTTACTCTAGGACGATAAAAGCATCACCGCATACGGGGCTATCACCCACTATGGCCGACCTTTCCAAGTCGTTCTGCTTTAGCAATCATCGCCACTGGCCTGGTCCGCGTTCGCTCGCCACTACTTGCGGAGTCTCGGTTGATGTCCTTTCCTGCAGGTACTTAGATGTTTCAGTTCCCTGCGTTCGCCTCTTACACCCTATGGATTCAGGTGTAGATACCTTATTGATAATGCTTGGAAACCGAGCGCGTCCTTGACGCGGTAAGCCGTCAGTCGTGAGCCGTAAACAGATGGAAACCAACTGCTCACTGCTTACCAATTCCGGATCACACGTGCCGTCGGCACGCTCGATTTCCCAAGCATTTAAGGTGGGTTTCCCCATTCGGACATCTAAGGATCAAAGCTTATTCGCAGCTCCCCTTAGCTTATCGCAGCGTATCACGTCCTTCTTCGCCTGTGCATGCCAAGGCATCCACCAATTGCCCTTAATTCACTTGATCGTTCTCATTGCCTATGCTCATCCCTTGTTGGGTCTTGCAAACCTTTCCTCCTCGCTTGCGCTCGAAGGGGTGCAAAACCTGGCCATCCGGGCACCTTTGCAGATGCGGCGAATGACATTCCCACGCTAACGATATGCGTGGAAACAACAGCCTGGTTACCTTTTACAACCAGACTTCAATAAGATGCCATCGACGTGTTCGATCTGAGCCTTATCCGCAGGCACGCCGGTGCACTGCAAGGTCAGATCTTAAGACCAGCTTCTCGAGATCATGTCTGAGAGCGCGCGGTCAGGCAACGCTCACCGGCAAACCATCAGAACCGATCCCCCATCATCAACACCCCCTTTTCAGGAGCGCGTCGACAAGAGTGAACCG